>JBPOIP010000161.1:0-8663 GCA_052034395.1 Pseudomonadota bacterium
GAAACAAACCATTTATCAACAGGAGACCCCGATGACCCGTGAAGTAGTTGTAGTCAGCGCCGTGCGCACCGCCATTGGAACGTTTGGTGGCAGTCTGAAAGATATTGCTCCGACCGACCTGGCCGCACAGGTGGTACGCGAGTCCCTGACGCGTGCCAACGTCGAGGGCAAGGATGTAGGCCATGTGGTATTTGGCCATGTGGTGAATACCGAGCCCAAAGACATGTACCTGTCCCGTGTGGCCGCCATCAACGGTGGTTGCTCAGAAGGCACGCCGGCTTTTAATGTGAACCGCCTGTGCGGCTCTGGCCTGCAGGCCATTGTCTCTGCCAGCCAGAGCATTTTGCTGGGCGACACCGATGTCGCGATTGGCGGCGGTGCCGAGAACATGAGCCGCGCGCCCTTCGCCTCGCTGAACATGCGTTGGGGTGCCCGCATGGGTGACACCAAGATGGTCGACATGATGATTGGTGCCTTGCATGACCCTTTCCATACCATCCACATGGGCATCACCGCCGAGAACATCGCCGCCAAATGGGGCATCACCCGCGAAGTGCAGGACGCGCTGGCAGTAGAGAGCCACAACCGCGCCCAACGTGCGACCGAGGCGGGTCACTTCAAAGGGCAGATCATGCCCGTCATGCTCAAGAGCAAAAAGGGCGATGTGGCGTATACGGTGGACGAGCACTTCCGCCCGAATTGCACCATGGCCGATATGGTCAAGCTCAAGCCCGCGTTTCTGAAGGAAAACGGTACGGTAACGGCGGGAAATGCCTCGGGCATCAACGACGCCGCAGCGGCCGTGGTTTTGATGGAAGCAGCAACTGCCAAGGCGCGCGGCCTGAAACCCATGGCCCGTCTGGTGGCGTATGCCCACGCCGGTGTGGACCCCAAATACATGGGGATCGGCCCGGTCCCTGCTACGCAGCTGGCTCTCAAACGCGCAGGCTTGACGGTCAATGATCTCGATGTCATTGAAGCGAATGAGGCCTTTGCGGCACAGGCCTGCGCCGTGAGCAAAGACCTGGGGCTCGATCCTGCAAAGGTCAATCCCAACGGATCCGGCATTTCGCTGGGTCACCCCATCGGCGCTACGGGTGCACTGATTACCGTGAAAGCCCTGCATGAGCTGGAGCGCATCCAGGGCCGCTACGCGCTGGTGACCATGTGCATTGGCGGCGGCCAGGGCATTGCCGCTATTTTCGAGCGCACCTAATCGCTTGAACGCACCCAACCCGCTTCGTTATTGATAGCGCCTCTTGCCCATTGCGCGCGGGCTGGGGGCGTTTTTGCTTTGAATTGCTTTAAGTCAAGACTTGTCCAGTCAGTCCGCCCTACACTGGTTAACGGTTTTGACTGAAGTCGTGAAACCGACTCTGGAGACCGAATTGCTGCCTGCTTACATCACCCATGCCGATTGCGCCCGTCACGAAATGGGCCCACAACATCCCGAATGCCCTGAGCGTCTGGGCGCCATCAACGACATGTTGCTGGTGAAGGGTCTGCTCGATTACATGCACACGTACCAGGCGCCTCTTGCCACCATGGGACAGCTTGCGCATGCCCATTCGTCCCTCTATGTTGCAGAGCTGATGGATGCCTCCCCGACTGAGGGTTACCACCGGGTGGACCCGGACACCGAGATGAACCCGTTTACCGTGCAGGCCGCACTGCGTGCCGCCGGGGCCGTCGTGCAGGCAACCGACCTGGTAGTGTCCGGCGAGGCGCCGACTGCATTTTGCTGCGTGCGCCCACCGGGCCACCACGCCGAGCGTGGCGCTGCAATGGGCTTTTGTTTCTTCAACAACATCGCGGTCGGCATTCGCCACGCGCTGACGGAACATGGCATTCAGCGGGTCGCGCTGATCGACTTTGATGTGCACCATGGAAATGGCAGCGAGGATATCTTTCGTGATGATGAGCGCGTCATCATGTGCTCCATTTTCGAGCAGGGCATCTATCCGTTCACTGGCGAAAATGCAACCGGGACCAATATGGTCAATGTGGGTCTGCCGTCGCGCTCAGGGAGTGAAAAATTCCGGGAGGCAGTCAGCACGCACTGGATTCCGGCACTCGACGCATTTGCACCCGAAATCATCTACATCTCGGCCGGATTCGATGGCCATCGCGAAGATGACATGGGCAATCTGGGTCTGGTTGAAGCCGACTACGAGTGGGTGACACAGCAATTGATGGCTGTGGCCCAGCGCCATAGTAAAGGGCGCGTCATTTCCTGCCTGGAGGGCGGCTATGTGCTCAGCCCTCTGGCCCGCAGCGCAGCTGCCCACGTAAAGGTGCTCATAGGCGCCGACTGAAACTCCCCATGGACAAACACTACCTCACACCCCTCTTTACGCCCAAATCCATTGTTGTTTTCGCCGGTCGACTAGACGAGCCGGACACGCAGACATCACAGGCTGTTGCACTGATCGAGGCGTTGCGGGCCCAGCGTTTCTCCGGTAGTTTGCAGTTTCTGGACATCCAGACCACCGGCACGCTGGCGGATCTGGCCCAGACCAAGGCCGATCTGGCCATCATTGCCCTGGCGCACCAGGACATTGCGGCGGCGCTCGAGCTGGCCGGGCGCATGGCCTGCCAGGCTGCACTGATCATCTCCAGTGGCATTGGAACGGAGTTGTCCGCTGAACTGAAAAGGATTGCCCGGCGTGAAGGTATCCACCTGCTCGGACCGAATTCCCTGGGCATTCAGCGCCCGCAATTGCAACTCAATGCAAGCGCCGCTGGTCCGCTGGCCGCCGCGGGCTCCCTTGCACTTGTATCCCAATCGGGCGCCTTGACATCGTCCATGCTGGACTGGGCTCGCAGCAACGGGGTCGGTTTTTCGTCCGTTGTCTCACTGGGGCCGCACACCTCGGTTGATATCGCACAGGCGCTGGACTTTTTGGCCAATGATGCGCAGACCCACAGCATCGTGGTGTACATGGAAGGCATTTCCAATGCGCGCCGCTTCATGAGCGCGTTACGGTCCGCGGCCAATGCCAAGCCAGTCGTCGTACTCAAAGCTGGCCGCAAGGCGGCTGGCAATGCGGCCGCCCAGACCCACAGCGGCGCCATTGTGGGCAGCGACGATGTATTTGACGCCGCGCTGCGGCGCGCCGGCGCGGTCCGGGTGCGCTCGTTTGTGGCATTGTTCTCTGCAGCCAAGTGCCTGGCATCGCGCTACCGTCCGGTCGGAAAACGCCTGGCCATCATCACCAATGGCGGTGGTCCGGGTGTGCTGGCAGCAGACTGGGTCAACGAAATCTCCCTGCAACTGGGCAAGCTGTCCGTTGAGACCGTCACAACGCTCAAGCCCCTGCTCCCGGCGTTGGCGACCCTCACAGACCTGATTGATCTGTCAGAAGACGCCGGGGCCGAACACTTCCGGGCGGCCATTGCTGCCGCGGAGAAGGACCGGCAGATCGATGGCATGCTGGCAATCTACTCACCCAAGGCCGGTGGAGATGCAGCAGCCATTGCGACCGCGCTGGCTGACGTCAAGCGCACGATTGGCAAGCCCCTGCTGTCGTGCTGGATGGGCGACGCATCGGTAGGCGCGGCCCGCAGTGTGTTGAAAGAGGCCGCAATCCCGAGCTTTCGCACGCCGGAGGCTGCCGTGGGCGCATTCGGAAACCTGGCATCGTTCTACCAGAACCAGATGCTGTTGCAACAGACACCACCACCCCTGTCAACGCTGGCCAAACCCGATATTGAAGGCGCGCGTCTTGTCATTGAGAGTGTGCTGGCCGAGCGACGCAAGGTATTGACCGAGATGGAGTCAAAGACTCTGCTGTCGGCTTTTCACATTCCGGTCACAACCACCATGCTGGCACGCAGCGCCAACGAAGCAATGATGATTGCCACCCAGCTGGGGTTTCCGGTTGCGCTCAAGATCGACTCGCCCGATATCAGCCACAAGTCGGACGTGCAGGGTGTCGCGCTCAGTATCGTCAATGCCACCGGGGTACGCGATGCTTTCAACGACATGATGCAGGCCGTGTCCCGATTGCAACCCAAGGCGCGCATTAACGGTGTGACGGTACAGAACATGGCCAGCGCCAAGCGCGGCCGCGAGATCTATGTGGGACTGGTCACCGATGATCCCTTCGGCCCGGTGATTGCTTTTGGTGCCGGCGGCACCATGATCGAACTCATCAACGACCGGGCAATGGAGTTGCCCCCGCTGAACCAGTTTCTGGCGCACCGACTGATCGAACGTTCACGTGTCTCGGAAACGCTGGGCGAGTGGCGTGGCAGCAGTGCAGTCAATCTGGACGCGCTGGAACAGGTTCTGCTGCGTGTCTCGGAAATGGTGTGTGAACTGCCGCAGTTGCGCGAGATGGACATCAACCCATTCATTGTGGATGAACATGGTGCAGTCGCCGTCGACGCCCGCATTGTCATTGACCACGCATCTCAACCGGGCGGCTCCGGCAGCAACGGCAATTACGGGCACCTCGCCATACTGCCCTATCCTGCCCGTTTTGCGCAGGTATGGCCGTTGCCTGGTGGCGGTGAATATTCGGTGCGGCCCATCCGGCCCGATGACGCGCAGATGCTGCAAGACCTGATGCAGCACCTGTCACCCGAAAGCCGCTATTTCCGGTTTGTATCGTCCATCACGGAACTGCCACCAACCATGCTGGCCCGCTTTACCCTGATTGACTACGACCGTGAGATGGCACTGGTTGCCGTTGTCAAGGAGCGGGTTGCCGGCGCGGATGGCGAGTTCACCGAGACCGAACGTATCGTGGGCGTATCACGCTACATCACCAACCCCGACCAGAGCAGCTGTGAGTTTGCGCTGGTGGTTGCCGATGACTTCAGTGGTAAGGGCCTGGGCTCACGCCTGATGCTCAGCATCATGGATGTTGCCCGCGAAAAAGGCCTCGCGGAAATGGACGGTCTGGTGCTGGCCAACAACCCCGGCATGCTCAAGCTCATGCGCAGTCTGGGATTCAGCATCAAGACTTTCCCGGACGACGCTGACTTCAAGCTGGTAACACACGCGCTTTAACCTTGAAATTTTCGATAGCGGAGACCCGTATGCCCACACTTGAATGGTCCGATGCCTTTGTACTGGACTTGCCTCTGATGGACCAGACGCACCAGGAGTTCGTGGACCTGCTTGCAGCGGTTGAGACCGCAGATGACCTGGCATTGATGCCGGCCTGGCAGGCACTGGTGCGACACACCGAAGACCATTTCGCTCGCGAAGATCGGTGGATGGTGGATACCCGCTTTTCGGCAAGCAACTGCCACACCACACAACACCAGATCGTGCTGCAGGTTATGCAGCAAGGCGAGGAGAAGGGGCTGCTGGGCGATCTGGCCATGGTGCGACAAATGGCGAGCGAGCTTGCCGTCTGGTTTCCGCAGCACGCGCATTCCATGGACGCGGCACTGTCTGCGCACCTGCATCGTGTGGGATACGATCCACACACCGGAGCGATACATAGCCCGCAGGCACTGCCCGTTGCGGAAATTCACGGTTGTGCGTCAGATCGCTGCTCGGACACCGAGCCAGTTGGGGAAGTGGCCGAAGCCAACGCATGATGGGTTGGGGTGTTGCGCTTAGGCGACCACGATCTGGTTGCGCCCCTGATGCTTGGCTTTGTAGAGGGCGGTATCGGACCGCTTGACCAGGTCCTGCGAACTTTCCCCGGGTTTGAGTTGCGCGATGCCGCATGAAAACGTGCAGGAAAACGTGACACTTTGCAGTGCATGGCGGAAATGCGAGAAATCAAGGCGTATCCGGTCAAGCAATTGCCTGGCACGTTCAGCGTTCGCTTGCGGCAATATGACCAGAAACTCCTCTCCGCCATAGCGCCCCACCACATCACTCTGGCGCAAACGCTGCTTGAGCAACCACGCCACACTGCGGATGACCTGATCGCCGACCGGATGTCCATGGGTATCGTTGACGCGCTTGAAGTGATCAATGTCAATCATGGCGACGCATAGGGGCGAGTCTTCTTCCTGCGCCTGCGCAACCGCAACACCCAGTCGCTGTTTGGACGATGTGTGGTTGAGCAAGCCCGTCAAACTATCGAGAAACATCGAACGCCGCAGGACGCGATAGCGTTCAATCTTGCTGTTGACGACCGCATTCAGTATCACGGGGTTGAAAGGCTTGGTCAGAAAATGGTCACCCCCCAGTCGCAGCGCATCAACCTGCAGTGCCACACTGGTGTCGGCTGACAGATAGACCACCGGCGTCGACAGGAACTCCTCGTGCTGGCGGATAACACGTGTGACTTCGACGCCCGTGCAACCCGGCATATACATGTCCATCAGGACAAGATCGGGTTGAAATTTGACCAGCGCCGTCAATACCTCCTGCGGCCGGTCAATCGCCATGGATTCAACACCTGCCTCTTTCAGGGTCCGCTGGATCAGCGCTGCAGAAGTCCTTGAATCCTCCACGACCAGCACGCGGTAGGGGTCCTCTTCCTCGCTGCCACACAGTTTGACAATCCGTGCCATCACAACGGACTGGGGCGTGCCAGAAGGAAAGCAGACATCGCAGCCAACGCGCAGGGCGAGCTTGAGTCCCTCAAAATCGCTGGCCAACTCCAGCCCGATGATGCTGGTTGACGAAAATCGGCCACGCAGTGCCTGCACGCGCACAATGAACGCCGTCGACTCCAGCCCCTTTGCATCGACCAGCACAATGGTTGGTTCCTGTTTGCCCTGCAAATCGGCATTCGGGTCAAAAACGGTCACTTCAATATTGAAATACCCCGCCTGGGTAACGACTTCTCGCCAGTTGTCCGGAGCAGATGAAACCAGCCAGATCTTCTTGCCGGGCAACAGGCCGGCAATGGCATCCGCGTTCTGGTGCAGCCGACGCTCCGGCCCGGCATCGAGGTTTTCCTCCAGAAATGCGGTGATGCGCTGGCCGAACTCCACAATCTTTGCATCCAGTTCCGCGATCAGGCTAGCGGACCGGTTGGCTACGTCCCAATGATCAAACTGGGCGAGCACTTCCTGCTCCAGTGCACGCGCGGTCTGGTTCAACCCGGAGAGGCTCTTGCTCCCCAGAAATTCGGTGAAACTGGAAACCGCAACTGCAAATTCGACAAAACCATCCATTCCGGGATGTGTCTTGCAGGCTTGCCATTTTCCCAAAAACTCGTCGCTCTTTTTCTTAAGTTCCGCAGGCGAACACGACATAAATCTCCTCTTGACCCAACTGCCAAGTTTTTTCTTGAATATCGTCATATTCTATTCGGGTGTCTGGTCATGAAGGCCAGAAACACCATGCCAAAAAGACCGGTTTATGCAGGCTCGACCCGAAGCTGCATTCCCGCAGCGCGCAGCCTTTGAACCAGCACATCGCCCAATCCGCTTGCAGGTGTGAGCACGCCACCAAAGCCGCGTCCACCCGGCAAGGCGTCAGATTCCAGCGCCAACGCCAGCGCAGACTCACAGAGCATTTTGGTTGTAGCCCGATTTCCGGGGTCCCCCTGGTCGGCTATCAGCCCCCGAACCACCTTCCCGCTGGCACCGGTGCCCACAAACTGGCACCGGAACGACCCACCGTCCATGCTGGCGCTGGAAGGCCCCTCCCCCGGCTTGGGCGCAAGCCGCTGCGCCATGCCGCGCACCGGCCCCAGGCGCAGCGCCAACTGCGATGCATACGACCCCACACTCAAACCGGTTGCCGCCATCGCCGCTACCGCACCGCGACCCAGCCGCAAATACTCCTGGTAGGCAAAGCCGTCTGCATAACCCAGCAAGGCCGCGCTGCGGCGCACCACCCGGGTGTTGATAGTCGACATCATGAACGGGCCAAGCCACGCGGAAAAGTCGGGATCAAAGTGCGGACCGAAGGGGTCGCGATGACGCCATTCCTGGGCCGGGTGCGATCCTTCGGGATTCAACAAGAAGGGATCGGACATGGCACGGGATTGCCCCGCCGCCAGCATATTGAACAACGAGGCGAGTGTTCCACCATTGAATCCGCCGCGGATGCTGAACGCCGCCTTGACCTGGGTACAGCGCTCGCCATGGCGCTCCCACAGGGCTTCGCGGGCCAACTGGACGCTCAAATCGGACGGGATGGAGTCAAAGCCGCAGAAGGGGATGATGCGCACGCCCTTGCGCTGTGCATCAAGGTGGTGGCGCTCAATCACACCCTTGACCCACGGCGTCTCGCCCGTGATGTCAACGTAGTGTGTGCCGTGTCGCACACAGGCCTCCACCAGTTCACTGCCATACAGGGCAAAGGGTCCGGCAGTACTCAGCACCACACGGGCGCTGCGGGCCAGTGCATCCATGGCACGCACATCGTGCGCCTCTGCCACCAGCACACCCACTTCGGGAGCACACAACCCGCGTCTAACTGCATCGAGTTTGTCCGCCGAGCGCCCTGCTATGGCCCACGTCAGACCCGGCGCATGCAAAGGCTGGCGAGAAGCGAAATAGGCCACCGTCTGTCGACCCACAAAGCCACTGGCGCCATACAGCACCACATCGTATTTTCGGGCGTTCTTGCTGGTGTTCATACCGTGTCCTGTTGGTTCATCGGCCAAGCATAGACGCAATCAAGCCCGCGCACCGTGCGGGGTCTGTCGCCTTGGCAACGCTGGCGCGCAGCCAGGCGCGCTACCATGCGCCTCCCACGCAGTGCGCTTGCCGGCTGCATCCCAGCGTTCCAT
>JBPOIP010000099.1:0-107949 GCA_052034395.1 Pseudomonadota bacterium
TCCACCAATTTGCCCTGGGACATCTCGCGGAGCATGTGAAGTACTACATGGCCGAAGCGGCGACCTTCTTCAATGAGCCGGCGCGCATCAAGGTTTGGGGTGACAATGTTTCGCTTTACAGCCAGATTGCGATTGGCGGGCTCATCGCCGCGATGGTGGTGGTGGTAATCGGGGTTGCCAAGTTCAAACGGTTTGAATTGTTACTTGCGCTGGTTCCCAGTTTGCTGCCTTTGTACTTTCTGATTGAGTATGCGGGATGGCTCTGGTTCTTTGGGCACAACATGCATTCTTGGGGGGCATTTACGGTCAAGCCGTTTATGCCCACATTGTTTGGAGAGGGCAAGGTCGCGCAGTTTTCAACCTATTCCTACCCGTATTGGGGTTATGGCTTGTTGATGGTGGTGTTTGTCTGCTTGACCCTGGCGATGTTGATGCGTCGGCGACAGCTGCGTGAGGCGGACCAGAGCCTTGGGGCCTAGCATGAAACTCAAGCGCTGGTTGGTGGCTTCCACCATTTTGTTGGGCATGACGAGTCTGCTGGTGGCACGGACAACCGACACCGATGACGACACGGGTCGCCCACCAGCGCTGGGAGCAACAGCGGATCTTTCAACGGCGCCCCGCGTCGGCGTGGACCGGCCCAAGCCAACATTTCCTTTATACGAGCGAGACAAGCGCGTTCACGGACTCAAACCCTTCCAGGCTTTGGTGGATGCCGCCCGCCCAGGAGATGTGTTGCGACCTCCGGCTGGAACCTATGCAGGACCTGTTGTCCTGACAAAGCCGCTGACGATTGAAGGGGGGGGGGCGGTAACCATTGACTCTGGGGACCGCGGAACGGTGTTTTCGGTTCAAACTGACGGCGTGGTGTTGCGCGGCCTGCATTTGACAGGCTCCGGTGATTCTCACGACACGGATGACTCCTGCCTGGACGTGCGTGGCCATCGCAACGTGTTGGAAAACCTGGTCATTGACAACTGCCTGTTCGGAATTGACCTGAAACAATCGAACGACAACATACTTCGCAAAAACAAAGTCAGTTCCAAGCCGGTTGAACTGGGTGTGCGCGGCGACGGGCTTCGGCTGTGGTACAGCCACCGCAATGTGATTGAAGGCAACGAAGTGTCCGACTCCCGGGACATGGTAGCGTGGTACTCCAATGACAACATTTACAGGCGAAACGTTGGCACCCGCAGCCGCTACTCGATTCACTTCATGTTCGCCCGTGACAACATCGTGGAGTACAACCGCTTCTATGACAACGCTGTGGGCGTTTACTTCATGTATACCGAAGGTGGAATCCTGCGGCACAACCTGATATCGCACGCCACAGGCGCTACCGGCATGGCGATTGGGTTCAAAGAGGCGAGCAATACGGTGATCGAAGGCAACGAAGTCATTTACTGCGCAGTTGGCATTGGCTCCGACCTTTCACCTTTCCAACCCGACAGCAAGATATGGGTCAAGAACAACCGCTTTGCATTCAATGGCATTGCGGTGCAGTTCACCAGTGAATTGGGTGGCAATGTGCTGACCGACAACATTTTCGAAGGCAACCTCACCAACGTGGTTCAGGCAGGGCGTGGCAAGGCCGGCCTCAACGAGTGGAGCGGCAATTTTTGGGACGACTACAAAGGCTTTGACCGGGATCTGAACGGGACCGGCGACACGCCTTATGAGTTGTATGCGTACGCAGATCAAATCTGGATCGAGCGCCCCATTGCCCGGTTTTTCAAGACAGCGCCAGTGCTGGAACTGCTTGATTTTCTGGAACGCCTGGCACCTTTTTCCTCGCCCGAATTGACATTGAAAGATGCCAATCCGCGATTTCTCAAACCGAAATGGGTTCTTGGATGACCGATAGTGAACGCTCCCAAGCTAATCTCCCGGTAAAGGTCAGCAAGTCCAAGATGACACGCCAAGACCGGCGCCGCTGGATGCGCTCCGTGTTGCTGGCTGGCGGGGTATTTGGAGCGGCTGTGTCGGGTTACCTGCCGCTGGCTTACGCCCAGAAGAAGCGGCTGAGGCCGCCCGGTGCGCTGGATGAAAAAGACCTTTTGGGATCCTGCATCAAGTGCGGACAGTGCGTCCAGGTGTGCCCGGTGCAGGCGATCAAGCTGGCAGACTTGGTGGACGGTTTCGGTGTTGGCGTGCCCTATATCGATGCACGACAGCAGGCGTGCGACTTTTCCTGTGATGCGGTCCAATGCATTTTGGCTTGCCCCACCGGGTCCCTGGCTTACATAAAGCCGTCGTTTCTACCGGTGCGCGCGGGTGCCGTACTCGCCGCCAAACCTGTTTTGTTGGCCAAAGAGAAAGACCCTGAGCCAACACTGAACCTGAAAGAACGCATGGGCGTGGCGCGTCTGGTGCGCCCCGAATCATGTCTTGCCGTGCAGGGCAAAGGGTTCAAGGGCCAAACGCGAGGGCCGTCTTTTACGGGCCGCATGCGCTATATGTCGGTGGACCGATGGAAGCCCATTCCCATTGCCGACCACCCGTACGACGTTCCCGAGTGCAACCTTTGCGTGTCCGAGTGCCCGGTTAAAGGTGCCATTTCCATAGAGACTTTTATTGGCAGTGATGGTCGTCGTCGCAACCAGCCCATCGTCCACGAACCCTGCGTTGGTTGTGGCGTTTGTGAGATGGTGTGCCCGACCGAACAGGCCTGCATCGTGATTGAAGCGCGAGAGGAGTGGAAAGCATGAGCGACCTGCACCGCCAGCGCTTCTTTGAGCAAATCGGCATACTGTTTGGACGCGAACCCAAAAAACCGGTTGAAATTTCCGAGCGCGCCCAGCAAGTCCATGAACTCAAACGCATGGCCAACAAAACCGAGGTCCGCGCGGCCATCATGTTGGCGCACAAGACGCCTCACGGGAACACCTGGCGCAACCGGCGCTGGGCTTTTCTCATCGCGATCAACCTGTTTTTCGTAGTCTCGTTTGGTTTCGATATCCAGATTCTGGAAGGCTCCCTGACCGCCTCGCGTTTCATCGGATTCCACTTGATTGATCTGAACTCGGCTCTTCAAGTGATGCTGGCACACAAGCACATCATCGTGAATTTGCTCATCGGCACCATGACCGTGTTGGTGATCTGGATGTTGCTGGGTGGGCGCACCTTCTGTTCCTGGGTGTGCCCCTACCACCTGATTGCAGAGTGGGCAGAAAAGCTGCATCTCTTCCTGGCACGCAAAAAACTGGTGACCGACCAGAACATGAACCGCAGGCTTCGCACGGCGTTCTGGCTTATCTTTGCGTTGGCAACCTTCGGTTCGGGGTACACCGTTTTTGAAGCCATTTCCCCCACGGGCATTCTCTCGCGCGCACTGATCTACGGCCCGGGAGTTGCACTGCTTTGGGTGGCTGCCTTGCTGCTCTTTGAAATTGTCATTTCACGCCGCGCGTGGTGTCGCTATGCCTGCCCGATTGGCTTGACCTATGGTGTGGTCGGCATCCTTTCACCGGTGCGTATCAAGTACAAGCTGGATGGCTGCTTCCACGAGGGTGATTGCCGAAAGGTCTGTCTGGTGCCCCACGTGCTTGAGACTGTTGTCAAAGGCCGCGCGGTGGATACCGAAGTGACCCTAGGCCCGGATTGCACCCGGTGCGGTTTGTGCGTCGACACGTGCCCGACCGGTTCATTAACTTTTGATATCAAAGGCCTGTCCAAGCTGCTCTGAGAGCCGTGTTGTCTAGCCATGTTCCACCTGAAACCGTTGCCACTGTGATCCGATTTCAAAACCTTACCAAGACCTTCCGGCGCGCCCGGATTCTCGATGACGTCAACCTGCAAGTGGGGCTGGGTGAGCGGGTCGCGTTGATTGGCTCCAATGGTGCAGGAAAGACAACCCTGATCCGCTGTCTACTGGGTGAATATGTCCATGACGGGCTTGTGGAGATCGACGGTCGCAACCCACGTCGACAGCGCACCAATGTGCTGGGCATGATTGGCTTTGTGCCGCAATTGCCGCCACCACTCAAGATGCCCGTTGGGCAGCTAATCGAATTCTCCGCTGCGCTATGCGACACCGAACCGCAGCGTATCCATGAAATTGCGGATCGTCTGGGACTCAGCTTGAGCGGCATCCTGGCGCGCCCGTTTGTCAAGCTTTCGGGCGGCATGAAGCAAAAGTTGCTGATTGCGATTGCCCTGGGGCGTGAGGCCAAAGTTTTGGTCATGGATGAACCAGCCGCAAATCTCGACCCCCAGGCCCGCAAGATATTTTTTGAGTTGCTGGCCGAGCGCGCGAGCAATGCCACCATGCTGATTTCCAGCCACCGCATCAACGAAGTGTCCTCGCTGGTCAATCGTGTTGTTGAACTTGACATGGGAAAAGTCGTGTTGGATGAGTCTGTAACGGAGGATGTCGAACTTACTGGCATGCTGCGCGCGCGGGTCACCAGCAAGCGCGCTGAACCGGCGCTGAACAAGGCATTGGGCCTGTGGGACTTCAAGGCGATGGATGCGGACCTTACCGAGTGGGAGGGGTTGGTCGCAGGCCCTGACCGACTTCGCTTTTTAGGCATGGTTTCACGTTATGTTGCGGTGGTAAACCATGTATCGATGACCGAAATTTCGTCATGAGACGCCGTGTGTTGCTTCTGCATGGGTTTGCACTGACGCCCATCGCCTCCTTGCTGCTTGTCGCATGCGGTGAGGACAAGGACTTGCCCAATGGCATGGCCGTGTTCAAGTGGGACCGCGATGTGTGCACGCGCTGCAAGATGGCGATCTCTGACCGGCGTTTTGCCTGCCAGATTCGGGGTGGTCCCAAAGACACTGTTTTCAAGTTTGACGACATTGGCTGTGCTGCGACCTGGCTCGCAGAAAAAGGCAAGGAATTTCCGTGGATGGCAGATGCCGCTACCCGCGTCTGGGTATCGGAGTTTGTCAGCGCCGGAAAGAACTGGCTGGATGCGACCACTGCGCACTACGTGTTCGGCAAAACATCCCCCATGGGCTACAACTACGCGGCCTACGCGGAGAAGCAGACTGACGGGCTCTCTTTTTCCGCCATGGGACAAAAGACCTCGGCCACGTGGCCCGCCAATTGTCTTCCGGGCAGTGCAACGACAGCCTCTGCCGCCGCTGCCCTCACGAAATAAATGAAGATCTGACACGATGAAACAACTCTGGCTGACAGCCAAACTCGATATGGCGGAATCCTTGCGTGCGCGCTGGTTCCTGATCTACACCCTGGTGTTCGGCGGCATCGTGGCTTTGCTGTTCCTGTTCGGCCTCACCGAGTCCCGTGTGCTGGGCTTCATTGGCTTGTCCAGACTGCTGGTGACCTATATCCAGCTCACGATGGCGATCCTTCCCATCTTCGTGCTCATCACCACTGTGCGCTCCGTGGCTGGTGACCGGGAAGCAGGCGTCTTTGAATACCTGCTGTCCTTGCCCGTGTCCTTGGGTGCCTGGTTCTGGGGCAAGATTCTGGGGCGCTACCTTGTCATTTTTCTGCCCGTATTTGGCGCCATGCTGATGGCGGTGGTCATTGCGCTGGTGCGTGGTATCCCCGTGCCGTGGGGGATTTTTGGCTACTACACCGCTTTGCTGGCTGTCATGGCGGCGTGCTTTCTGGGCATTGGCATGTTGATTTCGTCATTGGCCCGAAGCACCGACATGGCTCAGGGCGCCGCTTTCATGGTGTGGCTCACATTTCTGCTGTTCCTCGACTTGATTCTGCTGGGCGTCATGATTCAGGGCAAGATCGCCCCGGAGATCGCCGTCATGATGGCCCTGGCCAATCCACTGCAGGTTTTTCGCACCGCAGCCCTGGCCTTGTTTGATCCGCAACTCATCGTGCTGGGACCCTCCGCCTTTGTGATTCTGGACACCTTTGGCGTGCTGGGCTACAAGATTTTTGCTCTGGCGTATCCGTTGGCTTTGGGAATCGCTTCAGCGGCCATTGGCTTTGTTTTTTTCAGACGCGGAGACCTGCCGTGACAGGTAGGGTTCATCTTTGGGCGCAGGGTCTTCATCTGGTGGGCGTGATGGCGGTGCTGGCCGGTCACATGGCGTTTGCAGCAAGTGCAGCAGCGCCTGCCACAGCTGCCAGCAGTGCCATGCTGTTCACTGCGCCACTGATCGACCTGGACAGCCAGGCAGCAACACTGGCCGCCTACCGCGGCAAACCCTTGATCGTCAATTTTTGGGCACGCTGGTGCGGCCCCTGCAAGGTCGAAATTCCGGAACTGGTCAGTTTGCACAAGCGTGCTACTGGGGTCGAGGTGCTGGGACTCAACCTGGAGAACAGCGCGCCCACGGTGCGGGATTTTGCGTTCGCTTATGACATCAACTACCCCGTTTTCTTGACTAAAGAACCGGGCTTGGCTTTGATGCAGGCTTTAGGCAATACCAAGACCGTTTTGCCATTTACCGTGGTCATCAACCGACACGGAACGATTGTCAGCAGCCATATAGGCGCGATGACGCGCGAGAAGCTGGATGCCGCAGTGCAGTTGGCCTTGAAACCGGTGCCTGAAACGCGAATACCCCCATGACAACTGAACACGACATCAATCACAGCTTTGGTCGCGAGCGGGTCAACCAGGAGCAGCGCCGTGCGCGCATCCGCACTGTATTTAACGCCGTAGCGCCACGCTATGACCTGATGAACGATTTGATGAGCATGGGCATTCACCGCCTTTGGAAGCGAACCCTGGCCCGGCGGGTTGGGCATGTTCAGGGCAAGGTGGTTGATCTGGCCGGGGGTACGGGCGATGTTGCCCGGTTGCTGCTGGGGCCAGGACGTGATGTGACGGTCTGTGACCCGAGCCTGGCCATGATGCAAGCGGGCCGGCAGCGCGCAGGTGCTGCGCAACTGCACTGGCTGGCTGGCGAGGCCGAGAATCTGCCACTGGCGAACGCAAGCGTCGATCTGCTCACCGTCTCCTTTGGGCTGCGCAATGCCACCCATCTGGAGAAAGCGCTGTCGGAGGCACTGCGTGTGCTCAAGCCCGGTGGAACCTTTGTGTGCCTGGAGTTTTCGCAGCCCGCATTCTGGCTGGCTCCGTTTTACAACCTGTACTCGTTTCTCGTGATCCCCCGCTTGGGCGCCGCCGTCGCTGGCGAGCCGATGGCCTACCAATACCTGGTCGAATCCATCCGGCGTTTCCCGCCGCAACAGGGTTTTGCGGAATTGATGTGCGCGGCCGGCTTCGCCAATGTGCACTGGGAAAACCTGTCCTTCGGGATAGCCTGCCTGCACTTTGGTGTGCGCGCCCATGAAAGCTGAACGTCCAACCGGTTTGCTGGCCAGTCCAAGCCAAAGCCTCGTGGTTTGGTGGACGGCCATTCGCCCGCGCACGCTGAGCATTGCTGCCACACCGGTGGCACTGGGCTCTGCCTTGGCATGGGCCGATGGCGCATCACCCGTATGGACCGTATTGTTGGCCACTCTGGCCTGCGCACTGCTGATTCAGGTTGGCACGAATTTGCACAACGATGTGGCTGACTTTGAACGCGGCACAGATCGACCAGACCGCGTTGGCCCCCTGCGTGTGACAGCGGCAGGCTGGGTGCAGCCGGCCAGCGTGCGCATGGCGGCGCGGTCCAGTTTTGGACTGGCTCTACTTTTGGGCTTTTACTTGGTGGTGCAGGGTGGTTGGCCAATTCTGTTGATGGGCATGGCGTCGTTGGTAGCGGGTTGGTCTTACTCGGGTGGTGCGCGACCCATATCCCACACGGCCTGGGGTGAGGTGTTCGTGCTGGTTTTCTTTGGCCTGGTTGCCGTGGCTGGCAGTCACTGGCTGCAACAGGGTGATGCGTGGGTGGATGCCCTGCTGTGCGGCTTCATCGTGGGCTTTCCCGCGGCTGCCGTGCTGCTGGTCAATAACTTTCGCGATGTCGAGAATGACCTGCGCAGTGGTCGGCACACGCTGGCCGCACGCCTGGGCGATGCGGGCTCGCAGCAGGCATATGCCGCGATGGTGCTACTGCCGCTTGTGTTGGCGGGTGTACTGGCATGGCATGGCCGCCCGGGCGTACTGTTGGCAGCAATGGCCGCTCCGTACGCCTGGTCATTGGTGTCCCGCCTGACACGCGGCGCAGGCGGTTCCGCACTGAATGCGCTGTTGGGGGCCACCGCCCGCCTGGGTCTGGTGCTGGGCGTGTTGCTGTCGGTAGGCGTATTTCTATGAAGCCTGATGTGGTGCAAACGCTGCTGCCGTTGGCGCTGGCGTTCATCATGTTTTATCTGGGACTGACGCTGGTTGTTGCGGACTTCCGGCAGGTCGTCAGACGCCCCAAGGCACTTGTGGCGGGGTTGCTGGGGCAGGTTGTACTGGTTCCACTGGTCGGGTTTGCCGTGGCGACCGGGAGCGGGCTTTCACCAGTGATGGCCGTTGGTCTGATGGTGCTGGCGGCGTGCCCCAGCGGTGTGAGCTCAGGCCTGCTGACCCACTTGGCACGGGGCGATACCGCGTTGGCCATTTCGCTTACGGCTGTTACGAGTCTGGCCGCTGTGCTAACGCTGCCCCTGATAGTCGGCGCTTCGTTTCAGTTCTTCTTGGCCAGCCAATTGGCCGTGCATCTGCCGGTGGTGACTATGGTCAAAGGCATCTTTGTTCTGACCACGCTTCCGGTCTTGCTGGGCATGGCTTTGCGCTGGCGGTTTGGCACTTCGGTGATGCAGATGGAACCCGCAATTGGCAAGGCAACGACAACCCTGTTCGTGCTGATTGTGCTCAACACCTTTTGGGACCAGCGTCAGGTGTTGTTGAATAGCTTGTCAACCCTGGGGCCTGCTGTGCTGGTGCTCAATGGCCTGATACTGGTCGGTGCCAATGCGCTGTCGCGTATGGCTGCCTTGAATCGGCGGGACCGCATTGCCGTCATCACCGAGTGTGGGCTGAAGAACTCGGCACTCGGAATTGTGGTTTGCCTTCAATGGCTCCAACAACCCGCCATGAGCGCCCCCAGTGTTGTCTACGCGCTGTCGATGAATGTCTTTGCCTTGACGTTTGTTGCACTGATGCGCAAGACCACTGGCTTGTGACTATGTTGCGTTGGCCGCTGCTCTGCTTGCTGGTGTGGACGGTGGTCATATCGACGTCCAGCGCGGCTGTGCCGTCTTTGCAGACCCTGATTGATGCCACCCCCCAAGGCGCCACGTTGCGTCTGGCTCCGGGTGTGTACCAGGGGCCGGCCACGGTGCGCACGCCCATGGTGATCGACGGCGCACACGCTGCCACCATACAGGGTGACGGTCGCAGTACGGTGCTGACCGTGCTGTCCAGCGATGTCACGCTGCGCGGCTTGCGTCTGCGCGGCAGTGGTGATTCGCATGACAGGGTGGATGCCGGTTTTCAGCTGGAGGGTAATGGCATTCGCGTGGAAGACAACGACCTGGAGGATGTGCTCTTTGGCATCCATCTCAAGTCCGTAAACAACTCGGTCATCAAGGGCAACCGGGTGACCGGCAAGCCCCTAGCAACCGGGCTGCGCGGCGACGCCATCCGCGTGTGGAACAGCCATGACAACCGCATTGACGGCAACACCTTTGTGCGTGCGCGCGACATCACCTTGGCCAACTCGCCCCGGAATCACCTGGTGAACAACCGGTTTACCGACGGTCGCTACGGCATGCACCTGGTTTTTTCGCCCGATGTGCATATTGAAGGCAACCATTTGACCCATACCGGAACCGGCATCGTGGGCCTGTATTCGCCCGGCTTGGCGATTGTGCGCAACCACGTTGCCCATGCGCTGACCGATGGCGGAGCTGGGATTGTGCTCAAGGAAAGCCACCGCTCGCGGGTGGAGAACAATCTGGTGTTGCACTGCGCGGTGGGGCTCAAGGCGGACGCCTCCGCCGATGCAGAGCATGCGATGGTGGTGCGTGGAAACCAGTTTGCGCACAACATCATCGGGCTGTCGTTTTATGGCGAAGCTGGCGGTCACCAATTCCTGGATAACCGCTTTGAGAGCAACCTTACGACGGTGGTTATCAGTGCACCCGGAGCAGGCAGTTCCAATGTGTGGCTGGGCAATGCATGGGACGAATACCAGGGTTTTGATCGCAACAAAGATGGCGTCGGCGACACCGCGCATGAGCTCCTGATGTTTGCCGACCGCATCTGGATGGAGACCCCCATGGCAACCTTTTTCCGCAGCTCCCCTGCGCTGGAGCTGCTCGACTTTCTGGAGCGCCTGGCGCCTTTTTCATCTCCCCACAAGATCCTGCGCGACCCTAAACCGCGCATGCACTGAAGCGCATCCATACGAAATCATTTACCTTTCATTTACTTACCTTTTGATCCCCAGGAAAACCACCATGAAATTACCCCTGTCCACATTTGCTGCCCTGTGCCTCGGCGCCCTGTCGGTGCACCAACCAGCGTACGCGGCCGATGTCGAGTTGGGCCTGACGCTGGTCACCGAGCTGGCCCAGGTCAATGGCATTGCACTGGCATGCCAGGACATGCCCACAGCTGCCAAAGCCAAAAAATTGATGCTGGCCCACGCACCCAAAACCCCCCGCTTTGGCAGCGCCTATGAAGAAGCTACCAATGCAAGCTACCTGAATCAGACCCGCTCGGCAGCAGCCTGCCCGGATGCAGCCGAAATGAACGGCAAGCTTGATGCACTGGCCCTGCGCCTGCAGGACGCCCTGCCGCAGCTACCGCCTGCGGCCCAGTGACATGGCACGCAACCACAACCGCGCGCTGACCATCGCATGTGCGGTGGCATTGGCCGTTGTGCTGGCCTTTGTGTTGGCTTTGCCAGCCAGTGCCCAAAGCCACACGGCACTGGATGCCCAGGAAACCCCCGAACAGGCGGATGTGCCGGTGCGCCCGCGCTACCTGCTGATGGGCACCAACGGGCGGTCGGTCATGTCAGACGATTTTCGCGGGCGCTTTCAGCTGGTGGCTTTTGGATTTGTGTCCTGCCCGGACGTGTGTCCCACCACCTTGCTGGAAATGTCGCATGTGCTGGCGGCCCTGGGGCCACGTGCACAGCATTTGCAGCCCCTCTTCATCACTATTGACCCGCAGCGCGACACGGCGCAGGTGCTTGGCGCCTACACGCAGGCTTTTAATGAGCGCATTATTGGCCTGACCGGGTCGCCAGAACTGGTGCGCCGCGCGGCCAATAATTTCAGGGTGCGGTTTGACAAGGTGCAGGAGCCCGGCGCGAACCCCGACGTCTACACCATGGACCACACTGCTGGCATGTTTTTGCTGGGGCCCGACGGCACCCTGGTCGCCCGTTTTGGCTACGGCTTGCCGGTTGCCCAGATCACCGAACGCATCCAGCACTGGATGACTGTGGTGGGCAAATGAGACGCCGCGAGCTGCTTGGACTGCTGGCCTGCGCCGGTGCAGGCGCGTCTGGCGCGGCCAGTCCAGCGGACAACGGTTTTAAGGCGCAGCGCGTTGTCATTGTGGGTGGCGCCTGGGCTGGACTCAGTGCCGCGCGCGAGTTGCGCCATCAGGCTCCCGGCCTGGACGTGCTGGTGATTGACCGTGACCCGGTGATGCGCTCCCTGCCCCTGAGCAACCCGTGGCTGGTGGGCCGCACCCCCGAGCGAATGCCGCGCCTGGACCGGGCTGCGCTTGCCAGGCAACTAGGCTATCGGTTTGTTGCAGCCGATGTGCTGCGCATTGACTGGCCCCAGCGCCAGGTGCACACGGGCCAGGGAGCGATTGACTACGACTGGCTGCTGGTGTCCACTGGCCTGGACTACGACTACAGTGCCTGGTTTGGGGATGATCAAAAAGCCGCCCTCACTGCACAAGCGCGTTATCCTGCGGGCTATGTTGCCCATGAACTCGACGTCCTCAAACAGCGTCTGCAAGCCTTCACGGGTGGCAACCTGGTCATCAATGTGCCAGCACCTCCCAGCCGCTGCCCGCCCGCGCCCTATGAACGCGCCATGCTGCTGGCGTGGTGGCTCAAGACCCGGCACATGAAGGGCAAAGTGACCGTGCTGGACGCCGGTGGCGGTCTGCCCCGTTTCACACGCCTGTTTGCAGAACGCTACCCGGGGCTGATTGAATTTGTGCCCTACGCCGCCATCCGTGCGGTGGACCCGTTCCAGCGGCGCATCACCACCGATGACGGTGAGCTGAGCTTCGACCACGCCATGCTGCTGCCCCCCATGCGCGCCGGGGCCCCGCTGGAGCAGGCGGGCCTGCTGGGAGTGGATACGCAGGGCAAGTCTGGCCCCTGGGCGGCAGTCGACCCACTGCGCTTGCACTCTCCGGTGGACGATCGTGTCTTTCTGGCTGGTGACCTGCTGGGAGCCGTCTCGCCCCTGTTTGGACATTACCCAAAAACGGCGCACCTGGCCACTCGCCTGGGGCTGGCGGCTGCACGGCAGATTGCGGCACGCAGCCGCTCCGTCAGTGCCGAGCCACCCGTTGCGCTGCCCGAGAGCGTGTGTCATGTCTGGCTGGATGCCGATCCACCCGAGCAACTGCGCATGGAAACCACCTACCGCCTGCGCGGCGACAGTGTCATTGCCCAGACTGTGAGCCAGCACGACAACCCGCAGCCACGCGATGAAGATCTTCAGTGGGGGCTTGGGTTGTATCAAGGCGCCCTGGGGGCGGAGGTAAACCAGCAGAATGGCAAAGTTGACAAACCTTGAAGGAAAATGTGCCTTAAGCCCGCTTAAATGCTGGATATGTAGCTATCAATAATATAGTACACATCGTCTCGAAACATCAGCCATTCCGATACGACACTGACGCGCTGCTGTGCGCGGTGCGCTACTCCGACTATGAAATGGTGCGTGAGGGGCTTCCCGGGATTCTCAATGCCTCGCATAGACGCTCGTGCGCCCGTCGGTCCCCACAAGCAGCGTATTGAAGGCTTCGCGCCGGATGTCTTTGGGCTGTCCACCGTTGTCCAGAATTGTGCAAGCCGTGTCGCACACAGGGTTGTAGCTTTCGCGGCCCGGCGCGCCACCTGGCAACCCTGGCACCGCCAGCCCGCGGGCCTTGGGTTTTTCCTGCAACAGCAGCAGAATATCCTGTGCAGGGACATGGCCCTCGATGAAGTACGGCCCGACTCTGGCGGTGTGAACCGATTCGAGGGCCGCAGGAACATTGAGCCAGCGCTTGACCTTCGGCATGTCAGCCTGCAGCTTCTCTTCCATGGTCACGGTGAAGCCGTGTTGACGCAAATGGTCGGCCCAGTCGATGCATGCCAAGCAGGGGCTTGGCGCGTAGACCACCACGGCCGGAAGCGCAGGCGGTTCGGCCGCCTGTGCTGCTGCCATCACACCTGGCAATAGCAGCAGCACGGCAGCGCGCAGACACGAGCGCATCAGCAGCCCTTGACGGGCTTCTCGGCCCGGCAGCCCTTGAGAATCCACAACGAAACTTCTCCTGCCAGTTCATCCGCACGCACCTTGCGCGCCATACTCAAGACGTCACGACCGTCATTGGTTTTCAGCAAAGGGTCGGCGCCGGCCCGCAATAACAGCATGGCGTTGTCTTTACGTGTGGAAAACGCTGCCATATGCAGGGCAGTGCGGCCATCCATATCGCGCGCGTTGGGGTTGGCACCCGCTGCGAGCAAAGCCTTGGTCGGACCGCTGTCGCCGTTCATGGCCGCATGGTGTAAGGGTGTTGCACCCAGTGGGGTGCGGATATCACGGTTCTGCGCTGAGGTTTTCAGCAACTGCTCCACGTCACTTCGCGAGCCCATGCGCGCAGCGTTGTGTATCGGCGCTTCGTTCATCGCAGCGATCACTTCAGACGTTGGCTGTGCATGGGCGCACACCACCGTCAGGCTTGCGACCAGAGACAGTGCGGACAACAGGACCGTCCGGTTCGACAATCGTTTCATGGTGTGTGTACCTTCCAGGTCAAGAAAATTGGACCGTTTGGCGGCTCAGGGCTGTCCTGTCTGTATCTGGGTTAAATACGCAAGGATGTCTTGCAGGTCCGACTCTTTCAGCTCATTCAGGATACCGCGCAACTCCACCTCGTCATGGGAACGCTCGCCTTTGACAAAGCTCGTCATCTGCTTCATAAGGTAGCTGGAATATTGGCCAACCAAACGTGGAAATTTGCCGCGGCCCATGCCGTCCTTGCCGTGACAGATAAAGCATTCTTTGTTGTAGATCTTGCCGCCGTTGACGGTATCCCCTGGCGCGCGGGGAATGATCATGACTTTTTCCATGGCCGTCAGCCGCGTCAGCGCGTCGTCATCCGGCTTGAATTCTGGCCATTGGGTGGGCAGCTCGACCGATGCCAGGTAGGCAGATACATCTTCCACATCCTGATCCGACATTTCCCGCTCCTGGGTGTAGGGAAACATGGGCAGGTTCAAGCGGGTACGGTTGCGAAAGGCCTTGAGCTGATCAGCGATATGGGCAGCGCGCTGACCGGCGATGCGGGGGTACTCCCCCTTTTTTCCACCCTGACCAAACTCGCCATGGCAGCCAGCGCAAGTGGCATTGATATCTTTGCCGCGCTCCAGGTTCTGTGCACCAGCCAGCTGCACCGCAGCCAGCAGGAAAAGTCCAAGCAATCGTTGTTTCATCATGTTTTCGAGTCTCGCCCTCGGCGGGCCATGGCAGCCGATTGTGGGCATGACCGACGATATCGGCCTTGATGAAACTTAAGTTTTTGAGCGGATCCGGCGATGCCGGCGGGTGTTCAACTGCCAATGCGGAGATTTGTCAGCCACGATGCCATGGCGGTGATCACAGCATCGATCCACTCAATGCTGGGCGGGAACAATCAAGCCCCAGAATCCCCATGGATCTTTCAGCAATGCCACCGACACCATCCATGACAGAACTACGAGCGCCAGCACCCATGACATACCGCGCAGCCGAAGGCTCAAGCGAGGCCGAAGTGCCAGCATACCCAGGCCGATATAGACCAGCAAGCCCAGTATCTTGGCCAGCAGCCATGGCGCATGCGCAGGGTTGACACGAAGCATTACGGCCAGCGCCAAGGCCGACAACAATAGAACCGTGTCAACAACGTGGGGCAAGGTTTTTGCAAGCCGACCCTGTGTCCAGTGCGCACCACGCAGGGACGCAAAACCACGCACAACAAACCCTGTGGCGGACAGGGCCACGGCCGATTGGTGGAGCAGTTTGATGAATGCGTAATCCATGGCCTGCTTACCGCCTGTTAGAAGTCCTTTACCAGAGCCGCCTTTATGTGCCGCCCAGGCTGTGTGTAGGCGTCAGCCTGGGTGAGCGCATTGGCCGTGCTCAACCCCTGTACATCGGACCACAGCCAGTACTTGCGGTTGGTCAGATTGACGACGGCAACCGTGAGACGCGTGTCTTTGCGCAGTCTCCATTGTCCCGTGAGATCCACGGTGTTTGCCGCCGGCACTGCAGTGAATTGGGTACTCCCCGCACGGACTCCCGCACTTGCGTCGACGTCAGCGGCATCCTTGGCGGCGTAATGGCGCACGTCCATGTAAACCGACAACACGGCATCATCGTAGTGCAGCCCGAGCGTCAGCATGGCGGGGTCAATGGAGTTGATGGGACGCCCAGACCCCGTATCCTGACCGCGGGCCGCGCCCAGCGCAAATGGGGTGCTGAGTTTGCCATTTCCCCAGCGCCCCCATTCGACATCACCCTTCACCTCGAACCCCCAAATGGTTGCGTTGTCGACATTGACCGTTTGAAAAACATTGGGGTCGCTGGCCGTATTGCTGCCGCCTAGAAACTTCTTGTCAACAATCAGTTGCTTGAAGTCACCGGTAAAGACGGCGACGTCAAGACTGAACCCGGGTTGACGCGCACGTACGCCGAACTCAACATTTTTGCTCGTCTCCGGCTTGAGGTCCGGGTTGGGCAGAAGCCGTGCATTCACGCCTGGCGAGGGGTCGATGAAACCATTAAGCTGTGCCGCGCCCGGCGCGCGAAAACCGCTCGCGAAATTGCCGTAAACACTCCACTGCGGCGTTACACGAAACAAGGCACCGAACTTGGGCGACGTGTTGACGCCCGAAAGGGAAACGCCCGGGACCGTCGCGGGAGGGGAATAGCCGTCCTGGCTGATGACATCCACCGAGAAACGCTCAAACCGCAGCCCGGGCGTGATGCTCCAGCGCTCGCTTGCAAACTCGCTTTGTGCGTACAGCCCCGCGTTGCTGTCGCGCGCATCGGGAAAATATTTTTTGGGAACGTAGGCAGTCAGGGGCGCAGGATCAGACCCGCCAAACCAGCTCGTAACCGTGGTACTGGCGAGGTCAACACCATAGCTAAGCTTCTGTGACCATCGGTCGGAAATAGCCATGGACTTGCTCGCCTGCAGGTTGGCCTGCGCGGTGTGTTCGCCGTAGCTGGTGTCGCGCAGGCGAATGCCGGAGTCATTGCGGATGGTGCGGCCATTTTCCTGCGCGTCCGAATGTTGAACGCTGATCAGGGACCGAACCTGATCCGCCCAGAAACTGTCCACCACATAGCGCGCATCCCAGGTCAGGCGGTCGCGGCGCAACGTGTCACGATCCGTTTCGCCAGCCACCAGGGCCTTGGTTGCGGTTGTTGTTGGCGCAGGAAGCGATGCAGCCCGACTGGATAACAGTTCCGTGTCTGTGGCCTTGCCGACATGCTCAAAGGTGAACGTGTGCTTTTGGATGCCGTTGGGCCTGACCACCAGCTTGCCCAGCAATGCATCGTTTCGATGCGTCTGCGGATTGGGGCGCGTGCGGTTGACGCTGGGCTCGTCATTGCTTCCCATGTTGCCCAGGGCATGGGCATTTCGGGATGCTGCGCTGAACATCCACTGTGCGCGCTCACCGGTATGACCCGCCACCGTAGCAGACACATTGAGTCCATCGTCGCCACCACTCCAACTGCCCGCAAGGCGACCCCCAAGGCCCCTGGATTCAGTGTCTTGGGGGGGCAGGAAGTCGAGCGGCTCGAACGTGATGAAATTCACCAGACCCGCCAGCCCGTCCGACCCATACAGGACCGAGCTGGGGCCACGCACGAGTTCGACTCGCTTGATCAGGTCCAGTGACAACGCATCGCGCCCGAACGCACTGTTTCCGTTCACATAGCTGCGTGGCGCACGGGCGCCATCCACCAGCATCAGCACCCGGTTGCCACCCAGGCCGCGGATGTTGAAACCTGCATTCCCGTCACGCCCCGTCGTATTGCCGGCGCCAGTTACCGAAAACCGGGCTGGCGCGTGCTTGACGGAGACATTGGGCAAGTCTTTCACCAGATCCTTGATATCACCGATTTGCCTGCTTTCGAAGTCATCGGCATTCAGCACATCAATAGACATGGGCAAGTCGTCACGCGATTGCTCAAGGCGCGAACCACTGACAACAACCTGGCTCAGATGGGTCGGTGCACCCTGTGAAAAAACTGGTGCGGTGGCAACGCAGCCCATTGCCAAAGCAGCAGCGATGTGGGGTGTATCGACTCGAAAAAAATTCGTGATTCGCGTCATGCAATGTCCTCAACTAAACCATTCGTGGTGGCGATTATTCAGCAATAGCGCGAATGAAAGTGAACGTTCTGTATCGAAAACTGGCGCAGATTAAGGTTACCGGCGAACCTTTGCAAGAACATCCCCCTGTTCGCAGAAACCATGCTGAAACCCGCAGCGAACGCACTTTGTGAAACGGAGTGCCAGGCGCCGAGCATCGATCAACAAGGAACCTTTGACATGAAAAATTTGAGACTGGCTGGTGTTGCCGCTGTACTGCTAACCACTTGGGGGCTGTCGGCTTTTGCCCAGGACAGCGCGAATCAACCCACCTTGACCGCATCAGAAAAAACCGCCGCAAAAAAAATCTACTTTGAGCGTTGTGCTGGCTGCCACGGCGTGCTGCGCAAGGGCGCGACCGGAAAGAATCTGGAGCCGCACTGGACCAAGAAGTTGCCCGATGGCTCGACACAGGAGGGTGGCACGCTCAAACTGGGTCAAAACCGCCTGGAAAAAATCATCGGCTACGGTACCGAAGGCGGCATGGTGAACTTTGACGACATTCTCACCAAAGAAGAAATCAGCGTGATGTCGAAGTACATCCAGACAACGCCCGACATTCCGCCCGAGTACAGTTTCAAGGAAACCAAGGAATCCTGGAAGGTCATCGTGGCAGTGAAGGACCGGCCGACCAAGCAGATGAACAACTTCAACTTGAAGAACTTCTTCTCGGTCACGTTGCGTGACACCGGCGAAGTGGCGCTGATCGACGGCGACACCAAAGAGATTCGCAGCATTGTGAAGACCGGCTATGCGGTGCACATCTCCCGCCTGTCGGCCTCTGGCCGCTACATCTACGTGATTGGGCGCGATGGTCGCTTGTCGCTGATCGACCTGTGGATGGAAAAACCGGCCGTTGTTGCAGAAGTCAAGATTGGATTTGACGCACGCTCGGTGGACACATCCAAGTTCAAGGGTTACGAGGACAAATACGTTGTGGCTGGCTCCTACTGGCCGCCTCAATACGTCATCATGGATGGCGACACACTGGAGCCGCGCAAGATCGTTTCAACACGCGGCATGACCGTTGATGGCGAGTACCACCCCGAGCCCCGCGTCGCTTCCATCGTTGCGTCGTTTATCAAGCCGGAGTGGGTCATCAACATCAAGGAAACCGGGCAGATTTTGCTGGTTGACTATTCCGATATCGAGAACCTGAAGACCACCACCATCGGCTCCGCCAAGTTCCTGCACGATGGCGGCTGGGATGCGTCCAAGCGTTACTTCCTGGTTGCGGCCAATGCCTCGAACAAAGTGGCAGCAGTAGATACCAAAACTGGCAAACTGGCTGCATTGATTGACACCGCCAAACTGCCTCACCCGGGCCGGGGCGCCAACTTTGTACACCCGCAGTTCGGACCCGTTTGGGCAACCGGCCACCTGGGAGCCGATGTTGTCACGCTGATTTCGACACCGTCGGACGATCCCAAGTACGCCCAGTACAAGCAGTACAACTGGAAGGTGGTTCAACAAATGAAACACGTGCCCGGTAACCTGTTTGTCAAGACGCACCCTGTTTCCAAAAACTTCTGGGCTGACGCACCGCAGAACCCAGACAAGGATCTGGCTGAGTCAGTTGCCGTCTGGGACATGGCCGACTTGAGCAAGCCGAAGAAGATTCTCAACGTTGCCAAGGACTCCGGTCTTCCAGCGACCAAAGCCGTCAAGCGCGCGGTACACCCGGAGTACAGCGCCGATGGCAAGGAAGTATGGATTTCGCTGTGGGGCGGCAAGGCTGATCAGTCTGCCATCGTGGTCTATGACGATGCAACTTTGACGTTGAAGAAGGTGATTACCGATCCCAAGATGATCACCCCAACCGGCAAGTTCAACGTCTACAACACCCAGCACGACATCTATTGATCGGTCGATCAACTGAAAACATCAGCCCCAGGCAACCCACGACATTGCGGCAACGGTTGGGGGGCTGATGTTCATTTGCGTAGCAAGACATTCAAACGGACTTTTCAATCGTGAACCTATCCGATACTCCTCGCCCATCCGCGCTCAAACGTCTGTGGCAATCCTTGCGCTCCCCAAGCAGGTTTTCCCTGTTGGCGCTTTTGATTGTCGGCTTTGTTGGAGGCATCGTGTTTTGGGGTGGTTTTCACGCAGCGCTGGAAGCGACCAATAACGAGGCTTTTTGTATCAGTTGCCACGAGATGCGTGACAACGTGTATGTGGAGTACAAAGAGACGATTCACTACACCAATCGCACCGGCGTGCGGGCCACGTGTCCGGATTGTCACGTGCCCAAGGAATGGGGCCCAAAGATGCTGCGCAAGATTCAGGCATCCAATGAAGTGCTCGGGAAAATCCTGGGCACCATTGACACCCGGGAAAAATTTGAGGCCAAACGGCTGGAGCTGGCTCGCCACGAGTGGGCGCGCATGAAGGCCAACAATTCCCTCGAATGCCGCAACTGCCACAGCCTGGCATCCATGAATCGCGAAGTGCAAAAACCACGTGCCCAGAAGTCGCATGAAATGGCCGTCAAGGACGGAGACACGTGCATCGATTGCCACAAGGGCATCGCGCACCACAAGCCAAAAGGCATGACCGAGGCGGACGGATAGTCCGGGTCGCGGTTTGGCATCCCACTCGATTTGCAACAGGAATAAACCATGAACAAGCAACCATTGACACGTATCGCCCTCGCCCTGTCCCTGGCCGCACTGGCAGGCGGCGTTCACGCAGCAGCACCCGACTGGACCAAGACACCAAGCCGGAAAATCACCGTCTTCTACCCCGGCGTTTCCCCCATCGAGTGGATTGTCATTGGCTCCGAGCACGGTGGCGCACGTGCCATGAAAAAAGGTGAAACCTGCGCCAGCTGTCATGATGCCGAGGCAGCCGACATGGGCAAGAAAATGGTGACCGGCCAGAAGCTGGAGCCGGCGGTGATCAAGGGCAAGGCGGGGTCCATTCCTGTGATGGTCCAGGCTGCCAATGATGGATCAAACCTGTATCTTCGCTTTAGCTGGAAACAGCCAGCCGGCGGTGCCGACAAAATGGACAAGGACAATGCCGTCAAACTGGCATTCATGCTGGAAGATAACAAGGTCGAGCGCGCAAACCTGTCCGGCTGCTGGGAGACCTGTCATACCGATGTGCGCACCATGCCTGACGGCAAGGATGAGAAAAAGACCAAGTACGTTGTCGGTGGCAGCCTGGCATCTGGCAAGTATTACGACTTGTTGCAGTGGACCTCGAAGGGAGCAAAGCATGATGGCTATGTGGCGGAAAAGCGCGTCATGGATGGCGGCAAGGCACTGGTTGACGCCAAAGGTGAGCTAAAGAACGGCGAATGGGTTGTGACGTTTACCCGCAAGCTCACCGGTGGCGAAGGTGACATCGCGCTGGTTGCAGGAAAGACCTACAACTTCGGGTTTGCCATCCACGACGACTACACCCATGGTCGCTTCCATCAGGTCTCACTTGGATACACCCTTGGCATTGACGCAAAGGCAGACATCAACGCCGCCAAGCAGTAATTTTGCTGCCGCATGGCCACCCTGATTCAGATAAATGATCCGCCTGTTGCGGGGCAATCCAGATTCGCACTTTGGGATCTGGGCTTTCGCCCGTTCTACCTGTTAGGCAGTGCATTTGCCGCATTGTCCATTCTGGTTTGGACGCTGCAGTTCAGCGGACTGCTGCCCTTCGCCTATCTGCAGGGTCCGGTGTGGCATGCCCACGAGATGTTGTTTGGATTCGCCCAAGCGATACTGACCGGTTTTTTGCTGACAGCCGGCAAGAACTGGTCGGGGCAACCCACGGTCAGAGGGCCTTTGCTTGCAGCCCTTGCGGCCCTATGGGTAGCAGGAAGAATTCTGATCCTTTCACCATGGGGTTGGCTGGCCGCTTGCGCGAGTGTCGCCTTTTCGCTGGCTGCAGCCCTTGCACTCGCGGTCCCGCTCTACCGCGGGCGCAACCAGCGCAACTACTTCTTTGTTGCCCTGCTTTGCATGATGGCGCTGGCGCAGGCTGTTGTACATCTCAATGCACTGGGTGCTTTGCAGGTGCCGGGCTGGTCCGGCATTGCCCTGGGTCTGGATGTGATGCTGTTTGTGCTGAGCGTGATGGGCGGCCGGGTGATTCCCATGTTTACCAACAATGCGATTGCGGCAGCCAAGGCCGTTCGCAAACCCTGGGTTGAGAAGTCCGCGCTGGGTCTGGTTCTGCTGCTCGGGCTTGCCGACGCACTGGATGTGACGGGAATGGGGTTGGCGGTGTTGACAGTAGCAGCAATGTCGGCACATGCCACACGATTGTGGTTGTGGCAACCCTGGAAGACGCGCAATACTCCCTTGGTTTGGGTGCTCCACGTTGCCTACGCCTGGATTCCCCTTCATCTCGCGTTGCGCGCCATGGCGGCGATGGATTGGGTGTCCGCTTCGTTGGCCACCCACGCACTCACGGCAGGCGCCATTGGCATCATGATCATTGGCATGATCACGCGCACAGCTCTTGGACACACCGGCAGAAAACTGGTTGCAGGCAGGTCCGAGGTGGCGTGTTACCTCTTGATCATCGCCGCAGCGGTGGTGCGCGTATTCCTTCCATTGCTGATGCCTTCGCTGATGATCCATGCGCTGTTGATTTCAGCGGTGCTATGGTCAGCCGGCTTTGCGCTGTATACGGTCCGTTACTGGCCCATTCTCAGCCGCGCTTGAGGAACAGAGCATCGTGTCATTGACTCGATATGTCGGCCAATTCCCTCGGTTGACTTGACGCCTCATTGCATGGGGCGCGTCAAAATCACCTTTGCCAATGCCTTGTCGGTTTTCATGATGTGCTCAAACAGCCATGACGTCAGGTAGTCCAACAACTGCACCACGGTTTGGGCTGAGGTTTCGCCAGACGCAACCTTCATTTGAGCCACCTTGTCGGCAAACAGCCGATGTTCGCTCAAATGGTGTTGGGCGTAAGAGGTATTCATGGCCACCTTGGCCATTAAACCCTCTTCGGTACAAAAATGAAACAGCGCATAACTTGTGAGTCTGGGCAACACGTCAGCCAGCGCCAAATCGTCTTGACCGCGTTCGTGCGCGGATTCAAGCTCGTTGATCAACTCAATCAGTTCCTGATGTTGGAGATCAATTTGCCGCACGCCTGTGACCAGTTCAGCGTTCCAATTGAGCCGCATAATGATTCTTTCAAATGAGTTCAAGGCAAGCGCTTGATTCTGGCATGAAGACGGACGGCACAATTTCCCAATCGACGACGTGGCGCTTGATCAAGCGTCGCTCGGTGTGGCTTTTCGTTGCTTTTTTTGTTGCTTTGTTTTTGTTTGCCGTGCCCAATGTCCAGGAGAAGTTGACTGAACGAGCCCTCGCGCAACGCACTGCAGAGTGGACCCATTCCTCCGTCGGTTTGAGTGCCCTGATTCACGAGTTGCAAAAAGAACGTGGACTGTCCAGCGGCTATCTGGCCGCCAATGGGACCACATTCTCTGACCTCATGACACAGCAGCGAATGCATACTGACACCGCATTGAAAACAGTCACTGTTGATGTCTCGCGCGCGGTCCCCGATACCGTCAGTCGCAGCGATCTGCTGCATCTCGATGAATTGCGTGCACAGATCAGCACCCTGCACATCTCACGCGATGCGCAGGTAGACCGGTACAACCACATGATCAATTCGCTGCTGGCGCACATGTCAAAGACTTTGACCAGCACCACAAAACCGCTGCCTTCACAGCTCGCTTTCCTGGCGTTCTTGCGTGGCAAAGACATGATGGGGCTGGAGCGTGCGTTGCTGACCACCATTCTGTCCTCCAGAGATTTTGGCTCTTATTCCCGAATCGCCAGCTTTCACCAGATCAAGGCGGTCGAAGCAACGCACCTGTCGCAGTTTCTCCAGTTTGCTGAACCCGACGCGGTCGCTGGATACCAGGAAATATTGAAACAACCTTTCATGGCACAAGCGCAACTCATACGACGACATGTGATTGCCGCTGGCCATAGCGGCGAATCCGAGGCGCTGCCCTTACCGGACCCGCAGCGTTGGTTCACTCTGTCATCGCAGGGGATTGATGCCATGAAGGCGTTGGAGGATGTTTTGAGCCGGTCGGTGCTGCGACAGGCTCATGCCCAGGAGGCTGCTGCAAACAAGGCCCTGATCATCAGCGCACTCAGTGCGGTTGCGTCATTCGTATTGGCCGGCCTATTGTTATTCATGGTGCGACGTGGCAGCCGTGTGGCGGATAGAGGGCTCGATCTGGGTGGAGCCGTGTTCCACAACAGCGTGGAGTCGATTGTGATTACCGATGCCAGTTCGGTCATAGTCGAGGTCAACCGCGCGTTCACAAAGACCACGGGGTTTACGCGAGACGAGGCGCTGGGTCAGAACGTGCGCATGCTCAAGTCTGGGCGACACGACACCAGCTTCTATGAAGCGATGTGGGAATCCATCAAAGTCCAGAACAGTTGGGAGGGCGAAATCTGGAACCGGCGCAAAAACGGTGACCTCTATCCAGCTCTGCTGTCCATCGTAGCCACACGCGACACCACAGGCATCGTGAGCAACTACATTGCCATGACGGTCGATCTTAGCCAGCACAAAAACGCCGAAGAGTTGCTTAAGAGGCTGCGCACGTTCGATCCGCTGACCAACTTGCTCAGCCGCGACGCCTGGCTCACCGCATTGGACCGTGCAGTGGCGAGCTGTCGGGATGCTGAGCGCGGTTTCACTGTGCTGGAAGTCGGGCTGGATCGATTCAAGATCATCAATGACACCTTGAGCCACGCCGTGGGTGACCGGGTTTTGGTAGAAGCTGCCGAACGCATCCAAAGCGTCCTGCGCCGGTACGACACGGCGGCGCGCCCTGGTGGGGATCGGTTCTCGATCTTGCTGGAAGACACGGTCTCGCCGCACGATGTACGCATTATTTGTGAAAAATTGCTGGCCGCGTTTGTACCCACGTTCAACGTCGACGATCACCAACTGCACCTTTCCGTCAGCATTGGGGTCGCACAGTACCCAGGCGATGGCGAAGTCACCGGCACCCTGCAAAGCCACGCCGAATCAGCCATGTACATGGCCAAAAACGAAGGGCGTGCCAACTTCAAGTTTTACTCTGCCGACATGGATGCTGAAGGTGCACGTCTGCTCAGCTTTGAGCGCCTTTTGCGCCTGGCCCTCGAACGGGGCGAGTTTTCGCTGGTGTACCAGCCCCAGGTCGATGCCCGCACCAGTCAGTTGGTGGGTGTTGAAGCGCTCATCCGCTGGAATAGTCCGGATTTAGGCCTGATATCGCCCGTGCAGTTCATCCCGATTGCCGAAGAAACTGGTTTGATCGTCCCCATTGGTGAATGGGTCATGAAAACGGCATGTCTGCAGGCGCAAGCCTGGCGTACTGCACTGGGGCATGACATCGCAGTGGCAGTTAACTTGTCAGCGCGCCAGTTCCGCCGCGCCGATGTCCTGGCTACGGTGCAGGCAACGCTTACCGAAACCGGTTTGCCAGCCCATCTGCTGGAGCTGGAAATTACAGAGGGCATGCTGATGGCCGACCCGCAGGGCACAGCGGTCGTGCTGCACGGCTTGCGCACCATGGGAATCCGTTTGGCGATTGACGATTTTGGCACCGGATATTCGTCCTTGGCCTATCTGAAAACATTCCCGCTGGACCGTCTGAAGATTGACCGAGCCTTCGTAATGGGACTGCCCGATGACATCAGCGACTGCGCCATTGCCCACGCTGTGATTGCATTGGGCCGCAACCTGAATATGGAAATTCTGGCAGAGGGCGTTGAATCCCAAGCGCAGAACGATTTTCTGGCCGAGGCGGGTTGCCATGTTATTCAAGGGTACTTCTACAGCAAACCAATTCCAGCCCATGCCTTGCTGGCACAAATTGAAAGCGGTCAACTCAAACTGGCTTGACCCTTGGTCCTGCGCTAGTTTTCATCGGGTGGAATTGACCAGGCCAACGCGATCATATAAACCTCGCGCAAAGGGGCATGCAGCCACGCGTCTTGGGTCACCCGCTGGGAGCTACTGGCGCTATCCGCTGCGCGACAACCATTCACGCCCTTCGCCGCAATAATCTGAGGTACAGCATGGTGTCCTTGCTTGTTGGCATTGGCCATGGCGCAGCAGGAATTTCTGAGCCTCGCCACCTTCGGGTGGCTTTTTCATGGAGACAAGACATTGAGCACACACTTCTTTGACCAGGCCATTGCCATGGAATGGCAGGCCGATGGCACGTTCGCCGGCCACACCAGCGCAGCCTATGCCAATATGGTTGGCCCTTTTGGCGGTATTAGCGCCGCCCAGATGTTGAATGCGGTGTTGCTTCACCCACAGCGCCTGGGTGATCCTGTGTCATTGACCGTCAACTTTGCGGCTGCCCTCAGCCATGGCCCCTTCGTGGTCACGGCACGGGCGGCGCGCACCAACCGATCCACCCAGCACTGGGTCATTGAGGTGCAACAAAACGGGGAAACGGTACTCACAGGAACGGCGTTCACCGCACTGCGACGCGAAACCTGGGGTGTGGACGAAGACCCCATGCCGTCGTGCCCTCCACCGCAAGAGGTGGCGCTGGGCCAGGGTCCGATTCCCATGGAATGGATCAAGCGCTATGAAATGCGACCCATCGAGGGTGGCATGCCCCAGGTGTGGGACGGCAGTGGTGAGAGCAGCCTCACCCGGCTGTGGGTGCGCGACAACCCGGCGCGTGCGCTGGACTTTGCTTCCCTCACCGCCCTGTGTGATGTTTTCTTTCCCCGGGTGTTCGTCCGCCGGGCGACGCTCGTGCCCATCGGAACCGTCACCATGACCATTTACTTCCATGCCGACCTGGCTCAGATTCAGGGCAGTGGTGATGGCTATCTGATGGCCCAGGCCCGCGCACAGGCTTTTCGGAACGGGTACTTTGATCACACCGCCCAGTTGTGGAATGAGGGCGGTATTCTTCTGGCGACTACCCAACAGCTCGTCTACTACACGAACTGACGGTTTACGAAGCAACCTGGCGTACAAGATGCCCGTGCGGGCATCCGGGATGGGTCACTCTTCTTCCGCGTTCGGATCGACATAGCCTTTGGGTAGCCGGTGTGCGATGCCCTTGTGGCAGTCAATGCAACTTTGACCTGCGGCTTTGGCCTCCATGTGCTTTTTGTACGGCGCCTTCTTCTGGAGTTCGGGGCTCATGGCATCAAAGCTGTGGCAGTTGCGGCACTCGATGGAGTCCACTGCCTTCATGCGTGCCCACTCGCGCTGTGCCATTTCCAGTCGGTGCGCCTCGAATTTTTCCTTTGTGTCGATCGTGCCGGTGATCTTTCCGAACACTTCCTTGGAGGCCTGCACCTTGCGGATGATCTTGTGCGTCCAGTCCTTGGGCACATGGCAATCGGAGCAGACGGCCCGCACACCGGTGCGGTTGGAGTAGTGGATGGTGTACTTGTATTCCGCGTACACGTTGTCCTTCATCTCGTGGCAACCGATGCAGAACTCCATCTTGTTGGTGGCTTCCATGCCGGTGTTGAAGGCGCCCCAGAAAAAGATGCCGCCGAAGAAGCCTGCCGCCAGCAAGGTCATCAGCGAGTATTTGATGCTGGGCTTTCTCAGCACGGCCCACCATCGTGATGCGCTGTTCTTCAGGTTGTTACTGGACATGGGTTTCTCCGTTGGCGTGCGGCTGGCGATTGCGTGCTGATCGTGAAGTTACTGCGTGGCAAGAATCCACTTGACCAGGTTCTTGATTTGCGCCGTGTCGTTGGGCGGAATGGTCTTCACGATCTTGTGTTCTTCCATCGTGCCGTCGGCGAGCTTCACTTTCTTGCCCGAAGTGATGTGTTTCGTAACTTCATCCTCGGCATTGGCCTTGCCACGATACTTTTCCGCCGTCTTTAGGAAGGCTGGGCCATCTTTGTCCTTGCGGATGGCATGGCACTGCAGGCAGTTGTTCGACTGGGCCAATGCCTTGGCGCCATCGGCATCCTGTGCCGTAGCGGGTGCTGTCAGTCCGAGGGCCAGCAAAGTGGCGGCCGTGAGAAAACTCAGGGTTGTGGGGGCATTCTTCATTAGGCAATCTCCATTCAAGGGTGGGGGGTATAGCGAATCAACGGGTGACACCAACAAACCGCGACTCAACCAACGGCGGGGCATCGACTTGCGGCACATGGCAGCTGTCGCACTGGAATCGGGTCATTTCCAGTACGGGTTTGCCTGCCTTGGTCTTGATGGTGGGCGAGAAGTGGCTGGCTCCGATCTGTGGAATCTTTTGACCCCTTATTTCATCGGTCTGATGGCATTCCATGCAGGCGTTCTCTTCGACGGTCAGCGGCACATATTTCTCGATGCTGTGCGGCACCATTGGTGGTTGTCCGACAAACGTGCGGTCAATCAACTTGAGCTGGCCGACACCCGGTGTCTTCTCCGCGTACTGCTTGAGTTCCGGTGCCTTGTCCGGCGCAGTGACATCGGCGCCCCGCATGGGGGTGGGCGCGATAGTCGTCGCGCAACCGATCACGGTGATCGCGAGGGCTGCAAGGACGATGCTGACAGTCTTTTTCATGATGGACTCCTCGTTGAGGGAAAGTGGATGACGGGAATATTTCTGTACTGCTTGCGGGGTCCGAAAGCAAATACATCCTTAGAACAGACATCGATGCAACGGCCGCAATTGGTGCACTGCGCGTCAAGGATGATGGGTGGCGCGCCGTCTACGGCCTTCAGCGCTGGTTTGATAATCTTGAACTCCGGGCAGACTGCGTAGCAATCCATGCAGTTGTTGCAGGCGTCGCGCTTGGGCAGATGAACCCGAAGCACCGCAGCCCTTCCGATGAGGCTGTAGAACGCGCCGACCGGGCAGACATGGCCGCACCAGCCCCGTTGCGCCACGAACAGGTCGAACAGGAATACACCGGCGATGATCGTCCAGCCGAAACCCATGCCGAAAATCAGTCCGCGATGCAGCATTGAAACCGGGTTCAGCATCTCCCAGGCGATAGTTCCGGTCAGGACCGAGACGACAAGCGTCATGCCCAGCATCCAGAAACGGGTGGATGCCGACAGACGGATACTGCCTTTGAGCCCCAGACGCTGGCGCAACCACGCTGCCAGATCCGTGACCGGATTGACCGGGCACACCCAGGAGCAATAACTGCGTCCGCCTGCCAGCACATACAGCGCCACCGTGATGGATACGCCGATCAGGGTCAGCACTTCGGGCATCCTGCCCGACAGCAGGGATTGGAGCAACAGGTATGGGTCCGTCAGCGGCAGCACGCCCAGCGTGTAGCTGTAGTTCAGATTGCCCTTGACGATCCACAGCCCGAACCAGGGCCCCACCAGGAAGGCCATCAGGATTCCCAGCTGGCTGGTGCGGCGCAGGATCAACCACCGGTGTGCTGCGAACCAGCCTTTTTCTGCGATGGCATCGGTGCCGACCTTGGGGCGAACGGCGCTCATAGCCTGTCTCCACTAAGGGCCTTGACGGTCGGAGCGGGTGCCGCACTGGCAGCACCCTGCGGAACGACGGAAAGGCCTTTCCCATGCTCGTATTGCATGCCGTCTGGCATGTTGTACCGGTGCTCCACCTCTGGCGCCACCAGGCTGCCGCCAGCCTTCTCTTTTTCCATCCAGCCGAGGCGATAGTGGGCCGACAGCTGGCCTTTGGCCATGAATAGCGGAAGCACCTTGATGGACGCAACCTCGGTCGGGCAGGACTTTTCGCATTTGCCGCAGCCCGTGCAATGGTCCGAATGCACCACAGGGATGAACAGCGTGTGCTTGCCCGTACGGGCGTTGGTTTGCGGATCCAGTGTGATGGCCTTATCGATCACGGGGCAGACGCGGTAGCAGATGTCACAGCGCAGGCCGAGAAAATTGAGACAGGTCTCGTGGTCCACCAGCACCGCCAGCCCCATCCGTGCCTTGTTGATGTCCTTGAGCGTGTGGTCTAGCGCGGCAGTCGGACAGGCCTTGACGCAGGGAACGTTTTCGCACATCTCGCAGGGCGCCTGGCGTGCCACGAAATACGGTGTGCCGGTTGACATCGGTTGCTCCGGTTTGGCCAGGTGCAGGATGTCATACGGACAGTCGCGCACGCACATGCCGCAGCGTATGCACGCCGACGAGAACTGGTCCTCCGGCAATGCGCCAGGCGGACGGATCGCGGCCGGTGGCAGCGCCGTGGCGTGTTTTGCATACAGACCCAGCCCCACGCCGAACAGCCCGACGCCACACGCCATGCGTGCGGTATCGGCGATGAACTGCCGGCGGGCGGCGTCCGTGGGTTGCGGGGTGGTTGTCATATTCCGGAAACGGGAAGCGCTCCGCCAGGAGGCGCCACCTATCGTCGTTTTCAGGAGTCGATCAGGCCTTGACCACCTTGGCAGCGCACTTCTTGAAGTCCGTCTCTTTCGAGATCGGGCAGGTGGCATCCAGGGTCAGCTTGTTCACCAGGCGGTGCTCGTCAAAGAAGGGGATAAACACCAGGCCTTCCGGCGGCTTGTTGCGTCCCTTGGTGTCGACTCGCAGTTCGATTTCGCCGCGGCGGGTACTCACCTTGACAACATCGTTGCGCTTGAGGCCCCGCTTTTCGGCGTCCTTCGGGTGCATCCACACGACTGCGTCGGGGAAGGCTTTGTACAGTTCGGGCACGCGCCGTGTCATGGATCCGCTGTGCCAGTGCTCCAGCACCCGGCCCGTGCACAACCACAGGTCGTATTCCTTGTCGGGCATTTCAGCGGCGGGCTGGTACGGCAGGGCAAAGATCTTCGCCTTGCCATCTGCGTATCCGTAGAACCGCACGCCCTCACCCTTCTTGACGTATGAGTCGTAGCCTTCGCGGAAGCGCCACAGGGTTTCCTTGCCGTTGACCACCGGCCAGCGGAATCCGCGCGCCTTGTGGTACTCGTCAAAATTGTGAAGGTCGTGTGCCTTGCCTCGCCCAAAGCGGGCGTATTCCTCAAACAATCCCTTCTGGACGTAGTAGCCGAACGCTTCGGTTTCGTCGTTCGTATAGCCCGCCCAGGCATGCGCGTTGACTTTGGCGGCGTCTTCTTTCGGGAACATGTTGACCTGGCCATTGGCGTACAACACGTCGTACAGGGTCTTGCCTTTGTACTGCGGGTTCTTGTCGAGCAATTCGGCTGGCCAGACTTCTTCGACCTTGAAGCGCTTGGAAAACTCGATGTACTGCCACAGGTCGGACTTGCAGTCGCCTGGTGCTTTGACCTGCTGGCGCCACATCTGGCCGCGGCGCTCGGCATTACCAAACATGCCTTCCTTTTCCATCCACATCGCGGCGGGAAGGATCAGGTCAGCTGACATGGCAGAGACGGTTGGATAGACGTCGGACACCACGGTGAAGCACTTCGGATTGCGCCAGCCGGGGTAGATTTCGCCATTGATGTTCGGGCCGGCCTGCATGTTGTTGGTGGTGGTAGTCCACAGGAAACCTACCTTGCCGTCCTTGGCCATGCGCGACTGCAACACCGCGTGGTAGCCCACCCAGTCGGGAATGGTGCCGGCAGGAAGCTTCCAGATGTTTTCGGCGAACTCGCGGTGTTTGGGGTTGGCAACCACCATGTCCGCAGGCAGACGGTGTGCAAAGGTACCCACCTCACGAGCGGTGCCGCAGGCTGAGGGCTGACCGGTGAGCGAGAAGGGGCCATTGCCCGGCTCGGAGATCTTGCCCACCAACAGGTGCACGTTGTAGATCATGTTGTTGACCCAGGTGCCACGGGTGTGCTGGTTGAAGCCCATGGTCCAGTAGGAAACAACCTTGACCTTCGGGTCAGCATAGGCCTTGGCCAGGGTTTCCAGCTTGTCTTTTGGCACACCCGAAATTTCATGGGCCTTGTCCAGCGTGTACTCCGACACGAACTTGGCGAACTGCTCAAAGGTAATGGGCGTGTGCTTGTTCGGGTCGCCCTTGGGTTTTCCGTCCGCGCCGGGATAGCCATTGTTCATGGCGACCTGCTCCAGAGGATGGTTGGGACGCAGGCCGTAGCCAATGTCGGTCACACCCTCAAAGAAGTGGCAGTTCTTCGCAACAAATTCTTTGTTGACCGCACCGGTCTGGATGATGTAGTTGCAGATGTAGTTGAGGATGGCCAGGTCCGACTGCGGCTTGAAGATCAGTTCGTTGTCCGCGAGTTCACACGAACGGTGGGAGAAGGTTGAGAGCACCTGGATCTTGACGTGGCTGGCGGTGAGCCGGCGATTGGTGATGCGCGACCACAGGATGGGGTGCATCTCTGCCATGTTTGCGCCCCACAGCACAAACACATCAGCGTGCTCGGCGTCGTCATAGCAGCCCATCGGCTCGTCGATGCCAAAGGTGCGCATGAAGCCGGTCACGGCGGAAGCCATGCAGTGGCGCGCGTTCGGGTCGAGGCTGTTGGTGCGCAGACCGGCCTTCCAGAGCTTGGCGGCGGCATAGCCTTCCCACACGGTCCATTGGCCAGAACCGAACATGCAGACGCCGCGCTGACCCTGGTTGGGGTCTTTCAGCGTCATCTTGACCTTGTCGGCCATGATGTCGAATGCCTGATCCCACGAGATCGGCGAGAACTCCCCGTTCTTGTCGAACTTGCCGTCCTTCATGCGCAGCAGTGGTTTGGTGAGACGGTCCTGGCCGTACATCACCTTGGCGAGAAAGTAGCCCTTGACGCAGTTCAGGCCTTTATTGACCGGCGCATCGGGGTCGCCCTGCGTGGCTACGACCTTGCCGTCTTTGGTTCCGACCAGCACACCACAACCGGTTCCGCAGTAGCGGCACACACCTTTGTCCCAGCGCACACCGTCGCCGCCACGCGCTTGCGCCATGACGGCGCCGGGCACCGTCATGCCGGCAGTCGCCGCTGCGGCCGCTACGGCATTGGTTTTGATGAAATCGCGTCGGATCAGTTTGATGACATTCATTGCAGTTCTCCTTTTCGTTGCGGTGGCGCGCGGGGGGTTACGCCTCTACCGTGATTTCAGCTTCGGGCTCGTCTTCCCGCTGGTGGTACACCATGGATGCGGACATCACGCCGTCGGTCAGGCTGATGGCTTCATACAGCTGAACGGTCTCGCGGTCGCCCTCGGTTTCAATCGTGATGATGATTTTTCCCTCCGGGGATACCGCCGCCACCTCGACACCCGGGTGCGCTGCGAGCAGGACAATCACCTGGTCGATCTGCTCGGGCCGCGGTATGACGATGACGCTGGAAATGTTCATGGCGGGTACTCCGTCCACGCGGAGATTTCAAAGAAAGAGTGCTTTCCCCGGTGGAAACGGCTCGATTCTAGGAATCGCAGCGCAGGTTACAAGCCCCGGGTATGCCACCCAATAAAGTCGGTCTACCTACAAAGAGGTAGGTCGCTGGCGGCCCACTGTCTCGCATAATCAAGCACTTACGATCGCCTTCACGGCTGTGGGCCGATCGTCCTGGATACCTACAAAAACGGCCCTTCTTCCCCCGAATGCCCCGGCATGAACCGTATCTTTCCGGCCATCCACCATGCGCTGCGCGACTCCATCCTGGTACGCATCGCGATTGCCATGGGCGTGCTGGCCTTGCTGTCGCTGGGGTCCATCGTGATTTCCGCGGTCATTGCGGACGACATTAGCGGGCGCGCCAACGCGGTCAACATGTCGGGGTCGTTGCGATTTCTGAGTTATCGCACACTCAGCGAGGTGCAATTGCCCGAAAAACGCGCACAGGCGTTGGACACAATCAAGCTGTTCGAGCGCCGCCTGCTGAATCTGGAGCGGTTCATCGCCGGCAAAGGCCGCGCGGACTCTGCGCCGGTGCGCGAATTGCAAAGCGTGTTACAGCGCTGGAACACACAGATACGCGCCCTGGAGCTCGACGCTGTGAACGGTGATGCCAGCGCGGTGCGCCAGATGTCCAACGAAATCCCGGACTTTGTCGACCAGATCGACCGGGTGGTGAACCTGATCGAGCATGAGCTCGAAGAGCGTGCAACCTGGCTGCGCATTGCCCAACTGGTGCTGCTGGCTTTGGTCGTGACCGTGAGCCTGTTTACCGTCTGGATGCTGCGCCAGCACTTGATTGGACCGCTGGCGCAACTGCTGCGTGCCGCGCTGGTGGTGACCCAGGGTTCGTTCAGTGCGCGGGTGGAACATGTCGGTGGTGACGAGCTGGGCCGGCTTGGCCAGGCCTTCAACGTCATGGTGGGAGAAATTGCCAACATGTATGCCCACCTGGAGGACAAGGTCGAAGAGAAGACGCGTGAACTCAAGCGCACCAATGAGGCTCTGGAACTGTTGTACCGTGTCAGTCAGCGCCTGTCGGCGTCGGATCTCACGCTGGATCAGGTGCGCGATGTGCTGGGTGAAGTGGAGGCTGCGCTGGAGCTGGGCCAGAGCATGCTGTGCATTAGCGAAAACCACCAGTTTCCCGCGCACACCATCAGCGCCGGCCTCCAGCGTGACGAGCGGCATGCACTGTGCAGTCGCCAGGATTGCGGCGAATGCTTTTTGCAGGCGCAGCAGCCACTGCTTGAGCAGGGTGCTACCTCCCGGATGATTGCCATTCCCATCGGAGACGGTGAGGGCTTGCGGGGCATTTTGCCGTTGCTCAAAAACAGCGATGCCCCGCTGTCCGTCGAAAAGGCCCGGATCATCGAAACCGTGGGCAACCATATTTCCAATGCGTTGATCAACATGCGCCGCGCAGAAGAAAAGCACCGCCTGGCGGTGATGGAAGAGCGCTCGGTCATCGCGCGCGAACTGCACGACTCGATTGCCCAGTCACTGTCGTATTTGAAAATTCAGGTTACCCGGCTGGAGCGAAGCCTGGATCAGGGACTGGACCCGCGCGCCATTGCTGACGAGCTTAGGCGCGGCCTTGCCGAAGCCTACCGTGAATTGCGTGAGCTGATAGTGACCTTCCGGCTGCGCATCGATGAGCGCGGCCTTAATCTGGCTTTGCAGGATACGGTTCAGGAGTTTGCGCAGAAACTGGGTTTTACGGTTGCGTTGCACAACGACCTCTCGGGCATGGTGTTGCTGGCCAATGAGGAGCTGCACGTGTTGCGCATCGTGCGCGAAGCCCTGTCGAATATCGAACGCCACGCGCAGGCCTCCAGCGCCCGTGTCAGCGTGACCGTGGATACCTTTCAGGCCGTCACCGTGCGGGTTGAAGACGATGGCAGGGGGTTTGATCCGCAACACACCCCCACCAACCACTTTGGCGTCAACATCATGAATGACCGCGCCATGATCCTGGCCGGGCGGCTGGAGGTTCAATCCGCTCCCGGTCAAGGCACCGTGATCACCTTGCAGTTTCTGCCGCAAAGAGCACGTCAACCCTTGCGCGAAACCGCACAAACCCGAGATGCCCATGACTGAATCCACCCGTGTGCTGATCATCGACGATCACCCCCTTTTTCGCCGGGGCGTGCGTCAGTTGCTGGAGCTTGAAAGCGGCTATGACATTGTGGGTGAAGCTGCCGGTGGCCAGCTAGGCATTGAGCTGGCGCGCCTGCATGACCCTGACCTGATTCTGCTGGACCTGAACATGACCGGTATGGGCGGCCTGGAGACCCTGCGCACCATGCGCGACCTCGGTGTCGGTGCCCGGATCATCGTTCTCACCGTGTCGAATTCGCCAGACGACCTGATTGCCGCGATCCGGGCCGGCTCGGACGGCTTCATTCTCAAAGACAACGACCCGGAAGACATTCTTCGGATGATTGCCGGCGCACTGGATGGCAAGAACGCGATCAGCCCCGAACTCACGAGCCTGCTGGCCACGGCGTTGCGCGAAGAGGCCTCCATGGAGCGGCGTGGCGGCACCAACCTCACCGAGCGCGAAACCGCCATTCTGCGGTGTTTGGCCAATGGCATGTCCAACAAACTGATTGCCCGTGAACTCGACATCATGGAAAGCACGGTCAAGGTCCACATCCGCAATCTGCTCAAGAAACTGCACTTCAAATCGCGGCTGGAGGCGGCGGTCTGGGCCGTGAATCACGACCCCGGTCTTGTTCCAAACCACCGGTAAATCACCCGGCTCCGTCCGCGGGGTTTTTCATGGCGATGGCCTGGGTGGGGCAGGGCGCAACGCAGGCTCCGCAGCCAGTGCACAGGGACAGGTCCAGCACCGGGCTGGTCACGCCGCCCAGCGTGGGATGGAAGCGGATGGCGCGGGCATCACACATCTCGCCACACACGCGGCATTCCACCTGGTGCTGGGCCAGGCAAGCAGAGCTGATGCTGGCACGCCAGGACCAGGGTGAACGGTCAGGCTGGCGCAACAGGACGCGCGGCTCGCAGGCATCGGCACACCGCCCGCAAGCGGTGCAGCCCGCCTTGCTGAAGCGCACCTCCGGAAAATCGCCATCACCACGAACCAGGATTCCCTCGGGGCAGGCGCCAATGCAGGCGTTGCAGCGGGTGCAGCCTTCCACAAATGCAGTCTCATTCACGGCCCAGGGGGGGCGCGGGGCTGGCGTGGCCGGTCGCACGGTCGCTCGGCCACGCAGAAAGTGTCGGCGTTGTAGGTCCATGGGTTTGCTATGGCAGTATGTGCTGCGTCTGTGCAGGGCATCAGATGGCACTGCAGCATACCGCAGCGCCGCAGTGGCACACTCTGTTGTTGCTTGATCACGAAATGGAGATTTGATGAACGACATCCTGACCCACGTCGCCGACGGCGTGATGACCCTCACCATCAACCGCCTGGAAAAGAAGAACGCATTTACGCCCGCCATGTATGCAGCCCTGGCCGATGGCCTGGAGCGGGCAAAGGACGATGCTGCTATTGCCGTTGTGGTCATTCAGGGCAGTCTGACCGTGTTCAGCGCCGGCAATGACATTGGCGACTTCCTGCAGCGCGGGGCCTCCACCCAGGAGTCTCCGGTGTACCGGTTTCTGCACGCCATTGCCCAGCAGCCCAAGCCCGTGATCGCAGCCGTGTGTGGGCCTGCCGTGGGCATTGGCACCACGCTGCTGTTCCACTGCGACCTGGTCTATGCAGGGGATAACGCGGCGTTTTCCATGCCCTTTGTCAACCTGGGTTTGTGCCCCGAGGCCGCGTCCAGCCTGCTGGTGCCGCAGATGATGGGCTACCACCGTGCGGCCGAGGCGCTGCTGCTGGGCGAGCCCTTCATGGCCGAAGCGGCGATGGAGGTGGGGCTGGTCAACCGCATCGTGCCGCCCACCGAAGCCAACGCGGTGGCGCAGGCCCAGGCCCGCAAACTGGCCGCCAAGCCACTGGCGTCATTGATGGAAACCAAGCGCCTGATGAAGAAAGGCCAGATGGCCCAGGTGCTGGCGCAGATGGGTGAAGAGGGTGCCAGCTTTGGCCGGCTGCTGCAGGAGCCAGCGGCCAAAGAGGCGTTCACAGCCTTCCTGGAGAAGCGCAAACCCGATTTCACCAAGACTTGCGTATGAAATTGGCAATTAGCCCGCATAGGACATGAATTGGTAGCTATTAAAACGGTAGCATCCTTGTATTGCCACTGAAGGAGACATAGTGAGCACTTCGTCGAAATCCGCGCCCGGCCTGTCGGGCAAAACCCTTTTCATCACCGGCGCATCGCGCGGCATTGGCCTGGCCATAGCCAAGCGCGCGGCGGCGGATGGTGCCAACATCGTCATCCTCGCCAAGACCACCGACCCCAATCCCAAGCTGCCCGGCACCATTTACAGCGCCGCCAAGGAAATTGAAGCCGCCGGCGGGCGGGCGCTGCCGCTGGCGGTGGACATACGGAACGACGATGCCGTGTTTGCGGCGGTGGCCAAAGCCGTGGAGACCTTTGGCGGCATCGACATTCTGGTCAACAACGCCAGCGCCATCAGCCTGACCAATACCGAAGCCACGCCCATGAAGCGCTTCGACCTGATGAACGGCATCAACGCGCGCGGCACCTACCTGTGCACGGCTGCTTGCCTGCCGGAGTTGAAAAAGGCCGCAGCCGCAGGGCGCAAGCCGCAGGTGCTGACCCTGTCACCGCCGCTCTCGCTCAAGACCCACTGGTTTGCGCCGCACACGGCCTACACCATGGCCAAGTACGGCATGAGCCTGTGCACCCTGGGCCATGCCGGGGAGTTCAAGAAGTTTGGCATTGCCGTCAACAGCCTGTGGCCGCGCACGGCGATCGCCACCGCGGCCATGCAGATGATTCCGGGTGTCGATCTGGCCCTGTGCCGCACGCCGGACATCATGGCCGACGCGGCGTACTGCATCTTCACGGCTGATGGGCTGGAGACCGGCAACTTCTATATCGATGACACGGTACTTGCCCAGCACGGCATCACCGAGCTGGACCGCTACGCGGTCACTCCGGGCAACAAGAACTTCCTGCCGGATTTTTTTGTTGACTGAGGCGGCTGGCCTAAACCAGTCCTGCCTTGGATGTGTTCTGTAGCAGTGCTGTTCGGGCGGCGGCAACAACCTGGCGCGTCAGGCTTTCCATCAGCGTGGATGCTGCGCGAGCCTGCTGCCAGTGCAAGGGAATATCCAGAGGCGTGTCAGGCATCAATTCCACCAGAGAGCCATCCGTCAGGTGGGGCGCGATCAGTTCCTGCGGATGCAAACCCCACCCCATGCCCGCAAGCGCAGCGGTTACAAATGCTTGCGGAGAGGGCAGCGTGTGTCTGGGAAGATCTACGTGCCTGTGACACAGGCGGCGCACCCACCGCGCCTGCAGTTCATCCTTGGCGTTGAATACCAGGCTGGGTGCCAGAGCCAGGCTGCCCGCACCAACGCCCGCAGAGAAATTGCGCTCCACAAACGCAGGTGTGGCAACTGCCCGGTAGCGCATGGCACCGAGCGGTTGGCTATTGCAGCCGGTAGCGGGCCGGGCGTTGGCCGTTACCGCTGCCTGAACGGCACCGCTACGCAACCACTCGGCGGTGTGGTCCTGGTCGTCCACAGCCACGTCCAGCAGAACCGGTTCCCCGGCAGCAAACGCCGCAACTGCTGGCGCAAACCAGGTGGCCAGACTGTCGGCGTTCACTGCAATCGGCAGGGTTACCCGTGCAACGCCCTCCTGCTCCAGAGAGGGAACTTCTCCGTGCAATTCGTGTTCCAGCAACCGCACGCGGTCCACATGCTGGCACAGCCGTCGCCCCGTTTCCGTCGCACGGCAAGGCTGACCGCGCACGACCAGGGCACAACCGACACGCTCTTCCAGCAGGCGGATGCGCTGAGAAATGGCGGACGGCGTTACATGCAATGCGCGGGCTGCGCGCTCAAAACTCCCCTCACGCACGACGCTAGCCAAGGCGGAAAGTGATGCGTAGTCCAGCATAAAGTTAGAAATTCTTAATCAGGTGAAGTAGATATAGTTTGCCTTCAACCATTCGGACAGGCAAGCTTGGCGCATGAACAGCTTTTTCACCAGCGTTTCTTTGGTCGCTCCAGTATTTGTGCATGGCCTGGCCTTGAGCCTGGGCCTCATTGTTGCCATTGGCGCCCAGAATGCCTTTGTTCTTCGCCAGGGCTTGCGCCGCGAGCACGTGGGCAGCGTGGTGCTGTTTTGTGCTGTGGCAGATGCGCTGCTGATCGCCTTGGGTGTGCTGGGCATGGCGCAGGCGCTTGGCGAGCGCCCCCATCTGGCCCGCGTGCTGGCACTGGCCGGTGCGGTCTTCCTGGCGGTCTACGGATGGCAGGCGCTACGCCGTGCCCGCAAACCCAGCGAATTGCATGCTACCGAAGGCGACACGGGTCTGAGCCGTGCGGGAGCCATGGCGCAGGCGGCGGCGTTCACGCTGCTCAATCCCCATGTCTACCTGGATACGGTGCTGCTGGTGGGCAGCATTGGCGCGCAGCAGCCAGCGGGGCTGCGGGGCTGGTTTGTGGCCGGCGCGAGCAGCGCCAGTCTGCTCTGGTTTGGCGCGCTCGGGTTTGGCGCGCGCTGGCTTGCGCCGTGGTTCGCACGGCCCAAAGCCTGGCAGTTGCTCGATGGTCTGATTGGTCTGACCATGTGGGCGCTGTCAGCACTGCTGGTGCGCCATGCACTGGCTGGAATGGGTTGACTACTTCGTCACGATGGCAAATGTGCCCGGAGCCTTTTCGATCAGGCCGAAGAAGCGCACCAGATCAATCTTGCTGCCGCCAATTTTCAGGTCGTCACTGAGCAGCGTGTCCTTGACGCCTGCGGTGCCGGCAATCATCTTCACAAAAATGTCCTTGGTGAGCGTCAACGTCGCGTTGGCATCGTCGGCCGGCTTGGCGCTCTTGAAGTGCAGCACCGAGTTTTCAATCCACAGCACATACGACTCTTTCAGGTCGGTCAGCACCAGGTTGATTTTGAGGTTCTTGCCCTCCGCATCCGGGCCGTTCAGGCCTGCGGCCATGGCCTCCAGAAAGCGCTCCATGGGGGTTTGCAGCAGCATCTGCATCAGGCTGGCTTTGGACACACCTTTTGTGGGCGGGCCATTGCGCAGCTCCTGTGCGGCGGTCAGGTAGCTGTTGCGCCAGGTGGCGGCCTCGGACATGTAGCCCATCTGCTCATACGTTCTGGCCAGCAGTTCTTTGGCAGGGGCGCTCTTGGGGTCTCCAAAGACCACCTGGTTCAGCAGTTCGGCCGCCCAGCGGTAATCGCCCGCATCAAAGGCTGCTTGCGCGGCGGCAACGGCCTTGTCAGAGCCACCCATCAGATTCAGATAGCGAGTGGCGGACTCCTGCGGCGGCAGGGGGTTGAGGTTGGCCGGGTTGCCGTCGTAGGCCCCCAGGTAGAACTGGTAGACCGCCTTGACGTTGTGGCGCAGGTCACCGTAATACCCCCGGGCCCCAAAGCCCTCGGACAGTGACCTGGGCAGCTTCACCAGGTCGGCAATTTCGCGCGGGGTGTTGCCCGCGTTGATCAGGCGCACGGTCTGGTCGTGGGTGTACTTGTAGACGTCGCGGTGCAGGGTAATGAGCTTCTGGATTCTGGCATTGCCCCAGACCGGCCAGTTGTGGGAGGCAATGTAGATTTCGGCTTCCTTGGTTTGCTGCAGCGCTTCGTCCATGTAGTTGGACCAGCGCAGCGCGTCGCGCACTTTGGCGCCGCGCACGGGCAGCAGGTTATGCATCTGCTGGCTCATGTTCTCCGCGCCGTCGTACAGCTTCTTGTCAGGGATGCTGAAGGTCATCTCGGCGGGGCACTCGGCACCGGGCACGTTGTAAAACACGAAGTTGACGCCATCCAGCGTGGTGGGCTGCGTCGACTTTTCGATCAGCAGATTGGGCGCGATGATGCCGATCGTTCCATAGGCCACATCCTTGCCCAGGCCGGTGTCCACATTGCCCTTGGCGTTGCGGGGCAGGTCACGGCCAAATTGATAAAGCGAGCGCCGCGCCATGGCGGTGCCTACCATGATGTTTTCGCTGGTGGCTTCTTCCATAAATCCGATCGGGGCGACGATGGGGATCTTGCGCTCGGCCACCTCTTTGGGGGTAACCACGCCCAGAACACCGCCAAAGTGGTCGGCATGCGCGTGTGTCAGCACCACGGCCGATACCGGTTTGTTGCCCAGGTGCTGGCGGGCGAAAGCCAGCGCTGCGCTGGAGGTCTCGGGCGCAGTCAGCGGGTCCACCAGAATCCAGCCGGTCTTGCCTTCGATGATGGTCATGTTGGCAATGTCAAAGCCGCGCAACTGGTACACGCCGTCGGTCACCTTGAACAGGCCATAGTTGGCGTTCAGCTGCGCATGGCGCCACAGGCTGGGGTTCACGGTGTCGGCGGCCTTGCCATCGAGGAAGTTGTAGGCTTCAAAGTCCTTGAGCATGCTGCCATCCGGGGCCAGAATTTTGCCGCTGGGCTTGGCAATGAAGCCGCGCTTGGCGTCTTCAAAGTCCTGCGGGTCGTCCAGCTTGAGGTCCTTGGCAAACTGCGCGTTCACCTTCATGGTTTCGGGCGTGGCGTCGCCCGCCGTTCCGCCCACGCCGGTGGTCTTGCTGCAGCCGGTGGCCAGTGCGATGAGCGCTGCGGCAAGTGCGATGTTGCGTTTTTTCATGTGTTTGTCTCCGTGTTGTTTTAAGTGGAAATCGTGGCGATGGATCAGTGACCTGAGCGAATCAGCTCGGCACATTTTTCGCCGATCATGATGCTGGGCGCATTGGTGTTTCCGCCAATGAGGGTTGGCATGATGGACGCATCCGCCACACGCAAACCGGCAATACCCCTGACGCGCAGTTGGGCGTCAACGACAGCCATGGGGTCGCTGTCTGGTCCCATCTTGCAGGTGCCGACCGGGTGGTACTGCGTGTCGGCACGGTTGCGGATGTCCTGCTCCATGGCCTGGGTATCGTTGACGTTTACCTTGTAGAGCATCTTGCCACGCACGCTGTTGAATGCGCTGGACTCCATCAGGCGCTGCTGGGCCTGCCCGCCCTTGATCAGCAGCTGCAGATCGCGCTCATCGGACAGGAACTGCGGATCGATGACCGGTGCCACACGCGGGTCAGCGCTCTGAATACCCACGGTGCCACGGCTGTAGGGGCGCAGCACATCCACATGGCAGGAGATGCCGTGGCTCACGTGGGCCTTGCGCGCATGGTCGTCGACCAGGGCGACGACAAACACCAGTTGCAGATCAGGCACGGGCACGCCGGGCCCTGACCTGAAAAATGCTCCGCCCGTCGCAATGGCGCTGGTGATCATGCCGGTGCGCTGTTTGCGCCACTCCAGCATGGCACCCATGATCCTGCCCATGCCCTGCAGCGACGCACCGAACGACGCGGTGTTGCCAGGGACCTTCCAGCTTTGTACATAGTCAATGTGGTCCTGCAGATTCTTGCCGACACCCGGGAGTTCATGCAGCGGTGAGACACCTGCCCTTTGCAACTCGGCGGATGCACCAATGCCCGAGAGTTGCAGCAATTGCGGCGAGCCAAAAGCCCCGGCGGACACGATGACCTCGCGCCGGGCACGCACACCGTGCATCTGGTTGCCCTGGTAGAACTGCACGCCGGTCGCGCGGCGGTCCTTCAATTCCACCTGGGCACTCACTGCGTGGGTGATCACTTTCAGGTTGGGGCGGCCCAGGTTGGGCGTGAGGAAACCTTTGGCTGCGCTGCAGCGTTCCCCATTCTTGTGGGTTACCTGGTACAGAAAACTGCCATCCTGAACGGCGTCGTTGTAAGCCTGGTTCAGTGGCATGCCGTTCTGCGCGGCAGCGTCCAGAAACATCTGGCTCAGGGGGCTGTCAAAGCGCGGGTAGGTCACGTTCAGCGGACCGCCCTGGCCATGGAATTCGTTCTGGAACTGTTCGTTGTGCTCCGAGCGCTTGAACAGTGGCAGCACCTCGTCATAGGACCAGCCGGGGTTGCCCAAGGCGGACCAGTGGTCGTAGTCCCAGCGGTTGCCACGCACATACAGCATGGCATTGATGGAGCTGGAGCCGCCCAGCGTCTTGCCCCGGGGCTGGTAGCCGCGCCGGCCATTCAGGCCGGGCTGTGGAACGGTTTCATACGCGTAGTTGTTGATTCGGGTGGGCACCATGGCCACGACGCCCGCTGGCGCGTGGATGAGTACGCTGCTGTCCGGGCCACCGGCTTCGAGCAGGCATACGGTGGTGTTGGGGTCTTCGCTCAGGCGGGCTGCCAGTACGCAACCGGCTGAGCCAGCGCCGACGATCACATAGTCGAACTCTGTGGTCTGCATGGAGTCTCCTCATTTTTTTGTGTGCGTGATTGTTGAGGGTGTTCGAATTTACGTCCAATGCATATTTAGCGCAAAATCAATGCATTGAATACATGGCTTCTTGGGAAAGGCGACGCAGTGGATCTCAAACGGCTCAAACATCTGGTGGCACTGGCGGATACCCGCAACTTCGGCCGCGCCGCCCAGCAATGCCATCTGACCCAGTCGGCTTTCAGCCGCAGCATCCAGGCGGCGGAAGAGGAAATGGGGCTCTTGCTGTTTGACCGAGGGACGGTCGAAGCGCGGTGTACCGAGGCCGGGTCTTTTGTGGTGGAGCGCGCACGCAAACTGCTATTTGACAGCAGCTGCCTGGAGCGTGACGTCAGTCTGTACCGCGAGCGGCTGATCGGAGACCTGGCGTTTGGCTGCGGACCCTACCCGGCGGCGACCGTGGTGCCGGCCTTGCTGACGGATATCCGAAAGCGCTATCCCGGGGTCTGCGTGCGCGTGGAAGTGAACAATGCCGACTACCTGGCAGCGCATCTGCGGGCCGAGGAGCTGGACTTTTATCTGGCCGACGTGCGCAACGTGGTTGCAGCCTCCGACCTCACGGTCACCCGGGTTGCCACGCTCTCGGGTGGGTTTTATGTGCGCGTCGGCCATCCCTTGCAGGGTCAGGGGCCGGTCAGCGCCAGGTCGTTGCTTCCGTTTGGAATTGCCAGTGTGCGCCTGCCCGAGGCGGTGCAGGGCGGGTTGGGCATTTTGATGGGGCTGGGTGAAGGCAGGCGCTTGCCTCTTGCCGTGGAGTGTGATGATTTGGGTCTTCTGAAATCGCTGGCGGAAACAACGGACACCGTGATCGGTTGCAGTGATGCGGCCACTGAGCAGGATGTGGCCGCCGGGCGTCTGGTCCGTCTGGATGTGATGGACATACCGCCGATGTTTGCCGACATGGCCATCGTGTCACTCAAAGGCAGAAGCTATTCACCGGTGGCGCAGTTCGCGGTGGAATTCCTCTTCCACCAGGCTCAGGGGTAATACCGGCTGCGCATGCGCTGGCAATAGGCTTCGAGTTGCGGGTACTGCCGCGCGTGCTGCTTGAGCGGCGACTCCACCGGCACCCACAGCAGGTTGGCCAGAAACGCATAGGCCGTGGCGTCCAGTGAGCACGGCGTTTCGCCCAGAAAATACGGTTTATCACCTAAGAAATCCGCCAGCGCCGTAATGTCGCGCTGGCCAATGGCGTAAATGTCAGCCGCGCGGTGGCGTCCCATGCCGTGGCCGTGCAACTGTTTGCGCATGCCGCGCCTGGCCAGTGGCGGGACGATCCAGCGCAAAGGTCCCGGAAGGTTCGCAAAGAATGCGGCGCGGGTCAGGGCCCAGCCCTCGGGTGAAAGCCAGCGTGAGTAGACCACTGCCCAGTACAGGTTTTCTTCCATCAGCCGCTGAAAGGCGAGTGCCTGTGCGCGCTGCCCTGCGGTGAGCCAACCGTCCAGGCCCACCCCGTAGGTGGCGGTCAGGTAGTCGATGATGAAGGTCGAGTCGGCAATGGTCTTCTCCCCGTCCACGATGTACGGCAATTTCCCTTTTGGCGAGCGGCCCATGGCGCTCAGCGTCATTCGGGGTGCCTCATAGGGCAGCTCAGCCATGCGCAGCCAGGTTTCGAGCTTCAGGCAGAAAGGGCTTGCGTTGGGCAGGCCAAAGGCAGGTTCAAACTGATACAACGTGATCATGGCGTGGTGCTCCTTGTCGAATCCGTGCCAGTGTAGTTTGTGACAAATTGCCGATGCCGGCCGATTGGGTGGGCCCAATGGACAGGTCCATCGCTGCGTCAATAGGCGCATCAACTGGCGCGTCAGCCTCGCGTAACTTCGCGCCTTACACTGGTCCGTAACGCCCAACACACCGTGCGCGACTCTTTTTGCTACTGAAAGTACTTGACCATGACAAACACCATCCAAGCAACGCTGATCCCCGGAGACGGCATAGGGCCAGAAATTATGGACGCCACGTTGGCTGCGCTGGACGCTTTGTGCGCGCCCTTTGTGTGGGATCGCCAGATCGCGGGTCTGGGCGGTGTACAGCTCGCGGGCGACCCCTTGCCCAAAGCCACGCTGGACAGCATTCGTCAAACCCGTCTGGCCCTGAAGGGCCCGCTGGAAACGCCCACCGGCGGGGGCTACCGCTCGTCCAACGTGCGCCTGCGTGAAGAGTTCCAGCTGTATGCCAACCTGCGACCGGCCCAGACCATCATTCCCGGCGGACGCTTCGACAAGATTGACCTGGTGGTGGTGCGCGAAAACCTCGAGGGTCTGTACATCGGTCACGAGCACTATGTGAAGATCGACAACGACCCGCATGCCGTGGCCATGGCCACCGGCATCAACACCCGCGCAGGAAGCCGCCGTCTGCTGGAATACGCGTTTGAGCACGCGGTGACCACGGGGCGCAAGAAAGTGTCCATCGTGCACAAGGCCAACATCATGAAGGCGCTGACGGGCATCTTTCTGGAAACCGGGCTCGACCTGTATGAACGCAAGTACAAGGGCAAGTTCGAACTGGAGACGGTCATCATCGACGCCTGTGCCATGAAACTGGTTTTGAACCCCTGGCAGTTTGACATGCTGGTGACGACCAACCTGTTTGGCGACATCCTGTCCGACCTGGTGGCCGGGTTGGTGGGCGGCCTGGGCATGGCACCAGGCGCCAACATTGGCGCGGATGCTGCCATTTTTGAAGCGGTGCATGGCTCGGCGCCCGACATTGCCGGCAAAGGCATTGCCAACCCCATCGCCCTGATGCTGGCCGCAGCCATGATGCTGGACCACTGCAAACTGCCTGAGATGGCGACGCGTTTGCGCGTGGCAATTGATCAGACGCTCAATGTGGACAACGTGCGCACCGGCGACCTGGGTGGCAAGGCCAGCACCGCCGAATTCACCAAGGCACTGGTTAGCCGCATCAAGGGCTGAGTGACTGTTTGCGGCGGCGTGTTCGATCAGGTTTCGAACACGCCTTTCAGCGACCGAAAGCCTTTGATCTCGATTGGGTTGCCCGACGGATCACGAAAGAACATGGTGGCCTGCTCGCCGGGCTCACCGGCAAACCGGATGTGCGGCGCCAGCACAAACGCAACCCCCTTCGCGGTGAGCTGATCGGCCAGCGCCTGCCAATCATCCATTTGCAGAATCGCACCCAGGTGGGGCATGGGCACCAGATGCTCGGCCACATGGCCGGTGTTGGTGGTGGCAAAGGGTTCGCCCAGGTGCAGCGAAATCTGGTGGCCAAAAAAATCAAAGTCGACCCAGGTGTCGGTGCTGCGGCCTTCGCGGCAACCCAGCACGCTGCCGTAGAACTGGCGCGCGGCATCCAGATCGCGCACATGAAAAGCCAGGTGAAACAGGGATTGCATGGTGTTTCCAGATTTGTTGATTAAAAAGTGCCTATAGCCCGCATTGGTATTGGATTAATCGCTATAAAACTCGTAGCAAAACTCAACCTGCAGCGGCGGCCATGCGCAACCGGCGCGCCGCGTCTTCGGCCTTTGCATCGTCAATCTCGCGCAGCACCGCCTGCATGTCCACATCGGCGTGCTTGCGCTCGAAGCGGCCGGTGAGCGCGGTCTCGTTGCTGAGCAGGCCCGCCTGGTACAGGCTCCAGATTTCGGGGCCATAGTGGGTGGCCAGCAACTCTGGCGCAAACTGGCCAAAAAAATCGCGCAGGTTGTTCACATCGCGCAGCAGCATGCGCTGGGCGTGGTTGTTGCCGGACGCATCCACGGCCTGGGGCAGGTCGATGATGACGGGCTCATCCTCCCCATCGGCCCCATCGACGCCCGGTGTGTGGCCCAGCAGGATGTTGAACTCCGACAAATCGCCGTGCACCACGCCGGCACACAGCATGCGCACCACTTCGCCAATCAGCGTGGCATGGTGCTGCAAGGCCTGGCCGCGTGTGAAGGCCACGTCATTGAGGCGTGGGGCGGCGTCGCCGTGAGCGTCGGTTACCAGCTCCATCAGCAGCACGCCATCGTGAAAGTTGTAGGGCTGGGGCACCCGCACGCCTGCGGCGGCCAGTCGGTAGAGCGCATCCACCTCGGCACTCTGCCATGCGGCCTCCTGCTCCTGGCGGCCGAAACGGCTGCCCTTGGCCATGGCGCGGGCCGAGCGCGAGTTCTTGACCTTGCGGTTTTCGGTGTAGTCCACCGCCTGGCGAAAGCTGCGGTGCGTGGCCTCTTTATAAATCTTGGCGCAGCGTGTTTCATCGCCCGTGCGTACCACAAAGACCATGGCCTCCTTGCCACTCATCAGCTGGCGGACCACCGTATCGATAAGGCCCTCTTCAACAAGGGATGCCAGCCTGGGGGGTGGTTTCATGGTGGTTGAATTACACGTTGTGGAATGCGGCATTGTGACCGCACGGCGCACACATCCGCGTTCAAGGTGCGCAACCGCACGTGGGCCAGGCTGCCAGGGTCTACAGGCAACTGGTTCTTGGCTTGCAAATAGTGGTGGGTGAACACATCGAGGTAGGCCTCCAGCGTCTGCGCGGCCAGCGGCTCGCCAGCGAGGTCCAGGCACAGTGCCGCAACCTCGGAGGTGCAGAAGTGATCATCCCGGCGCGAGCGGCGCAACTTGTAGCGCGAAATCTGCTCGCTTTGCAGACTCAGCACCGGCAAGTGGTTCAGGTAGGGGCTCTTTCGAAACATTTTGCGCGCTTCGGGCCAGGTGGCGTCCAGTAGCACGAATAATGGTCGCCCCCACGCTCCGCCGCTACGCGGGTCGCTGCGCGCCATCAACTGCGTGACCACGCGCGCGGGGTCGACAAACTCGCCGGGAAACACGACATATGGCTGCCACTGTGGGTCGGCCAGCAAGGCCAGCAGGGCAGGGTCCACCTCGGTGCGTGCCCAGCCGAACGCAAAGGTGTCGGGCAGCACATCGGCAATCAGCCAGCCGGTGTTGCTGGGTTTGAGCGCTTCAATGTCACCCATGATCAGGCAGAACCCGGCGTGCGAGGGCACGACCAGTCGCAGCGCGCACAGGCAATGAGTGGGTACCAGGCGGCAGCCTGGACAGCGTTCCCCGCGCGGGCCGCCACGCGCCAGGAAGGGCTTGGCGCTGCGGGCCAGACGTGCGGTGCGCAGTCGGGAAACGGCGTGGGGCGGGGCGTGAGGCAGGGCGGTATCGGGCATACGGCGTGCGGTCAGTCCGGGGCAGTGCGGCTGTCCACGCGCTCCAGCGCAAAAACGGGCAGGTCGGCCTGACGGCTCAGCCATACGCCGCCACCCAGTTCGGTAAAGTTCCCGGTCAGCCCGCGTCGGTACAGAGCCGCCGGGTGTTTGAACAGGCGCGGGTCGGTCAGCGTTTCATCCACGATGTCCTGTTCCCAGTCTTCCAGCGCAACCGCCTCAAGGTACAAGGCGCCACGGCACAGTTGCCCCAGGTTGTTCGTGGCAGTTTTCAGGTCTGCTTCAGACAGATAGGGCAGCACACCCTGGCAGATGACCAGGTCAAACGGGGCCTTTGCCCGGTAATCCACCACCGAGCCGCGCTCCCAGCCAAAGCGCGTGCACAGGTATTCGCTGTACTCCACCCCGTGGTACTGCGCGTGGGGGTAGTGGCGGGCAATCAGGTCGCGCCACAGCCCGATGCCACATCCCACGTCCAGCACACGCCGCACGGGCACGCGCAGAAACTGCAGGTAGCTGCAGACAAAGGCGCCCAATCGGTCCACATGCGCCTTGTCGACCACGCTGGTTTTCTTGTCGAAATAAAAGCGCTCGTAGTACGCGGCGTCAAACAGGCTTTCACTCGCAGACTTCACGGCGCGTCCTTCCTTGCGGAGCAGCGCACACTATTTGGCGGGGCGGTGCAGGGCGCAGATCTTGTTACCGTCCGGGTCGCGCAGGTAGGCCAGGTACAGCTTGCCGGACGGACCCTCGCGCCAGCCGGGTGGGTCTTCGCAGGTGGTGCCACCGTTGGCAATGCCGACCGCATGGAAAGTGTCAGCCTGCTCGGGCGACTGCATGGCAAAGCCCAGGGTGCTGCCGTTGCCGTGTGTGGCCGGTTCGCCGTTGATGGGGGTGGTGATGCCAAACAGCCCGGTGGGGCTGCGGTAAAAGTAGCGGGCGGCAGCGCCGTTGTGGTTGTACACACCGGGTTTGATATCCACCGTGCCGAGCAGGGCGTCGTAAAACTTCCTGGAGGCCTCGATGTCGTTAACACCCAGTATCACGTGACTGAACATAGTTTTCTCCGTTGGCGCCCGGTTGCGGGCAGGGTTGGGGTCGAAGTGGACCCGTGGGGATGGTACGCCACGCAGCCAAGAGCTGCCGGAGAATGCAGCCATGGACCTGTTTGACGACCTGCCACCGCCACCCGAAGCTGCACACAGTCCTATCGCGCCCGGCGCCGTGCTGCTGCGCGGCTTTGCGCGCGAGGGCGTGGCTGCCCTTTTGCACGCGGTGGAAGCGGTGATGGCTCAGGCCCCGCTGCGCCACATGCAAACCCCCGGCGGCTACACCATGTCGGTGGCCACCACCAGTTGCGGGCAGATGGGCTGGGTGTCTGACCCACATGGTTACCGCTACGCAGCCCACGACCCGCACAGTGACAAACCGTGGCCCACCATGCCAGCGTGCTTGATGGCTGTGGCCCAGCACGCCGCAGCGCAGGCGGGCTATGCGCACTTTGTGCCCGATGCCTGCCTGATCAACCAGTACGGCCCCGGCGCCAAGCTCTCACTGCATCAGGACAAGGACGAACGCGACCTGCGCGCGCCCATCGTGTCGCTGTCGCTCGGCCTGCCCGCGGTGTTTCTGTTTGGTACCCCCAAGCGCAAAGACTGCACCCAGCGTTACCGGCTGGTGCATGGCGACGTGGTGGTGTGGGGTGGCCCATCGCGCCTGGCGTACCACGGGGTGATGCCGTTGGCGGAGGGCGAGCACGGGCTGCTGGGGCGAAGGCGGATCAACCTGACGTTTCGGCGGGCAGGATAGCGCGTCAGGTGTGCCTACCTCCATGCGGCTTGAGTCCGCGTGGCCCTGGTGTGAAAATGCGGGCATGTCCGATGCCGACGAACTTGCCGCACTGTTGACCCGGCGGCGCCACTCCGACGCCGATGTGGCTGCTATCGACGCCGAAATATTTGCCCGCTTTGGCCGCAGCCAGGCTGTGATGTTCACCGACCTGGTGGGCTTTTCGCGCGTGGTCGAGGCGTTTGGGATCGTGCACTTCCTGCAGTTGATTCATGAGTCCGAAACGCTGTTCCAGCCCTTGATTGCCGGGCATGGTGGCCACTGCCTCAAGCACGAAGGTGACTCACTGCTGGTGGTGTTCGACCAGCCGCAACAGGCTCTGGGGTGTGCCCGCGCCATGGTGCAGGCCACGCGGGCGGCCAACTTGCCCGGGCGTGCACCCGAAGACCGCATCGAAGTCTGTATCGGGCTGGGCTACGGCACGGTGCTGCGCATTGATGGCGACGAGGTCTGGGGCGCAGAAGTGAACGCCGCATCCAAGCTGGGGGAAGAAATGGCCAGGGGTGGCGAGATTTGGGTGACAGACGCCTTTCGTGACGCCATGCCAGAACTTCGATTTGCGCAATCGCGCGCCCTGTTTGACAAGCGCACAGGCTACCGCATCGCAGCCGAATAACGGCCGTTTGGTTGTCGACAATGTGTGGGCGCGGGGTGTTGCCAGATGGGAAAAGCGCCCGCTGGACCGTCTGACCGTCTGACCGTCTGACCGACTCAGCGTGCCTTCGGCACAAACCCAATCGTCAGTCCCGCGCTGGTCACCGTTATGCTCCCTGGCTGCATGCCCAGGGTGTCCGGCAGCGCCAGATCCTGCGGGCTCAGAGTGTGCAGCACCACCTCCAACAGCGTGCGCTCAGCCAGCGCAGGTCCATAGGTGTTGAGCAGCGCCACTACACCGGGTTGAAGGCTGGGGAACTGCAGGCGCACCAGGCGCAACTGATGCGCGCGCACCGTGTGGTCGGTGGCTTCGTAGCGCAGCGCAAACTCCACCTCCAGCGTGCCCTGGTGGCTGCGCCGCAGCGCCGGGCCGGCCGCGTCCACCACCATGTCGGCACCCATGCGGTTGAGCGCGGGCAGAAGGTGCAGTTGCGGCACCTGCACATCCAGATTCATCAGCCCCTGCACCGGGTAGCGCATCGGAAAGCGCTGCGCCACGGCAGCCTGCATCCGCGCGGCCGAGACCTTGTAGCGCGGTAGCGCCTGTGCCTCGTCTTCTTCAGGCTCGGAATTGGCCGGCTGTTGTTGTGCCCATGCCAGCCGGGCTAGCGGCAGGCACAGGGCGATGGGAAGGAGGTGGCGGCGGCGGAGCATGGGGTGTTGATCAACGCTTTTCACCATGTCTTTCCCTCCACGCGGCAAGCTCCAGGGGCCGAATGCCAAAGCGCACAGCGTTCCCGGGGTGCAAGGCGGCAAATTCGTCCAGCACCAGCTGGGTGAAATGTGCCCTGTCAGACGCTGCGACTGTGGCAGGCGCCCTGGCATGCACGTCGGCAACGGTGGCGGCCTCGTTGTTTTTAACAATGGCGGCCACGACTTCGCTCAAGGCCTGGCGATAGCGCAGGCGAAAAATGTCGGGCGTCACCAGATTCTGCTGGACCGCCACATATTGCTGGCATGAGCGTTCGTAGGCCCAGACGAAAACGTCACGCAGCAGCTCGATGCGGTTGAGCTCATACACGCCGATCATGGCGTCCACGTAGGCCGACTGCGGCACATCGATGAAGGACAACGGGCACAGGTTGTGGCGAATGAGCGGTATGTTGGCCGCCAGTCTTGAGGTGCGCTTGTTCACGTCCTCAAACGGCTGCAGGTAGGGCACATGCACCATCAGAAAAAAAGCCTGCTCGAACGGGTCGTCAATGCCTGCCGCCATCTGCATGACGATGCCAAACAGCTCCTCCAGCCGCTGCGGCAACGCAACGGGCAAATACACGCTTCCGCCAATCTCTACAGCCCGCCTACGAAGGCGGCCCACCGCTGTGGGGTCGGCCATCAAGCCATCCGACAAAAAGGCATGCAAGGCAATGATGCAGTCGGGGGTCAACTGGGCGTGCACGGGGTCGAGCACCAGGTATTCAATGGCCTGCTTGTGGTTCAGAATCATCTGGGTTTCCAGCGTGTCCTTGCCCTCGGCGGCCTGGCCTAATTCGATGAGCCGCTCGGTGTCGAGCCTGCTGTAGGTGTTGCCTTCCAGCCTTGAGGATGCCCAGGACAGGTCAATCAGCAAACGGTTGAGAATGTTGCGCGCGAAAGTGCCAGCCGGCGTCTGCACGGTGCTTGCGCTGCCCATGGCGTGCAACTGGTCCCGCAAACCGTGCGGCAAATAGGCCGTGTGGTTGGGGTGGTACTGCTCCAGAAACGCCAGTTTGTAGCCCACGGGCGGGCGCATTGCGCGGGGTTGGTGAACGAAAGCTTTGATCTCTTCGCCTTCTGGCGAAGTTGGCACGTAAACCTCGGCAAAAGCCTGCACCGTGCCCGCTGCGTCTTGGACAGACAGGTTTCCAGTAACGACCTGCGGAGTGGGCACATAACGCGCCGCCCGCGCCTCGCCCTGCATCTGAACCTGCCCCTGCGTCACCAAAGTAGCCAGTCGACGCTGCAAGGTGCGCCGCTTCAGGCTATCTCCCAGCGCCTGGGCAATGGCCTCTATTCCCAAACCAACGGGTTGCGCAGCAATCAGCGCGAGCAGTTGATCAAGCTCGGTTTGGGGTGTAGTGCGTGGCATGTGCTCTGGCAATTGGTGGAATTGCGCCAGTATCGCGCCACTTTAACTGGCTCGCAAGAAGTATTGCGTCACATAAAGTGGCGCGATACGGCTGCCGGGCAGCCATCGGCACCGTGCTTGCGCTGGCGGTGCGAGCGCGACGGGAGGGTGGGTTTAAGCGTCAAGTCGGTCTATAGCCCTCGCGGGATATGCGCAAGCAGCTATCAAAATCAGAGCGAGCCACTCTGCGACTCTGTCCAGCGCAATCAAGCCTCCCCCATCAGGCATCCACAACATGGCTCATTCAGCGTCGGAAGGATCAGGCTTTTTAAGCTCCGCGAACTTAGCGGCCATCGTCGGGTTGCCCCGCGTCAGCTTCTTGATCGTCACGTCTTGCGCCTTATCGTTTGCAAGACGCAGGTTCCGGTCGGTGCCAAGCAGGGCGTCCTTGGTTTTTTGCAGGTGGTCGATGGATTTGTCGATCTCATCGATGGCCTTTTTGAAGCTATTGGATGCTAGGTCGTAGTTGCGCGCGAAGGCGGTCTTGAATGTATCGAGGCTGGCCTCAAAATTCGTGATGTCAATGTTCTGCGCCCTGACCAGCGCAAGCTCCGATTTGTACTTGAGCGAGTTCATCGCCGCGTTGCGCAGCAGCGTGATGATGGGCAGAAAGAACTGTGGGCGGACGATGTACATCTTCGGGAAGCGGTGGAACACATCCACGATGCCGGTGTTGTACAGCTCGCTGTCCGGCTCCAGCAGGGAGACCAGCACGGCATATTCGCAACCCTTCTCGGTGCGATCCTTGTCCAGCTCCTTCAGGAAGTCCTCGTTCTTGTTCTTCGTCGAAGTTCGATCGTTCTCGTTTTTCATCTCGAACATGACCGAGACGATCTCGGTGCCTGACTCGTCCAGGTCGCGAAAAATGTAGTCGCCCTTGCTGCCGGTGCGCGCGTCGTTGTCTTTCTCGAAATAGGCGCGCGGAAACGCGGTCGCCCGAATGCGGTTGAACTCTGTCTCGCAATGCTGCTCAAGCGTCTCGCCCACCATCTTGGTGGACAGGCGCGCCTTCATGTCACGCAGGCGTTCAATCGCGTCATCGCGATCCTTGATCTGCGTTTCGTACTTGTCCTTGAGCGACTGCTCAGCGAGTTGCTTTTCAAGCGCAGTCCGTGCGAGGCCACTCTTGAGCTCATCGCGCTCCCGTTCGACCACACCAACGGCCTCGGTGATCGCGAGTTTTTGCACCACTTCGGCGGCGTCCAGTTTTGCCTTCAGACTTTGGATCTCCGCGTCTTTACTCGCGGCTGCGTTCTGTAGACCGTTCGCGAGCTTGGCCGCGGCCAGTTCTGCAGCGGCCAGTCTGTCGCGCCTTGCCTGTTCCAGTTCGTTGGCGAGCGCGTCACGCTCCTTCTGCACAGCGCTCAGAGCCTCGGTCACGGCGAGTTTGCGCGCGACATCACCAGCGTCAAGCTTGGCTTTCAGTTCCTGGATTTCGGAATCCTTGGCTGCAGCAGACTTCTGCATGTCGCTGGCGGCCTTGGCTTGGGCAAGTTCGACCGCATTGCGCTTGTCTTGCTCTGCCAATTCAAGGCGCTCATGCAATTGCTGCTCGAACGCGCCGTCGCGAACTTGCTTCAGGATGTCTGCGTACCCCGCCTCGTCGATTTTGAATGCTTTGCTGCAGTGGGGGCAGATGATTTCGTGCATGTACGTGCGTCCTCTTTTTGTTAGCTATCGCCCAATCAGTCATCTGGTCAAACGAGCTCGGGTTCATTTTCTTGGGCGACCCCACCGCCGTCACCACGTGGCAAATCGAGTCCGGCTCCTTTTTCTATCAACTGCCCTGCGCAATAGCCCTTTGGGTAAGGACTCTGGGGCTCTGCGCGGGCATCGTACCCATCACACGCCAAAAATCTTTCGAATTTCAGGGCGATGCTGAGCACTGTATGCGCCGAGAACAATTCGTTTTGTCGATTCGTTGAATCTGGCAAAGAGGTCCAAGTGCGCAGCCACAAGAAAGGTCACAGATAGAAGTACAAACTTTTCAGTGATTTCAAGGGCTTCCGCTGCGCGCCTTGGGTCGTGAGCAGCATCTAGGTTAGACGCAAATTGATTGAGCCTCAGTGGTGAAGCGCCATGCACAGCGCCGGAGGTCCGCGCATAAAGTGAGTCATTTAATGGATGAAAACCATTAACAGCGATGCCCGCAAAACCAAGGGGCCAATTGATGCCCTTCAACCTCTCCAAATATGTTGCTCTTTTCAAGTATTTTCGAAAAGACGCTGGACTTATATCTAGATCGTGTTCGGATTTTCCAAGCTCGTGAACTTGTAGGAATGACTCCCTATTGTCTTTGTAGAAAAGATGCCTATACAGGTCTTCTAACATGCATCGGATTGATATGAGACAGCCGCGATAGTTATATAGATGCAACGCGTTGACAAGTAGTAATGAATCAGAAACCAGTTCGTTGAAATAGGACGTGAATGCGACCGCCTTCGTCGACTCGGTGAGTTCTCGGCTAAATTCTCGCTCGATCCGGTGATCAGAGGATGCTTTTACGAAGTTCGCCAAATCGCCTTGTCCACTTAGGTAGGAAAGAAGCAATTCTTTCGTCGGATTGACCACAATGGCTTCATCACAAAATCCATGGATGAGCGTCCAAAGCGGCACGAGAGTTGTGAACACTTTCTTGTGAACGGGATGTGCGTCCCTTGCGCGTAATGCCCGCGCCAAAGATGTCCGTAACTCCCGTTGGTAGGTTTCGTAAGCCTGGTCAATTGGCAAAGCTGCCACCTCGTTTTTTCGAAATTTCAGGCCGGTGAACGGACAGTGCTTCTTGGAACTGTGGTGTCACAAACATGCTGAGAAGTAGCTCCTTGAAAACCTCATTTCTTTCGACAAGAGGGATTTTTTTAAAAAGAGTTTGGTAGTGTCGAATGACATCAATTGTTGCTGCGGCTTTGTCGGCAGGATAATCATCTCGACTTCTTACTGCAAAGGCTAAGAGGTTACTCAACTCCCTGGCTTGCCACTTTGACGCGGATTCCGTCAAGATGGTCCAAAACATCGGAATTGCCAGCGTGATGACTTCTGGCGGAACATTCGATTTGTGGGCCAATGAGTTGCGAACAAATCGCAGGTATTCAACTTTGTCGCCAGTGTTTTCTTTTGTAGGCCGCTCGCCTTTTTTCTTAAGATATCTTTCAATCTCACTTAGCACCTTTCGACGGGCCGATGATGAATCACTGCCATCGAAAACAAGCCTCTCTATCCCGAAAATTACGCGATCAAAGACAACTGCCTCCTCCGAGCTTAGTGTGCGTGCTCTTTCCGCTAACTTCTCTATGCTTTTCAAGTTTTGCCCCTGCTTAATAGTGGCCAAGGAATTCATTTAAAAAAACAGTGAACTCGCTGCTGGCTGCAGCGTTTACGGTTGACACCCCTTCGCGCTTACCGTTTGCGATTTTGTACCAGTTGCTTTTCTTTATCTTGCTTCTAAAAACCTCAGATGGACCCCATTGCGCGACGATCTGATTCCTAAACTGTTGTTGATGGACTTGCTCTTCCCACAGCGTAAAAACCACACCAGTTTTGGATGGTGCTGTACCAAATTCGCCCTTGTGATCTATTAAAACTTGCTTCATCAGGTTCGTTCCCCACACGCCAAAGGAGTCCGCAATCATGGGAATCAATACCCCTTGGGAAGAGTTCAACGCCATACTGGTCAATGTCGAATAAGTAGGTGCGCAGTCGAGAAGCACGTAGTCATAGTGGGCTAAGACCATAGCTGAAAGCAGATGTTGCAGGTCAAAAGGCCCCAATGGAAGACTTCTTAGCATCGAACTGACACTCAACTCAGACGGGATTATGTCTAGGATGCCGCCCGCCCCCGTAGCAGTCCGATTGAAGATGAAATCTGCAATATTGAAGGGCGGAGGTTGCAACTGACGAATCGGAGCAATTGGACGATAGGCGCGCATAAGCGCATCTGCCATCGTCTTCTTTGTAGTTTTATGCACTGCGAATTCTGCGTCGGACATTGAAACAATCGTGGCATTTGACTGTGGATCAAGGTCAATCAAAAGCACTTTCTTATTCTTCGAATTCGCAAGCTCATAGGCCAAATTGAATGACAGCGTTGTTTTTCCTACGCCGCCTTTCATATTTATTATCGAAATAGTTTTTGCTGTCACTCATGCCCTTTGGTAACGGTTGTGCCTCGTTGTGCGAGTTGGTAATTGACTAAATTAACCAAAACGGATACCGAACAGGCCGCCGTCTTCGGTGGCGTCAGTAAGGCGTGTTGGTATTACGTAGTCGTTGAGGTCGAAGTCCGGAGCAGTTTCTTTGAATGCATCATCTTCATTCATAGTCACTATGTATTGAAACCCAATCTCCTGCGCAATTTCCGAGCCGAGTCGCAATGCGCTAATCACTTGCCGCCCATCTACACCGTCAAACAGATGGCTGTCATGGATCAGGAAACGCGGGCCGATTTGACGCTTGGCACACAAGCGCATCAGCATCATGTCAAAGCAGAAGATCTGCATGTTCTTGATGCCCTTGCTGCGCTGGCCCTGCATGGGAAACGTGAACATCGGGCCGTTGGAGGTTTCGTCGACAGTCATGCTGCCGGCCGACTCATAAAGTCGTTGCGACGTTTCCTCGAATGCGACGATGGCTTCCGCCAGCCGATCCTTCTGCTCGGAAAAATCGCGCCGCAGTCGGATCGTGAGACGGTTGCGCTCGATTTCTAGTTCGTTTTTTGTGCCTTCGAGCTGTTCAGCGGCTTCGAAACGCTGCCGTAGCGATTCCACTTCTGATTCCAGACGACCTAGCTCTCCCTGCAGCTTGAGGAACTGATCCAGCGCGCCATGGCTTTTGAGAATGCCCATGATTTCCGCGCGGCGCTGGTCATGTTGCGCCTTCTTACCGTCGCGAAGCTCGATGCGCAGCTTGGCCGCTTCGAGTTCGCTGGACAGGTAGTCCTTGCGGTTGCGCACCACCGATTGATGAAAGCTCTTCACATCCTCATAACGGCGCTTCACGAGACCGGGAAGCGCAACACCTGCTTCCTGATAAACCGCTTGCAGGTCTTCCAGATCGGGAGGGATCTCGGAGGCCAGCGCACCTTCGAGATCCCTGATGGCAGCGAAATCAATGGTATTGGCGTTGGCCAGTTCGTTGAGCTGGCGTGTCAGCTTGGCGCTTTCGACTTCAAGCGCCCGGTATTCGGGCAACACCTGGAACGACTCGGTTTCCGTATAAAGTTTCTTGAGACGGGCCTCCTGCAGGGTCAATTGCGTGCGCAAGTCAGCGGCCTTGCCGATGATCGAACCGAATGCGCCCGTACCGGCTGCCTTTTTTAGCTCATCCAATGTCTTTTCACGATCGCGAACGGCCTGCCAATCGCGCGCAATTTGCCAGTCCAATCCAAGGAGGAACATCAGCGCCATTTGCATGTCGCCTGTTCCTTGCATCGTGGCCTGCTTCTCCGGCGTGGTGAACGCACCGCTCATCTGGCGACGCACAAAGTAGGCGAACAGTGATCGGAATGAAGGGGGCTTGCTACCTGCCGCTTCGAGGCTGCTCAAGCCGAACATTTCCTCACCGAGAAAGGTGACCCAATCGGTTGCTGACAGTTTGCGCTTGGTCGATGGTGGTGTCGTCACGTAGATCTTGGCTTTAGCACTGCCACTGCGCTCGACGACGGTGCGCGCATCCTTTAAATCGAAGTCCATGCCGAAGGTTTCTTCGGACAATTCCGGTGTACGGAAGATGGAATCGGGGCCAGCTTCCGAGCCGGTCAAGAAATGAATAGCTTCAATGAAGCTGGTTTTGCCTGCGCGATTGCGGGTTTGCTTACTGGTTGAGCCCTCGGTTTTTTGGGCCAGCAGCACGTTCAGACCCGGTTTCAGTTCGCCGAGATTCTTGAAGGTAGGCAGTGTGCTGAATATGTTATGGATCAAGCGGTTCTCCGTGCAACAAGACCGTTTTGAAGTTCGATGGTTCCAAGGGAGTACAGCAGGTCCAGCGCCAGCACGAACCAGTCGTAGGTGATGCGCCGAGGACGCGTGGCACCCAGCCCTTGGTCCTGTTGGTTTAATTCTTCCCACAGTGCAGAGACCGTCTTGGGCCGTGCGAGAAAAGTCAGAATATGACCTCCCACAGTCAGCAGCGCGCGGTCTTGCGTGAGATGCTTGGACGGCAAAATCATGTTGACCTCACTGCTTGGGCGTCTTCGAATATTTCGCACTTGTCGAACAGGTAAGCCATGACCGCCAGCACTGCCGCCTTATGGGTGGGTGTCGAGTTCACGACTCCCCCCGCCCAGGTTTCAAGTTGTCCAAAGATTTCATCTGGATGAAGCGCTGGTGTCGCATCCCTCAGAGACATGTATTGGCACTTGAAGGCGGAGGCAATTTGTTCGCCATACACGGGGTTCTTCCAGTTATCGAAGAACTGCATAACTAAGGGCGACTTCTGCATACCGATCTTCAAAAAATCGGCGACCACCCGAGACAGAAGATTTGCCTCGATTTTTCCTCGCGATACGTCCTTGACTTCGCTATTTGCTGGTGCAGGTGAAATGCTGATATGCGTGAGTACGGCCATCAAATCGCTGTAGCCCAGATTGACGTTTGCCTCCATGGTCAGCGATGGGCCGAACCAAGACTCCAAGTCTTGCAAGCTGAGCTGGCGAAACTTCGCCAGCATTTCTTCCCAGCCGCAGTGGCCGATCTTGATCTTTGGGTTTTCTTGTGCGAGCTTGGCCAGCGCTTCAATGATGTGGGGACCCAGGCGCCCATCGGGTGCGTTATGAACAAAGGTCCATTCATCAAAATACTTTTCCCAGTGCTCTTTTGCGCCCTCGAAATCCTCATTAATCTTTTTGATGGCTTCGGCAGCACTCAACTCATTGGGCGCATAGCTCTGAAATAGGGTTCGGGCCGAAGGTAGGTATCCGTCGTTTTTCCGGTCGCCGACATTGCCCCAAGGCCGGCAGGCCATGAAGTCGTTAGGGTGGGTCTTCGCCATCAGTTTTTCGAAGAGGCGCTGAAATCCATCTCCCTTGGATTCCAGGAAGACGATGCGGAAATCTTTTTCGTAACTGAGTTGTTGTACGCGATCCATATTTTTGCTCGTATGTCAGAGTGTGCAGTAATTGAATTGGATCGCGCTAGATGCGGTGATTCTCGCTTATTCGCCCTCCAAACCCCCCATCCCCACCCACCCCAATCACCAACCTCTGCGTAGCCCGCGTCGCCGCCACATAAAACACCCGCGCGGCCTCCTGCTCGTCTTCGCCCTTGGCGGGCATGTGCCCCACGCCGGGCAGGGCCACCACGGGGAACTCCAGGCCTTTGCTGACCTTCATGGTCATCACTTTGATGGTGTCGCTGGTGGGGTCAAAGTCGCCGGGGCTGCGGCGCATTTCTACCGGCATCTGGCGCTGGTGCAGCACCTGGGCGCACAGGTCGCGCGTGCTGTAGTCGGGGCACAGGATGGCCATGTCGCCCCAGGCGTGGCCTTCTTTATGTGCCTGATTCAACTGGTCGGCAATCGCAAATGCCTCTTCGCGCAGCGTGGGCAGTTTGATGAGGATGGGCTCTTGCCCTTCGCGCCCGCAGCTGATGGGCTTGACCAGCGGGATGCCGTCGTCGTCGCGGTCATCAGCGGTCAATAGATCGGCCGCAATCAGGTTGGCGGTTTGCAGAATCTGCTTGGTGTTGCGGTAGTTGATTTTCAGAATAGTGGTGCGGCCCTGTGCCTGCACGCCCACGCTTTTGAAGCTGAACTGCTTGGTGCGTGCGCGTTCGTAAATGCTTTGCGCATCGTCGTACAGCACCAGCAGGCTGTTGGTGGTGGGGTCCACCATTTGCGTCACCAGCTTGAGCCACTCGGGCGCAAAGTCGTGGCCTTCGTCAATCAGCACGGCCTGGTACTGGCCGCTGGGGATTTGCTTGCGGTCTACGGCGGTAATCACGCGCTGCACTATGTCCGCCATCTTGGCGTCCACCGGCATATTGTTGGCGGGCAGGGTCTGCCCAAACGCCACCAGTTGCTGGCGACACCATTTGTGAAAGTGCCGCACATGCACCTTGCTACTTAAGCCCTTGGCCTCCATCACGCTGTGCAGCTTCACGCCCAGCGGTTCGTTAAAGCACAGGATGAGGATGGGTTTGCTGGTTGGGGTGCAGGCCTGGGCCAGGTATTCGGCGCGGTAGCCCAGAATCATGGTCTTGCCCGAGCCCGCCACACCGTGGATGACGCGGTGGCCGTCGCCCAGACTGCGGGCCAACTGCTCCTGCTGAATGTCCATCACGCGCATGATGCTGGGCATCTCCGCATCCGTATCGCTGTCGTCAAACAAGTCGCCCGTGGTTTGCACACGCACCTGTGGGAACATGATCCAGCGCACGCGGTCCATCTGGGGCAGGCTCATGACGCCGCGCATCATGTAGGGGAACATGCCCCACAGGCGGCTTTGCAGGTCCTCGGCCCCCACGCTTTCCAGCATTTCGTCCTGGCACAGCACGCGGTGCGGTTCGATGGCGTGTTGCAGTTCGGCTGCTTCAAACTGCTTGCGGGTGATGTTGGTAAACACCACACCGTAGCTCCAGGGGAATGCCAGCTTGCCCGCGTGTGCTCCGTCCGCCTGCACCAGTTGTGGGTCGCGCTCTAGCGCATTGACCACCTGGTGGGCGTATTGGCGGGCCTGCTCCAGCGGGTTGATGACAGTCTTGGGGCCGTTGTCGCCGATGATTTCCCAATTCTGCTTGTCGGCCTGCAGGATGGTGCTGAGTTTCCAGTCCTTTACCTCCAGCACCAGAATGCCCCGGCGCGGGTGCATCACGCAAAAGTCGGGGTGGGCGTTCTTTGGCCCCATGGGCACGTCGTACCAGAGCAGGTAATCGTCATCGAGTTTGTCTTCGAGCCGCTGCGCCAGGCGGCGCTCGCCGCTGGTCATGCGGGAAGTGCAGGCGCTCAGCGCCGGTATCAGAGTTGCCATGCTGGAATCACCCCCCTGGGTGCTGTGTTTTGTTATGGTTTGATCATGCCGCCAAAGTCGGTGTTCGGCTAGGGGTGTTCGGTGGTTTTGGCGGATTTTTTTTGAAGAAAATGTGCTGCTAGACCCCGAATACATTGCATGAGCAGCTATCAAAAGCGTAGTGATCAGGAGGCAATCACCATCCAGCCCATGCCGAATTTGTCGTCCAGCATGCCGAAGGCGGGTGACCAAAAGGTCTTGCCGAGCGGCACGATCACATTGCCGCCTGGCAGCAGGGCGTTGAAGATCCGTTCGGCTTCTTCAGTGGTGCCCACGCCCAGCGACAGTCTGAAGCCTTTGAAACCGGATGGCTCTGTGCTGTTACCGTCCGACACCATCAACGAAGAGCTGCCGATATTCAGCGTGGCGTGCATCACCTTGTTTTCAAACCCCGCGGGTAGCGCACCCGGCGGGATGGGGTCCGGGCTCTCATTCGTACGCATCAGAAAAGTAACCTCGGCGCCTAGTGCTTCCTTGTAGAAGGCAATGGCTTCGTCGCAGCGGCCGTTGAAGAATACATAAGGTTCGAGCTTCATGCTGGTTCTCCTGATGGGTGGGTTGGCGGCGGGGGGCTTAGCCAGGGATGTCGGGTTCGACCAGCGTGGCCAGTTGGGCCAGCGATTCCTGCCAGCCCAGGTAGCACATCTCCACGGGGATGGCCTCGGGTATGCCTTCCTGCACCACATTCACTTCGGTGCCGCAGGCCACTGCGCTCAGGGTCACGGTGGTCTTCATGGTGCCGGGCAGGTTGGCGTCGTCAAACCGGTCGGTGTAGACGATCTTTTCAGCGGGTACCAGTTCCAGGTACTCGCCACCAAAGCTGTGGCCGTTGCCCGTGCCGAAGTTGGTGAAAGCCATTTTGAAGGTTCCGCCGACGCGTGCCTCCATGTGGCCAACCGTGCAAGTGAACCCATAGGGCGGCAGCCATTTGGCCATGGCGGCGGGTTCCAGAAAGGCGCGGTAGATGCGTTCGGGTGGCGCGCGCAGCACGCGATGCAGCGTGACGGTGTTGGTGGACATGGTGTGTTTTCCTTTCCGGTTGCGGTGTTTGATGATAGTGGCGCAGATATGCGCCACATCAACACATGGCCAGATTCTTGTGACCGCTGCGGTGCCTGCCGCTACCATCGGCGCCCATGCAAGCATTCACACTCAAACTCACCGATTTCTCACTCGAACACTTCATGCAGCACTACTGGCAGCAAAAGCCGGTCGTGATCCGCCAGGGGTTCCAGAATTTCCAGGACCCCATCACCCCCGAAGAACTGGCGGGGCTGGCGTGCGAAGAGCAAATCGACTCACGCCTGGTCTACAAGAAGCGCGGCAAAAAGGGCGAAATATGGCAGGCCGAGAACGGTCCCTTTGAGTCGTATGACCATTTGGGCAAAACCGGCTGGTCGCTCATCGTGCAGGCGGTCAACCATTGGTCGCCCGAGGTGGCCGAGCTGGTCAAGCCCTTTGCCTTCATCCCCAAATGGCGCCTCGATGATGTGATGATCAGTTACTCGCGCCCCAAGGGCGGGGTAGGCCCGCACATCGACCTGTATGACGTGTTCATCTGCCAGGGCTCCGGGCGGCGCCAGTGGCGCGTGGGCGACCGCGGCGAGCACCGGCAGTTTGCGGCACACGCGGCGCTGCTGCATGTGGACCCGTTCGAAGCCATCATCGACGTGGAGTTGCTACCGGGCGACATTTTGTACATCCCACCGGGTTTTCCGCACGACGGCGTGTCGCTGGAGCCGTCCATGAGCTTTTCGGTGGGCTTTCGGGGCAAGTCGGCGTGCGACATGCTCAGCGGCCTGGCTGACCACGTCATCGACAAGGAACTGGGCAGCACGCTGTTCAGCGACCCGGGCCGCCCCATCCACACCCACCAGGGCCAGATCAACGCCACCGACTTTGCCCACATCAAGGCGCAGTTGCAGTCCATCCTGGATGACAACACGCTGGTGGCCGACTTTGCGGGGGGCTTTCTGTCGCGCACCAAATGCCAGCTGGACCTGCAGGCGCTGGACGAGCCGCTGGAAGCGGCCGACCTGCTGGCCACGCTCAAGGTTCAGCCATTGGTGCGCACCGGCGGGCTGCGTTGCTTTTACGTGGACGCCACAGTGGGCGAGGGTGTTTGCTATATGGATGGCGAACGCCATGCCTTTGGCCCCAAGGCAAAAGCCGCCGTTGTGGCGCTGTGCGACAACGATGTGGTCAGCCACAAGCTGTTGCTCAGTGGGTTGAAGAACACGGAGTTTGTGGCGGCGCTCACGCAATGGGTGAACGCGGGTTACTGGTATTTCAACGACTAAAGTCCGAAGGAGCCTGTGCGGCAGGGCGTGTTGCGCAGGTCAAGGAGGAGCCTGCGCAGCAGGCGGGGGACACGGAGCAAGACGCTGTGCCGCCCAGATGCCGCGCTTCAGCACTTGCGTATTGCGTTCCATGGTTCTCCCGATGCGCGGGATTGCAGGCTGTGCTAACGTCAGCCCCTTGTCTTTTTTGACCTATCCCAAACCATGAAACGACTTTTACTTACCGCTGGTCTGCTGTTCGCATCGGTGCTGTCACAAGCTGCGCCGGTGGCAGTCAAAGGCTATGCCCACGTTAAAACCGTGGGAAGCATTGATGAATACACGCTCACATCGAACGGGCTGCAGGTGCTGTTGATGCCCGAGCACTCCAGCCCGACGCTGACCTTCATGGTCACCTACCGCGTGGGCTCCCGCAACGAGGTCACCGGCACCACGGGTGCCACGCACCTGCTGGAGCACCTGATGTTCAAGGGCTCGAAGAACCACACCCGCGAGAAGGGCAACAACGTCGACCAGTTGCTGGAGCGCTCGGGCGCCCTGTACAACGCCACCACCTGGCTGGACCGCACCAACTACTACGCCAATATGGGCAGCGAGCACCTGCCCGCTGTCATGGCCATGGAAGCCGACCGCATGCGCAACCTGTTGCTGCGCGAAGAAGACCGCAAGCCCGAGATGACCGTGGTGCGCAATGAGTTTGAGCGGGGCGAAAACTCGCCCATCCAGGCGCTCTACAAAGAGATCTACCAGACGGCCTTCGTGGCCCACCCCTACCACCACAGCACCATTGGACACCGCAGCGACATCGAAAAGGTGTCCATTGACAAGCTGCGCGAGTTCTACAACACCTACTACTGGCCCAACAACGCCACGGTCACCATCATTGGTGATTTTCAGCCGGCCAAAGCGCTGGAGCTGGTGAATAAGACATTTGGCGTTTACCCCCGTTCGCCCAAGCCCATTCCTGCGCTGTACACCGAAGAGCCGGTGCAGAACGGCGCCCGCCGCACCATAGTTAAACGCCCGGGTCAATTGGGTGTGGTTGCCGTGGCGCACAAAATCCCTGCTGCCACCCACCCCGACTTTGCGCCCGTGATGCTGATGAGCGCCATCCTCGCGGATGGCAAGAACAGCCGCATGTACAAGGCCATTACCAACAAGAACCTGTCCACCGGGGTGGATGGTGAGCTGGGCATCTTTGCCGACCCGTCCATGCACATCGTGTTTGCACCCTTGGCCCCCGGGGCCAAGCATGACGAGGTGGAAGCCATCGTCCTGCAGGAGATCGAGCGCCTGAAGAAAGACGGCGTGACCGAAGTCGAACTCAAGGCCGCTGTGGCCAAGAACGCGGCCGATGCCGCCTTCAAGCTCGACGGCTCGTTCGGTATTGCCGGCAACATCAATGAGTTCATCAGTGCCGGTGACTGGACGCTGTTTTATGGCCTGGACGAGGCCACCAAGAAGGTCACCGTGGCCGACATCCAGCGCGTGGCCAACAAGTACCTGGTCGAAGACTCGAGCACCACCGGCTGGTTCATTCCCACCAACTCCGCCACAGCGGCTGCCAGCGGCGGCGCCAAGCCAGCTGCCAAGCCCGGCTTCAAGGCCTCGCTGGCTGATGGTCCCTACTACTACCGCGACCCCAGCCTCAACACAGCCGCGCAGCCTGCCATGGCAGCTGCCAAAGAGTCCACTGGCGGCGCAGCCGCCGGGGCAGGTGCCAAGATTGCACCCAACGTCAAGCGCAGCAAAATTGCCGGCGTGGATGTCATCGCCTACCCGACCGGCGTGAAAGATGTGGTGACGGTGCGCGGCTCCCTGCCCGCCGGGCGCGCGCAAGCCATCGGTGGCAACCCGGCCGTGCCTACCCTCACCGCCATGCTGCTGGACCAGGGCACCAAGACGCAGGACAAGTTTGCCATTGCCGAAAAGCTCGAGGCCGTTGGTGCGGCTATCAGCTTCCGCTCGGGGACCGATCTGCTGGACATCAGCGCCAAGTCGTTGAAGAAAGATGCGCCCATGGTGCTGGGCCTGATTGCCGAGCAGTTGCGCACGCCGGCTTTTGCGCCGGAAGAGTTGGCCAAAGCCAAGAAACAGCTGGCAGGCGGCATCAAGCGCAGCCTGGAGAGCACGGATTTTCGCGCCGCAGATGCGTTTAACCGCTTGACTTACCCCGCAGGGCATCCCAGCCGCTCCGTGGCACCGGACGACATGCTGGCCGCCATTGAAGCCGCCACGCTGGACGATGTGCTGGCCTTTCACCAGGCCAACTATGGCCCGGCCGCCATGAGCGTGGTACTGGTGGGCGACCTGGATCTGCCCGCCCTGCAAGCCGAAATTGCGAAGTCGTTCGCCGGGTGGACGGGTGGCAAGGCGGTGGTGCGCGCACCCAAGCCCGCGGGCCCCGCCGCAGCCGCTACGCAGGATGTTGCCATGGATGGCAAAACCAGCGTCTCCATCATCATGGGCCAGCCCAGTGGCTTGCGCTACAACGACCCTGATTACCAGGCCCTGCGACTGGCGACAGCCATTCTGGGCAGCGGCTTCACCGGTCGATTGATGGCCAATGTGCGCGACAAGGAAGGCTTGACCTATGACGTCGGCTCGACGCTGCAGAATGACATGATCAATGATGGCGACTGGCGCATCTACGGCACTTTTGCGCCGGATTTGCTGGACAAGGGCATTGCCTCCACCCAGCGCCAGCTCAAGCTCTGGTTTGAGGCAGGTGCCACGCCAACCGAAATCAGCGCGCGAAAGAGCAACATGATCGGCTCCTTCAAGACCGGCCTTGCCACAACGGGTGGGATGGCCGGTGCCTTGCTGAGCGCGGTGAACCGGGGCTATGACGTCTCCTGGCTGGACGAGTTTCCCGCACGGGTGGATGCCTTGACGGACCAGCAGGTCAATGCGGCCATCAGGAAATACCTCAAGCCGGAAAACATGGTTCTGGTGCGTGCCGGAACCTTTGCGGGGGCTGGAACGGCAGCACCCAAGTAAAGCGGCTATTTATGCCAAGCATTTGCTTGCTATAAATAATTGAATTTGTTATCGTCGGTGCATGAACACCGATGTTGCGTTGCCCGAATCCGCGTCTGCGCCCAAGCGCGCGCGCGGGCGCCCGCGCAAGACGGTTGATGAGCGCGACGATGGCAACCGCCGGCAGGCACTGCTCAGTGCCGCGGCCCATCTGTTTCGCGCTAAAGGCTTTGCCGCTACCACCACACGTGACATTGCCGCGGCTGCCGGCATGCAGAGTGGGTCACCGTTCTATCACTTTGAGAGCAAACATGCGCTGCTATATGCGGTCATGGAAGAGGGCATGCACTCGGCGTTGGCGCGCCAGCGTGCGGCAGTGCAATTGCCCGGTCATGCCGACCTGCCACCGCACCGGCAACTGCGCAGCCTGATTCAGTCGCACTTTGAAGTACTGCTAGGCCCAGGCAGTGACTTTGTTCCGGTGATGTTGTACGAGTCACGTTCCCTGCCACCCCGCCAGCAAAAATCGCTGGGAAAGCTGATTGCCGAGTACGAAGCCCTGTGGCTTCCGGTGCTCAGCGCCCTGCATGCCCGGGGTGAATTGCGTGCGCCGGTTCGCCTGGCGCGGTTGCTGATTCTGGGGGCGTTGAATTGGTCGGTGCAATGGTTTGATCCAAAAAAGGGTGCATCCCTGCAGGAGTTGACCGATGCGGCTATCGCGCTATTTTTGAAGCCAACTGATTGAGGGTCGATTCCCATGGCATACGGTTCTGTTTTTGCCCCCAACCTGTTCGCAGGCCAGGTGGTCATCGTCACCGGGGGGGGCTCGGGCATCGGGCGCTGTGCGGCGCATGAGCTGGCAGCGCTGGGTGCCCAGGTGGCCCTGGTGGGTCGCAAGGTCGAAAAGCTGCAAAAGGTCGCAGACGAAATCACCGAGGATGGCGGGCGGGTCAGTTTCCATGTGTGCGACATCCGCCAGGAAGAGGTGGTCAAGCAGACGGTGGCTGCCATCGTGTCTGCGCATGGCTCCATCAGCGGGTTGGTCAACAACGCAGGTGGCCAGTTCATGACGCCACTGGAAGCCATCAGCGCCAAGGGCTGGGAGGCCGTGGTCAACACCAACCTGACCGGCGGCTTCTTGATGGCGCGCGAATGCTACCTGCAAAGCATGAACAAGAACGGCGGCGCTATCGTCAATATCGTGGCGGACATGTGGGGCTCCATGCCTGGCATGGGGCACAGTGGCGCGGCACGCGCGGGGATGGTCAGCTTTACCGAGACGGCGGCGGTGGAGTGGGCGTCAAGGGGGGTGCGCGTCAATGCGGTGGCCCCGGGTTACATTGCTTCCAGTGGCATGGACAACTATCCCGTGGAGATGGCGCCCATGATCCGCGAGATGGCTAAAACCATACCTGCCGGGCGCTTTGGCACCGAGGCGGAAACGGCCGCTGGCATCGTGTTTTTGCTAAGCCCTGCGGCGTCCTTCATCAGCGGCACCACGCTGCGCATCGACGGTGCGCGCCCGCAGGCACGCGCAGGCTACCCCATGCGCGTGCCCGATGCAGCGGTGCAGAAGCGCGCTGCGGTCAAGCCTTTTAGCGGTTTTCACCGGGCCCACACCCCTAAAGTCTTTCAGGTCTGAACCACCATGCAATTCACCCACGAACATCTGGAAATCCAGAAAACCCTGAAACGCTTCATCGACGCCGAAATCAACCCCCATGTGGACGAATGGGAAGCGGCCGAGATGTTTCCTGCCCATGAAGTTTTCAAAAAACTTGGCAAGCTGGGCCTCCTGGGCCTGACAAAGCCCGAGGCGTATGGCGGCGCGGGGTTGGACTATTCGTACGGCATGGCCATGGCCGAGACGCTGGGCCACATTGACTGCGGCGGCATTCCGATGGCGATCGGTGTGCAGACCGACATGTGCACGCCCGCGCTGGCGCGCTTTGGCAGCGAGGCGTTGAAGAAAGAATTTCTGACGGATGCCATTGCGGGCGACACCGTGGGCTGCATTGGTGTGAGCGAACCGGGTGCAGGCAGCGATGTGTCTGCCATCAAATCCACCGCCCGCAAGGACGGAGACGACTATTTGATCACCGGCCAGAAAATGTGGATCACCAACAGCCTGCAGGCCGACTGGATGTGCATGCTGGTCAACACGGGAGACGGCCCCGCGCACAAGAACAAGAGCCTGGTCATGGTGCCGCTGCGCGAAAACGGCAAGTTGCGCCCGGGCATTGAAGTGGCCAGCAAGATCAAGAAGATCGGCATGCACTCCAGCGACACCGGCCTCCTGTACTTTGACGATGTGCGCGTGCCCCAGCGCAATCTGATCGGGCAGGAGGGCGCAGGTTTTGTCTACCAGATGCAGCAGTTTCAGGAAGAGCGCCTGTGGTGCGCGGCCAGTTGCCTGCAGGCGCTGAACAACTGCATCGACTGGACGGTCGGTTGGGCGCAGGAGCGCAAGATGTTTGGCGCAACGCTGGCTGACCAGCAGTGGGTGCAGTTCAAATTGGCAGAGATGAAAACCGAGGTCGAGAGCCTACGCGCACTCACCTATCGTGCTTGCGAACTCTATGTGGACGGGCAGGACGTGCTGGAGCTGGCCTCCATGGCCAAGCTCAAGGCCGGAAGGCTGGGGCGCCTCATTCCCGACGGCTGCCTGCAGTTCTGGGGTGGCATGGGCTTTACCTGGGAAAACAAGGTTTCGCGCATGTTCCGCGACAGCCGACTGGGCTCTATCGGCGGCGGAGCCGATGAGGTCATGATGGGCATCATTGCCAAGACCATGGGCGTGGCTAAACGCAAGACAACATGAACACATCAGCTTTACATAATTTGGACATTGGCCCGCAAGACATCGCAGCGGTGGAGGACGCCGCGCGCCGGTTCATCCAGACCGAAGTCAAGCCGCATCTGGAAGCGTGGGAAGAGGCGGGCGAGTTCCCGCGCGGCCTGTACCAGCGCGCAGCCGAACTGGGGTGGCTCGCCCTGGGCTACCCGGAAGAATTTGGCGGCACGCCCGCGCCATGGGCGTTGCGCAATGCCATGACCATCGCGCTGGCGCGCACGGGTGGCAGCGGCGGCCTGATGGCCAGCCTGTTCAGCCACAACATTGGCCTGCCACCGGTGGTGCGCCATGGCAGCCCGGCCCTGCAGCAGAAGGTGATCCCGGATGTGCTGGCTGGCAAGAAGATTGTGGCCCTGGCCATTACTGAACCCGGTGGCGGAACGGATGTGTCTGCACTGAAAACGACGGCACGCCTCGAAGGCGACGAGTATGTGGTGGATGGCGAAAAAATCTTCATCACCTCGGGCACGCGCGCCGACTGGTACACCGTGGCGGTGCGCACCGACCTGAAGAACAAAGGCCCGATGGGCATCTCCATGCTGATGGTGCCGGGTGAGTCAGCAGGGTTGTCGCGCGTTCCGCTCAAAAAGATGGGCTGGTTGTGTTCGGATACGGCACAGATCCGTTTTGACGGTGTCCGGGTTCCGGCCAGTAACCTGGTGGGCGAGGAGGGTTCGGGCTTCAAGATCATCCTGACCAACTTCAATGGAGAGCGCCTGTCCATGGCGGCCATGGCTTTGGGCTTCTCCGAGTGCTGTTATGACGAGGCGCTTAGCTGGGCGCAACAGCGCAAAACCTTTGGCACTGCGCTGATCGACCACCAGGTGATTCGCCATAAGCTGATGGACATGAAGATGCGCATCGAGTCCACCCGCGCCTGGCTCGACGCCGTGTCTGCTCGCGCCGATGCGGGTGATCGCGGGGACAAGGCCGTCAAGGGTGCCGAGTGGGTGGCGCAGGTCTGCCTGCTGAAAAACCACGCCACCCAGACCATGCAGTTCTGCGCCGACCAGGGCGTGCAGATTCTGGGTGGCATGGGCTATATGCGCGGAACGGCCTGCGAGCGCATTTACCGCGAAGTGAAGGTCATGATGATTGGCGGTGGAGCCGAGGAAATCATGAAGGAGTTGGCCTCCCGTCAGTTGGGGTTGTAATACTGTCCTATGCCTAAAACACCGCACAGCACAACAGACGCCACCCCGGTGGTGTTCGAACCAGAATTCATCCAGGGTCTGACCAAAATCTTTGAAGAGTCCATCGTCTTCAATACCGTGCTCGGGTTGAAGATTGCCTCCATCACGCCCCAGCGCGTGGTGGCGCACATTGCCATGAAGCCCGAACTGGTTGGCCACTACAGCTACAACCGCGTCCACGGTGGTGTGATCAGCGCCGGGCTGGACGCCATGGGAGGACTGGCCGTCATGGCCGCGATTGGCGCGCGACACATGGACGAGCCGCCCCTGCAGCGCCTGCACCGCTTCAGCAAGTTGGGCACGATCGATCTGCGCGTTGACTATCTGCGCCCTGGCATCAGCGACCGCTTTGAGCTACGCGCCGAAGTGATGCGTCTGGGCTCGCGCGTGGCGTCAACCCGCATGGAGTTTCTGGGGGCTGACGGCAAGCTGATGTCTACGGGAGCCGGGGCTTACATCGTCTCCTGATACGACAGAGTTTTTTCAGGATGGGCGGCTCTGAGCCGCCGGCCAGCAAGGGACAACCCGCATAGCCGGCTGTGCTGAATTCCGTGATCATTCGTAGTTCACAAGACTGGATTGACCAAGGAGACTTCATGGCGCACCGCTCGCACAACCCCCTCACTTTGCCTGCCTTGCGGCTGGTTCCTCTGGCTGCAGCGGCCCTGCTGGCGGCTTGCGCCAGTGCACCAACGGGTATGGATGCGCGCACCGCAACGATACAGCGCACGGCAAATGGTGTGCCGCACATCACTGCGGGCGACCCCGAAACCCTGGCTTATGCCATGGCCTACGCCTATGCGCAGGACAACGTCTGCATGACGGCCAACCAGTTGGTCACCGTGCGCGGCGAGCGCTCGCGCTACTTTGGTGTTACCACCCACGGTTTGCTGGCGCGGCGCATGTTGCCTAATGAGCAAATAGACTTTTTCATTGCCGCCCATATGGATGATGCAGCGCTGGAGCGCGCCTGGTCCGGTGCCAGCGCCGAGTCGGTGGCGCTGGCCCGTGGCGCCGTGGCGGGCTATAACCGCTACCTGGCAGACTACGCGGGCAAGTTGCCGGCCGCCTGCAACAACCAGCCCTGGGTGAAACCCATGACGTTGGCTGAATTCCGTCGTCAGGGTGAACTGACGGCAGTACAGGCCGCCACGGCCGCGCTGGCAGATGCCATGCTGGGGGCACGGCCACCGGCGGCGCCTGCGCCCACCGCGCTTCAGTCTCAGTCGGTCAACCTGGCCGATGCGGCAGACGCCCTGCGTGAGGCCGGTTTACTGGATTCACCACTGGGCTCCAACGCCTGGGCCTTCGGCAAGGACACCACCGCCAATGGCAGCGGCCTGTTGGTGGGCAATCCGCACTTCCCGTGGGCGGGCGTCAACCGGTTCTGGCAGGTGCATCTGACCATCCCCGGCAATCTGGACGTTATGGGCGTGGGCATAGGCAACTTTCCCGCCGTAACCATTGGGTTCAACAAGGACGTTGCCTGGTCGCATACGGTATCCACCGGCAAGCGCTTCACACTGCACGAACTGACGTTGGCGTCTGGCGACCCCACCAGCTATATGGTGGATGGGCAGAGTGTAAAGATGACATCGCGTACGGTGGGCATTCAGGTGTTGGCACCAGACGGCACATTGCTGCCCAAGTCCCACACGGTATGGTCCACGCGCTGGGGCCCCGTTGTCGTCATCCCGCGTGCGGGATTGAACTGGACGGCCAAAACCGCTTATGCCCTGAAAGACGCCAACCTTGGCAATGTGCGTGCAACGGACTCATCCCTGGGCTTTGCACGCGCCCGCAACGTGCAGGAACTGCGTGATGCCATGAAAAACATCGGCACGCCGTGGGTCAACACGCTGGCTGCGGACCGCCATGGCAACACGCTCTACGCCGACGTATCGGTGGTGCCCGATGTGGACGCAGCCCAGTTGCAGCGCTGCGCGCCGAGCAAACCCGCAGCTGCACTTTTGCCAGCCGCCGGTCTGGTGGTGCTGGATGGCTCCAGGAGTGATTGCGACTGGCGTAAAGACCCTGCATCGCCCGTTCCCGGACTCATCCCCATGGAGCGCATGCCCACCACGGTGCGCACGGACTGGGTTCATAACAGCAACGACGGGTTTTTCTATACCAATCCGCTGCAGAAGTGGTCGGGCATCTCACCCATGGTGGGTACAGAGGCGCTCACACGTCCTCGCACCCGGGCGGGTCTGACCGAGATTCCCGAGTTGCTGGCGCGCGGCAAGGTGACACCGGATGCAGCGCAGACGCAGCTGTTCTCCAACCGCAACTTCATGGCCAGTGTGGTGGTACCGGACCTGCTGGCCGCCTGTGCCACCGCTCCCACGGCAGAGGCACGTGACGGATGTGCGGCCCTGCGTGGCTGGGACCTCACCAACAACCTGGATGCGCGTGGTGCCCACCTGTTCCGCGAATTCTGGCGCACGGTGCGCACGGTTCCCGGCTTGCATCGCGTGGCGTTTGACCCGGCGCAGCCTGCCGCAACACCTGCCGGTCTGAAGATGGCCGATGCTGCGGTGGCCGCCAAGGTATGGGAGACATTGACCGCCGCCGTCAAGGCCGTGCGCGCTGCCGGTTTTGCGCTTGATGCGCCATTGGGCAGCGTGCAGCGTCCGCTCATTACCGACGAGGCGATTGGGTTGCACGGGGGAGAGGAAGTCGAAGGCGTACTCAACAACCTGGGCAACCAGTTTGCGCAGGGCATTACCGCCAAGGGTCTCCCCATCGATTACGGAACCAGCTATGTACAGAGCGTGACGTTTGACGCACGGGGTCCCGTCGCCCGTGGTCTATTGACCTATGGCCAGAGCACCGACCCGGCCTCGCCATTTGCCAACGACCAGATGCGCTTGTACTCCCGCAAGGAGTGGCCCGCGTTGCCATTTCATGCCGATGATGTGGCCAGGGCCCGTGTGGGTGATGTGATGCGCCTGACCCGACCCTGAACAATCGACACCAAAAAAATGGCCACCCGAGGGTGGCCATTTTTGTCTGTCGTGTAGATGTTACTTTTTCGCCGGTGCCTTTGCCGGCGCATTTTCTGCTGCCACTGAACTGCTGCTCAGGTACTCCGACACCACTTTCCATTTGCCATCCTGAATTTGCGACAGGCGCGACGCGTCGCTTCCCAGGCGCTTGGTGGCGGTATAGGACGATGGCGCACTGCCAAACAGGGGGTCGGTGAAGCTCATGGTGTCCATGGTTTTGACGAAGTTGTCTGTAGTCAGATTGGGACCAACCTTGCTGGCGGCGGCGATAAACTGGTCCATCACCAGATAGCCGTAAACCGAGAATACCGCTGGGTCCTCGTTGTATTTGGTTTTGTATTTGGCGGCCCAGAAGCGGATGGCGGGTGAGGCGTCATCGAGATACGGATTCGCAACCGTCATGGTGGCATACATGCCGTCCATGGCCTTGCCGCCGAGTTTGTGGATCAGGTCGGTATAGGCCGCGCTGGATCCCAGAAAGATGGGGCTAAAGCCGGTCTTGCGGGACTCGCCGATGGTGCCGATGGTCTCGCGGATGATGGTTCCCAGCACTACCATTTCGCAGCCAGCGGCCTTCATCTTGGCGACCTGGGAAGAGAAGTCCGTTGCGCCACGTTTGAAGCTGGTTTTCTCGGTCAGTTCCATTCCGATGGTTTTCAGCCCGGTTTCCGCTCCGCGGTTCACTTCCAGTCCGAAATCGTCGTCCTGATAAATCGAGCAGACTTTCTTGACGTTTTTGTCTTTGACCATCTTGGGCAGCGTGATGCGGATCTGGTCAAAGTAGGGTGCAGCAAACGAATACTTCAGGCGGTGCAGGGGCTCAAACATTTCCCGCGCTGCGGTCAGCGGGAACAGATTGACCACGTTCTTTTCAAACTGCACCGGCATGGCAGCCAGGTTCTGGGCGGTTCCCAGATGGCCGGCCATGATGAAGATCTTTTCCTGGTTCACCAGCTTTTGCGCGGCCAAAACGGATTTCTTGGGGTCATAGCCATCATCCTCGACGATCAGCCGAATCTTGCGGCCATGGATGCCGCCCTGCTCATTGGCCTCTTCTGCGCGCAGCTGCATGCCATTGCGCAACTGCTTGCCATACCCGGCCAGTGGACCCGAGAGGTCCTGGATACTGCCGACCAGGATTTCGGTCTTGGTAACGCCCTGCTGTTCAGCTGCTATAGAAACAGTAGCAGAAAACATAATGGCTGCGAGGGCTATAGTGCTTTTTAGTTTCATCTTCGAGTCTCCTGGTGGTAGTGGAACGGGTAAATGGCTGGCGGTGGTATCAGGTGTACATGGCATCAATCTGGGCCGCGTACTTCTTTTCAACCAGCTTGCGCTTGAGCTTCATGGTGGGTGTGAGTTCTTCATCCTCGGCAGTCAGCTGGGTATCGAGCAGGAAGAACTTCTTGATTTGCTCTACGCGGGCAAACTTTTTGTTCACGCGGTCGAGTTCGCTCTGAATCAGTGCCTGAACCTCAGGCGAGCGGGTCAGGGACGCGTAGTTGCTGAAGGGCACATCCGCGTCCTGCGCAAACTTCTCCACGTTTTCCTGATCAATCATGACGATGACGACCAGATAGGGGCGCTTGTCGCCAATGACCACGGCATCGGTGATGTAGGGTGAAAACTTCAGATCGTTTTCCAGTTCGCTGGGCGTAATGTTCTTGCCGCCGGCGGTGATGATGATGTCCTTCATGCGGTCGGTGATGCGAAAGTAGCCATCGGCATCCATGACACCCACATCGCCCGTGTGCAGCCAGCCGTCCGGGTCGATGGTTTCAGCGGTCTTGTCTGGCAGGTTCAGGTATCCCGCGAAAACATTATTGCCCCGCACCAGAATCTCGCCCGTTGCAGGGTCGAGCCGGACTTCGTTGTACGCGGCTGCAGGACCAATGGAGCCGGGGCGCATCTTGTCAGCAGGAACCCCGGTGGATGCGCCGCACGTCTCGGTCATGCCCCACACCTCCAGCATGGGCAGACCCAGGGCCAGGTACCAGCGCACAAGGTCCGGCGAAATGGGTGCCGCTCCAGTCACCAGAAAGCGCGCGCGGTGAATGCCGATGAGCTTGCGGACATTGTTCAATACCAGCCACTGGGCCAATGTGAACTGGATCTTGAGCCAGGCGCTGACGGGTTGGCCTGCCAGGACCTGATCGGCGATGGTCGTTCCCACGCCAATGCCCCAGGCATAGGCCGCCTGCTGAATCAGGCCCGCTTCTTTCAGCGAAATCATCACGCCCGAGTAAAACTTTTCCCACACGCGCGGAACCGCTGTGAAAACCGTGGGGGCAATCTCGCGAACGTTTTCAGGAATGGTCTCGGGATTCTCGACAAAATTGAGCTTCGCACCGGTATAGAGGGCAAAGTACTCTCCGCCCATGCGCTCAGCGATGTGGCACAGCGGCAGGAAGCACATGCGCTCATCGCGTGCGTCCTGCGCCACCAGCGTGTTGTAGCCGCGTACGGTGAACACCAGACCCTGGTGCAAATGCATGGCACCTTTGGGCTTGCCGGTTGTGCCCGAGGTGTAGACCAGGATCGCAAGGTCTTCGGGGCGGCAGGCCTGCACACGCTGCTCTACTGCACCCGGATGCTGTCTTAGGAAGTCGCGCCCCAAGGTGCGCAAACCCTCCAGGCTGATCACGCCCGGATCCGACAGGTCACGCAGGCCCTCCATGTCAAACACGACGATCTTGCGCAGCAGGGGCAGCTGGTCGCGGACCTCGAGCGCTTTGTCCAGTTGCTCATCGTCCTCTACAAACAGAACCGTGGAGCGTGAGTCTTCACACAGAAACTGCAGTTGCGAGGCCGCATCGGTGGGGTAGACACCGTTGGATACGCCACCAGCCGATAGCACTGCGAGGTCTGCCCAGACCCACTCAGCCACGGTGTTCGACAAAATGGAGGCGCAGTCACCTTTGGCAAACCCCAGGCTCATGAGGCCACCGGCGATCTCGCGCACCGCCTCAGCGGTCTGGTTCCAGGTCCAGCTGCGCCACAGTCCCAGATGTTTCTGGCGCATCCATACGTCGGGGCCGCGTTGGACCACCGCGTTCCAGAACATGGCCGGAATCGTCTCGCCCGCCATGACAATGTCGTTGCAGGGCTGTATCGAAGAGGTGTCCCAGAGTCTGCTCATGCGGCGGCTCCCGAAGTTGGCCAGCACGGCTGCTTGGCGGAAACAGCAGTTTGCCGCCGGGCCGCCCCAAGGCAAATAAACCCACGCGGGGGGCAGCGACCCGCGTAGCGGTGGATCGTGGGGGCCATATTCATCTCCAGGTCTTCTTCTTTTTCCAGCGCCGCTCACCCCGCACGCCGTCTTCCTTCAGGCCAAGGTAGAACTCCTTGATGTCATCCTTTTCCCGCAGCTGGGCGCAGGTGTCTTCCATGACGATTCGGCCGTTCTCCAGCACATAGCCATAGTCCGAGGCGTTGAGCGCCATGTTGGCGTTCTGCTCCACCAGCAAAATGGTGGTGCCGTGTTCGCGGTTAATGCGAACCACGATTTCGAAGATCTCTTTGGTGAGCTTGGGTGAAAGCCCCAGACTGGGTTCATCCAGCAAGATTAGATCCGGGTTGGCCATTAGCGCGCGCGATATGGCCAGCATCTGCTGCTGGCCGCCGGACAGCAATCCGGCATCCTGGTCCGCACGCTCTTTCAAAATCGGGAAGTAACCAAACACGGCCTCCATGTCACGCGCAACGCCATCACGGTCATGCCGGGTATAGGCGCCCATCAGCAGGTTGTCATGCACACTGAGCAGCGGAAACACTTCCCGCCCCTCGGGAACGTGGCTCAGGCCCTGCTGCACGATGAAAGCGGGGTCTTTGGCGGTGATGTCCTGACCCTTGAACGCGATGGAACCCTTGCGCGGATCGATGATGCCCGAGATGGTTTTCAAAATGGTGGTCTTGCCCGCACCGTTGGAGCCCAGCACGGTGGCAATCTCGCTGCGCCGCACTTGAAGGCTCACGCCACGAATCGCCTTGATAGGGCCATAGGCGCTTTCGACGTTGAGCAGCTTGAGAACGGGCAAATCGCTGATGGGTGGAGGCTGCGTGCTCATCGGGCCTCCACTGGCTGGCTTTTTGCCGAAACATTTCGGCGCAGGGAGGAGACATCGTCGATCGAGCCCAGGTACGCCTCAATGACGCCAGGGTCGTTCTGAACTTCGCGCGGCGTGCCCATCGCAAGCATTTCCCCCTGGTTCATGGCAAGCACGCGGTCCGAGACCTTGGAAACCAGGGACATGTCATGCTCCACCATCAGCACGGTGATACCCAGTTCGTGTTTGATGTCCTGAATCCAGAAAGCCATGTCATCGGTTTCCTCGACATTGAGTCCGCTGGATGGCTCGTCCAGCAGCAGGAGCTTGGGTTCCGTACAGAGTGCCCGTGCCATTTCGACCACCTTGCGCACACCATAGGGCAGCCCGGCCACGAAGGTATCCCGGTAATGCTGCAGGTTCAGGAACTCAATGACTTCTTCCGCCTTTTCACGGGCCTTGAGTTCGGCCTCACGGACCCGCCCGGTAAAAAAAAGATCCTGCCAGAATCCGGTCGCCCGGTGGGTGTGGCGGCCTATCAGCAGGTTGTGCAACACCGACGCATGCTCAAACAGCTCGATGTTCTGGAATGTGCGCGCAATGCCCAGCGAAGCCACGTTTTGTGGTGGCTGCGTTGTCAGCTTGATCATTCCGTTTGGTCCGGCATAGTCGATTTCACCCATGGTGGGTGTGTAGATGCGGCTGATGAGATTGAAAACGGTGGTTTTGCCTGCGCCATTGGGGCCAATCAGGGTAAAAACCTCACCCTGGCGGACGTCAAAACTCACGTTGCTGACCGCCAGCACGCCACCAAAGCGCACGCTCAGGTTTTTGGCTGAAAGAAGAATTTCATTCATAAATTGAACGCCGCAGGGCCGCCCCAAGGCGTGAGGGCCCCCTCGGGGGGCAGCGTAGTACACGAAGTGACAAGCGTGGGGGTCATACTTTTTACTTCAGCCTGTCGGATTTCTGGAACGATTTCTGCCGCTTGAACATGCCCTTGCGGTAGAACGGGAACATCTGCAGATAAGTACGGATCTTCAGCCAGCGGCCATACAGACCCAGGGGCTCGAACAGCACAAATGCAATCAGCACCAGTCCATAGACCAGGCCCTGCAGTCCGGGTGCCTGCCCCATCGCGGCCGGCAGGTAGTCCTTGACCATGCCGATGACCTGGGGCATGGAGATCAGGAAAATGGCTCCCAAAAAAGCACCATGTACCGAACCGACACCACCGATCACGATCATCAGCAAGAGGTCAATGCTCTGGATGATGTTGAACTGGTCCGGTGAGATGAATTGCAGGTTGTGCGCGTATAGCGCACCAGCCACGCCGGCAAATGCAGCCGAGATGGCAAACGACAGCGTCTTGTAATAGGCCAGATGAATGCCCATGCTTTGCGCCGAAATTTCCGAATCCCGTATCGCGACAAATGCGCGCCCCGTGGGCGAACGCAGCAGATTCAGGATGCCCAGCGTTGCCGTAACCGTGATCACCAGACAAAGGAAGTAAAACTGCGTTCCGCTACCGAGCACCCAGCCAAAAATGTCGGGCTTCTTGATGTGGATGCCCGCATTGCCCCCGGTGACGGACTCCCATCGCGCCAGTACCTCTTCCACAATGAAACCAAATGAGAGGGTGGCAATCCCGAGATAAATGCCTTTGACCCGAAGGGCGGGCAGCCCCACCACCAGTCCCACCGCCGCAGACAGCGCCGCCGCACATGCCAATGCAATCGGAAAGGGAACGCCCATGTTGGTGAGCACGGCATGCGTATAGGCACCCACGCCCAAGAACGCTGCGTGTCCCATGGAGAACAGACCGGTAAAGCCGGCCAGCAACATCAGGCCCAGGCCCGCAATGGAATAGATCAGAACCAGCGTCAGTTGTGCCAGCCAATACTCGGCGAACACCCACGGCGCTGCCAGTAGCAACAGCATCAGGGCGCTGTACCAGAATACATGTCCGCCATGCTTGGCGAGATGGATGTCCTGGCTGTAATCGGTTTTGAAGATAAAACGCATGTTAGAAAGCCCCCCCCCGAAGCGCCTTTTGCGCCTCACCCTCAGGGGGCGCTACCAGCAGCCCGGCAAAGCCGGATCTGCGGTCGCCCTGGCAGACTGCACGTCGCATGGCGCGGTGTTCCTGCCTCATACTTTTTTCCTTAGCTTTTCACCAAACAGGCCATTGGGTTTGACCATCAGCATGACCAGCACCACAACATAGGCCGCCGTGTCCTTGAAACCATCGGGCAGATAAAAGCCTGACAGCGACTCCACAATGCCAATGATCAGACCGCCCACAATCGCGCCGGGCAAGCTGCCGAATCCGCCAACGACTGCAGCAGGAAACGCTTTGAGGCCGATGAATCCCATGTTGGCGTGCACGAACGTGATCGGTGCCAACAGCAACCCCGCCACCGCCGCGACCGCAGCAGCCAGGCCCCACGCGATGCCGTTGAGCCGCTGCACCGGAATGCCCATGTAATACGCGGCGAGCTGGTTTTGCGAAGCGGCCTGCATGGCAATACCCAGCTTGCTGTAGCGAAAGAGTGCAAACAGCAGGGCGCACAGTACCGCTGTTGCGCCAATGACAGCCATATGTTCTACATTCAGCACCACACCGGACACGTTCCAGATTTCATCTTTGTAGGGAACGGGTAGCGCCTGCGTGTCAGTGCCAATGCCCGGCACCATGGTGATGAGTCCGCGCGCCACGTAGCCGATGCCAATCGTCAGCATCACAATGGAAAATGCGGGTTGGCCCAGGATGGGTCGGATAACGGCGCGCTCCAGCACCACGCCAAACACGGCCATGGCAGCTATGGCACTCAGGACCGCGAGCCAATAGGGAAAGCCCAGCATGGTCATGCCGACCAGACCACCAAACGCACCCAGCATCATCAGCTCGCCCTGCGCGAAGCTGACCGTTTCGGTCGCCTTGTAGATCAGCACGAAGCCCAGCGCAATCAGCCCATAGATGCACCCCTGCGCAATCCCGCTGATCACCAGTTGAAGAAACAGCACGTTGTCTCCTGTCGTTGATTATTTTTTTGCCTTCCGGTTATAGCCTGAGCCGCTCAAATCACCGATAGGGTTGTCACTGATTCCCTGTCTCGGCTGGGACTATTTGTTGGACTGCGTGCATGCATGCGCAGAAACCCGCGCATGCAGCGCAACCGTCTTGCGCGGTGCATGCCTCTTGAGAGCACGGGAAAAGTCCTCATTTCTCCGCAGATATTGGAGGTCTGCTGGTCGCAGGTGAGGGTAGCCCGGATCCCCTATTCCCTTTAACAAATTGTGGCTAAAGCCATCGGCGGACTCGGGTGGTGTAGGCAAGGTATTGCGCGCCGAACAGGCTGAAAAGCGCTCTCTCCTCAGGCGCGATTTGGAATCGATTGATGTAGACCACGAAAATCAGGGGGCCGAAAAGAGTCGCTGCATTGGACAACAGCAAAGCCCAGCCAATCAGCATGAACAAGAAACCCACGTACATGGGGTTGCGGGTAACACGGTAAATGCCCGAATCAACCAAAGCTGAAGTCGCTTTTGGAATGGTGGGATTGACGGTCGTTCTTGCCCGACGAAATGCGATAACACCTGCAAGACTGATGCCAGCGCCGACCAAAGAAAAAACCACTGCGGGAATGATCCCGGAGAAAAACGGAAACCCAATGGAGGGGAATACCAGAGCCACCCCCCACATGGCAACGCTGACGAGCAATGCCAAGGCAACCGGTGGCACTTTCAATTCAAGCGTGTGGCTTTCGGGAAACATGATGGTCACACGTGCGTTTGCTACAGATGCCCAGCAAAAGTTCACGCGCGGCATGCACCAGCGCAACCCCCTAGCGGTTGTTGGTTGCGAGCTTGATACCAAACCCGACAAGGGCAAGTCCGGCCAGTCGGGTCGCAATTTTGCGAGCCGATGGAATTGCACGCAAGCGTTGCGCCACCGCATTCCCAATCAGCACAATGCCCGCTTGATAGGCCAGGCTGATGAGGGTCACGTGTGCCATCATGGCAACCAGGGTCGTGGTCGATGAATCCGCTCGCATGAACAAAGGGAAGAATGCCACAAAGAAAAGTATCACCTTGGGGTTGGTCAAACTGACCATGCAAGCCTGGCGGAAGTAGACCCAAACCGCCTTGCGCTGTTCGTCGCCTGCGGCGGGCTGTTCGACGGGCGTGCGCAGCAGCTGAATGCCCATCCAGCACAGATAGAGCGAACCAAACCATTGCAAACTCTGGAATACAAATGGGTTCGCGGCCAGGAATGCCGCCAGACCTGCAACGGCCGCCACCATGAAGACGAAGTCTCCGACCAGCGTTCCGACCACGGCTCCCATACCCGCTCCAACACCATTGCGCGCAGTAGCATTGAGAATGGCCAGCGTACCAGGCCCCGGAATCAGCTGGAAGATGACGATTGCCGCAATAAAACTTGCGTAATTTTGAATATCAAACATCAGATATTCCTTCTGTCAGCACAATCTGCTTGCGCAGACCGAGGTCAGTTCGTTTCACGGCTTCGGAATTTCCCGCGGTTGCCCGTTGTCGTCAATGGCCACATAGGTGACCGACGCTTCGGTCACCTTGATATATTGGCCCTGCGTGCGGTAGCGCTCGGCATACACCTCCACTTTGACTGTAATGGACGTGCGACCGATGCGGCTGACCTTGGAGAAGAAACTCAGGATGTCACCTACCCGCACCGGGTGCTTGAAGATGAATTCGTTCACCGCCACCGTGGCCATGCGTCCCTGTGTGTAGCGCGCGGGTATGACTGAGCCGGCCAGGTCCACTTGTGCCATGACCCATCCGCCAAAGATGTCGCCATTGGCATTGCAGTCCGCGGGCATGGGAATGACCTTAAGGACCAGTTCCTCATCGGTAGGTAATTGAATGCCGGTGGGGCTTGTATTCGTAGACATGGGCACAATCCTATTCTGAAACTTTGCGGGACAGACCGCAGCATTGCCAAGCGCTGTCCTCAACTGATCAAGAATACTCCACATGCGCTCCCACGGCCTTCACTCCCCAACGGCACCTGCTTCGGACCCTGCCAGTCCTGCCACACCACCCAAGTCCGACTGGGATACGCTGCAACGCCTGTTTCCCTATCTGTGGCAGTACAAATGGCGCGTGATGGCAGCGCTGGCCTTCATGGTGGGCGCCAAGCTGACCAATGTGGGTGTACCCCTGCTGCTCAAGAATCTGGTGGACAGCATGAGCTACAAGCCGGGCGACCCAGCGGCCGTTCTGGTGGTGCCCGTGGCGCTGCTGTTCGCGTATGGTGCGCTGCGCCTGTCCACCACGGTTTTTACCGAACTGCGCGAGCTGGTGTTTGCAAAGGCCACGCAGGGTGCCGCACGCAACATTGCGCTGCAGACTTTTGAGCACCTCCATGCCCTGAGCCTGCGTTTTCATCTGGAGCGTCAGACCGGTGGCATGACACGCGATATCGAGCGTGGGGTGCGGGGTATCGAGTCGCTGATCTCCTACTCACTGTTCAGCATCGTGCCCACGCTGCTGGAGGTGGCCATGGTGCTGACCATTCTGGCGGTCAAGTTTGATGTCTGGTTTGCCTGGATCACGATTGCCGCGCTGGTGTTTTACATCACATTCACCGTGGTTGTGACCGAGTGGCGTACCAAGTTCCGCCGTGAGGCCAACGAGTTTGATTCGGCCGCGCACTCCAAGGCCGTGGACTCGCTGCTGAATTACGAAACGGTCAAGTACTTCAACAACGAAGGCTTTGAAGCACGGCGTTACGACGAAAGTCTGGAGCGCCTGCGCCTTGCGCGCCTCAAGAGCCAGACCACACTGTCCATCCTCAACTCGGGCCAGCAGCTCATCATTGCCGTGGGGTTGGTGGCCATGTTGTGGCGTGCTACGCAGGGTGTGGTGGATGGGCGCATGACGCTGGGCGACCTGGTGATGGTGAATGCGTTCATGATCCAGCTTTACATTCCGCTGAACTTCCTCGGGGTGATCTACCGCGAGATCAAGCAAAGCCTGACCGATCTGGACAAGATGTTCACGCTGATGGAGCGCGAGCGCGAAATTGCCGATGTGCCTGCGGCCCAGCCCCTGCAGTTGTCGGGTGAAACGCCACTGGCCTTTGAGAATGTGAGCTTCTCGTATGACCCCGTCACGACCAGCAAACCGGGCACGGGGCGGGCTATCCTGCACAACGTCAGTTTTGAAGTCCCTGCTGGCAAAACGGTGGCCGTGGTTGGCCCCTCGGGCGCAGGCAAGTCCACGCTGGCGCGTCTGCTGTTCCGGTTTTATGACGTGAGCAACCCGCAGGAGGGTGGCCGCATTCTGATCGCCGGGCAGGACATCAAGCAGGTCACGCAGGCCAGTGTGCGCCAGGCCATTGGCATCGTGCCACAGGACACAGTGCTGTTCAACGATACGGTGGAATACAACATCGCCTACGGCAAGCCCGGTGCCACGCGCGAGCAGGTAGAAGAGGCCGCCGCCTCGGCCCACATCCACGCCTTCATCAGCGCCACGCCCAAGGGCTATGCCACCATGGTGGGCGAGCGCGGGCTGAAGCTCTCGGGGGGTGAAAAGCAGCGCGTGGCCATCGCCCGCACGCTGCTCAAGAATCCGCCCATTCTGATTTTTGACGAAGCGACTTCAGCGCTGGATTCGGCCAACGAGCGTGCCATTCAGGCCGAGCTGCAAAGCGTCGCCCGCAACAAGACCACGCTGGTCATTGCGCACCGGCTGTCCACCGTGGTAGATGCGCATGAGATTCTGGTCATGGACGCCGGGCGCATTGTGGAGCGCGGCAACCACGCGGCGCTGTTGGCGGCGAATGGACGTTATGCGCAGATGTGGGCCCTGCAGCAGTCCGTCGAGTGAGACTTGGGCGCGCTTTGCCGGGGCCGGCTTCAGGTGGGAAGGAATCCTTCGATGGAAAGGTACCGCTCTCCAGTGTCGTAGTTGAAGCCGAGCACGGTCGCACCCGCTGACAGGTCGGGCAGCTTTTGCGCGATGGCAGCCAGCGTTGCCCCACTGGAGATGCCCACCAGAATGCCTTCTTCTGCGGCGCAGCGGCGGGCGTATTCGCGGGCCGGTTCCGCATCCACCTGGATCACGCCGTCCAACAGTTCGGTCTTCAGGTTGACAGGAATGAAGCCGGCGCCAATGCCCTGAATCGGGTGGGGCGAGGGTGCGCCGCCCGAGATGACGGGTGACTGCGTCGGCTCCACCGCAAACACCTTGAGCTGGGGAAATTTCGCCTTGAGCACTTGCGCTACGCCACTGATATGGCCACCGGTGCCCACGCCGGTAATCAGGGCGTCAATGCCATCGGGAAAGTCGGCCAGGATTTCCTGCGCCGTGGTGCGCACATGGGCGTCGATGTTGGCAGGGTTTTCAAACTGCTGGGGAATCCAGGCGCCCGGTGTGGCGGCGGCCAGTTCCTGGGCGCGGGCGATGGCGCCCTTCATGCCCTTTTCGCGCGGTGTCAAGTCGAATGTTGCGCCATAGGCCAGCATGAGGCGTCGTCGCTCAATGGACATGCTGTCGGGCATGACCAGGATCAGCTTGTAGCCTTTGACTGCAGCCACCATGGCCAGGCCGACACCGGTGTTGCCGGAGGTAGGCTCGATGATGGTGGCACCGGGCTTGAGGGCACCGCTTGTCTCGGCATCTTCGACCATGGCCAACGCAATACGGTCCTTGATCGAGCCGCCTGGATTGCCGCGCTCGGACTTGATCCATACGTTGTGGGTGCTGCCAAACAGGCGGTTGATGCGAACATGGGGCGTGTTGCCAATGGTTTGCAGAATGTTGTTGGCTTTCATGAACGGCTCCGATCGTGAGGGAAGAATGTGAACAGTCAATCCGCATTCTGGATGAATTGATCTACCGGATTCGATATAAGCAAATTCAGAACCGATAATCGGGGCGTGAAGCCCACCAGACCACCGCTGGTGCAATTCTGGAAACAGAGCACTGGAGGAACGTCCGGACTGCACAGGGCAGCGTAGCAGCTAACGGCTGTCCACTGACAAGCGGTGTGCGCAAGCACATGGCCCTAAGGTGAGGATCAGAGCAACAGAGACGAGCCGATTCAGTTCGGGTGAAACGGGCAATCTCTACGCGCAGCAATACCAAGTAGGCCAACGTTGACGGGGCCCCCGGAGTTGGCGGGTAGGTAGCATCGAGCTGCAAGGTGACTTGCGGCCCAGAGTAATGGTGGTCACATGAGGGGAAACTTTCATGCACAGAATCCGGCTTATCGGTGGGCTTCACACTTTTTTGATGTATGGTTAGCACCTTGAACCCTTTGAAGGAGGCACCATGCGACCCATATTTGAATTGTTGAAGAAACGCGCTCCCGACAATTGGAGCCTGAGCCCGGATGCCAGCGTGTTTGACGCCTTGCAGACACTCGCCAGCCACAACGTCGGTGCCCTGATGGTGCAGGATGGCGGCAAACTGGTGGGCGTGTTCTCGGAGCGGGACTACACCCGCAAGATTGCGTTGGCTGGCAAGTCGTCCAAGGACACCAAGGTCAGCGAGATCATGACTGCCAACGTCATCTCGGTTGCCCCGACCGTCAGAACGCGTGATTGCCTGGCCCTGATGAGCCAAAAAGGCATCCGGCACTTGCCAGTGGTGGACGGCGACAAGGTGTTGGGCATGATCTCGATTCGCGACATCATGAACGACATCATTGCCGACCATGAATTGACCATCAGCCAGTTGGAGCACTACATCAGCAGCTAGCCTGGGCGGCAGAGTATGCTGCTCCGTGTCCCCCGGCTTACGGCCTCCTCCTTTACCTGCGCAGAATGCTCTACCGCCCAGGCTAGAACTTCTCGTGCGGCGCCAGGTAGCGCCACTGCCCCACCGGCAGGTCGCTGAGAGCCACCCGGCCCAGCCGGATACGGCGCATGTCCAGAATCTCCAGTTTGGCGCGCTCGCACAGGTAGGCAATCAGCCCGCGGTGTGCACCTTTGATCGCAAAACGCAGCTTGCTCCGCTCGGGGGTGTTGCTGTTGATGCTGACCTTGGCATGCGGCAGGTTTTCGTCCGAATCCAGTGTGCGGTTTAGCAGGTGCAGTGCCTGCGGTGTGACTTCGCCCTGCACATCCACAATAATCTCGTGCTCCATCGAGTCCATGTCCTCGGTCAGCTTGCGTTCCACACGCCAGTCCTGCGTGAACACGATCAAGCCGCTGGCCGCGTTTTCCAGCGGTACGGCAGCGGTGAGTGCCTTGAAATGGCGCTGGAGCATGCGTATGCCTGAGGGGTCTTTGACCATGTGTTTGGCCGCCACCAGCAGCGTACGGGCGTCGTCAAATGGCGCGCGGCGCGCGGCGCGGTTGAGTCTGGACAGCGACTCCTCGGTGCCGTCGACCCAGTCGGCCGGCTTGTGCATCAGGATCGTGATGCTGTTGAGTTCGAGCAGGCTGGCGTCGGGATCGATGGTGATCGTCTGGTTCTGAATGCGGAACTGCGGTTCCTCGACGACCTGGCCGTTGACCTTGACCCAGCCGCCTTCAATGTACTGCTCCGCTTCACTGCGCGAGCACGGTACCATGGCGGCCACGCGTTTGGCCAGGCGGTCGCCCGTGTCTGTTTTCTGTGGTGGTTGCGGGTCGGCGCTCTGGTGCGTGGCAGTTGGCCTGGTGCGCAGCGCCGTCACGGGGCGCTGGCGCGGCTTTGCGTTGGGGCGTTTGGCAGGGGTCGGTGTGGCTGCTCCAGCGGGGCGTACAACCGGCTGCGCCACTGGCACAGCTTTAGGGGGCCTGGGCGGCAGCTTCAGGGTGCCGGTGGTGGGGTGAGCTTTGGTCATTGGGTGTACTGTAGTGCGATGTCAGGTGGGTGTGGCAAATACCGTGGCGATGTCTTGTAGCGCAATGACCGAAACGTTGTCGGCGATGGGGTAGGACGTGCGCACCGGCGCGACCACATAGGCGCGTTGCACGGCCAAGTCCTGGCAGGCCTGCCAGAAGCCCTTGGTGGGCCGGGGCGCGCTGGAAAATTTGGCTTCGAAGGCCACATGGCGCTCGCCCATGGATACCACGGCATCCAGTTCGGCGCCTGCGGCGGTGCGGTAGAACGTGACCTCGGCGCCCGCCGGCGCACAGGCCGCCACATGCTCGACCACCACGCCCTCCCAACTCGCTCCGGCCACAGGGTGGCCTTGCAGGTCGTGCACGGTGCCGAGTTGCAGCAGGGCGTGTAGCAGACCGCTGTCACGCACATATACCTTGGGCGACTTCACCAGGCGCTTGCCCAGATTGACATGCAATGGTGGCAGCCGCCGCAGCATCATGGCATCGACAAACAAATCAAGGTAGCGGCCAATGGTCGTGTGCGCCACGCCACCCAAGGCCTGGCCGATCTGCGCCGCATTAAATAGCTGCCCATGGTTGTGCGCCAGCATGCGCCATACGCGGTGCAGGGTGGCGGCGGGGATGGTGACCCCCAATTGGGGCAGGTCGCGCATCAGGAAAGTCTGGATCATGTCCTGGCGCCACTGCAGGGATCGCGCGTCGCTACTGGCGGTATAGCTCAGGGGAAAACCGCCGCGCAGCATGAGCCGCTGCAGCGTGAGCAAGGCATCAGGGTCTTCTCTGGGTGGGGTGTTCGTGGCAGTGGGCGGCAGCAACTCATGGGCCAGCAGTGGCGACAGCTCCAGATAGCTCACCCTCCCCGCCAGGGACTCCGCGCTCTGCCGCAGTAGTTTGCCGGAGGCCGAGCCCAACAGGAAGAAGCGGCCGGGTCGGCGATCCGCATCGATCTCGGGGCGCAAGGCTTCGAAGATATTGGGCATGGCCTGCACCTCGTCCAGCACGACCAGTCGGTTGCGGTGGGTTGAAAAAAATCGCTCGGGGTCTTGGAGTTGCGCCTGGTCCGATGCGCGCTCCAAATCCAGAAAAATGGAGCCTTCGATGTTTGCGGCCAGGGTTCGGGCTAGGGTGGTCTTGCCAACCTGGCGTGGACCGAGCAGCACAACGCCGGGGTAATAGTCCAGGCGATCCCGTGCCTGGGCCAGCAGACGGCGCTGCAGGACTGGCTGATCGATAGGGATATTCATCCAGGCATTTTGAGTGCTTATCGCTCAAAATGCAAGGATCATTGAATCAGCGGATTCAGCACTTCTTCTGCAGTCGCTCCAGATGCGCCAGCAGCGAGCGCTTGGCAACTGGCCACACCCGTGGGTCTACATCGTCGTAGGCCAGGGGCAACCAGTCGTCCACCGTGCCTTTCGGGTGTGCAGCCACGATGGCGGCAATTTTGGCCTCGCGCTTCAAGCGGTGCGCTTTAAGGTGGGAAATAGCGCCGCAGGCCGCTTCAAGCGAGCCGCCCAGCACATGGCCATGGGCTGGCAGGATGAATTGCACATCGTGTTGCTGGGACAGGGCATGCAGCGTGTCCAGCGAATCCAGATAGTGCGCCATATTGCCGTCCGGCGGGTCAATAACGGTGGTGCTGCCGTTGAGGATGTGGTCGCCCGAGAACAGCAGGCCATCTTCCACCAGCAACAGGCACAGGTGGTTGGCCGCGTGGCCGGGCGTGTGGATCACCTGCAGCGTGTGATTTGCAGAAAAACTGGCATCAGGCCCGCATGGAACAAGCGCAAGTAGCTCCTGATTTTGTAGCGTCCGGTCGGGTGTGAAGTTGCTGGCTGCCCGTGCGGTGGGCGCCGAGGGCAGTCCCAGGACCGGTGGCGTGTGGGCGCACAGTGCTTGCAGGGGCGCGGCTCCGGGTGAGTGGTCGGGGTGTGAGTGGGTGCACACAATCATCCGGATGTTGCCGCCCGTCCCGTCGGGGTGCAGGGCGGCACGCCACAGGCGCTGGATGTGGTCGGCGTCCGCCGGTCCGGGGTCGATGGCGATGAAGCCCGTGTTGGCGTCGCCCACCAGGTAGCTATTGGTGCCGGGCCCGGTCATGAAGCCGGGGTTGGGCGCGGTCAGGCGCTGCACGTTACGCAGCAGGTGCACAGGCTGGTCGGTTTGCCAGTCCAGTGCGTGGTGGGGCTCGAGACCACTGGGGCAGACCAGGGCCAGTTCACCAAACGCCATGTCGTGCTGAAGGAAATGGGTGGCGATGCCGGCCAGCACGCCGGTGCGCTGTACGGGGGAGTGCGCCGTCCCGGACTCGGCGTGGTGGGTGTGCGGATGCAGTCGTTGATTGGGTCGTACCATGCGGGCATTTTGCAACATGGGTCAAAGTAGCGCCACCATGGCCCGATAATTCACGCCATGCGAATCCCGTTCACAAAAATGCAGGGCGCCGGCAACGACTTTGTCGTGCTGGATGAGACGCGTGGCCAGCTGGGGCTGACCACCGCCCACTACCGCTTTCTGGGCGACCGCCACTTCGGCGTGGGAGCTGACCAGATATTGACCGTGCGGCCGTCGCCGGCCGAGGGCATTGACTTCGAATATGTGATCCACAACGCCGATGGCGCCGAAGTTGAGCAGTGCGGCAATGGTGCGCGCTGTTTTGCCCGCTTTGTGCATGACCGCGGGCTGACGGACAAGGACGTGATTCGCGTCAAAACGCAAAAGGGCGTGATCGAACCGCGCCTGACGCCAGATGGGCGCGTGACCGTGAACATGGGCGCGCCGGTGTTTGCGCTGGAGCAGATTCCGTTTGACGCCGCCGGTTTGACCTACCAGTCACAGGGTTCATGGGGAAATTGGCCTTTGGACCTCGTGGATACTGGTCATGCAGCTCCTGATTTTGAAGCGTCGGTATGGGTCGCCCCAGTTTCCATGGGCAACCCCCACGCCGTTCTGCAGGTGGCTGACGTCGACACACACCCGGTTCTGCTGCAAGGCCCGCAGGTGCAGGCCAGCCCGCGCTTTCCCCAGGGTGTCAACGTGGGTTTCATGCAGGTGCTGGACCGCAGTCACATCGGCCTGCGCGTCTACGAGCGCGGCGTGGGCGAGACGCTCGCGTGTGGGTCGGGCGCGTGCGCGGCTGTGGTGGCTGGTATCCGCATGGGATTGCTGGATGGCAGTGTTGCCGTACAGACCCGCGGTGGTACGCTTACCATTGCCTGGGCCGGTGATGCCGCTCCCGTGCTGATGACAGGCCCCGCCACCACCGTATTCCAGGGTGAAATTGAACTTCCGGACATGTTATGAACCATCCATTGAGCAACCCCATTACCGAAGACGACATTGCCAACTACCTGGCCAACACGCCTGACTTTTTTGTGCGCAATGCCGAGTTGCTGGCAACCGTACAGCTGACCAGCCCGCACAGCAACCGGGCGGTTGGGTTGCAGGAGCGGCAGGCCGAACTGCTGCGCGAAAAAATCAAGTCGCTGGAGCAGCGCATCATGGAAATGATTCGCCATGGCAGCGAAAACGTCATGCTGTCCGACCGGATTTTGCGCTGGGCGCGCAGCCTGCTGATGGTCAGCGACCTGCATGCCCTGCCGGCATCGATTGCACAGGACATCCAGTCGCAATTCACCGTCCCGCAAGTGGGCCTGCGGCTTTGGGGGATGGCTCCCGAGTACGCGGGGCTGGCGGCGACTTCCGAGGTCAGCGAGGACGCACGGGTTTTTGCCACTTCGTTGACGGAACCCTTTTGTGGCCTGAATACCGGGTTTGAAGCGGTCGGCTGGCTGGAAGATCCTGCTGCGGTTACCTCACTGGCGCTCATTCCACTGCGCAATAGTTCAGCAGGCGGTGTCACGCCGGCGTTTGGCCTGCTGGTGCTGGCATCGCCCGACCCACACCGCTTCCACAGTGGTATGGGAACCGACTTTTTGGCACGGATCGGCGAACTGGTCAGCGCGGCAACTTCGCGTCTGAAGTAAGGCGTGGCCCCGGGCGTAGCACTAGGAGTCCGGGTGGCAGAGGATTTTGCTCCGTGTCCTCCGCCCGCTGAGCGGGCTCCCCCTTTACCTACGCAAAACCCTCTGCCACCCGAACTCCTGGTTGAACGCTACCTTGAATATGTTCGCGTCGAGAAGCGGTTGGCCGCGCGCACGGTAGAGCTGTACGCGCTGGACCTGATCAAGCTGCGCGACTACGCCGCTGCAGTCTCAGTGCCTCTCACCGATGTTCGCAACGCGCATATCCGTCGCTGGGTGGCGCACATGCACAGTGGTGGGCGTAGCGGGCGGGGCATTGCGCTCATCCTGTCGGGCTGGCGCGGTTTTTATGCCTGGTTGGGTCGTCAAGGGCTGATTGCCGTCAATCCGGTGCAGAACGTGCGGGCCCCCAAGGCACCCAAGCCCCTGCCAAAAGCACTGGGTGTGGATGACGCCGTGCAATTGGCTGCTTTCAAAAAAGATAGCGCTTTGGGGCCTGTTGGTGCGGGCCACGACCTGATTTCGTCCAACAATCTGTCGCCGCAGGCACAAGCCGAAGCGGCTTTTCTGGAATTGCGTGATTGCGCCATGGTGGAACTGCTGTATTCCAGCGGGCTGCGGGTGGGAGAACTGATCGGGCTGGATGCCCAGGCCAGTGCGGCCGGCAATGCGGCGGGTCAGGGCTGGATTGACCTGCCCTCGGCGCAGGCGCATGTGTGTGGCAAGGGCGGCAAGTGGCGCGCGGTGCCGGTGGGGCGCCACGCCATTGCGGCACTCGAAGCCTGGCTGCTGGCGCGCAGCGCATTTGCGGAAAGCAATGGTGCCGCGGGTGTGTCAGGCGAAGCATCTGCTGGCAAACCGGTCAGCGCAGCGATGTTCATTGGGCGAAACGGTACAAGGCTCACCGCGCAGTCGGTGTGGGCACGGTTGCGCACGCGCAGCCTGCAGGCCGGGCTGTCCACGCCGGTGCATCCGCATATGTTGCGCCATTCGTTTGCCAGCCACCTGCTGCAGTCAAGCGGCGATCTGCGCGCTGTGCAGGAGTTGCTGGGCCATGCCAACATCAGCACCACACAGGTTTATACCCGCCTGGATTTCCAGCACCTGGCCAAAACCTACGACGCGGCGCATCCGCGCGCGCGCTTGCGGGGCAAAAAATAGGCCGGAAAAACGAACAGACCTTGCCGCTACATGCCCAGGGATTTCAGGAGGTCATCGTGGTTAACGGCTTCGGCAACCGCTGGGGTGGCCTCACCACCCGCCTGTAGCTGCGCGTGGGTCTGGGCAATCACTTCATCCGGATTGGTGACTTCGTTGGCATCAAAGTCATGGAGTTTGATGAATTCCGTGCGGTCAATCGCCAACTCCAGGTAAAAGATGTTGTTTCGCCCCGTATAAAACGTCACGCGCCGGGCTTCGGGTTTGTCCAGATGGGTGTCGACACTCAGTACCACCTGCTTGTTGAGGACGAGCATTTTGGGCTGGTTCTGTGTGATATAGGTTTGCAATTCCCTGCGCACCTTGCCGGTGAAGTCACCCACGATCTGGTTCATCAGTTCGCCCAGGATGTTGGCCACCTCGTCGGAGGTATGGGCGCGTGCCAGCTCGCTTTTGGGCATGCCCATATTGAGCATGTAGCTCTCGTACAGTTCCATGGCCGTATCAGCCGAAAAATTCAGGACCACCAGCCCTGAGAATCCGCCATCAAACAGCACAAAGCAGCCGATATCCGGCTTGAGGCAGGTTTTTGTGATGCGCTGAACCATGCCGGAGTAGTGAATTTGGCTCTGGGTCGCAACGTTCAGCACCCGCGTGACCGAGTTGCACAGGCTGGTCAGAATGTCTTCGGTACCAAACACCACCGCAGATTCTTGCCCCTTTTTTGCCATGACTTATCTCTCTGATTAAAAAAACAACTGTACAACACGCTGTGCCCCTGTGGGCAATGTTTCATGAAATGGACTGCAAGCGACAATAGCCCCCATGAAGACTGTCAAACTGCGCGAAGGCAAAGAGCGTTCCCTCAAACGCCACCATCCCTGGATATTTGAGTCGGCCATTGCAAGGGGCAGCGCCGACAGTGGTGAGACCGTGCGGGTTGAAGCGGCTGACGGGGCGTTTCTGGGCTGGGCCGCCTTCAGCCCGGCGTCCAAAATTCGGGCGCGGGTCTGGAGTTTTGATGAAAAGCAGCGCATCGATGCTTCTTTTTTCATAGCAACAATCGCAAATTCAGTAAGGGCCCGGGGCCGATTTGACATCAAAAGTGATAGCATGCGCCTGGTCCACGGAGAGTCTGACGGCCTGCCAGGTTTGATCGTGGACCGCTATGGCGAGACGCTGGTGGCGCAGTTCACCTCGGCAGGCGTTGAGCGCTGGAAGGCGGTCATTTCCGATGCGCTCCTCGCGGCTACCGGTCTGACCAGGCTTTATGAGCGCTCCGACGCCAGCAGCCGTGCGCTGGAAGGCTTGCCGGAGGCCACCGGCTGGCTGCGCGGAGGTGACGCCAGCACGCCGACAGATCTGGTGCTGCTGGAACACGATTGGAAGCTGGGCCTGAGCATCGCAGACGGACATAAGACCGGCTTTTACCTGGACCAGCGCGACAGCCGCAAGAAGTTTGCCGACTATTGCACACGCCTGGGGTTCCAGCGGGTTCTCAACTGTTTCTGCTACACCGGCGGTTTTACCGTAGCGGCTTTGGCTGGCCTGCGTGCGGGTGGTCACACAGGCGGCCATGTCACTTCCATCGATTCGTCCGGCCCGGCCCTTGATCAGGCAAAGGCCAACGTGGCGCTCAACGACCTTGATGCAAGTCAAGCCACGTTTCTGGATGCCGATGTCAATGCCTCGCTGCGTCAGTTTCTGGACCAAGGCCGCACGTTTGACGCCATCGTGCTCGACCCACCCAAGTTCGCGCCCACCGTGGCGCATGCCGAGCGTGCGGCGCGGGCCTACAAGGACATCAACCGCCTCGCGCTCAAGTTGCTGGAGCCCGGTGGCGTGCTTTTCACCTACTCCTGCTCGGGCGGCATCAGTGCCGACCTGTTCCACAAGATTGTGGCGGGCGCAGGCTCCGATGCGGGCGTGGACGGCTTTATCACCGAGCGCATGGGCGGGGCCCCAGACCACCCGATGACCATTGCGTTCCCCGAGGGCGAGTACCTCAAGGGGCTGGTGGTGATGAAAAGGCAAGCCCTTGGCGACCACGGGGTAGCTTAGCGACGCTGAAACTCCCCCGTCCATGGGGCGCTGCCATCAGGATTGCGCGAATCGTAGAGCAGGCTGCTGGTGCCGTTCAAACGCATTTTTACAACGCGCTGCTTATTGCGCGCCAGTTGCCAAGAGTCTGCAATCAGCCAGCCATTCTCCAGGCGTGCCATACCGCGCGACACCACGGGACCGTTTTCGCTTTCTTGAAACGTCAATTCAAACTCTGCACCCTGCGGTGTTATGGTGATCTTGTCCACCACCCGACCGCTTTCGGTGCGGGTCCAAATCCCGGGAAAGCCTCGGGGCTCAGGGGTCCCCTGGTCACCAAACCCTGACGGGATTGACGACACCCGTTTCATGATCATCGTGCCAGACCGGTTCAGGCAGCTATCGTGCCAAGTGCCGGAAGCCCTCTTTCCATCTGGGTCGATGGTCAGTTCGTAACGGCCAACACATTGCCCCTGACTGTTGGTGTAGGTGTGATCAATGCGAAACCGCCCGCCCTGTACAACGGTGAGGGTGCCACGTGCATTGCCGTATCCTTTTTCAACCGCGAGATATCGACCGTCTGGTTGGCGCGAGATCGTCCAATGTTCGCCATTCTTGCCGTGTTGCCAAATGCCCGACAAATCCAAAATTCCAATGCCTTCAGAGGGCGGATGCACGGGCGCGACAGGAGCGGGTTGGCTAACAGTCACCGGCGGAGCTGACCCGGCCGTGCGGACGTACTGACCGGTCCAATAGGGCGCTCGGTTAGAAAGAATATACACATCCCACTCAAGACGACCATCTGGCAGAAGCCGCAGACGGTTGCCGCGGCCATTGATTGAATCGGGATCGATTTCAAGCCATTGGCCATCCCGGCGAACCGGCTTTTGGCGGTGCAACACACCGGTACTATCGCGAATGATCACCAACCAACTGTTGCCAGAGCGGACGAACTCAAAGGTCTCGGTCTTGCCGTTTCGGTCGGTATGCGTCCATTGCCCTTCCATCGGTGCAGCAAGCCCATCGATGCCACCGCCTGACGGTGCGGTCGTGGTGGGCGGCGATCCGTCCAGTGGGACGATCTCGACCGTGAGTTGATAGCGCTGGTTGGTCGAGGTCGAGGTCGGCATGACACTGAGGGAGGGTAGTGCGCTGGCATCGCGTGACGGCTTCGCACCAGGAATCACCTTCTTGATGACCTGCTGATACCCGCCTGGAATTTCTTTTCCTGGCTCGGGTAACCGAAGAAAGCCGGTATCGCCGTCTATATGTCGCAGATTGATACGCAACTCAAGATTGCGGGGGTCGGGCGCACGCAAAGTCACGACGACTTTGGACGGTACACCTGGGTTGAGCGTCCAGGTCTCAGCCCGGCCTTGGGTGTTGCCCACCTCGTCGACCACCTTGGACCACACATTCCCCTGGACTGACCCGCTAATTGGGCCCATGTCTACCCACTCGACAGCAGCCCAAGCGCTGAACAGCACACCACTGCACAAAATGAAGAACAAGGCCCTCAAAAAACGTCTTGCCAAAACGCACATGATTGCACCTCAAGCAATATAGCCAAACACCCAAAGGCAACGCAATGCGTGGCCCGCCCGGTGTCAACGGGGCTTGTGCAGCAACTGGTTCAACCTGAACCCAAAAAATTGGCAAATCGTCAATATTCAACTGGAGTGCGCAATGCATCCGTTGCTGAACAAGTCATCAGTATCCGCTTTTCTGCAGCCAAAGAAAAGACTGACTGAGGAATCCTGCTTTTCCTTGCCTGGCGCTGCCAAAGTACGGTGTGGGGTTTCGGCATGTTGCGTGTACTGGTCAACGCCACTGCCTGAGCTCTGTAAGGCCGTGAACTTGAAATGACCAGTACACTCCCCACCTGCTGAATTTTGGATTGCCCCATGAGTTTGATTCCTGCCACCATCCTGACCGGCTTTCTGGGGTCGGGCAAAACTACGCTCTTGAAGCGCGTGTTGGCCGAAGCGCATGGCCAGAAGATTGCCGTCATCGAGAACGAGTTCGGCGAGGAAAACATCGACAGCGACATTCTGGTCAGTGATACCAACGAGCAGATCATCCAGATGAGCAATGGATGCATCTGCTGCACTATCCGGGAAGACCTGCGCAACACACTGCAAATGCTGGCAGCCAAGAAGCGCAAGGGCTTGCTTGATTTCGACCGCGTGGTGATTGAGACCACCGGTGTGGCTGACCCCGGCCCGGTCGCCCAGACCTTTTTTATGGACGACGAGATCGCCGAGTCGTATTTGCTGGACTCCATATTGACTTTGGTGGACGCCAAGCATGCGGCGCAACAACTCAATGATCGCCAGGAGGCGCGTCGCCAGGTGGGTTTTGCGGATCAAATCTTTATCAGCAAGACGGATCTGGTGTCCATGGAAGAAGCGGATGCGCTGATGCATCGTCTCAAGCACATGAATCCACGGGCACCGCAGAAGGCCGTGCATTTTGGTGAAGTGGCGCTTTCAGAAGTCTTTGATCTGCGTGGCTTCAACCTGAATGCCAAGCTCGACATTGACCCCGACTTCCTGAAGGAAGACAACCATGGCGATCACGAAGGCCATGACCACGCACCAGGTGAAGCCTGCGACCACCCATCGCACGCGCATGGCGCAGGACACCATCACCACCATGATGACGATGTGAAAAGTTTCGTCTTCAAGTCAGACCGGGCGTTTGACCCCGCCAAACTGGAAGACTTTCTGGGCGCCATCGTGAATATCTACGGTCCGCGCATGTTGCGCTACAAAGGGGTCCTGTATATGAAGGGCACCGACCGGAAAGTGATTTTTCAGGGTGTGCATCAGTTGATGGGTAGCGACTTGGGTCCACAATGGGGCGAAGGCGAAGCACGGGGTAGCAAAATGGTCTTTATTGGCATTGATCTGCCGAAGGACATCTTGCTACAGGGCATGGAGCAGTCACTGGTGTGAGCTTTTTTCGTGTGGCATCCGGTGGTCAAGGTGCTGTGACTGTTTTTGAAATGATTTTTTCGGATTGAAAGCCAAATGATTGTCTCGATTTTGCAACTGATGGGTTTTCCGATGGGGAAGCCTGTACACTCGCGCGCCGAAGAACCTGCGGCAAAGAAGCCTGACAAAGGCCAAAGCGGGGGATCTGGCCCAACCGACCATGTGCAGGAGCCAACTGCCAGGAGACAACAAGTGACCGCTAAATCCGCAAAAGACAGCAAAGCCATCGCCGGCAAGAAAATTCCACCGGCGGCATCCAAGCCCAAGGGCAAGCCGGTTGCGCCTGCCACCAAGTTGCCGGCTAAAGCAGCACCAAAAGCAGTTCAAAAACCAGCACCCAAAGCGGCGCCCAAAGCGGTTGCCAAGACGCCTGCCAAAACCACGGTCAAGCCCGGGGTCAAATCCGCACCGAAGGCGCTCGCCAAGCCGGTTGTGCCTGCCAAAAAGGCGGTCACCCCCGCGACTGCCAAGCGGGACGTTGTAGTGGCCAAGTCGGTCGCCAAGCCTGTTTCCAAACCAATTTCAACCCCCCGGGCTCCCGTTAGCCCCGCTCCCATGCCTGTTTCAAAAACGTCAGTCAAGCCCGAACTCATCACAAAAACAAAGACCCCCGCTACATCGGCTCCCGTGGCCGAAAAAGCTGCTCCAGCACCTGTTTCTCCAGCTCCGGCAAAGGCGGGGCGTCCATCGTCCAGGCTTGCACAATTGACGGTTCCCTCCATTGCGCAAACCGTTGCATCAACTGCCGCGAAGGCCAGTTACACGCAGTCGACACCTGTGCCGCTGATTGTTCCTGTTCTGCCGTCTTCCATCAAGAAAGATGCCAAGCTGGCCAACAACTGGAAAACAACGCCAGCCGGCGAACTGACCGATGCTGAGCTCATGGCAATGCCCGATGCGGAATACATGAACAGCGTCCAGATGGCGGCGTTCCGTGCACGGTTGATGAAGCTCAAGCTGGATATTCTCAATAGTGCCGGGGAAACCACGGAGCACCTGCGCGAAGACACTTCCGTCGTTCCGGACCCCGCTGACCGTGCCACCATCGAAGAGGAGCACGCGCTGGAATTGCGTACCCGCGACCGTGAGCGCAAACTGCTCAAGAAGATTGAGCAGTCCATTGTCCGCATTGATGCTGGCGATTATGGTTACTGCGACGAAACCGGTGAGCCCATTGGCGTCGGGCGCCTCCTGGCGCGCCCAACGGCTACGCTGTCATTGGAGGCACAGCAGCGTCGCGAACTCAAGCAGAAGATGTTTGGTGACTGAATTAGCGGCTCTGATTCCCCTGAACCCCCGGTAAACTGAGCGCATGGCTACGAAGACCGATCGACCCGGACTGCTGTCCAAGATGGCATTGTTTGTGCGCAATCCGACAAAGGACTGGTCCGAATTGGATCGTCCGCAGGTTGAGCAGGATACTGGCTACGACAAGCAGGGTCTCAAAGCCATGATTGAGCGCAAGCGGCAGAACGACTTCGTTCGCAAGCGCGAGTTCGATCAGTTGCGCAAGTTGCGCAGCCGGGGCGTCACCGCCGTGGCGGGTCTGGGCAGGCCATCCGTATTTCAGTCCAGTTTGCTGACCGATCCGGACGGTCGGGCCGTGACTTTGAAGAAGATCGATGAGATTGAAGCCCAGATGTCCAAGCAGTGGTGGAAGGGCAAGCAGGATGCATCGATTGCGCAGGGGGTGAGTTTTCCGGTGGCGAGCCCGGTTGCGCCCAAAGCAGAACCGGACAAGCCAAAGGCGCCCGTGTTGCCGGAACCGCTCAGCGTCACGGAGCAGTTCAGTACGACAGCAGCGTTTGATTCCCGCACGGAATCTGTGCAGCCGAATGCATCCGAGTTTGTGTCCACTCAAATGGGTGATGGCATGGATTCCGTTCCCTCGCGGCGCGCGTTGTCGTCGCGACGATCCGCACTGCGCAAGCGGCCCAATGCGGGAGATGGAGCACATGGGCAGGACACTGACGGGGGCTTTTCAACTTCCAACATGTTCGCTATCGATGTTGAGGACATGGCCACGGACCCCGAGTTGGAGGAAGCGGCAATCCGCTTCGCCAATGGCGATGATGAGGGTGCTGAAAAGGGCTTGCTGAGTGCCTTGCGCAGCAGCACAGAGGCGCCCGGGTCGGCAAATGCATGGGCTGCTGCTTTACTTGATTTGTATCGGGCAACCCGCAACAAGGCAGGTTTTGACAGCGCGACATCGGAGTTTGCACACTGCTTTGAGTCAGTTGTCCCACATTGGCAAGCCATCGGCGAAGAGCCTGCACCGGAGCTTTCGCCGCAGCCTGCTGTGGCATCCGCACCGGATACGCAAGCAGAGGGTTCGGATCACGCAGTCGGTGCGATCTGGAGCAGTCCGGCCGAGTTGGTAGCGCAGTCGATGGAAGAACTCCGGGATGCCATGGCCTCAAACCCGACTCCCTGGCATATGGATTGGTCCCGTTTGGTCCGAATTTCCGACGACGCCATGCCGCTGATGGGTGGCTTGTTCAGTAGTCTTTGCAGCGAGCCGGTGGCTCTGCGCTTCAGCGGCGCGCAAAAGCTGGTGGATACCCTGCAGGCCATGACGCCTTCCAGTAACCAGGATGTCCCTTCCGACTGGTGGTCCGTACGGCTCAATGTATTGCGCACATTGCAGATGCTGGATGAATTTGAACTGGCGGCTTTGGACTATTGCGTCACGTATGAGGTGTCTCCGCCCGCGTGGCAGGAGGCACGGTGCCAGTATGCGAATATCGAGGATCTGAAGACTGTGGCAACAGCCGCAATTCCGATTGACGGGTTGCCGTCGCAGGAACTTCAGACGCCCGGTTCTGCGCAGGATTCGGACGGGCTTTCGGCTGTCCGTCTGGAGTTGCAAGGAAACGTACTGGGCGATGCGACCCACGCTTTGTCCGGGTACGAGGGGCAGGGCAGTCAGGCGGGCGTCATTCTCGTCTCCTGCGAGAATTTGATTCGTGTGGATTTTTCTGCGGCTGGCAGCATTCTGAACTGGGTCGCCACGCGTCAGGCAGAGGGATCACAAGTGCAGTTTCGCGATGTGCAGCGCCTGGTTGCAGCGTTTTTCAATGTCATCGGCATCAATGAGCATGCACGCGTCGTTCCGCGTGCGATCTGACCCCTGTTTTGGGGACTTCACCCCCTACCTGTCACGACCATGGAACCCTATCACGGTACTACTATCATCAGCGTGCGGCGCAAGACGCCCCAAGGCTACTCGGTTGCCATCGGCGGCGATGGCCAGGTTACCTTGGGTAACATCATTGTCAAGGGAACGGCACGCAAAGTGCGCAAGCTTCATCACGGGAAGGTACTGGCGGGGTTTGCCGGTGCAACCGCAGATGCGTTTACCCTTTTTGAACGTTTTGAAGCCAAACTGGAAAAGCACCAGGGGCATTTGGCACGCGCGGCCATCGAACTGACCAAGGATTGGCGAACCGACCGCGTCCTGCGCCGATTGGAGGCCATGCTGGCGGTTGCAGACAAGGACACTTCCCTGATCATCACCGGCAACGGTGATGTACTGGAGCCTGAGAACGGGATTGTGACCATTGGGTCCGGCGGCGCCTATGCGCAAGCCGCTGCCGTTGCTCTGTTGAACCATACAGAACTCTCGGCAGCCGACATCGTCAAGCGCTCACTTGAGATAGCTGGCGAACTGTGCATTTACACCAATATGCAACACACGATTGAGACGTTGTGAGATGAATCCTCAAGAAATTGTTTCCGAACTGGACAAGCACATCGTGGGTCAAGCGCAGGCCAAGCGCGCGGTTGCCATTGCATTGCGCAATCGTTGGCGCCGTCAACAGGTGGAAGGTGACCTCCGGGGTGAAATCACGCCCAAGAATATTCTGATGATTGGCCCCACCGGAGTTGGCAAGACCGAAATTGCCCGACGTCTGGCCCGTCTGGCTGATGCACCCTTTATCAAGGTTGAAGCCACCAAGTTCACGGAAGTAGGCTATGTTGGCAAGGATGTTGACTCCATCATCCGCGATCTCGCGGACATCGCCGTCAAGCAAACCCGCGAAGCCGAAAAGCGCAAGGTGCGTACGCGGGCGCAGGACGCTGCCGAAGACCGCATTCTCGACATCCTGATTCCGCCGGCGCGTGGTGAGTTCGCCGTAGTCGGTTCCGAAGATCAGCCACAAAGCACGGCACGCCAGACTTTTCGCAAGAAATTGCGTGAAGGTCAGTTGGCTGACCGCGAGATCGAAATTGAAGTCGCACAGGTCACCGCGCAACTCGAAGTGATGGGGCCACCGGGAATGGAGGAAATGACCGAGCAATTGCGTGGCATGTTCGGCCAACTGGGGCAAGGCAAGCGCCAGATGCGCAAGCTGAAGATATCAGAGGCCCAGAAACTGCTGGTGGATGAAGAGGCCGCCAAGCTGGTCAATGAAGACGACATCAAGACGCAGGCGATTCACATGCTGGAGCAAAACGGCATCGTGTTTATTGATGAGATCGACAAGGTGACATCACGCAGTGAAGGCAGCGGTGCCGAGGTTTCGCGCCAGGGAGTTCAGCGCGATCTTTTGCCCCTGGTCGAAGGTACCACCGTGTCCACCAAGTATGGCGTGGTAAGGACCGATCACATCCTGTTCGTGGCATCAGGCGCCTTTCATTTGAGCAAGCCCAGTGATCTCATTCCTGAGTTGCAGGGGCGTTTTCCTATCCGTGTGGAGCTGCAGTCCCTCTCGGTCAAGGACTTCGAAGCCATTTTGATGCAGACACACGCATCGCTGGTCAAGCAATACCAGGCTCTGCTGGCGACTGAAAATGTGACGCTGGACTTTACCGACGAGGGCATTACGCGCCTGGCACAAATCGCGTTTGACGTCAACGAGCGCACCGAGAATATTGGTGCGCGCCGTCTTGCAACGGTGATGGAGCGCCTGCTGGATGACGTGAGCTTTGATGCTGCGTCCCTGGCTGGGCAAACTGTGTGCATCCATGCGGAGTACGTTGATTCACGCCTCGGGGAGCTCAGCCAGAACGAAGATCTCTCCCGTTACATCTTGTGACACATGATTGGTGAAATCGTGCGTGTCAACTGTGTGCGGGGTTGTTGCAAGACTTTGAAGCGTTACTTTCACTAAAGACGCTAAGTCCTTAATTTAGAACGGATTTTGCCTGCGTATTGGCTTCAAAATCGATTCTAAGTCCTTGATTTCATTGGAAAAATTTCTCGCAAGCCCACTTGCAAGTTTGCCTTTTGCTGCTACAGTGCAAAAAAGTGCAATTTAGTGGTGAAAAGTGTCTTTCTGACTTGCTTTTCGCCTGTTCGTGCAAAAAAGGTGGATTGTGGTGTTTCAAGGGGCTTCATCGCTTAGTCTGGATGCAAAGGGTCGGTTATCCGTGCCGACGCGGCATCGTGACGTTCTGAGCGCGACGGCAGCGGGTCTGTTGACCATCACAAAGCACCCGCACGGTTGTCTCATGGTGTTTCCCCGTCCCGAATGGGAAAAGTTCCGGGATCGAATCGCGGAGCTTCCCATGTCTGCCCAATGGTGGAAGCGGATCTTCTTGGGAAATGCCATGGATGTCGAGATGGACTCTACTGGCCGGATTCTGGTTTCTCCTGAACTGCGTGCCGCCGCCGGCATTACCCGAGACACCATGCTTCTGGGAATGGGCAACCATTTTGAGTTGTGGGACAAACCTACCTATGACGCCCAGGAAGCCAGAGCCATGCAAAGCGACATGCCTGACGTCTTCAAGGACTTTTCCTTCTAAGGCTATCCGTTGGAAACTTCCTGGACTCATGCCACCGTATTGTTGAACGAGGCAGTGGATGCGCTGTTCAACTACGACGGTGATCCTGGCTCGGTTGCGGCAGATGGCACCTACGTTGATGCAACGTTTGGGCGTGGGGGGCACGCACGGCTGATTTTGTCGCGTCTGTCTCCGGTCGGACGGCTGATTGCCTTTGACCGCGATCCCGAGGCTGTTGCACAGGGCAATGCCATTGCGGACGAGCGATTCTCCATACGGCATGAAGGCTTTTCGCATCTGGCGGAGTTGCCTGGCAGCAGCATTGCCGGCGTTCTGATGGATTTGGGGGTGAGCTCTCCCCAGATAGATAACCCGGCGCGCGGGTTTAGTTTCCGCTTTGACGGACCGCTGGACATGCGCATGGATACCACGCGGGGCGAGAGTGTGGCTCAGTGGCTGGAGACGGCTGAAACCAATCAAATCGCGGAGGTGATACGTGAATATGGTGAAGAACGGTTTGCTGGCCCCATTGCAAAGGCGATTGTTGCTCGGCGGCAGGAACGGGGTCCTGTTGCATCCACCGCAGAACTGGCCGACCTCGTGGCTGGCGCGGTCAAAACCCGCGAGCCGGGCCAGAACCCTGCAACGCGCACATTTCAAGCTCTTCGGATTTTCATCAACGCCGAGCTTGAAGAGTTGCAACAGGCGCTAGAGGCCAGCCTGTCGGTGCTGCGGCCTGGCGGGCGGCTGGTGGTCATCAGCTTCCACTCGCTGGAGGACCGCATCGTCAAGCAGTTCATCGCGCAGCACTCCAAGGAGGTGTACGACCGCCGTGCCCCCTTTGCCGCGCCGCAACCCATGCGGCTCAAGGCGCTGGCGCGCATCAAGCCCGGTGCCGCCGAGGTGGCGGCCAACCCACGCGCGCGCAGCGCCGTGATGCGCGTGGCCGAGCGTACCGAGGTGCCGGCATGACGCGCCTGAACATCGCCCTGCTGCTTGCGGTGATTGCCAGTGCGCTGTACCTGGTGCACACGCAGTACGCATCGCGCCAGCTTTACACCGAGCTGGACCGCGCCAACGCCGAGGCGCGGCGCCTGGAAACCGAGCAGCAGCGTCTGCAGGTGGAAAAGCGCGCCCAGGCCACGCCGCTGCGGGTGGAGCAGCTTGCGCGTGCGCGCCTGCAGATGCGCACGGCCACGCCGGCCATCACGCAGTACGTGGTGAATCCCCTGCCCACACCGGCCGCATCCGAGGTGCAGCGATGAGCCGCAGTGTGTTGTACGCCACCAGCCCGCTGCTGGCCAGCAAGACGCCGGTCTGGCGCAGCAAGTTCATCGTGGGCATGATCGCCCTGGGCTTTGTGGGCCTGGGCCTGCGCGCGGCCTACGTGCAGGTGGTGGGCAACGAATTCTTCCAGCGCCAGGGCGAGGTGCGCTTTGCGCGGACGCTGGAGCTGCCCGCCAACCGGGGGCGCATCCTGGATCGCAATGGTCTCATCCTGGCCTCCAGCGTGCCTGCGGCCAGCATTTGGGCCATTCCCGAGGACGTTGCGCACGACGATCCCCAGGTGCGCGCCAAGCTCAAGGAACTCGCCCGGCTCATGGGCATGCCGCTCAAGGACCTGATGGGCAAGCTGGCCGACGAGGACAAGACCTTCGTCTGGATCAAGCGCCAGCTCGACTGGGACCTGGGCCAGCAGATTGTGGGCATGGGCATCAAGGGCATCTACCTGCGCAAGGAATACAAGCGCGAGTACCCCGAGGGCGAGGCCGCAACGCACGTGGTGGGCTTCACCAACGTCGAGGACAAGGGCCAGGAGGGCATGGAGCTGGCCTTCAATGACCTGCTGGCCGGCAAGCCGGGCTCGCGCCGCGTGATCAAGGACCGCCTGGGCCGCGTGGTCGATGGCGTGGGAGAGATCAGCCCGCCGGTCGATGGGCGCGACATGCAGTTGTCCATCGACAGCAAGGTGCAGTTCTTCGCCTACCAGAAGCTGCGCGACCAGGTGCAGGCGCACAAGGCCAAGGGGGGCAGCGTGGTGGTGCTCGATGCCGTGACGGGCGAGGTGCTGGCCCTGGCCAACTACCCCAGCTACGCTCCCGACAAGCGCCAGAACCTCTCGGGCGAGCAGCTGCGCAACCGCGCGCTGACCGACACCTTCGAGCCCGGCTCGACCATGAAGCCCTTCACCATTGCGCTGGCACTGGAGACCGGGCGCGTGCGGCCCCAGACGGTCATCGACACCTCGCCAGGGCGCTTGACCATCACCGGATCGACCATTTCGGACACGCACAACTACGGCGCACTCACCGTGGAGGGTGTGATCCAGAAGTCCAGCAACGTGGGCACCACCAAGATCGCCATGCAAATGCCCGCGCGTGAGATGTGGGAAACCTTCTCGGCCGCCGGTTTCGGGCAAAAACCCCAGCTCGGGTTCCCCGGCGTGGTGAGCGGTCGCCTGCGCCCGTACAAGACCTGGCGCCCCATCGAGCAGGCCACCATGTCCTATGGCTATGGTCTCTCGGCCAGCCTGTTCCAGATGGCGCGTTCCTACACCGTGTTTGCGCACCAGGGGCAGATCATCCCGGCCACCATGCTCAAGAGCAGCGAACCGGTCGTGGGCGTGCCCGTGTTCTCGCCCAAGACGGCCGACGCCGTGCGCAAGATGCTGCAGATGGCCGCGGGCCCAGGTGGCACGGGCCAGAAGGCGCAGACCCTGGGCTACTCCGTGGGCGGCAAGTCGGGTACCGCGCGCAAGCAGGTGGGCAAGAGCTACGCCACCAACAAGGACCGTGCCTGGTTCACCGGCATGGCCCCCATCGACCGGCCACGCATCATCGTCGCGGTGATGATCGATGAGCCCAGCAACGGCGTGTACTACGGCGGTGCGGTGGCAGCACCCGTGTTCAGCGAAGTGGTGCAGCAGACGCTGCGCATGATGGGCGTGCAGCCCGACATGGACGTCAAGCCGCAGATCGTGGCCGAGGTGGTGGAGGAGCCGCTGTGATCCGCACCCTGACCGATTTCCACGAGGCTGTGCAGTGGCTGCGCGCGCGCGTCACCGGCACGCTGCACACCGACAGCCGCCGCATCGCGCCGGGGGATGGCTTCATCGCCTGGCCCGGCGCAGCCACCGACGGCCGTGCCCATGTGCGCGACGCCCTGGTGCGCGGCGCCACGGCCTGCCTGGTCGAGCATGAGGGCGTGCTGCCCTTCGCCTTTGCGGGCGACGACATCGCCGCGCTGCCCCGCCTCAAGCAGGCCACCGGCGACATCGCTGCCGCCTGGTTCGGCCAGCCCAGCCAGGCGCTGGAGGTGGTGGCCGTCACGGGCACCAACGGCAAGACCAGCACCACCTGGTGGTTGGCGCAGGCACTATCGAATCAGGAGCATTCAGCGCTTGGCCCATGTGCCCTGGTGGGTACTTTGGGTGTGGGGCTTGCCGGGCGCCTGGAGTCCACGGGCATGACCACGCCGGACCCTGTGCTGCTGCAGCGCTCCTTCCGGCAGTTTGCCGATGCCGGTGCGCGCTCGTGCGCCATCGAGGCCTCCTCCATCGGCCTGGCTGAGCACCGGCTGGTGGGCACGCGCATTCCCGTGGCGGTGTTCACCAACTTCACGCAAGACCACCTGGACTATCACGCCAGCATGGAGGCCTACTGGCAGGCCAAGGCCGCGCTGTTCGACTGGCCTGGCCTGCGTGCCGCTGCCATCAACATCGACGACCCCCAGGGTGCCGCCCTGCATGCGGCCTTGCAGGGGCGTGGCATTGACCTGTGGAGCCTTTCGCAGCACACGGCCGCCCGCCTGTGCGCCACCGAAGTCACGCTGGGTGAGGGCGGCCTGCGTTTCTGCGTGCGCGAAGGGGAGCGCAGCCTGACGTTGCAGACGCAGGTGATCGGTAGCTACAACGTCTCTAACCTGCTGGGCGTGATTGCCGCGCAGCGCGCCCTGGGTGTGCCCTTGGAGCAGGCCGTGCACGCCTGCGAACAGTTGCTGCCCGTGCCGGGCCGTATGGAGCGCATCGTGCAGCCCGGCCAGCCGC
>JBPOIP010000012.1:0-114730 GCA_052034395.1 Pseudomonadota bacterium
TTGAGGGACGCCGCAAATGAACACATGTTCATGCTCGAGAAATCACCCCAGCGCGTCCAGAGCTTCTTCCAAGACCCCAGAGTCAAATATGCGGCGGCTTGAAACTTCTTGGGGCCGGATCAATAACGAGGGCTTACTGCAAGGTAAAACCGTATGAAATCGCTCCCTGTCATCGACAAAGCGCGCATCCTGCGCACGCCGGAAGCGCGTTTCGCGCACATCGCCGACTTTCCCTACACCCCAAGATTTGTTGAGATCGGAGAGCTGCGCATTGCCTACATTGACGAAGGTCCGCGTGACGCTGACCCCGTGCTGCTGATGCACGGCGAGCCGACCTGGTCTTACCTCTACCGCAAGATGATTCCGGGCTTGCTGGCAGCCGGACATCGGGTCATCGCACCCGACCTCGTTGGGTTCGGACGTTCGGACAAGCCCTCAAGAAAGTCGGATTTTTCCTACGCCAATCATGTGGCCTGGATGGTCGCCTGGATGCAGGCGGTGGATGTGAAGAATGCTACAGTGTTTTGCCAGGACTGGGGCTCATTGATCGGGTTGCGCATGGCGACCCACAGTCCCGAGCGCTTTGACCGGATCGTTCTGGCCAATGGCGGACTACCTACGGGCGCACAAGGGGTGACGCCGAGGGCCTTCAAGTTGTGGCGCGCATTTGCCCGCTTCAGTCCATGGTTCCCCATTGGCAAGATTGTCAATTCTGGTTGTGCTGTGAAGTTAAGCGAGGCCGAAATTGCCGCCTACGACGCCCCGTTTCCATCCAGCAAGTACACGGTGGCGGCGCGTTTGTTTCCGACTTTTGTGCCGACCCGGCCAACCGACCCGGAGCGCTCTGCCAATGAACAGGCATGGGACGTTCTCAAACAATGGCACAAGCCATTTCTGACCCTTTTCAGCAGCCGGGACCCGGTTACACGCGGTGGTGACAAAATTTTTCAGAAGCTGGTGCCCGGTGCCAGCAACCAGCCCCACAGCACGACACGCGGTGCAGGACATTTTTTGCAGGAAGACAAGGGGCCGGAACTCGCTCAAACGATTTCAGACTTCATTGCATCCACGCCTGCGCACGCACAGCAACCCCATCCAAAAGGACCCGCACCATGAATGGATTTTTCAAAGCACTTTGCCTCGCAACCTACGCGCTTGCGCTCGCCGTGCCCTTCGTTGATCTTCCATTGGATGTGGGGCCGTATCTGCAAAAGTTGGCCCTGATCCTGATCGCCGCCCACGTTCTTGAGCTCCCCATTGCTTACCGATATCTCGCACGCTACAAGGGTCCGCTCATCGACAGCGTTGCACTTTCGCTTTTGTATGGACTGCTGCATTGGCAACCGCTGGCAAAAGCCAGCAAGCGCGCGGCACAGGGCTGAATATGCAGACAAAGCACACCTCCAGCCGATGGCAACGGGTCAGCGTGGGACTGGCCCTGTATGGCTGTGCGGTGGCAGCGGGCCTTGGTTCAGCGTGGTGGGTCCTGAAAAAGGCACCCTGGATGGTGCAAACCGTACAGATAGGTGCATGGAAGGGAAACCTGCTGGCAGGCAGCCCGGACGCTGACCTCTACACCCGCGCCGCCATTGCGCTCAATGCCTTGCTGGCGCTGGGGCGCGACGAGACCATGTATTTCATTGCAACGCATGATGATGCCGGCAATCCCCTGCGCTCCCATTGCAGCTACCGCGTTGAAGGCGTGCCCCCAAAGGCCAGGTGGTGGAGCGTCACAGCCTATGCCGACGATATGTTTCTGTTCGATGCTCCCAACCAGCACTACAGCCTGAACGGCACCACTGCGCTCCTTGACACCAATGGCCGCTTTGCCTTCACTACCGGTGGTCAGGAACAACCGGGAACGCACTGGCTACCAACACCCGGTAACCGCGGGCTGATCTTGACGCTGCGCCTGTACAACCCGCAGCCCGACCTGCAGGCGGCGCCAGCGTCGCTTGCGCCTCCCACCATCAAGGCTTTTGGAGGGTGCGCATGAAGAGCTTCTCGGATCACCAGCGATTGTGGTTTTATCGGGTGCTCACGCTGATGTCCACAGCCATTCTGGTGCACATCGCAGCGGTCTGGGCAACTCCGCGTCTGATCATGCAGATACTGATGCATGGCCCCATGGCGCAGTCCATGAATATGCAAAACCGCGCCGCGTTTCCTCCACCGGTAACGGCAGCAGCACGCACGGTGGTGATGCCGAGCCCGGACCTGCTGTACTCGGTGTGTGTGTTTGACGTGAGCAAAGGCCCCGTGCGCATTGCTGCCAACCCGAATCTGAAGTCATACTGGTCGATCGCCCTGTACGCAGCCAACAGTGACAATTTTTTTGTCATCAATGATCGGAAATCGGCCGGCAAACCAGTGGACATCTGGCTCGTTTCTCCAGGCGGTAGTCCAGAAGTGCGGCCCATTCCTGCCGGTGCACAGGTGGTAGTTGCACCGTCCAAGACAGGCTTCCTGCTGATGCGCGTTTTGACCGGCGACTATGCGGCCGAAAAAGCGGTTATCGAACCTGCACGCCATACACTGACCTGCACTCCTGCATAGGACTACACCATGTTGGCTAAACTCTTGCGCCGCCTGATCTTTGCCCAGATTGCCCTGGGTTTGACGATCGGCTATTTCGTCAGTCGGGCACTGGATTGGCCGTTGTGGTCCGTGTTCTGCTGTGGCGCTGCGCTTCCCTTTGTCACCATGCTTGCAGTGGACACCATTTCGGCCCTGGTCTCCCGAAACGGTGACGAGCCGGCTGGCCATTGGTGGCGCTCCCTCTTTGGCGAATTCGGGGCGGGAATTCGGGTTTTTATCTTCCGCCAGCCCTGGACCACGCAACCACCCACGCTTCTTGTGGCAACGGGTTCCAGCAAAAGGGTACCGGTGGTTTTGGTTCATGGTTACCTGTGCAATCACCGCATCTGGGATGACATGGTTGCGGTCCTGCGGGCAAATGGCCATGACGTTTTTGCCGTCAATCTGGAACCTGTCTTTTGTTCAATCGATGGATATGCGCCAATCATTGAACATGCCGTTAGCAAACTGCTCCACCACACCGGACAGCAGCGGGTGGCGCTGGTGGGTCACAGCATGGGGGGGCTTGCCATCCGGGCCTGGTTGCGAGTCCATGGCTCCCAGCGGGTCGCCAGGATCATTACATTGGGCACACCCCACGCAGGTACCAAAATTGCCAGAGGAACGCCCACCCCCAACGGAAAGCAAATGACCTGGCGCAGTGCGTGGCTGCAAGAATTGGCAACTGTTGAAACTGAAGCCATTCGGGCCCTGATGTTCATTGGCCTGACGCCGCAGGACAACATCGTCTTCAACCAAAGAGACCAGGTGCTCGAAGGCATTTCTCCAGTCATCTTCGAGGGCATTGGACATGTGCAAATGTGCCTGGAGCCATCGGTCATAGCCTGGGTGCAAGAGCGGTTAGCCGAGCTTGAACCGGTTTCCTGAGTTGCTTGAAGACACGGAGGTGCACTGCCTATGTCCTTGATCAAAGCATCAATTGATCGCAGCATTACGCGGCTGATCACCAGCTCGCATCTTGCAGAAGTTCGGCGCTCGGCTTTTTCCGTGCTTCGTAGGCTTCTTGGCCATACGCCCACTGTCCACTATTTTCATCAGTCGGATGACCCCTATAGCCAGCTGCTGGCGCGTTGCTTGCCAGCACTGCAATCGCGTTACGCAATATCCCTTGTGTCACATGTGGTGCCGCCACCGGACACCGCAGCCGCACCGGAAATGGAGCGGCTGCAAGCCTGGTCATTGCGGGATGCGGACCGCCTGGCGTCTGCACTACCGCGGCTGCCGCCTCTGGAAGCTACCGGCGTCACCCGGCTACCTGTGTCGGTGAGCACCCTGGCTGAAGGAGCGGCACTGCGCAGGCGCCTAGGTCACTACCTGGGTGGCATGTTGTACTTCGAAGGTGAATGGTATTGGGGTGTGGACAGACTGCATTACCTGGAAAAACGCCTTGTTGAGGCAGGGCTGAGTGTGAAACATCGCGATGAAGATGCGCCCATACCGCTCATTTTTCCGCCCCGTGAATTGCGATTCCTGCCTGTAAGGGCTATGGCATCTCCGCGCCCCGTCATCCATTTTTACTGCTCGCTGCGTAGCCCCTACACCTACCTGGCCGCACGCCGCGTTCGTGAACTGGCGAGCCACTATGGGGCAGAACTGCGGCTGCGTTTTGTGCTGCCCATGGTGATGCGCGGGTTGCCGGTACCTCTGCCCAAGCGCCTGTACATTCTGCGTGATACCAAACGCGAGGCAGATCGCTTGGGACTCGATTTCGGCACCCTGGTCGACCCCGTCGGCGAGCCCGTGGAACGCGGGCTCGCCCTGCTGCACGCCGCGATCCACTCGGGAAACGGGTCTGCGCTGCTGGAGTCCTTTTTGGAGGGTGTTTTTGCACAGGGGATAGACGCATCCAGCACAAGTGGGTTACAACAAATCGCCATGCGGGCAGGCCTCGGTCCAGAGGCGATCAAGACGGCCTTGGGCGATGATTCGTGGCGCACCGTTGCAGACGACAACCGGTCGGATATGTTGGAGCGCGGTATTTGGGGTGTGCCATCGTTTCGGGTCAACGAAAAACCGCTACTTTGGGGCCAGGACCGGCTATGGATGCTCGAAGAAGACCTGGTTGCAGCGTTGCATGCATGAGTTCGAGGAGACCATTTTGTGGTGAATGACATTTGGAGACATCCATGACGGATTTGACCGTGCGCAAGTTACTGATTGATCTCACGACCCCGTTTGCACAACGATGGAACGGAGGTGATGCATTTCGCTCGGCGTTTTTCAATGCCCTTTCCATGAGCTTTCCGATTGGGGAGCAATATTTCATCGACTCAGTCCGCACAGGGCTCAAGACGCTGCCCGATTCCGAGCGTGAAAGGTGGACCAAGGAGATTCAAGGCTTTGTCGGTCAGGAGGCAACCCATCGACGTATCCATGGATTGTTCAACGGACATTTGGAGAAGCAGGGTTTCACCAATGAACTGGAACGCCGCGCCGCGCTGCGGATGAAGCAAAATGCACTCCGCGATGCGCGCGTCCACGTAGGAGCCACCGCTGCCACGGAGCACCTGACTGCGATCTTTGCAGACTGGATGCTCAGCCACCCAGCCGCGCTTGAAGGCGCAGAGCCGAGACTGCAAACGCTGTGGTTGTGGCACAGCGCAGAGGAGTCCGAGCACCGGAGCACCGCGTTTGATCTGTACAAGGCCATGAAAGGCAACGAGGATTGGCGGATCAAGTTGTTCCGCTACATCACCATGACCTTCCTGTCCGATGTAACGCGCCAGACCGTGCGCAATCTCTGGCATGACGGCAGTCTCTTCCAATGGGGTACCTGGCGCAGTGGCTATCAGTTACTGCTGTCGAGAGACGGCATGATTCGGGGCAACTATCAGCTGTGGCGCGACTATATGGCACCGGATTTCCATCCACGCCAGCAAGATGACTCGCGCTCGGTTCAATGGCTCAGGAACAACACCGACCAATTTACGCCCGTTGGCGGAACGGTTTAAGCGAAAAGACCCACCATGCTGCCAACCTGGATGACCATCGCCCTGCCGCTTGCGGCTCTTTACGTCGCTTTTCTGATTTGGTACGGGGGCAATGGCAAACCCATGACGCCCGATGAAATCAGCGCCGGGCTACGGGAGTTGCAGGCCACCGATACAAGCGAACACGGAAAGTCTGCGATAGAAGATGTGCGTCAGCTTCTGGCCAACGATGACGGAAAGGAATTCATCATGCAGAACCTGGTGCGTTACCGTCCTAAGGCGCTCTATCCACCAGGGCACCCTTACAGCGATGATCCGCGCGAGGCCGACAAGCGCTATGGCAAAGCCATCGTGGGCGACCTGTTGCGCAACGGAAATCTGATGCTCTTCATTGCACGGCGATCAGGAAACTTTATTGTTCCTGAAGGCGCTGATGCCTGGCACTATGTTGCGATGGTGCGCTACCGCAGTCGTCGAGATTTTCTGAGATTCGCGGTGCAAGCGAACCAGGCGGACAAGTTCATTCACAAATGGGCAGCAATCGAGAAAACACATGTCTTCCCGGTCAAACCCATCTTGAGCCTGTTCGCGGTTCGAACCCTGGTTGCGCTGGTGCTTTTCGCCATCGGCACCCAAATTGTGAATGCCATGGCATGAGCGCACAGGCCACCACATGACCACACCAGAAACGATGCAGACCATTGGCGAAAACAGCCGATTGCAATGATGACCAGCAAAAAAGCAGCGATTACGGTGGCTGTGCTGATAGCGCTTGTCGCATTGGCGTACACCAATCGACTGCACCTATTCAAATACTCCCTGGGGTGGTACACGGACTTCATGCATCCGCGCGGCCCCAATGTGCCAGTGCCGTGGATGGAAGGCCCGCAGAAGGCGGAAAAGTCCATTAGCGAGCGAGCTCCCAACATCATCATCATTTTGGCCGATGACCTTGGCATCAACGATGTGACGACCCATGGGGGCGGGCATGCCGGCGAAGGCGTTCCGACTCCCCATATTGACTCCATCGCCCGCGACGGCGTGCGGTTCGATCAAGGCTATGCAGGAGCTGCCGTGTGCACTGTTTCACGCGCTGCATTGATGACCGGGCGATACCCCTGGCGCTTTGGCGTTGAGTTCACGCCAACCCCCGGAGCCATGGCACGCGTGGCGGGCACTTTGTATGCAGGCTCCGATCGGCTACACCCTGTCATCGTCGACAAGAAAAAAGCGGAGCAATCCAAGGACTTCAACGACCTAGGCATGCCGTCCGCCGAGGTGAGTGTGGCCGAAGCACTCAAAGAACGCGGCTACCACACACTGCACATCGGCAAGTGGCATCTGGGCAGTACACCCGAGATGCGCCCCAACAACCAGGGCTTTAATGAGACGCTGTTCATGGAGAGTGGCCTGCATCTCCCCGAGAACTCGCCTGACGTTGTGAACTCCAAACAGGACTTTGACCCCATTGACAAATTCCTGTGGCCCAACATGCGCTTTGGTGTGAGCTACAACGGTGGGAAATGGTTTGAGCCCGCCAAGTATCTGGCGGACTACTACACCGACGAAGCGGTGGCAGCGATCAAAAAGAACAGGAACCGCCCTTTCTTCCTGTATCTGGCGCACTGGGGTGTACATACGCCATTGCAAGCCAGCAAAGCCGATTACGACGCTCTGAGCGGCATACCCGATCACCGGCGCCGTGTGTACGGCGCCATGATTCGATCCATTGATCGCAGCGTAGGGCGCGTGCTGCAGACACTTAAGGACGAAGGGCTGGACCGAAACACCATGGTCATTTTCTCCAGTGACAATGGAGCACCGGGCTACATCGGTTTACCCGACGTCAACAAGCCCTACCGCGGCTGGAAGCTAACCATGTTTGAAGGAGGGTTACGCGTACCGTATGTTGCCAAATGGCCCGGACACATTGCACCAGGAACACAATATCTGGCACCCATCACCAACATCGATATCATGCCAACCGTTGTGGCCGCCGCTGGCGGTTCCATGCCAGAGGATCGACCGATTGATGGCGTCAATTTGCTGCCGTATCTGGGGAAACATCCGGCTACGCAACCCAATCGATTCCTGTATTGGCGCGACGGACCCTACCGCGCCATGCGCGATGCGACCTGGAAAATTATCGTCTCCGAGCGACCCAAGAAAGAATGGCTTTTCGACCTCGCCAATGACCCAACCGAAAGAAACAATTTAGCGGTGGAACAGCCCCAACGGCTCGCTCAGCTGAAGGCAGTTATGGACGCCCACCATGCGTCCATGCCCCCTGCAATGTGGCCATCGTTCATTGAGTTGCCCATCGAAATTGACAAACCCCTCAATCAGAAGCACCTGCCAACGGACGAGTACGTCTACTGGTACAACTGACGCGCACCATTGGCTACCATGAAAGTCACCGGGTCTAATAAAGCGCTGTTGGTAGCCGGGTTTCTATTGGGCACGGCGTTGGCAGGCTTTTTCGTTTGGAGGTTCATGTCTGCAATGCCCACTGCGGTTGCAAACGAACCGTTGGCTTGCCTCAAAGCAGACGTTACAGAATCGGCCAGCTACCCCGGCATGGTCTGGATTCCCGCCGGTAGTTTTTTGTTTGGCGATTCGGTCTATCCCGAAGAACAACCCATCAGCAAAACCAGCGTCGCAGGCTTCTGGATGGACCGTACGGAAGTGACCAATGCCCAGTTTCAGGAATTTATTGAAGCGACCGGATACGTGACCACGGCCGAACGACCAGTCGACCCGCTTGCCCACGCTGGTCTCGCACCAGAGTTGCTCAAACCTGGGGCCGTCGTTTTCATCAGCCCAACGGAACTGCCGCGAGGTGGCGACGTCAGGCAGTGGTGGCAATATGTTCCTGGCGCGAACTGGCGCCATCCAACGGGGCCCAAGTCGAGCATTGCCGGACGGGAATCGCACCCGGTCGTATCCGTAACCATCGAAGATGCCCAAGCCTACGCACGATGGAAGGGTCGGGACTTGCCTAGTGAAAAGGAATGGGAGTGGGCGGCCTCAGGCGGTCAGATGGCGCGCGCGGGCGATAGGAACCAGCCGGAGGAAGCCAATACCTGGCAAGGCAGTTTCCCCACAACGAACCAGGCTCGCGATGGTTTTGTTGGCGCCTCGCCGGTAGCCTGCTACAAAGCCAACAACTTCGGCTTGTTTGACATGATCGGCAATGTGTGGGAACTCACGTCCGACACCTACACCGAAAACCACAACCCACAGGACAATGTGCCACCGGACCAGACGCCTGCGGCGCAGCGACCTGGTCGAACCGGTGGTCGACACGTCATCAAGGGCGGATCATTTCTCTGCGCGCCGAACTACTGCATGCGCTACCGCGCGGGTGCCCGGCAAGGCCAGGAAAGTGATCTGGCCACCAGTCACGTCGGGTTCCGAACCGTGTTGCGCGCAGCGAACGGCTGAATCACAATCGACTTGCACCTTACAACTCTTGCCCAACCCGAAAGACCCATGCAAGCACTCAGCCCCACAGATTCCGCATTTTTGTGGATGGAGACCCGCAATCAACCCATGCATGTGGCCGGGCTGAACATCTATACGCCACCTGAGGGGGCTGGACCGAATTACGTCAGCGACTTGCTGGCGACCTGGAGCAAGTATCCAAAGGCGCTAGCGCCCTTTAATGTGCGACCCGTTCTTCGCATGGGGCTTTGGTATTGGGAAGAAGATGAAGAGTTCGAGCTGGATTACCATCTGCGCCATTTGGCACTGCCCAGACCCGGGCGCATCCGCGAGTTGCTGAGCCTTGTGTCGCGGCTGCACGGAAATCTGCTGGACCGCAACCGCCCCTTGTGGGAAACCTATGTCATCGAGGGCCTACCGGGTGGCCGGTTCGCCACGTACAGCAAGATACACCATGCCTTGGCAGACGGTATTACCGGCGCGCGCATGGCCGCGGCCGCAATGTGCCTCGATGAAACCGAGCATAAAGCGCCTGCGTGGGCGTTGCCGTTCTCGCAACACCCTACTTCACACCCCAGGCAGGCATCTGCCGGACTGCTCGAGCAACTCGGCAATGCGGTGCGCGCCGGCAGGGACATACTGCCCGGCATAGGAAGCGGGCTGTGGGACATCGTGCGCGCATCGTACGCTGAGGGCGCGTCAGCCCTTCCCTTCCAGGCACCGCCCACACCGTTCAACGTCGAAATTTCCGGCTCACGCCGATTTGCGGCCCAGTCGTATTCATTGTCCCGCATCAAGCGAATTGGCAAACTGACTGGCGCCACGGTCAATGATGTAACGCTGGCCATTTGTGCCGGGGCATTGCGTGCGTATTTACTAGCACAAGGCAAGCTGCCAAAGAAGCCGCTAGTGGCCATGGTGCCGGTGTCATTGCACGGTGAAACCGATGCTGGTGGCAATCAGGTGTCGCTTTTGCTTGCCAGTCTGGCAACCAACGTTGCGGACCCGCTCAAACGGCTGGAACGTATTGTGAAGTCAACATCTGAGGCCAAGGAGCGCTTGACAAAAATGCCGCGCCTGCAAAAGTTGGCGCACGGCATTACCTCGATTTCTCCGCTGGGTGCCGGGATGGTCACGGGCTCAGCCGAGAAACACCCCTTGTTCAACCTGGTGATTTCGAACGTTCCAGGGCCACGCGAGCCGCTTTACCTCAACGGTGCCAAGCTTGATGAAGCGTACCCCGTATCGATTCCCACGCACTACCTCGCTCTGAACATCACAATCAGCGGGTATGGCGACCATCTGGGCTTTGGCTACATTGCATGCCGGCGTTCAGTACCGGTGCTGCAGCGGATGCTGGATTACACGCACCATGCGATCGTGGATCTCGAAACCGCACTGGACATAAACAAAAAAACCGCTAAGACGGTGAAGGCAGGCCGGAAAACCACACAAAAGAAAAGCAGCGCCGCATGACGCCCCGAGGCTGGCTCGTCAGGATGCCGCGACGATCCCCATCTCGGCATTACTCAGCAGGGTTTCCATGTTCATGACAATCAGCATTCGCCCGCCAACTTCGGCAATTCCCAGAATAAAGCGCGCATCAATAGCCGATTCAAATTGCGGAGCCTCCTTGATCGTAGCGGCATCGATGTTCACAACATCTGAAACCGCATCCACCACGGCACCAATCAAGGAACCGTGCAAACGCAGGATGATGACCACCGTAAATTCGTTGTACTCGGCGGTGGCCACATTGAGCTTCATGCGCAAATCCACAATGGGGACAATGACACCGCGCAGGTTCACAACGCCCTTGATGAAGCTCGGTGAGTTTGCCATTCTTGTCGGTTCCTCATACGAGCGAAGTTCCTGCACCTGCATGATGTCGATGGCATAGTCTTCGTCGCCCACTCGCAAGGTCAAATACTGGCCCGAGTCGGCCTGAATGGCCGCAGAACGCGCATCGTTCACGTCAATAAATGATGGGGGGCGTGGGGTTTGCATAGGTTTTCCTGGACATCAATGCTCCTGCAGTCTTGCACCGCAGGCTTGGTCGCAGAATCATACTCCCGGTGGGCGCGCAATAGTGCACGCCATCACCTCATGCCGGTCAAACAACCGGTGGTGAACGGACCAACCGGTTTGTCGCAGATATGAAATCAGCTATCCCGGCAACTCAGGCGTTTTGCTTGTTGTAATTCGCTATGCCGTCCATGATTTCCTGGCGGGCGGACTCAGGCCCTTCCCATCCAAGAATCTTGACCCACTTGCCGTCTTCCAGATCCTTGTAGTGCTCAAAGAAGTGGGCGATGGTCTTCAGCCGCAGTGGCTGCAAATCTTCGGGCTTCTGCCAGCGGCTATATAGAGAGAGTATCTTGTTGATGGGTACTGCCAGCACTTTTCCATCCTGACCGGCTTCGTCCTCCATCTTCAAGATGCCAATGGCGCGGCAGGGTACCACCACACCCGGGATCAGGGGAACCGGCGTAACGACCAGCACATCAACCGGGTCGCCATCACCTGAAATGGTTTTTGGCACATACCCGTAATTGGTCGGGTAATGCATTGCCGTGCTCATGAAGCGATCGACAAAGATTGCGCCAGTTGCCTTGTCCACTTCGTATTTGACAGGGTCGGCATTCATCGGGATTTCGATGATCACATTGAAGGAATCGGGAGCATTCTTGCCGGGGGTTACGTTATCAAGTGACATGGGGGTCTCTCTATGCTGAATGAAATTGTTGTCTTAGGTCAGTATTTACCCTCATTTTACTGACTCGGCACTTGCGACTGGGCAAAACCCTGAATTTTCAAGTTACAGTCCGCGCGTTGGCCAATCGACTCCACCACACCCGGCTGGACCGGAGCTACGAGGAAGCAACGCAGTGGGGGCATCGCTGACGTTGCCTATCCCTTCGTGAAACAACAGTAGTACAGGAGATTCTTATGACAGGCAACTCGGCGCTGATTCTGGCGCTTGTCTGTGGGCTCATTGCCGTAGGTTACGGTTTTTGGGCGCGCAGCTGGATTCTTTCCCAAGATGCAGGAAATGCACGCATGCAGGAAATCGCTGCGGCGATTCAAACCGGTGCAGCAGCCTATCTGGCACGCCAATACAAGACGATTGCAATGGTGGGTCTGGTACTGGCAATCCTGATTGCCGTATTCCTCGACTCACTGAGCGCAGTTGGCTTCGTAATTGGAGCCGTTCTATCCGGTGCGTGCGGCTTCATTGGCATGAACGTATCCGTCCGCGCCAACGTTCGCACTGCCCAGGCTGCAACCAAAGGGATTGGGCCGGCGCTTGACGTGGCATTCCGCGGCGGCGCAACCACAGGCATGCTGGTGGTGGGGCTGGGTCTGCTGGGTGTCGCTGGATTCTTCTGGTTTCTGGTGGGTAACGGCAACCTGACGCCCGACCGGAATTTGGCCACATTGCTGAATCCGTTGATCGGGTTTGCATTTGGTTCTTCGCTGATTTCGATTTTTGCGCGCTTGGGTGGCGGCATTTTCACCAAGGGGGCGGACGTGGGCGCCGACCTCGTAGGCAAGGTTGAGGCCGGTATTCCGGAAGACGATCCACGCAATCCAGCGGTTATTGCTGACAACGTTGGCGACAACGTAGGCGATTGCGCAGGTATGGCTGCCGACCTGTTTGAAACTTACGCTGTGACCCTGATCGCCACAATGGTGTTGGGTGCGTTGCTGGTAACGGGCGGCGGCATGAACGCCGTTGTCTATCCGCTGGCCCTCGGTGCTGTTTCGATTGTTGCATCGATCATCGGCTGTTTCTTTGTGAAGGCATCGCCCGGAATGAAGAACGTCATGCCGGCGCTCTACAAAGGCCTTGCCGTGGCAGGCGCTCTGTCCCTGGTTGCCTTCTTCTTCGTCACCCAGGCCATGATCGCTGACAACGCGCTCGGTGGAACCGGTGCGCAGATGAAACTGTTTGGTGCCTGCGCCGTCGGCCTCATTTTGACGGCTGCATTGGTTTGGATTACCGAGTTCTATACCGGCACCCAATACAGCCCGGTGCAACACATCGCACAGGCGTCCACCACCGGCCACGGCACCAACATCATCGCAGGCCTGGGTGTTTCGATGCGCTCTACTGCATGGCCCGTCATTTTTGTCTGCATTTCCATTTACACGGCGTTTGCCCTGGCTGGCCTGTACGGCATTGCGATTGCTGCCACATCGATGTTGAGCATGGCCGGAATTGTCGTTGCACTGGATGCCTACGGCCCCATTACGGACAATGCCGGGGGCATTGCTGAAATGTCAGAAATGCCAAAGAGCGTGCGGGATATTACCGATCCACTGGACGCTGTGGGCAATACCACCAAGGCCGTGACCAAGGGCTATGCCATTGGCTCGGCTGGCCTGGCCGCGCTGGTGCTTTTTGCCGACTATACCCACAAGCTCGAAGCCTACGGCCGCCACATCACCTTTGACCTGAGCAACCCCATGGTGATCATTGGCCTGTTTATTGGCGGACTGATTCCCTATCTGTTCGGTGCCATGGCGATGGAAGCGGTCGGCCGCGCTGCAGGTTCCGTGGTGGTTGAAGTGCGCAGGCAGTTCCGCGACATCAAGGGCATCATGGATGGTACGGGCAAGCCGGAATACGACACGGCAGTCGACATGCTGACAACTGCAGCCATCAAGGAAATGATGATTCCGAGTCTGTTGCCGGTGGCAGCGCCAATTCTGGTGGGATTGTTGCTTGGACCCGCAGCGTTGGGTGGTTTGCTGATGGGAACCATCGTGACCGGTCTCTTTGTGGCCATCTCCATGTGTACCGGTGGTGGTGCGTGGGATAACGCTAAGAAGTACATTGAAGATGGACACCACGGCGGCAAGGGCTCGGAAACCCACAAGGCCGCTGTTACCGGCGACACCGTTGGCGATCCTTACAAGGACACCGCTGGGCCTGCAATCAACCCGCTGATCAAGATTATCAACATTGTGGCATTGCTTATTGTGCCGCTGATGATGAAAATCCACGGCGCCTGATTGTCGCTGCGTGATCACAAGCCCGCGCAAGCGGGCTTTTTTATGGACAATCATCCTATGACCGAACGTTTCAGCCCAAAGATTGTTCCGATTGTTGACCTCAGGCAGGTAGCAAGACCGGCCTCAACGTTGCCGACCGGTTCGGCCAGCCGCATTTTGCCCAATGGTATTTTGGCGGACACACTGGGGCGGCAAGTCCGAGACCTTCGCATCAGCGTGACAGACCGTTGCAACTTCCGCTGCAGCTACTGCATGCCCAAGGAAGTGTTTGACAAAGATTATCCGTACCTGCCCCATGCATCGCTATTGTCATTTGAAGAGATAACCCGGATTGCGCAACAGTTTCTGAACCATGGGGTACGAAAAATTCGGCTCACTGGCGGTGAGCCACTACTGCGTAAGAACATTGAAACCCTGATCGAAAAGCTCGCCCGATTGCGCACCGTTGACGGAGCCTCACCGGATTTGACACTCACCACCAATGGTGCCCTTCTGGCACGCAAGGCGAAAGCACTGAAAGCGGCCGGATTGGGTCGGGTGACCGTGAGTCTTGATGGTCTGGATGACGCCGTCTTTCGCAGCATGAATGACGTCGACTTTCCGGTCGCCGATGTACTCAATGGCATCCGCGCCGCGCAGGATGCAGGCTTGGGCCCCGTCAAAGTCAATATGGTCGTGAAACGCGGGACCAATGATCAGGAAATACTCCCGATGGCGCACCATTTCAAGGGCAGCGGGATTGTCCTGCGCTTCATTGAATACATGGATGTGGGTGCAACCAATGGATGGCGGATGAACGATGTTCTCCCTTCGGCCGACGTCATCCGGCGCATCCAGTCGGAGCTGCCACTGGTCGCATTGGACCCCTGCAGTCCTGGAGAAACCGCGCAGCGATGGGGATATGCAAGTCCAGTCGGCACGCATGACCTGACAGCAGGGGAAATTGGCGTCATCAGCAGCGTGACGCAGGCTTTCTGCAGGGACTGCAATCGTGCAAGGCTTTCTACTGAAGGCCAACTGTATCTGTGCCTGTTTGCCAACCAGGGCTATGACCTTCGCAGTCTGGTGCGGGGTGGCGCTTCGGATGAAGCTCTGGCCAGCGCCATTGCTCACATCTGGAGCGCACGGGCGGACCGGTATTCGGAACTGCGCAGTGCATTGCCAATGGACGGCGGTACCGGTTCACGCCGCGTAGAGATGAGCTACATAGGCGGTTGACCATTGCCGGCTGGTGTACATGCCCTAGTCTGCGGTTCAGGATACCCGGGTTTCAGGCGTGGTAACAGGACCATGCCCGCTGAATCGATCCAACGCCAGATAAATGACTGGCGTAATGTAAAGGGTAACGGCTTGCGAAAAAACGAGGCCACCCACAACCGCAAGCCCCAGCGGCTGGCGCAACTCGGATCCGGCACCAATGCCCAGCGCAATGGGCAATGCACCCATCAGGGCGGCCAGGGTCGTCATCATGATGGGGCGAAAGCGCAACACGCAGGCTTCACGAATGGCCTCTTGGGGCGACATGCCATGGTGACGCTGTGCGTCCAGGGCAAAGTCGATCATCATGATGGCATTCTTCTTGACGATACCAATGAGCAGCAAGATTCCAATGGTTGCAATCACCGTCAGATCCTGACCGAACAGCATCAAGGTTGCTAACGCGCCGACGGCGGCAGACGGGAGGCCGGCAAGTATGGTCAGGGGATGGATGTAACTTTCGTACAACACGCCCAGCAGCACATAAATTACCAGCAGTGCCGACAGGATAAGCACCGCCTGGTTACCTTGCGATTTCTTGAAAACTGCGGCCTCACCGCCATAACTGGCAATCACCGACGACGGCAGATTGATTGCCTCCCTCGCCTTGTCAATTCTGGATGTTGCCTCGCCCAAGGCGGCTCCGGGCGCCAGGTTGAACGAGACTGTAACCGCCTGCAACTGCCCCACATGGTTGATGGAAGTTGGCCCTACGGCCCGCTCGACGCGGGTGAAAGAAGCCAGCGGAACCAGTGCGCCGGTCGCAGACCGTACGTAAACACCGTTGATGGCGCTTTCATCCAGTTTGGCCTCGGGCGCCACTTCCAGTATGACCTGATAGCTGTCAGTGGGCAAATAAATCGTGGAGACCTGCCGCTCGCCGAAGGCTCCGAACAGCGCGTTGCGTATGGAATCAATCGATACCCCCAGCGCATTGGCCCGGTCACGATCAATATGGAGCTGCGCTTGTAGACCACGCAGTTGTGCATCGCTGGTCACATCCCGGAACAAGGGATCGGCCCGCAGTTTCTCCTGAAGCTTGCCTGCCCAGTCGTTGAGTTCATCAGCCCGCACACTTTGCAGTATGTACTGAAACTGTGCTTTGCTCGCACGCCCACCCAGTTGCAAATTCTGTATCGGCCGCATGAACACGGTGATACCGGTGACATCTCGCAACTTGCGGCGCAACCCTTCAACAACCTGCTTCATGGGCAGGCGCGCGTCTCTTGGTTTGAGTGTGATGAACATGCGCCCGGAATTCTGGGAACCGCTTCCCCCGTTAAAGGAACTGACGGCAAAAACGTTGGGGTCAGAGCGTATCGTTGCCGCTGCACGTTCCTGCAGGCGGACCATCTCGGGAAAGGACGTATCTTCTGCCGCTTCGGTCGTTACGGTTATCTGGCCAATGTCTTCCTCCGGAAAGAAGCCTTTGGGGATCACATTGAACAGCCATGCAGTCAACACAAAGGTCAACAGCGCTACGGCCAACACCCATTTCCTGTGAGACAGTGCTGCGTCCAGAGAGCGGGAATACAAGGCCAAAGTGACGTTGAATCCACGCTCAAAGAAGTTGATGAGAAAACCGTGCTTTTTCTCGTGCGGCTCCTGACTGAGGAAGCGACTGGCCAGCATGGGGACCAGCGTGAGCGAAACAAATGCGGACACAAGGATTGACAGACCGACCACAACCGCAAACTCGTGGAACAACAAGCCGATGACACCCGGCATGAAGAAGATCGGAATAAACACGGCGATCAGTGAGGTCGAGATAGAAATGATCGTAAAACCTACTTCACGCGACCCCCGGAGCGCCGCACCAAAGGGATCTTCACCGTTTTCGACATGGCGCATGATGTTTTCCAGCATCACAATGGCGTCGTCCACAACCAAGCCCACAGCAAGCGTCAATCCGAGCAATGACACGTTGTCCAGGCTGTAGTTCATTCCCCACAGCAGTGCGACCGCACCGATTAGTGAGACCGGCAATGAAAGTGTGGGGATGGCCGTCGCGACAAAACGCCGCAAAAACAGAAAAATCACCAGAATGACCAGCGCAATGGTCCCCATCAGGGTCAGTGTCACATCATGAAGGGCTTCCCTGACCGACACCGACCGGTCGTTCACTGCGGTCATGTTCACCGACTGCGGCAATTGTTCGCGGATTTGTGATAGTGCCAACTTGACCGCGTCAACAACCTTCACGGTATTGGCCCCCGGCTGGCGCAATATCGCGAGCGTGATGGAGGGTTCACCATTCAAATTGGCGTAAGACCGCACCGACTCGACACTATCCTCCACCGTCGCAATATCTTTCAGGCGAACCGGTACCCCGTTGCGACTGGCAATGATCAGTTCGGCAAACTCGCGCGCATTGCGCAACTGCTTGTTGGCCTGCAACACCAGCATTTGTCGGGGACCTTCGAGCGTCCCGACCGGCGTATTCACATTGGATGACCGCAAGGCTGCCGACAGTTCATCGATGCTGATATTGCGGACAGTCAACGCATCTGGCAACACACGTACGCGAACCGCAAACCGTTTGGAACCAAAAATATTGACCTGCGCAACCCCACCAATCGTCGACAGTGTTGGCGAAATCAAGTGCTCGGCATAGTCCTGCAGGTCCGACAACGGCATGGACGGCGATGTCAATGCCACCAAAAGAATCGGAGCATCCGCCGGATTGACTTTGCGATAGGCGGGCAACTGTGTCATGTCCTGGGGCAGCGCACGCTGAGCGCGCAGCAAAGCGGCCTGAACGTCCAGCGCCGCCCCATCAATATTGCGCCCCTCCTCAAACTCCAGGGTCAGCGAGGTGTTACCCAAAGTGCTGGTTGAGCTGATAACTGCCAAACCCGGGATCGTCTGGAATTGCTTTTCCAGTGGCAATGCCACGGACGTTGCCATCGTTTCCGGGTTCGCACCGGGCAGCGAGGCAAACACATTGATGACCGGCGTATCGTAGCTGGGCAATGCCGCAACGGGAATACTTCGGTACGCAATGATGCCGCTCAGCACAATAGCCAGATTGAGCAGGACCGTCATCACCGGACGGCGTACAAAAAGCTCGGAAAGATTCATGGTGCCGATGCAGAAGATGATGGCGCGCGTGCGGGCGCTACGGCGCCTGGTTTGCGCTCGGCCAGCGGCGTATCGGGCCGCAGGTTTTGTTTGCCTTCCAAGACAACGCGGTCACCTGCGGCGATACCGGTCACCACCGACTCGTCACCTTGTGACGCCACCAATCTGACCGGACGCAAACCCGCCTTTCCCTGATCAACGATATAGACAATGGATCCCCGGGCACTCTGGATAATGGCGCTGGTCGGTATCACCACCGCATCTTTCAGCGTATGCGAAAGCAAGCTTGTCTTGACAAAGAGCCCGGGCCACAAAACCGACTCGCGATTGTCGAAGCGAGCCTTGACCTTGATGGTTCCAGTGGCGGCGTCCACCGCGTTGTCAACAAACTGCAGCCGCCCCTTGATATCACTCTTCGATTCAGGAAGCCTGGCACTGACGGTCACACCACCCGAATTCAGACCCTCCAGAACCGCACCCAGATTTCGCTGGGGCAGATTGAAGCTGACATTGATGGGATCAAGTTGCGTAATCGTCGCAAGCACCGTCTGGTTGGCCAGCACGGCAGTTCCCGGAAATACATTGACTGCGCCCAGCCGCCCGGAACCTGCTGCACGAACACTGGCATACGAAAGAGCCAGTTGTGCAGCATCAAGCGCTGCGCGGTCTGCAACCAGATTGGCAAGTTGGGCATCAACCTGAGCTTGGCTCGAATCCAGTGCGCCTTGGGAGACGAAATTCTTGGCCATGAGGTCACGGCTTCGCGCCAGCTGGCGCTGAGCATCCGCTAAAACGGCCTCGTCCTTGTTCATCTGGGCACGTACTTTGGCAACATTTGCTTCATCCGGACGGGTGTCCAAGGTAAAAAGCAAATCCCCTGCCCTAACGAACTGCCCTTCCTTGATGTGAACCCGTGTAACCACACTATTGACCTGGGGTTTCACATCAACGCTTGCTACCGGTGTCACCGTGCCAATGGCTTCAATATTGACATCGAAATCCCGCATTTTCGCAATAATCGTCGTGACCGATACGGGGCCGCCCCCTGCCCGACCAGCCGATGCGGGCGCACTGGCTGCGCCTGCGGCACTTGCAGCATTGGCAGGAGCCGAGTCTTGTTTGTCTGCGCACGCGGTCAACGACACGGACGCCGAGACCAGGCTGATCTGGAGAAATTTGAACAGTGCTTGGATATTCATAGGAAGAATGGATTATGAGTGCCTGGCGACCGACCGCTGCCGCGTTACACGCAACTTTGCACAACTTTAAGGTCCCTACGGGGCAACAGCAGAATATCGACCACCGATTACCTTTGTAGCGCCACATCAACGCCAAGATTTGCCAGGGCATCCGCACGCTCGTTGCCCGGGTCTCCTGCATGGCCTTTGACCCATCGCCATTCAATCCTGTGACCTTTTTGGGAAACCAGATGGTCCAGTTGCTGCCACAAATCAACATTCTTGACAGGCTGCTTTGCCGCGGTCTTCCAACCCTTGGCCTTCCAGCCCACTAACCACTCGGTAATACCCTTGAGAACGTACTGACTATCCAGATGCAACACAACCAAACAGGGGCGTTTGAGTGCAGACAAGGCCTGAATGACCGCCATCATTTCCATGCGGTTATTGGTCGTTCCTGTTTCACCACCAAAGAGCTCCCGCTCACTGCCATCGGGTGCGCGCAGCAGTGCCCCCCAACCGCCAGGTCCCGGATTTCCCTTGCAGGCGCCATCTGTATAGATAACCACTTCGTCCAAACTATTGACTCCGTCATTCAGCGGTCGTGCGACCGGTTAATCACAGAAACCGGTCCGCGTGCGCTCGCGGTCGCCGGTTTCCAGCTTGCTCCCATCAGCCGCACCCCGCGCACGCGCTTCACAGCGACCAAAAAATAGGTTGCTCCAAATATGGGCCACCAACGCCGACCGACGCTGTCCATCCAATCCATGCGTTGCAACCACCGCTCACTCTCAACGCCGGGTCGGTAACATCCAAACTCGGCAACTTCAACTTCAAAGCCCAACAAACGCAACCAGTCGCGCAGCCGCCAGTAACCAATGAATTCGATCGCATCGGGCAAAAACAGATGACCGAAACCCATTTTGCGGTACAGACGGCCCCGTCTTTGCTGAAAACCCCACAGGCTGGTGGGATTCAGACCGCAGATCACCACCCGGCCATCGGGCACAAGGACCCGCTCGACTTCCCGCAAAGTCGCATGGGGGTCAGCGCTGAATTCCAGGGTATGCGGCAGCAAGACCAGATCCAGACTGCTGGCTGGAAAAGGCAGTGCTGAAAAATCGCACTGCACAACCGGCTGCTGCACAGCCATTTCCGCACCAAGCTGCAGCCGCTCGGCGGCCAACCAGCGGTGCGGCATGCGGTTGCACTGCAGCCCTTCCAGCTCAGGCACGCCCAACTGCAACGCGTGGTAACCGAAAATATTCACCACAGCAGCATCTACGCGCGCACGCTCCCAAACCAGCAGGTAGCGCCCTGCCGGTGTCTGGAGCCAGTCATGCAAACCTATAATTTGATCACTCATGAAGTTAATACCGCTGCCCGCATTCACCGACAACTACATCTGGATGCTCCACAATGGACGAACGGCGGTGGTGGTGGACCCTGGGGATGCACAGCCTGTTTTGGATGCACTGCTAAGCGAAGGCGTACAACTGCAGGGCATTTTAGTCACGCACCACCATGCCGATCACACGGACGGCGTGGATATCCTTCGGGAAGCAACGGGTGCAAAGGTATTTGGGCCTGAGCGCGAGGACATGCCAGAGCCGATTACGCGGCTGGCTGATGGCAGCACGGTGAGCCTGCTGGCTCTGGACTTCCAGGTCATCGAAGTCCCTGGCCACACAGCTGGGCATATCGCCTACTTTGCCGAAACCCCAGGTGCCCCCCCAATTTTGTTTTGCGGCGACACCTTGTTCAGTGGAGGCTGTGGAAGACTATTTGAAGGCACTGCCTCACAAATGAAGGCCTCCTTGCTCCGGCTTGCGGGCTTGCCAGGTGCGACTCGCGTATGCTGTGCCCACGAATACACCATGGCCAATCTCAAATTCGCGCTCGAAGTAGACCCGCAAAACCAGCACCTGGCTGCCTATGCGAGTCAGTGCAAGGATCTGAGAAGCCATGGCAGACCAACACTGCCATCCAGCCTGGAAACTGAAATCCGGATCAACCCATTCTTGCGTAGCGACTGCCCCGAAATCACAGCATCGGCGATGCGGTTTGATGCGGCCGGCACGGAGCAGCACGGAGCGTTTTACACGCTGCGGCAATGGAAAAACCAATACCAATGAATGTACTGAAGCTTGTAGTTGCCACCACGGTGGTGTGGCTTGCGGGTTGCGCAACCCAGCCTCCTGTTGCGAAGGTCCCGCTCGATCCCAATGCTGAACCCAGCATTACGTTGCAGCCCTCGCGGGAAATGGGCTCCAGTGGACAGGCATCGGGCAAGCCACTTTTCTTTGGCTCCGCGATAGCGCACATACCGTTGACGCCAATGGACTTGCAACCCACAGTGTCCCGCGCGGTTGTCCCGCTGGCGCCACCTGTTGATTTATGGGACCGGATTCGACGTGGCTACGCCATGCCTGACCTCGACAGCGACTTGGTGCGCGACCGCGAGCGCTGGTACACCGCGAGGCCTGACTACATTTTCCGGATGACCGAACGGTCCAAGAAGTACCTGTTTCATATCGTCGAAGAACTCGAACTGCGCAATATGCCAACGGAACTGGCCTTGTTGCCATTTATTGAAAGTGCGTTCAACCCGCAGGCCGTTTCAGTCGCCAAGGCGGCTGGCATGTGGCAGTTCATGCCGGCTACCGGAAAATATTTTGAGCTCAAGCAAAATGCATTTCGCGATGACCGTCGCGATGTGCTCGCCTCCACCCGTGCGGCACTGGATTACCTGAAAAAACTCTACGGCATGTTTGGTGACTGGCATCTTGCCCTGGCCGCCTATAACTGGGGTGAAGGCAGCGTTGGCCGCTCCATTGCCAAAAACCAGCGCGCTGGACTTGCAACAGGCTACACGGATATCAACATGCCCATGGAGACGAGGATGTACATCCCCAAGCTTCAGGCCATCAAGAACATCGTCGCCCAGCCCGATGTTTTCAATTCCAAGCTGCCACTCATTGAGAATCATCCCTACTTCCAGACCGTCACCATCCACCGCGATATCGACGTGACATTGGCTGCGCGATTGGCCGAGGTTCCGCTGGAAGACTTCAAGGCACTCAATCCGTCCATCAACCGCCCGGTGATCATGGCTGCCGGCACACCGCAGGTTTTGCTTCCGTGGGACAACGCCGAGATCTTTCAGAGCAACCTGGAGTCCTATGGCGGCGGGAGACTGGCAAGCTGGACCGTTTGGGTTGCCCCCATCACGATGCGCACGGCCGACGCTGCCAAGCGTGCCGGCATGAGCGAGGCAGAGTTTCGTAGCGTCAATGCCATTCCACCGCGGGTGGTGATCAAGGCCGGCTCGTCCTTGCTGGTGCCGCGCTCCCACACCATGATTCATGATGTGGCCGTAACCGTGGCGGACAATGGCCAGCTATCAACCGCGCCAGAAGTGGTTCTCAAGCGCACGGTGTTGCGCGCAGGAAAAGGCGAAACGGTTGCAAGCGTTGCCCGAAAATACAAGGTCAGTGCCGATCAGGTTGCGCAGTGGAACAAGGTCGGTATGACGGCCAGCTTCAAGCCGGGTCAACAGGTTGTGGTGTTTCTCTCAGGCGCCGCCCAAAATGCTAAAGCGGCTGCAACCGGGCGGCCATCAGCAAACCGTGCAGCGCCTAAGCGAGCCGCTGCGAAGGCGCCTGCACCCCGCGTTGTCAAACGTTGACGCAAACGTGCGCGCCCGGGCAGCAGAACAGCGCGCTATCGGTACCCCAGAAACAGGATAGCAACATTGACGGCAAAAGCGGTTGCCCATACGGCGCTGCGCACCGTGGCCATACCCCCCACATACATCATGATGTAGAGGATGCGCAGCACGATGAACAGGAACGCCAGAATATCCAGTCGGCCCTGGTGCGCGCCCAGTTGATGCGCAACGATCACCGCCGCCATGAAGAACGGCAGAGCCTCAAACGTGTTGGCCTGTGCGGCATTGGCGCGTGCACGCCAGTCGGTTTGACGCGCCAGCCACGCGCGCGGGTTTTCATTGTCATAACCACCGTCACGCCGGGATTTTCCAAACTGGCCGGCTTTGGCCACGCCTGCACAGGCAATGGGCAACAGGGCAGCAACCAGCAGGCACCAGTAGGCTACGGTGAAGTGGGCAATTGGCATATTCTCTGACCTTTCGTTCAGCAAAGGCTATTGGCAACGGAAAACATCAACGGCGGTCCACCAGCGCATGGGCGATGGTGCCCAGATCCACATACTCAAGCTCACTGCCGGCCGGCACACCACGTGCCAGGCGTGTAACCGCCAGCCCCCGTGACTTCAGTGCCTCGCTGATGACATGGGCCGTGGCTTCTCCTTCGGCCGTGAAATTGGTCGCCAGAATGACCTCCTGCACGGTGCCATCGCGGGCGCGATCAAACAGTTTTTTTAGTCCGATGTCATGGGGCCCGATACCGTCGAGCGGACTGAGCTTGCCCATCAGAACAAAGTACAAGCCCCGGTAAGCCCCAGTTCGCTCCAGTGCAGACTGGTCGGCCGGTGTTTCCACCACACACAGCTTGCTGGCATCGCGTCGGGTGTCCAGGCAAGTCGAACACACCGCGTTTTCGGTAAATGTGTGACAACGCTCGCAATGGTGCACGCCAGCGACTGCCGCCTCCAGCGCGCGGGCGAGCGACTGCGCCGCGCCCCGGTCATGCTGCAACAGGTGGAAAGCCATCCGCTGGGCCGACTTGACGCCAACACCCGGAAGACGCCTGAGCGCCTGGATCAGGGTGTCCAGCGAATTGGCATCAGACATTGCGGCTCAAGGCTTGCGCGGCCTGCTGGGTCGGCATCAGAATGGAAATTTCATCCCGCCGGGCAGTCCGGGCATGCCAGCCGTTAACTTGCCCATCTTCTCGGTTGACGTGTCTTCCGCCTTGCGAACTGCGGCATTGAACGCAGCTGCCACGAGGTCTTCGAGCATATCCTTGTCTTCTGCCAGCAAGCTGGGGTCAATGGTCACGCGCCGGACATCGTGCTTGCATGTCATCAGGACTTTGACCAGACCCGCCCCGGATTCACCAGTGACTTCTATGTTGCCCAACTCGTCCTGGGCCTTTTTCATGTTGTCCTGCATCGCCTGCGCTTGCTTCATCAGGCCGGCGAGTTGTCCTTTGTTGAACATGGGTTTCCTTTGATAGGTTTCAATAAATTTGGCTGTTGGCCCCTAAAGGGGCTTGATGGAACCGGGCACGATTTTCGCGCCAAAGTCCCGCATCATGGCTTGAACAAATGGATCGTCAAAAATAATCTTTTCCGCCGCAAGCTGCTTTTCCGCCGATGCCGCAGTATTGCGCCGCGCCGGGCAGTCAGTGACACGGCCAATTTCCACCACCAGTTTCACCATGAACCCGGCATTCTGCAGGGCCGTTGTGAGGCGGTCGCGGGTACCGCTTTGGTTGAGTGATTCGCGCTCGACCCGCAAAATCCACTGATCGGTGTCCCTGGCCACCAACTGGGACTGCAGGGCAAGCTCACGCACCATCGCATGGATGGCCTCCGACTTGATCAGTTGCTGCACCGTGGCATGCCAAAAATCGCCTTCTTCCGTGGGAACCAGGGTTGGCTGGTTGTGCGGCGGCGCATTGTCCACGCGCGACTCTGGCTGCACATGCACCGGAACCGCTACTATTTTTGTAGCAACTTGTTGAATATTTACGGGGGATGGAGGCAGATTTTGTTCAACATCCGTCGGAATCTGGCCCGGACGAACCGAATCCCGCACCGCCAAAACCTGGCCGGGCGGAGTCACCGGACGGGTCGCAGCCGGTATATGCGCCGCTTCCCGGGAGGGGGCAATGGAATCCTTCTGGGTATTGCCTGGCACCGATTCCGGTGGCGAAGGTGAGCGCGGCAACGCCGCCGCCGGCATTTCCGCCTTATTCAGAGTTTTTTTTTCTGGCGCTGTGGTTTGAACCTGTGGTTTGAAAGCCAGCAGGCGCAACAGCACCATGGTCAACGCCGCGTACTCGTCAGGCGCCAACCCCAAATCAGCGCGCCCGTGCAGGCAAATGCTGTAAAGAAGCTGTGTCTCGTCACGTGGCAACAGCGCGGCCAACCGCGCGGTTTCGTTCGCTTCGGGGTCGGTATCGTCTTCAAACGCAGACCCCACCGTCTGCACCACCGCCATGCGCTGCAACACGGTGGACATCTCCTCCAGAGTGGAAGCCGCACTCAGCCCATTCAAACGCAGCGCTTCGGAGGTTTCCACAACGGTTTTGCCGTCACCCAGGGCCAGCGCTTCAATCAGACGGAATACATATGACCGATCCACGCTGCCCAGCATCTGCCGCACCGTTGCCTCCTGCAACTGTCCGGAACCAAATGCAATAGCTTGGTCGGTCAGCGAGAGCGCATCGCGCATGGAGCCACGCGCCGCACGCGCCAGCAGTCTCAGGGCCTGCACGTCGGAACTCACCTGCTCAACGGCCAGCACCTTGGTCAAATGCTCGCGAATCGTTTCGGGCGCCATGGGCCGCAGGTTGAACTGAAGACAGCGCGACAAAACTGTGACCGGCACCTTCTGCGGATCCGTCGTAGCCAGGACAAACTTCAGGTACTCGGGTGGCTCCTCCAGCGTCTTCAACATGGCATTGAAAGCCGTGTTCGTGAGCATGTGGACCTCATCGATCATGAAAACCTTGAAGCGCCCCTGAACCGGCTTGTAGACCGCCTGCTCCAGCAGGGCCTGAACCTCGTCCACTCCACGGTTGCTTGCGGCATCCAGCTCGGTGTAGTCAACAAACCGACCGCTATCAATATCAGAGCAAGCCTGGCAGACCCCGCAAGGGGTAGCCGTAATTCCACCCGTGCCATCCACGCCCTGGCAGTTGAGCGACTTGGCCAGAATACGCGAAACCGTGGTCTTGCCAACGCCTCGCGTACCCGTAAACAGGTAGGCGTGGTGGAGGCGCTGCGTGGTCAGGGCATTCGTCAAGGCCTGCACCACATGATCTTGCCCCACCATTTCGGAGAAATCGCGGGGACGGTACTTGCGGGCGAGCACGAGGTAGGACATAGGCGGTGATTCTACGGGCTACAATCTGCCCTGACGGGCCTTCCCACATGGTGAAGCGGCCAACCGGGTCAGGTGGGGAACCAAGCAGCCCTAACTGTGGAGCCAGTGCTGGGGTCAAGGCTCGTCAACTTCATTTCTTCAAGTCGCATTGAGCCTTGTTTTTTTACTATCAAAGCAAGAGTAAATGGCGATTTGTGTCACATGAATGTGTCACGTAACCCTTGTCCAATGGCGCACGTGTGCGGCGAGTAGTTTGGAAAGACCTGGCAGCCTATCCATATGTCGCAACTACTGTTTCGGTCGCAATGGAATACGCGAAAGTCGTCGAACCGGTGCTGAACCGCACGAAGGCAAACGTGCGTGAAGCTCGAACCCTAGTCACCCGGCACCCGCGACCGATCTCGGGCTAGTTGCGTTTACAACCAACCAATTTCTCCACTTTGGAATCCACCCATGAAACCATCCAAGTCCCACATGTTTCTACTGTCCGCACTCGTTGTCGCCAGCTTGCCGCAGGCGGCCAGAGCAGTTGAAGCTGGGCAAAGCAAGCAGTTCTCAATCTGCATGGACAAGTCTGGTGGCGTCACGCTCAACATGATTGAATGCATCGTGGCAGAAAACAAAATGCAGGACGCCCGGCTCAATAAAGCCTACAAAGCACTCAGCGCCGCTCTGCCACCTGCCCGCAAGTCGCAATTACAGGAGGCGCAGCGGGCATGGATCAAGTTTCGAGATGCCAACTGCAGTTTTTATGACGACCCCGATGGTGGCTCCATGGCTCGCGTCAGTGCCAATGACTGCGTGATGCGTGCCACCACTGAGCGTGCCCATGAACTGGAAGTGCTTAAACAATGATCCGGTTCTCTTGCTTTGGCTGCGCTTGCATCAATAAAGTAGCGTTTCCTGTACCTATCAGGCATTTCTTGTAAAGAATACCTTCATAGCTGTGCACAAATTCATTGGGAATTTTGATCAAAGCGCTGGCGCTGCTGGCGCTGCTGGGGGGCAACACCAACCTTTATCATTGACCTCAGACCCTGAATTTCGCAGACGTGCGCCAAACTGTCCCATTCCTTATGTGCTTTACCGCACAGAAAGACCCCGCCCGTGACGTCAAACTGACGTATCGAGCTAGTACCTCCTTCACGGACTGAAACCTTGCCCTGTACCCCTGAACCTCAAAACGTCAGGGGTACCCCTTTCACGTCAGTTTTGACGCCCATTTTGTTACCGGCTGACTTTTGGTGCGGCACCGAACATACCGCAAACCCAACCACAACGACACTGCAGTTGTCGGTCTACCTCTCCCGACCGCCGGATGCAATATCTGGCCCTTGGCCCCGGACCTCAAAACGCCGGGGCCATTTTTTTGACCATTCGGGATGCGGATGTATATTGAAATCAAGCGTCTGCCTGGCGCGAACAGCGCCCCTGTACTCAGGGACTAACCCCGACCGGTGTGCCGGGTTTCTCGTTTCTGGGGTGGGCTCAGTTTCGACATTGCCTTGGGCGAAATCCAACGGCGCGCGGATTTGTCCAGACACAATCTGGTCACCACAAGAAAAAAGGACTTTCGATTTCTCGTAAGTCCTTGTTTTCATTACCAAATTTGGTGGGCAGTACAAGTTTCGAACTTGTGACCCCTGCAGTGTGAATGCAGTGCTCTACCCCTGAGCTAACCGCCCTGAACTGCTGTTCAGAATAGCCTACTAGTATACAACAGACCAGAAACCAACTTGTTGAGTAACGCACACGGAAATCGTGTTTCACACGAACACGGCAACCTATCGTTTCAACGCATCCTGAATGGGGCCTGGAATTCGCGCGGGCTTCATGGTCTTTTGATTGACCCATCCTATGCGCACGTTACCGGTGCAAAGCAGATCAGATGGATCACTGCTTGTTTGGCGCTGCAGAAGCGCCTCCTGCCGGATGGTAAAGGAGGACCTTCCCATGTCAGCCAGTTGCGCAGTCACCCGCAAGGTGTCATCCAGACGCGCTGGGCGCAGGTATTTGATGCTTGCTTCACTGACCACAAAAATGCAGTCGGTGGTCTCCTGCAGGAGGCGTTGCTCCAGCCCCAATGCGCGTAGCCATTCCGTGCGTGCACGTTCGAAATATTTCAGGTAGTTGGCGTAGAAAACAATGCCGCCCCCGTCCGTGTCTTCCCAGTACACGCGGATTGGCCACGTAAAAATCTTCGCCCCAGGGCTTGTTGAAATGAGATGCATGATCGTTATTGTTGCAGAGGCTGCGAGACGGACTGCAAAGCATTGGGTACCATGTCCGGTTGTCCCGCGTCTACCCCCCCCACACTCCTTCGGAGCCCATCGCCAATGTCATTACCTGTTCCCGTCGCTTCACCCTTGGCACATTCGGTTGACGATCGACCCTTGGACTGCGCATCACCAGGTGTTTTTGTACGATTCCCGGACTCGCCCTTCGAGCTGTATCAGCCGTATCCCCCGGCGGGTGACCAGCCGACCGCCATCGACGAACTGGTCGAGGGCGTGCGCGACGGCGAAGTGTTCCAGACTTTGCTGGGTGTAACCGGATCGGGCAAGACCTTCACCATGGCCAATGTGATTGCCCGCCTGGGACGACCCGCCATTGTGTTTGCCCCCAACAAGACGCTGGCTGCCCAGTTGTACAGCGAGTTCCGGGAGTTTTTTCCGAAAAACGCCGTGGAGTATTTCGTCAGCTACTACGACTACTACCAGCCCGAGGCCTACGTGCCGCAGCGCGACCTGTTCATCGAGAAAGACTCGGCCATCAATGAGCACATCGAGCAGATGCGCCTAAGCTGCACCAAGAGCATTCTGGAGCGGCGCGATGTGGTGATTGTGGCCACGGTGTCCGCCATCTACGGCATCGGCCAGCCCGAGGCGTACCACAAGATGATCATGACCCTGCGGGTCGGAGACAAGCCCGGCCAGCGCGACCTGATCGCGCAACTGGTGCGCATGCAGTACCAGCGCAACGACATGGACTTTTCACGCGGCACCTTTCGGGTGCGAGGCGACACCATTGACGTATTTCCCGCTGAGCACAGCGAGATGGCGGTTCGCATCGAACTTTTCGACGACGAGGTCGAGTCCCTGCAACTGTTCGACCCACTGACCGGACGTATCCGTCAGAAAATTCCGCGCTTTACGGTCTACCCGAGTAGCCACTATGTGACGCCGCGCGAACAGGTGTTGGCCGCCGTGGAGACCATCAAGGTCGAACTGGCTGAGCGCCTGAAGTTTTTTGTCTCCGAAGGCAAGCTGGTCGAAGCCCAGCGTCTGGAGCAGCGCACGCGCTTCGATCTGGAAATGCTCAGCGAGGTGGGACACTGCAAAGGGATCGAGAACTACTCGCGCCACCTCAGCGGCTCGGCACCAGGTGAACCGCCTGCGACACTGACCGACTATCTGCCAAGGGATTCGGTGATGTTTCTGGACGAATCCCACGTGCTGATCGGCCAGTTCGGCGGGATGTATAACGGTGACCGCTCGCGCAAGACCACGCTGGTGGAATATGGATTTCGCCTGCCCAGCGCGCTGGACAACCGACCGCTGAAGTTCGAGGAATTCGAGACCAAGATGCGCCAGGCCATCTTCGTTTCGGCGACTCCTGCCCAATGGGAGCAGGACCATGCGGGCAAAGTAGTGGAGCAATTGGTGCGCCCTACCGGGCTGGTGGATCCGGAAGTGGAAGTGCGTCCGGCCACGCATCAGGTAGACGATGTGCTGCAAGAAATCCGCATCCGTGTCGAGAAGAACGAGCGCGTTCTGATCACGACGTTGACCAAGCGCATGGCTGAGCAGTTGACCGATTACCTGAGTGACAACGGCGTCAAGGTACGCTATCTGCACAGTGATGTGGATACGGTGGAGCGGGTAGAAATTTTGCGCGACCTGCGACTTGGAGCCTTTGATGTGCTGGTGGGCATCAACCTGCTGCGCGAAGGGCTGGACATTCCCGAGGTGTCCCTCGTGGCCATTCTGGATGCGGACAAGGAAGGTTTTCTGCGTTCCGAGCGCTCATTGATCCAGACCATTGGGCGCGCAGCGCGCAATTTGCATGGTCGCGCCATTTTGTATGCGGACAAAATGACCAATTCCATGGAACGTGCCATGGGTGAGACCGAACGTCGGCGCACCAAGCAGATCGCCTTCAACGTCGCCAACGGCATCACGCCACGCTCCATTGTCAAACAGGTGCGCGACCTGATCGATGGGGTCTATAGCGAAAAGGCCGGAAAAGAGGCGGAACGACTGGAACGCGATGCGATACAGCGCGCGCAGGTTGAAGACATGAGCGAGAAAGACATTTCCCGGGAAATCAAGCGCCTGGAAAAACTGATGATGGAACACGCGCGCAACCTGGAGTTCGAAAAGGCAGCCAAAGTGCGCGACCAGTTGGGAATTTTGAAAGAGCAGGCATTCGGAGCACCTGGTAGTGACAACATCATTCCCATCGCCATGGGCAGCAAATAGGGACCCTTCACGGCGGCAAAAACCGATTACCCGAGCAAAACGCTTGGTTTTTTGCTATACTTGAGCCAGTTAGTCAACCAAGTGCGACTGAAGGAGCATTTCATGCGTCTCACGACCAAAGGCCGCTTTGCGGTTACCGCGATGATCGATCTGGGTTTGCGCCAAAGCGCTGGCCCTGTCACACTGGCCGCCATCAGCCAGCGCCAACAGATTTCTCTTTCTTATCTTGAGCAGTTGTTCGGAAAACTGCGCCGTCATGAACTGGTCGAGTCCACCAGGGGGCCTGGTGGCGGGTACACCCTGGCGCGCAAGGCCTCGGACATTACGGTAGCGGACATCATCGTGTCGGTGGACGAGCCCATCGATGCAACCCATTGCGCTGGCAAGGAAAACTGCCACGGCGACGGTGAGCGATGCATGACGCATGACCTTTGGGCCTCCCTCAACGTACGCATGGTGGAGTTCCTGGACTCGGTCACGCTGCAGAAGCTGGTCGATGATCAAATCGCAAAAGGCTTGCACGTTGAGGACAAGCCCAGCGTGAAACGCGCCATATCAGCCATGCCCCTGAGCAAGCCCATACGTGTCAATGCGCCCAATTCGGTGTTTGCCCTGGGCAACGCATTTTCCAAAAATTAGCCCCGCATTCATTTCACCGAAACATGGAAACTACTCCCCACTTTCCCATTTATATGGACTACAGCGCCACCAACCCCTGCGACGAGCGGGTGGTGGACGCCATGGTTCCCTGGTTGCGCAACCACTTTGGCAACCCCGCTTCGCGCAGCCACGCCTGGGGCTGGGAGGCCGAAGCCGCCGTTGAGAAAGCCCGCGGCCAGGTTGCTGCACTGATCGGAGCCGACCCGCGCGAGATCGTCTGGACCTCGGGCGCCACCGAATCCAACAATCTGGCACTCAAAGGTGCGGCGCACTTTTACCAGTCCAAGGGCAAGCACCTCATTACGGTCAAGACCGAGCACAAAGCCGTGCTGGATACCTGCCGCGAGCTGGAACGCCAGGGCTTTGAGGTGACCTACCTCGATGTGCAGGCAGACGGACTGGTCAATATGGACGCGTTCAAGGCAGCCATTCGTCCGGACACCATCCTGGCCAGTGTCATGTATGTCAACAACGAAATCGGCGTCATCCAGGATATCGCCGCCATCGGTGCCGTTTGCCGCGAGAAGGGCATCATTTTCCACGTGGACGCGGCGCAAGCCACCGGTCGTGTCGAATTTGACCTGTCGAAATTGCCCGTGGATCTGATGAGCCTGACCGCCCATAAAACCTATGGCCCCAAGGGTATCGGCGCGCTGTTTGTGCGCCGCAAGCCCCGAATTCGCCTGGAGGCCCAGATGCATGGTGGAGGCCACGAACGCGGCATGCGCAGCGGCACCCTGCCTACGCACCAAATCGTCGGAATGGGCGAGGCTTACCGCATTGCCCGGGAAGAGATGGCCGCCGAGAACGTGCGCATACAGGCACTGCACGACCGTATGCTGGCGGGTTTGAAGGGCGTTGAACAGGTGTTCATCAACGGCCACGAGACCCAACGCGTTCCCCACAACCTGAACATGAGCTTCAACTACGTTGAAGGCGAGTCACTGATCATGGGCATCAAGGGTTTGGCGGTCAGCAGTGGTTCTGCCTGCACCTCGGCGAGCCTGGAACCCAGTTACGTGTTGCGTGCCCTGGGTCGCAGCGACGAACTGGCTCACAGCAGCCTGCGCATGACCATCGGACGCTGGACCACTGAGGCCGAAATTGATTACGCCATCGACACCATCAAGAAGAACGTTGGCAAGCTCCGCGATCTCAGTCCCCTGTGGGACATGTACAAAGAAGGTATTGATATTTCCACCATCCAGTGGGCGGCACATTGAAAGGTAACTGAAATGGCATATTCTGAAAAAGTCGTAGACCACTACGAAAACCCCCGCAATGTGGGCAGCTTTGAAAAAGGCGATGACAGTGTCGGCACCGGAATGGTTGGTGCGCCCGCTTGCGGCGATGTCATGAAGCTGCAAATCAAGGTCAACGCGCAAACCGGGGTGATTGAGGATGCGCGCTTCAAGACGTATGGATGTGGCTCGGCCATTGCGTCGAGTTCTCTTGTGACCGAATGGGTCAAGGGCAAGACACTGGACCAGGCGGCTGCGCTGAAGAACAACGAAATTGCGGAAGAACTGGCGTTGCCACCGGTCAAGATCCATTGCTCCATCCTGGCCGAAGATGCCATCAAGGCTGCCGTGGACGACTACAAGAAGAAACATTTGAACTGATGGTTTCCCCCGAAGCGCCTGCGGCGCCTCCCCGTCAGGGGTCGCGGCCAGCAGCCCGGCAAAGCCGGTTCCAGGGTGGCGATGCTATCCAGTGGCGCTCGGACACGAAAGACTGAAATGGCTGTAACACTGACTGAAGCCGCTGCGCGGCACGTGACGCGCTACCTGACCAAACGGGGCAAGGGTATCGGCGTGCGCCTTGGCGTGAAGACCACCGGATGTTCCGGCCTGGCCTATCAACTGGAGTACGTCGACGAATTGGCGCCCGAAGACATGGTCTTTGAAGGTCATGGCGTCAAGGTGCTGGTGGACCCCAAGAGCCTGGCCTATATCGATGGAACGGAGCTGGACTTTGTGCGGGAAGGACTGAACGAAGGCTTTCGCTTCAACAATCCGCGCGAGCGGGACAAATGCGGCTGTGGCGAGTCGTTCCGCGTGTGAACCTGCAGTCCAACGATTTCGAGCTTTTTGGGGTTGCGAAACAATTTGCGCAGGATCGAGCAGCGCTGGACGCGCGCTGGAAGGAACTGCAGCGTGAAGCCCACCCCGACAAATTTGCCGCGCAAGGCGATGCTGCGCAACGCGTGGCCATGCAGTGGTCTGTTCGCATCAACGAGGCATACCAGCGCCTGCGGGACCCGCTCAAGCGGGCGGCTTATCTGTGCGAGCTGGCCGGATCGCCGGTCAATGCGCATAGCAATACAGCTATGCCAGCTGCGTTTTTGATGCAGCAAATGCAGTGGCGTGAAGATCTGGATGATGCCGATAGCGACGAGGCGCTCACTGAGCTGCGTGAAACCGTTGACGCCACGCAACGCATGTTGCTCAGCGAGTGTGCCCAGCGCATCGACCATCTGCACGATTTCGCGGCCGCAGTGCAGTCGGTCCGCGCACTGATGTTCATTGAAAAATTCAGTCAAGATCTTGAACTGGCTTTTGACAAACTGGAAACCTGAAACCCTGCGGGGCGTCCGTGTGGACGACCCCCTTTTGACTGCATATGGCGCTTTTACAAATCTCCGAGCCAGGCCAAGCGCCTAATCCGCACCAGCGGCGTATCGCTGTAGGTATCGACCTGGGAACCACACACTCCTTGGTGGCAGCAGTGCGCCATGGTGTAGCCGAGTGCCTGCCAGACAACGAAGGGCGCGTCATTCTGCCCTCGGTGGTTCGTTACCTGGCAGGTGGCGGACGTGATATCGGCTACCCTGCTCAGGCGGCATTGGCTAGCGATGCCGCTAACACCATCGCCTCAGCCAAGCGTTTCATGGGACGCAGCCTGGCCGACATCAACGACGTCCACAAACTTCCCTACCGGTTTGCAAACCATACGGGTATGCTGGGCGTGATCACTGTGGCAGGTGAAAAGTCACCGGTTGAGGTTAGTGCCGACATCCTTGCCACTCTGCGCTACCGGGCCGAAGACACGTTCAATGATGATCTCTATGGCGCGGTCATTACTGTTCCGGCCTACTTTGACGATGCCCAGCGGCAGGCTACGAAGGATGCGGCGCAACTGGCGGGCATCAACGTGCTGCGACTGATCAATGAACCCACCGCTGCGGCTATTGCCTATGGGTTGGACAATGCCAGCGAGGGCGTCTACGCCATATACGACCTGGGCGGCGGAACCTTCGACATCTCCATCCTGCGGCTCAGTCAGGGGGTTTTTGAGGTGGTTGCAACGGGTGGCGATTCGGCTCTGGGTGGTGATGACTACGACCACGCCCTGGCCGAATGGGTTCAGACCGAGACCGGTGTCCAAGCCGTCTCGCCAGCAGATAAGGCCACGCTGAAACTGGCTGCGCGTGCCTGCAAGGAAGCATTGACTGCTACAGATTCAGTAGCTATACATGCAGAATTGACAAGGGCCAACATTCAATTTGACGTAGAGAGAAGTCAGTTTGAAGCGATTACGGCCGCCCTGACTGCCCGCACCATTGCCGCCGTGCGCAAGGCCCTGCGCGACGCCCGCATGACGGTGCAGGACGTGCAGGGTGTGGTCATGGTAGGTGGTTCCACCCGCATGCCGCAGATTCAGGCGGCGGTAGCCCAGTTTTTTGGGCGCGCCCCGCTGAACAATCTCAACCCCGATGAAGTGGTCGCCTTGGGTGCCTCCATTCAGGCCAACCAGCTGGCCGGCAACAACACCGCCGGCGATTTGCTGCTGCTGGATGTGATTCCCCTGTCGCTGGGCGTGGAGACCATGGGCGGGCTGGTGGAGCGTATCGTGCCGCGCAACCAGACTATTCCCACCGCGATGGCACAGGATTTCACGACCTACAAAGACGGCCAAACGGCGCTGGCCTTGCATGTGGTGCAGGGCGAGCGCGACCTGGTGGCCGATTGCCGCAGCCTGGCGCGGTTCGAATTGCGCGGGATTCCCCCCATGGCAGCCGGTGCTGCGCGTATCCGCGTCACGTTCACGGTTGATGCGGACGGCCTCTTGAATGTAGCTGCGCATGAACAGGTGAGCGGCGTTCAGGCTGACATCAATGTCAAGCCGTCCTACGGGCTGGGTGATGACCAGATTGCCAAAATGCTGCAAGACAGCTTTGCCACCGCCGAGCAGGATATCCGCACCCGTGCGGTGGTTGAGGCGCAAGTCGATGCCGATCGCCTGCTGCTGGCCATTCATAGCGCGCTGGATGCGGATGCGGACCTGCTGGATGCGCCGGAACGCGCCGAAATCGATGCCGCGATGCTGGCACTTAGCGAGGGCCGAAACAGTGCTGATGCGGCCCGGATCGAAGCGCTGAGCAAGGCCTTGTCCCTGGCCACAGAGTCTTTCGCCGCCCAACGAATGAACCGCGGCATCGCCCACGCATTGGCTGGCAAAAACATCTCGTCCATTTGAATTCTGACCCACCTATGCCAATCATCAAAATCCTTCCACACCCGGAATACTGTCCGCAAGGTGCCGAAATCACGGCCATGCCGGGCACATCGATCTGTGAGGCATTGCTGGAAAATCACATCGCCATTGAACACGCCTGCGACCTGAGTTGCGCCTGCACCACGTGCCACGTCATCGTGCGCGAGGGCCTGGCGTCTCTGAACGAACTCGATGAAAACGAGGAAGATCTGCTGGACCGCGCCTGGGGTCTGGAGCCCAACTCCCGCCTGAGTTGCCAGGCGTTTTTGGCGCAAAAGGATATCGTTGTGGAGATCCCGAAATACTCCATCAACCACGCCAAAGAGAATCATTGATGCGGCAAGTCTTCCTGGATACCGAAACTACCGGCTTCAATGCCCATCTGACCGAGAACCCGGACCGTATGGTCGAAATCGGCTGTGTGGAACTGGTCAACCGCAAATTGACCGGCAACAATCTGCACTTTTACCTGAATCCGGAACGCGACAGCGAAGAAGGTGCCTTGCGCGTCCATGGCCTCACCACCGAGTTCCTCAGCGACAAACCCAAGTTCGCGGCAATAGCCCAGGAGTTGATCGACTTTGTGCGTGATGCCGAAGTCCTCATTCACAACGCGCCGTTTGACATCTCCTTTCTGGACGCTGAACTGGCGCGCGCAGGCCACCAACCGTTCAAGCACTACGTAAACTCCGTGACCGATACCCTGGTCATGGCCAAGGAGATGTACCCCGGCAAGCGCAATGGACTGGACGCCCTGTGCGATCGTCTGGAAGTGGACAACTCGGGACGAACGCTGCACGGTGCCCTGCTCGACGCTGAACTGCTGGCGGATGTCTACATCAACATGACCCGCGGCCAGAACGCTCTGGTGATGGATGCCGCGCCAACGTCTGACAGTGGTGTCGTATCGCTGCAAATCGATTTGCGTGGTTTCGTACTGCCGGTCGTGGCCGCCAGTGCACAGGAACTCGCGGGTCATGAGGAAGTTCTGGCCCAGATTGACAAATCAAGTGGCGGAAAAACGTTGTGGCGAAAAATGGCTTCAAGTTAGTAGAAACCCGCACCCCCGGTAGAATCGGGTTTGCTGCCAACACTGTTGCTGCATGGCCTTCCCATAACTCATAAAGGACCCTGCTATGTCTCTTTTCTCCGCTGTCGAAATGGCTCCCCGCGACCCGATTCTGGGTCTTAATGAACAATTCAATGCTGACCCCAACCCGAAGAAGGTCAACCTCGGGGTCGGTGTTTATTTCGACGACAACGGCAAATTACCACTATTGCAGTGCGTGCAGGCGGCTGAAAAAAGCATGATGGAAAAACCCACTGCCCGTGGCTACCTGCCGATTGACGGCATCGTGGCCTATGACAATGCAGTGAAGGCGCTGGTATTTGGTGCAGACAGCGAGCCAGTGACCTCCGGTCGGGTTGCTACCGTGCAGGCCATTGGCGGAACAGGCGGACTGAAAGTTGGCGCGGATTTTCTGAAAAGGGTCTCGCCGGACGCGAAAGTGCTGATTTCCGACCCCAGTTGGGAAAATCACCGCGCGCTGTTCACCAATGCAGGTTTTGAAGTCGATACCTATGCATACTACGACGCTGCCAGCCGAGGCGTGAACTTCGAAGGTTTTCTGGCCAGTCTGAACGCAGCCGCTTCGGGCACCATCATCGTGCTGCATGCCTGCTGCCACAACCCCACCGGCTATGACATCACTGCAGCCCAGTGGGACCAGGTCATCGCAGTCATCAAGGCCAAGGGGCTGACACCGTTCCTCGACATGGCGTACCAGGGCTTTGGCTACGGAATTACCGCGGACGGCGCTGTTATCCAGAAGTTTGTGGCTGCGGGCTTGAACTTCTTTGTCTCCACTTCGTTTTCCAAGAGTTTCAGCCTCTACGGAGAACGGGTCGGCGGCCTGTCGGTACTTTGCAAGGACAAGGAAGAGACGGGTCGTGTGTTGAGCCAGCTCAAGATCGTGATCCGTACCAATTACTCCAACCCACCTACCCATGGTGGAGCCGTTGTTGCTGCGGTGCTGGGCAATCCCGAATTGCGCGCGCTGTGGGAGCAGGAACTCGGTGAAATGCGGGTGCGTATCAAGGCAATGCGCCAGAAGCTGGTAGACGGCCTCAAGGCAGCGGGCGTCAAACAGGATATGTCCTTTATCACCAGCCAGATCGGCATGTTCAGCTATTCAGGTCTGACCAAGGATCAGATGGTGCGTCTGCGAAACGAATTTGGCGTATATGGCACTGACACGGGCCGCATGTGCGTGGCTGCCCTTAATAGCAAGAACATCGACTACGTTTGTGCGTCGATTGCCAAAGTGGTCTAGTATCCAGCCAAATCGCCGTTTTGCCCATATAGATAGTGATAGTTTCACTACTAAATACATAGCATAAAACCCGCAAGGAAGCGTTTGGTGCTTCCTTGCGGAACGGATCACTCAGGAATATTGCGGTCCGCGATGACCTGAAGGGAAGGTTTTCCCTTCAAAATGCTTACGTGGGCAAAACAAGTAGCATGTCAACCTAGAGACAAACACCAAAGTCTTAGCCCCGTAAAACTGTTATATTGCACTGCAACATTTTTTTGCGTTGATCCGTTTTCGAAAGCGAGCTACCCATGCTGTACCAGTTCTATGAAACCCAGCGGTCCTTGATGGAGCCATTTGCCGATCTGGCCCAAACCGCCTCAAAGGTATTCGGAAACCCTCTGACCCTCGCCGGTCAAAGTCCTTTCGCACAACGGATCTCGGCCAGTTATGACCTGATGCACCGCTTGGGCAAAGACTACGAACGCCCCGAGTTTGGACTGCGAACCATTGATGTGGACGGCGTCGAAGTTGCGATCCATGAACGTGTCGAAATCAGCAAGCCTTTTTGCGACCTGCGCCGTTTCAAGCGCTACAGCGATGATCAGGCAACCCTGGAAAAAACCAAGGACCAACCCGCCGTTCTCGTCGTGGCGCCACTTTCAGGCCACTACGCCACCCTGCTACGCGACACGGTCAAAACCATGCTGAAGGACCACAAGGTCTACATCACCGATTGGAAGAATGCCCGACTGGTGCCCCTGTCAGAAGGGGAATTCCATCTGGACGACTATGTCAATTATGTTCAGGAATTTATCCGGCATGTACAGGAGAAGTACGGAAACTGCCATGTGATGAGCGTTTGCCAGCCAACGGTTCCGGTGCTGGCGGCTGTATCGCTGATGGCCAGCCGTGGCGAAAAGACGCCTTTGACGATGATCATGATGGGTGGCCCGATCGACGCACGGAAATCCCCCACAGCCGTCAACAACCTGGCGATGAACAAGAGCCACAACTGGTTTGAGAACAATGTGATTTACCGGGTGCCTGCGAATTTCCCTGGTGCCGGACGTCGCGTGTATCCAGGCTTCCTGCAGCACACCGGCTTTGTTGCCATGAACCCCAGCAACCATGCAAAGAGTCATTACGACTACTTTAAGGATCTGGTCAAGGGCGACGAAGCCAGCACGGAAGCGCACCGCAAGTTCTACGACGAGTACAACGCCGTTCTGGACATGGATGCCGACTACTACCTCGAAACCATCAAGGTGGTTTTCCAGGACTTCAGCCTGGTCAATGGAACCTGGGACATCAAGAACATACATGGCAAGCCAGAGCGCGTGCGTCCGGCAGACATCAAGACCACGGCACTGTTTTCCGTTGAAGGCGAACTTGACGATATTTCCGGCTCGGGCCAGACACGGGCCGTGCACGACATCTGCAGTGGTGTGCCCGGCAGCATGCAAAAGCACTTCGAAGCCCAGGGCGCAGGCCACTACGGCATCTTCTCCGGAAAGCGCTGGCGCGACCATGTGTACCCGCATGTCAAGTCCTTTATCCTGGCGTACCACGACACCACTGGCACAACGCAGGCTACAGCTGTGCCCGCTGCCGCCCAACCGGACGCTGCACACGCTCCGTCAGGCAATCCTGCTGCCGTCACCAAGAAAGTCGCTACCAAACGCGCCACCGGCAAGAAGTGACCCCGTCGGCTCCGAGGCCCGGGGAGCTTGCTTCCCGGATTCTTGATGTCTTGCCCCAAACGCAGTGCACGCGCTGCGGCTTTGCGGACTGCGCTGAATACGCGCAGGCCATTGATCTGGGCCAGGCGGACATCAACCAGTGCCCGCCGGGCGGCCTGGAAGGTGTTCAACGGATAGCCAAAGTCTGCGGCCTGCCAGCCAAATCCCTCAATCCGGTTTTTGGCAAAGAAAGTCCCCGCAACACGGTTTATATTGACGAAGATTGGTGCATTGGCTGCACCTTATGCATCGCGGTCTGCCCCACCGATGCCATCGTAGGTAGCAACAAGCGGATGCATGCCGTCATGGAAAAATACTGCACGGGTTGCGAATTGTGTCTGCCAGTGTGCCCAGTTGACTGCATCATCGTGGAAAACGCATCAGCAGAGGTCACCGGGTGGGCAGCATGGTCACCAGCGCAAGCCCAACTCGCAAGAGAACGCTACGCATTCAGGACTGCGCGGCGCGAACGTGAGGCTAGTAAACAAGCCTGCGAGATGCAGGCGCTGGCCCAGATCAAACTCGCCAATCTGGCTGCGCATTCAAAAATCACCGACCCAGAAGTACTGGCGCGAAAGAAGGCCATCATAGAGACGGCCATGGAGCTGGCGCGCGCAAAAAAGACTGTGGACCACAGCAGGCGATAAGGCACCGCTCGCCGATCACAGCGGCTGGCTCCAACGCGTTTCTCAGCCCAGCGCGTCGTTCACCTGTTCGTGAAACTCGGCCAGACTGACTGCGTTTCCGATTTCACGCGGGAGCGCATCGCGCACCGAGAAAACACCCAGGATTTTTGACGCCGGCCCCACGATGGGCAAATGCCGGAAACCACGCTCAATCATGATCAAAACGGCATCGGAGACCAGAATGTCGGGACCTACGCAGTGCGGATTGCGCGTCATGATGTCGGACACAGTTGTCGTCTGGGGATTAAGGGCCTTGGCTAAAACGCGGGTCATCAGATCGCGCTCCGTCACAATGCCCAATAGGGTTCCCGGTGTATCGACGATCAGCACACTTCCGCAGTTAGCGCGTGTCATCACGCACGCGGCGTCCCAGACGTTGGCCTGCGGGCCCAGGCTGACAACGTGTCGCTGGGACATGGATTGGAAAACGGTACGTTCTGGCATGGTCACGCCCCCTTCAATTTAACGGTTACATCCGGTTCGCTACCGCAACGCAGCATTGATTTTCTCCAGCGCCTTGGTCCCTGGGCAAAGTTGCGTAGCCCCCAGTGTATTCAAAGGCCGATGTGTGGTGTTCAAGGCAGTGTGCAAATCCGTTGCCATTGGGTCAACATACAACAGACCGGTTACAACCTCTCCGCGCGCCTGATGGTCCTGCATGTAACTCATGGCCTTGTAACGGTCAGTGGGGTCATAGTCCGGGCGCAACTTTCTCAACCGAAGCATGGAACCGTCATGTTGCTGGACTTCAACCACCTCGCCTGGTGCATATTGGGTGGTGATTTCACTGTGCACATCCATGAAATCAATGCGACTGACTGCCTCATTGTGTTGGCGCACATAGTCGTAGCTCTTGGTACTGCCACCGTGGTTGTTGAAGGTCACGCAGGGGCTGATGACATCAATGAAGGCCGCGCCACCGTGGGACATGGCACCCTTGATCAGTGGCACCAACTGCGCTTTGTCGCCCGAAAAACTCCGCGCCACATATGTGGCACCCAACTGGAGCGCCAAGGCAACCAGATCCACCGGGCTATCGCTGTTGATCACGCCCTTCTTGCTCTTGGAACCGCGATCAGCGGTTGCAGAAAACTGACCTTTGGTGAGCCCATAGACACCGTTGTTCTCAACGATGTAGGCCATGTTGACACCCCGGCGCATGGCATTGGCAAACTGGCCCAGACCAATGGAAGCTGAGTCACCATCACCCGATACACCAAGATACAGCAAATCGCGGTTCGCAAGATTGGCACCCGTCAACACGGAGGGCATGCGCCCATGGACGGTATTGAAACCGTGGGAGGCACCCAGAAAATAATCGGGTGTCTTGGAACTGCAGCCAATTCCGGATAACTTGGCCACACGATGCGGTTCAATGTCGAGTTCCCAACACGCCTGAATAACGGCAGCGGAAATGGAATCATGGCCACACCCCGCACACAGCGTGGAAATGCGACCTTCGTAATCCCGCCGCGTGTAGCCAACCTTGTTCTTGGTCAGGGTGGGATGGTGCAGGTGAGGTTTGGCAATATAGGTCATACGAGCTCCTTGCTGGAGGCCACTGCCGAGAGTGACGCTACAGTTTCCACGCGCTTTCGAATCGCGCTGACAATGAAACGCGCCGTAATCGGCGTCCCGTCATAGTGCAGCACAGCGATCAGCTGCGCCGGATCCACATCGAGCTCATTGATCAGCATGGACCGCATCTGACCGTCGCGATTTTGCTCAGCCACAAAGACCTTGTCATGTTCCGCAATGAACCGGTTAACCGATTCCGGGAACGGGAAAGCCTGGAGTCGCATCGCATCCACATGAATGCCGTCGGCTTCCAGCACATCCAGCGCTTCACGCATGGCTGGGCTGGTCGAACCAAAGTAGATCACACCAAAAGGTGTCTTCTGCGTCGCATTGCGCAGAATCGGTTGCGGTACCAGGTCGGCTGCGGTCTTGAACTTGCGAATAAGCCGTTCCATGTTGTAGATGTAATCCGGGCCACGCTCGGAATACATGGCGTAAGGATTACGCGTTGTGCCACGCGTAAAGAAACTGCCCTTGGTCGGATGGGTACCCGGCAGCGTTCGCCAGGGAATGCCATCGCCATCCACATCCTTGTATCGGCCAAAGTCCTTGCCTGCCTCCAGTTCCGCAGCGGTCATGACCTTTCCGGTGTCGTAGGCCTTGGAGTCATCCCATACGAATGGCTTGCACAATCGCTGGTTCATGCCAATGTCGAGATCGGTCATCACAAATATCGGCGTTTGCAGGCGGTCCGCCAAATCCAGCGCTGCAGCCGAGTGGGTGAAACATTCATGTGGATCCTGCGGCAACAGCAGAACGTGCTTGGTATCTCCGTGAGAAGCGTACGCACAGGAAACCAGGTCTGCCTGCTGCGTACGTGTCGGCATGCCCGTTGACGGACCCCCACGCTGCACATTGATGATGGTCACCGGTATTTCCGCAAAGTAGGCCAAGCCGATGAATTCAGTCATCAGCGATACGCCAGGTCCGGATGTCGCAGTAAAGGATCGTGCCCCGTTCCAGCCAGCACCCACCACCATACCGATGGACGCCAGCTCGTCTTCAGCCTGAACAATCGCATAGTTGTGCTGACCTGTGGATGGATCTACCCGGTATTTGTCACAGTACTTCTGAAATGCCTCCGGAATGGAGGATGAAGGTGTGATCGGGTACCAGGCCGCAACGGTTGCGCCACCATACACACAACCCAGCGCAGCAGCGCTGTTGCCGTCCGTGAAAATCTGGTCGCCAACCTTGTCGGATCGACGCACGCGCAGTCCCAACGGTGCCTCCAGATGCTGCTTTACATAGTCCCGACCAAGATGCAACGCGCGGATATTGGAATCAAGCAGACGTTCCTTGCCTTTGTATTGTTCGGCAAAAAGTGTCTCGAACACATCGGCATCGACATCCAGCAGCACCGACAGTGCACCAACATAAATGATGTTCTTGAAGAGCTGACGCTGACGGGGGTCGGTGTACGTCGCATTGGCAATTTCCGTCAACGGGACGGCAATTGTGTGAACGTCATCACGAAACTTGTTTGGCGGCAACGGTCGCGTGCTGTCATAAAAAAGATATCCGCCGGGTTCGATTTCTGCGATATCGGTGTCCCAGGTCTGCGGGTTCATGGCGACCATCATGTCGACGCCTCCGCGTCGGCCGTGGTAACCCTTCTCGCACACCCGAGCCTCGTACCACGTCGGCATGCCCTGAATGTTGCTGGGGAATATATTGCGTGGACTTACCGGCACGCCCATACGCATGACGGCCTTGGCAAAAAGTTCATTGGCCGAGGCAGAGCCTGAACCATTGACATTGGCAAATTTGATAACGAAATCGTTAATGGCTTCCAGGCGCTTCATGCGACCTCCTTGTGTGCAACACGACTATCGCGGCATCCATGCCCTGCCTGCGTAGTATTGAGCAAGAACTTCTGCATATCCCAGGCACCTGTCGGGCAACGCTCGGCGCATAGACCGCAATGCAGGCATACGTCCTCGTCCTTGACCATAATGCGTCCGGTCTTCAGTTCTGCCGACACGTACAGATCCTGCGAGGTATTGGTAGCGGGAGCCTTCAGCCGCGTTCGTACATCGCTCTCCTCGCCATTGGATGTGAAGGTGATGCAATCCATGGGGCAAATGTCGACACAGGCATCGCACTCGATGCAGGTATCACGATTGAACACGGTCTGCACATCGCAATTCAGGCAACGACTGGACTCCTTGAACGCCGTAGCAGCGTCAAACCCCAGTTCCACCTCCACGCGGATATTGGCAAGCGCCTGCTCGGCCGCCGCCCATGGCACCTTGAATCGGGTGTCATTGGATACATCGTTGCGGTAGCTCCACTCGTGAATGCCCATTTTCTGGGACATCAATTTGGTCAGAGGCGCCGGGCGCACTGCAACCGGCTCGCCATGCAGGAACCGGTCAATCGAGACCGCCGCTTCGTGCCCCTGTGCCACGGCAGTGATGATGTTCTTGGGACCATAGGCGGCATCACCACCAAAAAACACCCGGGGAACAGTCGACTGAAAAGTGTTATCGCCCAGTACCGGAAGGCCCCAGCGATCAAACTCAACACCACAATCACGTTCAATCCAAGGGAACGCATTCTCCTGGCCAACTGCCACCAGGACTTCGTCGCATTCAAAGAAAACATCAGACTCGCCAGTGGGTATCAGACTGCGTCGCCCCTTGGCGTCATATTCCGCACGAACGATTTCAAATGTCATGCCCAACAGCTTTCCGTTCTGGTGCTGCACACTCTTGGGTACGTGGTAATTGATGATAGGCACGCCTTCATGAATGGCATCTTCGCGCTCCCATGGCGATGCCTTCATCTCCTCGAAACCGCTGCGAACAATGACTTTGACGTCAATGCCACCCAGCCGCCTTGCGGACCGGCAACAGTCCATAGCCGTATTGCCACCTCCCAAGACAATCACCCTGGGTGCGACACTGGTGATGTGGCCAAATGAGACCGATGCCAGCCAATCGATACCCACATGGATGTGTGCCGCAGCCTCCTGACGACCCGGGACATCAAGCTCCCGTCCGCGGGGTGCACCGCTTCCGACAAAAATGGCGTCGTAACCCTGCCCCATGAGTTCCTTGAGTGACTCCACCCGCTGTCCGCTCTTGAAATCCACACCCATGTTCAGGATGTAACCGGTTTCTTCGTCAATGACGGACTCCGGCAACCGAAAACGCGGAATTTGCGAACGCATGAACCCGCCTGCCTTGGCCTCACCGTCAAAAACCGTGACCGAATAACCCAGCGGTGCCAGGTCCCTTGCGACCGTCAGCGAGGCAGGGCCTGCACCCACACACGCGATGCGTTTGCCGTTGGCAGGCGCAATGGCTGGCATGCGCGATTGGACGTCCTCTTTGTGGTCCGCGGCCACCCGCTTGAGTCGGCAAATGGCCACTGGCTCCGGCTTCTCACCATTGTTTTCCTCGACACGCCCGCGTCGACAGGCCGGCTCGCACGGTCGGTCACACGTTCGACCCAGCACACCCGGGAATACATTGGACACCCAATTGATCATGTAGGCATCGCTGTAGCGACCTTGACCAATCAAACGGATGTATTCGGGCACGGGGGTATGGGCAGGACATGCCCACTGGCAATCGACGACTTTGTGGAAATAAGCCGGTTGGGAAATATTGACGGGTTGCAAATCTGTCTCCTTGACCCGCGAAGACTGCGAAAAATTGGGCTGCACGGGTGTGGTGCAGTCTAAGGCGACTGGCACCAATGTGGACCTGTATCCACCGCATTTCGCACGACATTTGGGCTTTTCATGATCTTCATCAAGAAAAAATGGGCCTGCGCAGATTCACGGAGAATCCATCACAGGCCCGCTGATCCTTCACTCTGCAAACTAGCGACTTTGCCCCGGGTGTGCGAGTTGAGAAAACGCCTTGACGACTTCAGGTGGCGCCTGCACCAGTTCGATCAGCACGCCCTCCCCGGCAATCGGAAATTCGTCATTGCTCTTGGGATGCAAAAAACAGATGTCAAAACCGGCCGCCCCTTTACGGATGCCGCCCGGCGCAAACCGCACGCCATTGGCACTCAGCCACTCCACGGCAACCGGCAGATCGTCAATCCACAAGCCCACATGATTCAGTGGCGTGGTGTGCACGGCCGGCTTCTTGTCGGGATCCAGCGGCTGCATGAGATCCACCTCCACCTTGAACGGACCGGCACCGATGGCGCAGATGTCTTCGTCCACGTTTTCCTTTTCACTGCGGAAAGTCCCTGTTACTTCCAGTCCCAGCATGTCGACCCACAGCTTTTGAAGGCGCTTCTTGTCAGGTCCACCAATCGCGATTTGCTGAATGCCCAGCACGTGAAATGGTCGCAACATCAGACAAACTCCACGATAGGCTGGTCCACGGTCAAAGACTCACCCTTGCTCGCCAGGACCTTGCCCACCACGCCATCAGCTGCCGCAAACAGCACGTTTTCCATCTTCATGGCCTCAATCACGGCCACGCGCTCACCTGCCTGGACTTTTTGGCCGGGAACCACGGCCACATCGACCAGCAAGCCGGGCATGGGCGACAACACGTAACGGCTCATATCAGGCGGTGCCTTGTACGGCATCAGGGCATGCAACTGCGCCACGCGCGGCAGCAACACCATGACCTCCAGCTGGGTGCCGTTGTGTATCACGCGAATGGCCAACGGGTTTTTGGGTGTGCCCCGTTCGACCTGGGCCGTGAAATGCTCACCGTTAGAAGTTCCCTCCATCCGCACTTGGCCGAACTTGGATTCGCTATGAATTTCATAGCTTCTTTGTCCAACGGTCAGCTGTACTTTGTGCTTCTTGTCATCAAAATCCGAAATATGCACCGGGTACGATGCACCATTGCCCGTTTGACCCATGGCTACAACAACATAGTCAGCACCAATGCGCAATTCGTGGCCCTCCATCTGACCACTGATGGCGGTAGAGCGCGCAAGGTAGCGGCGGTTAACAAAGGCGGCAAGCGCCACAAGGAACTCCGCGTTGGCGTGGGGCACATCTTCTGCTCGGAAGCCTTTGGCGTAGTTTTCGGCGATGAAGCCGGTATTGAAATCACCCGCCACAAACCTCGGGTGTGCCAGCAATGCCGCCTGAAATGGGATGTTGCTCGACACGCCGCGAATCACGAAGCCGTTGAGTGCCTCACGCATTTTGGCAATCGCCTCTAGACGGTCTTTGCCGTGGACGATGAGCTTGGCGATCATTGAGTCGTAAAACATCGGAATCTCGCCACCGTCCTGCACCCCGGTGTCCACGCGCACACCTTGCCATTTGCTAACGTCCGAAGCAAACATGGTTTCCCGAGGTGGCTGAAAGCGCACCAGACGACCGGTAGAGGGAAGGAAGTTGCGGAACGGGTCTTCCGCGTTGATACGGCATTCAATGGCCCAGCCATCGCGCTTGACGTCAGCCTGCGTCAGGGGCAGCTTCTCACCCGCAGCCACACGAATCATCAACTCCACCAGATCAAGACCGGTGATGCATTCGGTCACCGGGTGCTCCACCTGCAGGCGGGTGTTCATCTCCAGGAAGTAGAAGCTCTGGTCCTTGCCAACCACAAACTCCACGGTGCCTGCGCTCTGGTACTTCACCGCCTTGGCCAGAGCCACAGCCTGCTCTCCCATGGCCTTGCGTGTGGCATCTGAGATGAAGGGGCTTGGCGCCTCTTCAATCACTTTCTGGTGGCGGCGCTGAATGGAGCACTCGCGCTCGTTCAGGTACAGCACGTTGCCGTGGGCATCGCCAATCAGCTGGATTTCGATGTGGCGAGGCTCCTCGACAAACTTCTCGATGAACACGCGGTCGTCGCCAAAGCTGTTGCGGGCTTCATTCTTGCAGCTGGTAAAGCCTTCAAATGCTTCCTTGTCGTTGAACGCCACGCGCAGGCCCTTGCCGCCGCCGCCCGCACTGGCCTTGATCATGACGGGGTAGCCAATTCCCTTGGCAATATCAACCGCAGCTTCCGGCGTATCGATGGCATCGTTCACGCCGGGGATGCAGTTCACGCCTGCGGCACCAGCGAGTTTCTTGGACTCGATCTTGTCGCCCATGGCAGCAATCGAGTAGTGCTTGGGTCCAATGAAGACAATGCCCTGTTCTTCAACGCGCTTCGCAAAGCCGGAGTTTTCACTGAGGAAGCCGTAACCGGGGTGCACCGCTTGCGCGCCGGTTTGTTTGCAGGCGGCGATGATTTTGTCGGCGACCAGGTAGCTCTCACGACTTGCGGCCGGACCGATAAATACAGCCTCGTCGGCCAGGGTCACATGGCGTGCGTCGCGGTCGGCTTCCGAGTAAACCGCCACCGTTTTGATGCCCATCTTGCGGGCAGTAAGAATGACGCGGCAGGCAATTTCGCCCCGATTTGCGATCAGTATTTTTGTAAACATGTTCTGTTCCTTGTCTTGTTCTAAGCGTGCATCAGAGCGGAATATTTCCGTGCTTGCGCCACGGGTTCTCAATTTTTTTCTCGCGCAACATGACCAGTGAGCGACAGATGCGCTTGCGGGTTTCATGCGGCTGGATCACATCGTCAATAAATCCGCGTGCGCCAGCCACAAATGGATTGGCAAAGCGGGCTTTGTACTCGGCTTCTTTGGCAGCGAGCTTTTCGGGGTCGCCTTTGTCTTCACGGAAGATGATTTCCACCGCACCCTTGGCACCCATGACCGCGATTTCGGCGTTGGGCCAAGCCAGGTTGACGTCGCCACGCAGATGCTTGGAGCTCATCACATCGTATGCGCCGCCGTAGGCTTTGCGCGTAATGACGGTGATTTTCGGCACGGTACATTCGGCAAACGCATACAGCAGTTTGGCGCCGTGCTTGATGATGCCGCCGTATTCCTGCGCCGTACCGGGCATGAAGCCGGGCACATCGACAAAGGTAATGACAGGGATGTTGAACGCATCGCAGAAACGCACAAAACGCGCCGCCTTGATGCTGCTCTTGATGTCCAGGCAACCCGCCAGCACGAGGGGCTGATTCGCCACGATGCCCACGGTCTGGCCTTCCATCCGGCCAAAACCGATGATGATGTTCTTGGCGTATTCGGGCTGCAACTCAAAGAAGTCGCCGTCATCCATGGTCTTGGTGATCAGCTCCTTCATGTCATAGGCTTTGTTGGGGTTGTCGGGCACCAGCGTGTCCAGGCTCATGTCCATGCGGTCGGCCGGGTCGCCGCTCTTGCGCACCGGCGCTTTCTCACGGTTGTTGAGCGGCAGGTAGTTGTACAGACGGCGCAAAAGCAGAAGCGCTTCCACATCATTTTCAAACGCCAGGTCGGCAACCCCACTCTTGGTGGAGTGACTGACGGCGCCACCGAGTTCTTCAGCGGTCACCTCTTCGTGCGTCACGGTCTTGACCACTTCCGGACCGGTGACGAACATATAGCTCGAATCTTTCACCATGAAAATGAAGTCGGTCATCGCGGGTGAATAGACTGCACCACCGGCACAAGGCCCCATGATCATGCTGATTTGGGGTATGACACCGCTGGCCATCACATTGCGTTGGAACACGTCGGCGTAACCTCCCAACGAGGCAACACCTTCCTGAATGCGCGCTCCGCCGGAATCATTCAACCCTATCACTGGCGCGCCAACCTTCATGGCCTGGTCCATGATCTTGCAGATCTTCTCGGCATGGGCTTCAGACAGCGCACCGCCAAACACCGTGAAATCCTGGCTGAACACAAACACCAACCGCCCGCTGATCATGCCGTAGCCTGTTACCACGCCATCACCCGGGATCTTGTTGCCTTCCATGCCGAAGTCGACGCAGCGGTGTTCCACAAACATGTCCCACTCTTCAAAGGTGCCTTCGTCCAGCAGCATTTCGATGCGTTCACGGGCGGTGAGCTTGCCTTTACTGTGCTGTGAATCAATGCGCTTTTGCCCCCCACCGAGGCGGGCGAGCTCGCGTTTCTTATCCAGTAGTTCGATGATGTCGTGCATGATTTCCTTCTTTCGGGTCAGTGATGGAGTTGGATTCTTTTGCTACTATTTCGATAGCTTATTAGTCAGTGTTTTCCAGGGCTAGGAGCAGATTTCGTGCAGCGGTGGAAGCTGCAATCCTGCCAGACTCCACGGCGCTGGTCATGTCGGGCAACATCTTGCGCACCGCCGGGTTCTGGCGGAAAGACTGCTTCAACGCGGCATCAATGCGCTCCCACATCCAGGCCAGCGCCTGGTGCTTGCGACGCTCGGCCAGTTTGCCATTCGCCTGGCCCAGCGTCTGAAATTCACTGACTGCAGCCCAGAAGCTGTCGATGCCGGTTGCGTTCAGGGCGCTGATCTGAATCACTTTGGGATGCCAGAAGTGAGCGGCGTGGGACTGAGCGTGCTGGTCCGGACTGCCATGCATGCCCAACAAGCGCAGGCTCGACGTAATCTGGGCGCGGGCGCGTGTGGCGGCATCGGGGTCAATGTCAGCCTTGTTGATGACGACCAGATCGGCCAGCTCCATGACACCCTTCTTGATGGCCTGCAGGTCATCGCCGGCGTTGGGCAACTGAAGCAGTACAAACATGTCAGTCATGCCTTGCACAGCGGTCTCGCTTTGGCCGACACCGACCGTCTCCACAATCACGATGTCGTACCCGGCCGCCTCGCACACCAACATGGATTCACGCGTTTTTTCAGCCACACCACCCAGCGTGCCGCTGCTCGGGCTGGGTCGGATGTAGGCCTCCTCTCGAACCGAGAGTTGCTCCATGCGGGTCTTGTCGCCCAGAATGGAGCCGCCGGAGACCGAACTGGACGGGTCAATGGTCAGCACCGCAACGCGGTGACCCTGACCTATCAGGTAAAGACCCAGCGCTTCGATGAACGTCGATTTACCCACTCCAGGCACACCGCTGATGCCAAGACGCAGCGACCTTCCGGTGCGTGGCAACAGGCTTGTCAACAATGCATCCGCCTGCTGCCGATGGTCCGCACGCGTCGACTCCAGCAGCGTGATGGTTTTTGCGATGGCACGTCTTTGCGCCATGGCACTGCCATTGGAAACGGCCTGCAGCAATGCATCGCTTGCGGGAGCCAGTGAAGACACAACACTCATGGAATCTGCGCCCGAGGGTCTTGCGTTGGATCGAAGCGTGATATGCCGGGAAATGATTGCTCATTGCGCCACGGCGGAGGCGATTCGACCGTGGCCCAATACTCTTCAATACCCACAATCCGGCCATCATCAACCTGAAAGAGCGAAGTTGCAAAAAAATGCCGGGGCGCATGGTCCATACGCGCCAGCGACATGACGCGGCCGTCCTGCAAATGCTCTACCTGCAGCAGCTGGATGGTCCATCCTTCAGGGTAACCTGCGTTGATCTCGATCAGCGCTTGTGCTCCTGCAATGCGCTCACCACTGGTCCACCAGACAGTTTCCACACCGTCGTACAGACAGGCACGGGCTGCAGACCAGTCGCGTGCCTGCAGAGCCGCCCAAAACCGTCGCACAGCCTGCACACTGGGAGTGACTGGCATGCGCAGGTAATCGTTGTCCCACTCACCTTCGCCGACTTTGGCAAAACCCCAACGCAGATAGAACCGGTTGGCATCACTGTTCTTCAATGCACACAGTTCAACGGGCAATAGTTCGGCGTCGGCCTGAGCGCAAACCCAGCGCATCACCTGGGCACCAATGCCCTGGTTTTGCCAGGGTAGGTCGATGTAAAGGTGATCCAGGCGCAAAGCGTGGGACAGGCGCTTGAGTACCACGTAGCCCACGCGGCGGCCCTTTACCTCAATGTGATGCGCAGTCTCTGGCACAAAACCGTCTGCCAACCGCGCACGTGCGCGCTCCTCGTCATAGCGCCCCAAATGCGTAAGGCTCTCGCGCATGGCGCGCAGCCGCAGCGCCAACAGCGCCTCAAAGTCACTGGCCAACACCGGCGCCAGCGCCCACGCAGCGGACGCGTTTTGCTTCACCCCAGCGCTTTCTGAATCTGGTTCAGCACTTCACGGGCGGACACGGGAATAGGTGTGCCCGGACCAAAGATGCCCTTGACACCCGCGGCGTAGAGCATGTCGTAGTCCTGCCGCGGGATCACACCACCAACGAATACGACGATGTCATCAGCGCCCTGCTTCTTCAGTTCGGCGATGATGGCGGGGACCAGGGTCTTGTGGCCGGCGGCCAGCGTGGACAGGCCCACGGCGTGCACGTCGTTCTCGATCGCCTGGCGGGCGCATTCATCGGGGGTCTGGAACAGTGGCCCCATGTCCACATCAAAACCCAGGTCAGCAAAGGCCGTGGCCACCACCTTCGCGCCACGGTCGTGACCATCCTGGCCCAGCTTGCCAATCATCACGCGCGGACGACGCCCCTGCACATCAGCGAAGGCGGCAATGTCGGCCTTGAGGGCATTCCAATACTCCATGGTGTCCCCCGTGGCGGAGTCGTAAGCAGCAGCATACACACCCGAGACCTTGTTGGTGTCGGCGCGGTGACGGCCAAATGCCTTCTCCATCGCATCGGACACTTCGCCCACCGTGGCACGCAGGCGAATCGCCTTGATGGACAGGTCCAGCAGGTTGCCCGTGCCGGATTCTGCTGCAGAAGTGATAGCATCCAGCGCAGCATTGACGAGGGCTGAGTCGCGTTTTTGTTTGATACCGTTGAGCCGGGCGATCTGCGATTCACGCACCGCCACGTTGTCAATGTCACGCGCCTCAATCACGTCCTCTGTCTTAAGCTTGTACTTGTTGACCCCGACAATCACGTCCTGGCCGCTGTCGATGCGGGCCTGCTTGTCGGCTGCTGCGGCTTCGATCTTCAACTTGGCCCAGCCGCTGTCCACAGCCTTGACCATGCCGCCCATACCCTCGACCTCTTCAATGATGGCCCAAGCCGCGTCCGCCATATCCTGCGTCAGCTTCTCCATCATGTAGCTGCCGGCCCAGGGATCGATCACATTGGTGATGTGTGTCTCTTCCTGGATGATGAGTTGGGTGTTGCGGGCAATGCGGGCGCTGAACTCCGTGGGCAAGGCAATGGCTTCATCAAAGCTGTTGGTGTGCAGGCTCTGTGTGCCGCCAAACACTGCGGCCATGGCTTCGATGGTGGTGCGCACCACATTGTTGTACGGGTCCTGCTCGGTCAGGCTCCAGCCGCTGGTCTGGCAGTGGGTGCGCAACATCAGCGATTTGGGGTTCTTGGCGTCAAAGCCCTTCATGATGCGGCACCACAGCAGGCGCGCGGCACGCATCTTGGCGACTTCCAGATAGAAGTTCATGCCAATGGCCCAGAAGAACGAAAGGCGCCCGGCAAATTCGTCCACGTCCATGCCCTTGGCAATAGCCGTTTTCACATATTCCTTGCCGTCGGCCAGTGTGAAAGCCAGTTCGAGCGCCTGATTGGCACCGGCTTCCTGCATGTGGTAGCCCGAAATCGAGATCGAGTTGAACTTCGGCATGTTCTTGGCCGTGTACTCGATGATGTCGCCAATGATGCGCATGGAAGGCGCTGGCGGGTAGATGTACGTGTTGCGCACCATGAACTCTTTCAAAATGTCGTTCTGAATGGTTCCGGAGAGCAGATCCTGCGACACGCCCTGCTCTTCAGCAGCCACCACATAGCCAGCCAGCACCGGCAGCACAGCGCCGTTCATGGTCATGGAGACCGACACCTTGTCCAGCGGGATTTGGTCGAACAGGATCTTCATGTCCTCGACCGAGTCAATCGCCACGCCGGCCTTGCCCACGTCACCCGTCACGCGCGGATGGTCCGAGTCATAGCCACGGTGGGTGGCCAGGTCAAACGCGACCGAAACGCCCTGCCCGCCGGCGGCCAGCGCCTTGCGGTAAAAGGCATTGCTTTCCTCGGCTGTAGAGAAGCCGGCATATTGGCGAATGGTCCAGGGACGCACCGCGTACATGGTGGCTTGCGGGCCACGCAGGAAGGGCTCGAATCCCGGTAACGTGTTGGCGTAGGGAAGTTCGGCGGTGTCAGCCGCGGTATACAGCGGCTTGACGGCGATGCCATCCGGCGTGATCCAGTTCAACGCATCGACATTTCCGCCTGGTGCCGACTTGGCGGCAGCCTTGGCCCAGGCTTCCAGATTAGCGGCCTTGAATTCGGGGTTCTTATCAGTCATGGGGAGGTCCTGTAGGGCACGATGGTGACCATTATTGGTCAAACTGCCAAGTGTTGGCCGGTCTTTTAGTTTACATTATTCATAATTATTGATTCAGAATATTCCTACCAGCTTACAAATCAATTGATACTGCCGATGAGTCCACTGCCTGCTCAAACGACGGACGTGCACGGTGCAAAGTCCCTGTCACCTAAGGCCCTTTATGTCGAAGTGGCGGAGTTGCTGCGCCAGCGCATCTTCAAACGCGAACTGGAGCCGGGCAGCTGGATTGATGAGCTGCGCATTGCCGAAGAGCACGGCATCAGTCGCACGCCGCTTCGGGAAGCGCTGAAGGTGCTCGCTGCCGAAGGCCTTGTCACCATGAAAGTCCGCCGCGGTGCCTATGTGACAGAGGTATCGGCCAGCGACCTGTCCGACGTATATCACCTGTTGAGCCTGCTGGAGAGCGACGCAGCCGGGGTGGTGGCCTTGAAAGCCACCGATGCGGAACTGGCAGAGTTGCAATCCATGCACACCGAACTGGAGGCTGCCGCACGATCCAGTGGCGGTCAGACCGACGCATTTTTCGCGATCAACGAGCGATTTCACATGCGACTGCTGGAGATCGCCAACAACCGCTGGCGTGACCAGATGGTGGCCGATCTGCGCAAGGTCATGAAGCTCAACCGGCACAACTCGCTGCTCAAAACCGGACGCATGCAGGAATCGCTGCAGGAGCACCGTGCCGTCATGGAGGCACTTATGGCGCGTGATGCTGCGGCCACCGTTCAACGGATGCGGGAACACTTCGCAAACGGGCTGGCAGCGGCGACGTAGAACACGAAAGCGCAGCGCCAGATTCAATTGCGCTAGCGCGCACCGATCACATATTGCTGATCATGACCTGACCGAAGCCGGAGCAGCTGACCTGCGTTGCACCGTCCATCAAACGCGCAAAGTCATAGGTCACCCGTTTGCTCTGGATCGATTTTTTCATGGAGCAGATGATCAAGTCCGCCGCCTCGATCCAGCCCATATGGCGCAGCATCATTTCGGCCGACAGGATTTCCGAGCCGGGATTGACGTAGTCTTTGCCTGCGTATTTGGGGGCAGTGCCATGGGTGGCTTCAAAGCACGCCACTGAATCCGACAGGTTAGCGCCGGGCGCAATGCCGATGCCCCCAACCTGCGCCGCCAGCGCATCCGAGATGTAGTCACCGTTCAGGTTCAGCGTTGCAATGACGCTGTATTCGGCAGGACGCAACAGAATTTGCTGAAGGAAGGCGTCGGCAATGCTGTCCTTGATAACAATGTCCTTGCCAGTCTTCGGGCTTGTGAACTTGCACCATGGACCACCGTCGATGGGTTCGGCACCAAACTCTTTCTGCGCCAGGCCATAGGCCCAATCACGGAAGCCACCCTCCGTGTACTTCATGATGTTGCCCTTGTGCACGATGGTCACATTGGGCTTGTCGTTGTCGATGGCGTACTGGATAGCTTTGCGCACCAGACGCTCAGTGCCTTCACGCGACACCGGCTTGACACCAATGCCGGATGTATTCGGGAAACGGATCTTGGTAACACCCATTTCGTCCTGCAGGAATTTGATGAGTTTCCTGGCCTTGTCGCTTTCGGCTTCGAACTCGATACCGGCATAAATATCTTCCGAGTTTTCACGGAAAATCACCATATTGGTCTTGTGCGGCTCTTTGACTGGACTGGGCACGCCATCGAAATACTGGATGGGGCGCAGGCAAACATACAAATCCAGTTCCTGCCGCAATGCGACATTGAGTGACCGGATACCACCACCCACCGGTGTTGTGAGTGGACCCTTGATGGACACTACGTACTCGCGCAGGGCTTGCAAAGTCTCTTCAGGCAACCAGACGTCCGGGCCGTAGACATTTGTCGATTTCTCGCCGGCGTACACCTCCATCCAGTGAATCTTGCGCTTGCCGGCATAAGCCTTTTCAACTGCGGCGTCCACCACCTTCAACATCACCGGTGTGATGTCGAACCCGGTACCGTCACCCTCAATATACGGAATGATTGGCTGGTCTGGGACGGTGAGCGACATGTCACCATTGACTGTGATCTTTTGACCATCCGCTGGAACCTTGATGTGTTTGTACATGGTGTGGTGTCTCCATAAATTGTTGGTGTCGCTCAAACACGGTGTTTGATGCCTCTGAAGTCGGAGAAATTCTAGTCCTAATCATTTTGCCGCTTCGGTCAGGCGTTAAGATACAAGGGGAACCAAAGCACAGCCCACCACCCTGGCTGGTTTTCTGTTTTGGTTTTTGCCTATTTATTTCAGGAATTTCCATATGAACAAACTTCTTGCGACTCTGATTGCCGGTTTTCTCTCGGTTGGTGCTTTTGCCCAGGCCGCTGCACCCGTTGCTCCTGCACCTGCAGCACCAGCGGCGCCAGTGGCTCCAGCAACGCAGGCCGTTACGCCAGCAGCACCCACAACCGCCAAGGCAGTGAAAAAGCACAAGGCACCCGGGAAAAAGGCCAAGAAAGCGCGTAAAGCAAAGAAGGCAGCAGCCCAGTAATTCACCACACGTCTGAAATCAGCCCGCAAGTGCGGGCTTTTTCATGGCCGGGAGACCGTCACGCGATGAATACCATTCTTTCTGCCCTGCTGGCGTCACTGATGTTGACTGGAACGCTTGCCAGCGCCCAGGAGTCACCACAAACCACGTTGCAACGCACCCGACTTTCAGCCGGCATTCACCAGATTGACGCGCAAGTGGCTGCAACATCCGAGCAGCGCGAAATCGGACTCATGTATCGCAGGGAAATGCCGCAACACGAAGGCATGCTGTTCGTATTCGACGAGCCGAGCCGTCTGTGCTTTTGGATGAAGAACACCATGATTCCGCTGACCGCCGCCTTCATTGCGGACGACGGCACCATAGTCAATCTGGAGAACATGAAGCCCCAGACCACCGAATCACACTGCTCGGTAAAACCAGTGCGCTATGTGCTGGAAATGAATCAGGGTTGGTTTGCCAAGAAAGGTGTCAAGCCTGGCTCCAAAGTCACAGGACGCCCCTTCAATCCGTAAAGACACCGCTTTAGGCCAGTAAATGTGACCGCTGCAATGCCAAACGCAGGTCCCCGCTTTGAACGACTATCCATGCAGGCGCATACCATACCCGTGCCAGCAGCCTGATCCTACCGGGTTGCGCCGCGCTCGCCACTACACCATGCACACAGGCAGCGCGCCGGCGGCATGAACATGGCGTTCAAAAGCTGGATAAGGCACCGAAAACCTGCACCACCCATTACTCGCACAAACGCAAAACAAAAAACCCTTGTAAATCAGAGACTTACAAGGGTTCTTGGCAACGGAGTCGTTCACATAAAGGCTTGAAACCCGCATGAATTCTAGGTTTAGGCATGATTTATTGTCGCTTATGCCCCCAAATGTGCCCCCAATTGATCAAGGCTACCCCATGATTCACGTCGTTTGTCCGCCCTTTGATCGGGCGCACGCATATCCTGCCGGACGTTTTTCCAACTGATGCCAACAAGCAACACGCGGTGGTCACGTATTCCTGTGCACTTGCCATCTATTCCGGTTCTTGGTGACCATGTTGATGGCGCTGATTGTCAAATTATCTGTCATGCAGACTAGACCGGTTAAGGCACATTGCGGTAGTAAGGGGTTGCGATCTGCCCGCTCGAAACCTGACGTTCGGCGGCACCCTAATGTCTAGCTGGGCTCCCTCTCCTGGGCATGGGCGAACTCTGACGGGCTAAAAAGAACAGGAGCACCGGGGTACAAAAACAACTCACCCCGGTCAGCGGGTCCTTAATCTGAATATCGTTGGATAAGGTGGCGCCTAGTTTTAGTGCGCCGTGGAACTGCTGGGTAGTGCGCGCTAGTGGAATTATTTCGGAGCGGGGGATGATGGAGGTGCCACAATAGCTACCGGCTTGACTGGCAACTTACCCAATGTTTGAAGCACCTTCTTGCTATAGCTAATCGCTTTATTGGTGTCGGTCAGCGTCAAATTTGTCTGAGGCTGATAGTCAGCCTTTTCACGAAGGTTCTTTAATTGCTGCAGGTTGTCGGCAAGCATTTGGCCTTGCGCATTTACTTTCATAGCCGTTAACACTTGCTCATGGCCATCCCGCCCTCTTGACGTCACGCAATAGTGCTCTCTGGCTGTAATGAAAGCCCCGTAGTACGCTCTAGAGATTGAGCTACGCAACGCAGCACAATCGCCGTGTAAGCTCGGCTGTAGAGACAACGCGAAGGTGTAAAACTCGTTTGGTGTAAACGCCATCGGAGTTCAAGAAACCGTTACGTGGAAGTATTCCTTCGCGTGGCGCAATTGTTGGTTTTGCAAGAACGCTGAATGTAGGTCCATTTCCCGCTCAATCTGAGCGTCTATATCCAATTCACCGTGGGTATCAACGTCGAGATAGAGATGCCACTTACCGGTATCCATGTCCGCAGCGCTAGTGCAGGTTAATGCTGCACCGCTAAATTTACTAGCCACCTCCTCGTAGATTTGGCGCATAGCCTGCCTATCCGCGTATGGATTTGCGCGCAAAAAAACCTCCACTGCGGGATCATTCAATAATGGGTGCAGCAATACCACTTGCTGCGAAACCAGCGTGTAGGAAGTCGACACATTTAGACCACCAACCCCAAAAACCATTGCACTAGGAGCCAAGGCTACATCGTTAGAGAGGGCCAAAGTCACTACCCCACCGCTTATGGACATTGGCACATCACGATATTTCGCAGCGGGAGTCCACTGCGAATATAGAGCGGCTTTGTTTCCAACTACCGAATCCCACTTTACTAACTGCTGGACATGGCTATCAATATCAACTGCTGCAATCATTTCATCCCCCAATCAGACCGATGTCATGTTGTTTTTGGTCTGTTAATATTTGTTTCATCACTGCGACATTCCGACTGTGCATGCGCGACATCAAACCGGCAAGACTTCGCGCGTCCTCAGCGTCCGGGCCAAGCAATTCTGCCAAGGCCGGTGCCGGACTGGTCATCCACCGAACGACGATTCTGTGGTCAATTACTGCGGCAAACTGCTGATCAACTGCCGTTGCGTTGGTATTAGCAATATTCACCTGGTGGAGCATCTTTGCTCCACCGACGCTTTCAAACCATCCCTGATATACGTGCCATAACAACCCACTTTCGCGCGCATTGTCAGTAAGAAACGGCGAGTCAACGCGAAACAACTCATCCACCCGGTATGAATCTTCCGCCAAATCAGACGGATATGTGAACTTATCGACAATCTGGAAGCCAACTTCAGCCACACCAATATCGGGACTGACGACAGACGCCAGAGCCCTAAGGTATCCCTCTGCGCGGGACCAAACTTCTTGAAAGTCGGTGTAATCGCCGCAAATCACTTGGATGACATTGCCGTTAGCCTCTACACGCCATGTGTGAGTTCCGTCTGTGGCAGACGCAAATCTTGTCAGTGCCCCACCACCAGCCTGAGCGATAGGCTGTGGAAGTCCACCGACAAAGTTAATTACGAAACCAAGCTGTTGTGGTGCCACACCAGGCAGTTCGTCTCTGAATTGCTCAAGCGCCTGTTTCAATCGCTCTGTGGTTGCCGGGTCAACAGGCTGATTCAATACGAGAAAAAACGATGCCGACTCAATGGCGTTACGACCCTTTATGGGCGTTGATTGCGCGGACATATTTTCCCCTGACTCCTAATCAATGACGAGTCTGAGCCACCATGTGATTCAGCACTCCTTTTTACTAGCTTTCGATTGTTACCCAAAGATAGTGAATTTTGATACCTGCAACTGTCAACAGGGGAATTAATTCTGCAAATTGGTGCTTTCCCGCAATTTCCAGCAGGAAAGGAGTGAAAGGCGACCTTACCCCTGAATCATGTAGCTCTTAGCCCATGATTTATCTGGCCTTTTGTACGCTGTGCCGCATGCCAACGATCCTCGTGTTGCACAGGATTGGGCTCTGAACCAGTGAATTGGGCTGCCACGTAGCGGGTATTCGTGACCGTCAGGTAACGCCCCACTGCAGCCACTTCGGTGGGTCAAGTGCGCTGGTCAACAATAGGCGGATCAGTGGTCATGCGTTCCCGGCATACACAGGCAGCGTCTGCTGTCAGAGTATCACCCCCTTATGAAAAACGCTGAATCTAGAAAATTGACGCCGCCGAATTCACCCTCACCCAAAACATGCCGGGAGTACCTTTCAATATCCAGCGCGCCCCAGCCCCAAAAACATGCCTTGGTCATTGGGATAACGCTCAAAAAAATGGGAACAATGGGAACAGGCACCAAAAACGCTCGTAAGTCCTTGTCATCATTGAATAAAAGTGTTCCCACTTTGAGTTGGAACGATCCTCTTAAAAGTGGGAACAGTGGGAACAAACCATTCCAGCAAAGTGCACGGGCGTTCGGTCTGGCCTTCCTCTGGTGTCTGGTGCCATGCAATCGGTGTAGTTGCAGCGCGAAAAAGGCTACCGCCCCGCCCCGATCGGGCGGCCCGTGGCAACCCATCACAAATCGAGTGCGAATATTGCAGGCGTTATCTGGTAACAGTTGACAGGGTTCTTTCCCATGCCGGGCAATCGGTGCTTTGAATCAAAGGCCCTGTCTTTGCCCGGCAACAGGCAGCCAGCGTCAAGCAGTACACGGGCAACCGCCTTGTAGTCAAACCCGTTGCATATCTCCGTACGGAAGCACTCAGGCAGTACAAAGTAATGCACCGATCCACCTTGATCCAGCACGTAGGAGAATGAAGGTTCTAGCCCCTTATCGCTGGCTCCAATGTCCTTGAATGGGTCGCCATCAGCGCAGTAAACACGACGAAAGCCAGCACGTTGCAGGGTCTTTGAATTGTGGTCATCGCCCTGCCTGTGCCACAGTGCAAACCGGCCTTCGCCGTGCGTTTCCAGAAAGCGCCGCACTGCCCGCAGCATGGCCACCACTTCGCCGTTACCGATGCCACCACGGGCGGCAATCCAGGCATTGAAGCACGCACGTGCCGCCTGTTCACTCTCGCCCGCTGGCCAGCCTGTCAGGCCCGCCGCCGTGGCCATCTCACCCGCTGCCCCTACCAGCGCAAACCTTGCCCCCACGCGTTCCACCTGTCCGGCGCAATCCTTGGGCATCATGGATGCTGCCAGGGTAGCTGCTGCCTTGCGAGTGGCTGCCTTCAAGGTGTCGGCATGGGTGGTACACCATTGCAGCCAGGCGCGGCCTGGTGCACCGTACACCGCTTCCGCTTGGTGCGTGATGTGCTTTGCGAACGCTGCCCCGCCTTCATACCCGTGGAGATTTTCAAAAACGCCCAACCCTGCGCCCGCGTCGGCTGGGATGTGCGCAAGGCGGGTTTCTTGCCCAGCATTGGTTCGCTTTTGAGCGTCTGCCATGATGTCAGACAATTTGTTTTCGCCCGTGCATAGAAATATGAGTTTCCAGCGCAAAGGTGGGCGCGGTACTGCGGTCCGTGTTGCACGCGTTTTGCCTTCACCGTTGCCCAACATGTAGACAACTTCCCCAATCACGCGGGGCTCAACTTGGCTTATTTCGTCAAGGATCAGTAAACAATCGTTGTGTTGCGCAGCAACGCCCTCTATCGCGTTGTCGGTTTGCCGGAATGAACGTTTAAAGCTCGGGCCACCGTACACGCTGGCAGCAATATTTTGCAAAGTTGACTTACCGCTTGAACTATCACCGTGAACATGAAAGCCCCCTGACTCCATGCCAGCGGGGCGTAACAGCGGCGCGGCAAAGGCACATGCCACACCAAACAGCAGACGCGAATTACCAGCGCACAACACGCCCACGCGGTCGCGCCATTGTTCAGCCGTGCCCTTGATGCGGAATGTGTTTTCCATTGCGCTATCGGACTGGTAAACAATGCGTTCGGCATCGTCTCCAATGGTTTCACGGGGCAACACGTAGGCCCGGCCATGCCACCCGATACGGTCGGTGCAGCTTGCGAACTCTTCGGGCTTGCGGGTCTGTATGAACTGGGTCAGCATGTTTCTGGCATAGGGCGTGGTCGCAATGCGCAGGCCCATGTTCAAGAGCGTGGAGCGATACTCGGCGCCGTCAGCGGACAACATACGGGCGGGCATGGCCCATTGCTTTGCATTGCCCAACGGATCATCAAAGACCAACAGATAACCCCAGCCCCCGCCCTCCTGGTCGCGGGTCAGTGCCTCAACGTGCAAGGCGCTACAAATCCACGCGGGCGGCTTTTCGTTGCCGTGCTGGTCAACCCCGTTGAACCACACGCCGGAATCATCCACCGTGAATCGGTCAACCACGTTGCCGCCGCTGGCTTCGTTTTGCGGCCCTGTGCGCTCACGGCTGGCGCTCTGGCTACGCTTGCCCGCCGTAGTCGGCTTCGTGCTTAATGGCTTGGTCTGGTGGGGCTCGTGGCTATCAATGGCGCTGTCAATAATCAAGCGCACCGCCTCAACGCCCGCCGCCTGGTGCAGGTCGTTAAAGTCGCTGCCACCTTCGGACAAGTTTTCGGGAAACACTGCCAGGCCATGCACCGCCAGCGCCGCCGCTGTGGCCTTTAGCTTGCCGGTGTTTGTTCCGTTACGGGCTTCGGTGTCGCGGTCGTCATCGCCGCAAACCACGATCAGCGCCGCCGAGTGTGCTTGGTGCAGGGCTTTGGCCACTTTCCCCAAATTCCCAGCATCAAAGGCAATCGCCACCGGGCGGCCTGTCGCCTCGAATAGGCTTGCACCAGTGGCGGCCCCTTCGCAAACCAATATCGCCGCAGCCCCCGCCGGATCGCCGCACATGTGCCACAGCCCGGACTTGCGCCCACCCTTCAAAAACAGCTTATCCGGCCCGCTGGCTGGCTTGTTGGGTGCAATGCGTTGCACGTTCCACAACTTGCCCGATGCGTCACGCATGGGCACAAGTGCTGTGTTGTCTGCCTCAAAGCGCAAGCCAAAGCTTGGCACCCCTTTTCGGGACGGATAGTTGATTTCGCTCGTTGGCATCTCGCTGGAAATGTCCCACAGCCTGCCTGCCTCAAGCGCAGCGGCCTCGTGTGCGGCCTGTTGTTTGGCCTGTTCTGCCTGTTGGCTTGCGGCCCGCTCACGTGCCAGGCGGGCGGATGTTGCCGGGTCTGGTTTGCTGGGTGCCTGGTTGGCTTGTGGCAACGAAAAGCCGTTTTCTTTGGCCAGGTGTAGCAGGGTGCCAATTCCCACGCCGCCGCCTGCCTTGATGCTGCGCCAGGTGTCGGCTACGTTCTTTGCATTGAAGCTGTCACCGGATGCGCTCCAGGTGGTAAACAGGTCGCGGCCTGTATCGTCTGGAAACTCGGATTTGATCGCCATGCCCACCCGTGCCCATTCGTCACGGGATAGGTTTGCAGGGATGTGTTGCAGTGCGGCCCGGATCAGTTCGGGGGTGATGTTGTGATTTGTCATTTGCTACCGAAGGCGTCGCCGTTAATTGCGGTCACCTTGCGTGCCAGTCAGAGCGGACACTACGGGCACAAAATCAGGGCTTAAAACAGAATGCTTACCCTGTACAGAAATGGCCTTTACCTCGCCTGTTTCTGAATCAATCACACTTAGCACACCGAACGAGTCCACTTGCACTAAATGCGAAATTGCTCCCTTGCCCATGCGCTTTTTAAACAAGGGTTTCGGGGCGAGTGATTCAACGTATGTGGCAGCCTGTCGCAATAGACGTGCAGAGGCTTTGCGGGCTTGCTCTTTGAGATATTCCGGGCCGTGGGTCATGATTGCCCCCCGGCCTTGATGCGTTCTGCTATCCAACTATCGATTGACGACGCAGGCCAGCACACAGCGCGTCGAGAGAGTTTCAGAGGGCGCGGAAATGCGGGCGGGTTGCGCCCAAGCATTTCGTAAATCGAGGATTTTTGAAGCCCCACCCTTGCGACCACATCAGGCAATCTGAGTAGGGTTTCGGGTGTTGGTGTGGGCGGACTCGCTTGGATTTTCATGGGTTTCCTTTGGTTTGAAAACCCGTATCTAATCAATGATGCAGTCCAACTTTTAGGGGTAAAACTGGACTATTTATAAATCTCTGCGCTTACCTCCTTGATTAAAGGTTCGGTAATTTTGGCGGTTCTCGTTTTTGTTTGGAGTTACCCACAAAAACCGCAGTAGGGCGCACCGGTTCACGGTCGTTGCGACGCTGTGTTGCTTCAGCCAATGCCATTTGATTCAAATACTGAAGCAATGGCTCTGACGGCACTATCCAGGCCCTACCAAACTTTAGGCCGGGCAGTTGACCGCGCCGCAAAAGTTCTTGCACCGTGGTCACCTCGCACTGGAGCAATTCGGCGACATCTTGCACGGCAAGAATTGGGTGCATGGAAAGGGTCCCTGATTTACTCGCGTGGTTCGATAAACACCTAGTGCGGCTGCTAGATTTTCAGGCAAAGGGGTTGATCGGTCATTTAACGAAACGCAGACTCACTGTGGAACTAATACTGAACCGCAATGCTTGCATTTGGATGCGTCGCGGCGAATCAATTCCCGGCAATCCGGGCAGCGCACATGAGTAAGGCTGAGTCGCACGCCGGTAACTGGGTCGGTCGGTTCACCTTTGTCGATAACCATTAGGACGACAAAGGCAAGTAGAGGCGAGGCCACGAAGGATATGGCAATCCACGCCCACAGACTCCGGTAGCGGGACTTTGCCAAGAAGCCTACGCCTACCGACAACAATAGCCACATTGGTATGAAGTCCATTCCCTTGCCCTCTCTACTGAAAAGCTGTCAGAACTATACCCCGCAAGTGTGTTCAGCCGACAAACTATGAATTACCAAGAAACAGACTCACCAGAACTCGCTTGATGCGTTGCGCCAGGGGGCAGCCTAATTCGCGCCGATTTCCGGCAACGTGCGAAGCAAGTCAACACGGGAAACGGTCGGGGCTGCCAGTGAAAGTGGGAGCATAGAAGGCCAAAATAATCACAATGTGAAAGTGTTCTCACTTTGTTCTCATATTGTTCCCACATTGTTCCCACTCCGAAAATCGATGAAACCCGCATGGGTGCTGGGTTTCTTGCATCTGTTCCCATGTTCCCACCGTTTTCCAGTTTAGGAAGCTCGGTAGCGGTCACGCGGCCCGCTGGGGCATCGGAATAACGTCGGCACCCTTGCGCAGCTTGTCAACGTGATCAGCCCACCCTTGCATCATTGCGGCCCGATCTGCCAGGTAGGTTGCATGGTTGTACGCCGCCACCGTCGCGTTTCGCTCCTGGTGCGCAAGCTGTAATTCAATCAGGTGGTGCCCGTGGCCTTTTTCATGCAGGATGGTTGACGCAACACCCCTAAACCCGTGGCCAGTCATGCGGCCCGCGTAGCCCATGCGCTTCAATGCCCCCAGGATGGTGTTGTTTGACATTGGCTTTTCGTGGTCACGTTCGCCAGGGAACAGCAGCAGACTGGTGCCCGATATGGTTTGCAGTGCTTGCAACACTTCAATGGTTTGGGTCGCCAGGGGCACGATGTGGGGGGTGCGCATCTTCATGCGCTCGGCTGGGATACGCCATTGCCCGGCGGCAAGGTCAAATTCTGCCCACCGTGCCCCGATCAGTTCACCCGTGCGCACAAAGGTAAGGGCCATCAACTTCATGGCCAGGCGGGTGTATGCGCTGCCCTGGTAGGCTTCGATTTTGCGCAGTAGCTCGGGCATTTCTTTTGCATCAAGCCGGGCGTAGTTCTCTTTTTTGCGCACCTTCAGGGCGTCGGCTGGCTTCACGTCCGCAGCCGGGTTGCGCTCGGTCAGCCCGTGCGCCACCGCGTAGCGCAGGATTTGCCCACAGGTTTGAAGTGATCGCTTGGCAATGTCAACAGCGCCCCGCGCCTCGATCTTCTTTGCCATCGCCAGCAACTGAGGTGCCGTCACGCTGGCCACCGGGCGGGTGCCCAGCTCGGGGAATACATCGGCCTCAAGTCTGCGCAGCACGTAATCAGCATGGCGGGGGCTTTTCGGACCTTTCCAGTGCGCCCACCACAGCCGGGCTACGGTTTCAAAGGTGTTGGCATCGTCTATGGCTTTGGTCAGCTTGGCATCGCGCTTGAGTTGCGCCGGATCGTCGCCCACCGCCAGCACCTTGCGGGCAGCGTCGCGGGCGTCGCGGGCCTGTGCCAGCGAAACATCGGGGTAGACCCCCAGGGCAAGGCGTTTTTCTTTGCCGCCGTGCCGGTATTTCAAGCGCCAGTACTTGCCGCCCGCCGCCGTCACCTCCAAATACATGCCCTTGCCGTCAGCCAGGCGCACGTTTTGGCGGTCAGGTGGGCAAGCGGCCCGGTCACATTCCAGTTTGGTTAGGGGCATTTGGGGGCATATTTCGTGGGGGCATCGGAAAATCCCGATTGATGCCCCCGAATATGCCCCCGGCTGTGGCTGGCTGTCAACGCACCTTGCCGGACGTTAAAAAACAAAAAAGCCCCGCAAACACTGGATCTGTGGGGCTTTTTGCTTCATTTTTGGACTTCTTTGGAAGCCTTCAAACTCAATTTTGGCGGAAACGGAGGGATTCGAACCCTCGATGAGGCTCTACACCCCATACTCCCTTAGCAGGGGAGCACCTTCGGCCACTCGGTCACGTTTCCTGAACGACCCGCATTATCGCACGACTCGACCCCAATTTTTCAACTGGCAGTCTGGTCGAGATCAAAAGCTTTGTGCAATGCACGCACAGCCAGTTCCATGTATTTCTCGTCGATCACGACCGAAGTCTTGATTTCGGATGTCGAGATCATTTGAATGTTGATGCCTTCTTCGCTCAATACGCGGAACATGCGGCTGGCCACACCAACGTGGCTCCGCATGCCGATGCCGACGATGGACACCTTGCAGATCTTGGTGTCACCCACCACTTGCTCAGCACCAAGGCTGGGCAGAACCTTGTTCTTGAGCAGGTCAACCGTCTTGGCATACTCTCCCCGATTGACGGTAAAGCTGAAGTCAGTTTTTCCATCCTTGCTCAGGTTCTGGATGATCATGTCAACTTCGATGTTGGCATCCGCCACAGCACCGAGGATCTGGTAAGCGATGCCTGGTTTGTCGGGAACCCCCATCACAGAAATCTTGGCCTCATCGCGGTTGAATGCGATGCCGGAAACAATGGCTTGTTCCATTTTCTCGTCTTCCTCAAAAGTTATCAGAGTGCCGGATGCGGCTTCCTCGTTAATGTCGATATCCCAATCGGTGAAGCTGGAGAGCACCCGCAGCGGCACCTTGTATTTGCCGGCAAACTCGACCGATCGAATTTGAAGCACTTTGGAACCCATGGAGGCCATTTCCAGCATTTCTTCAAAGCTGACGGTCTTGAGCCGGCGCGCCTCTGCAACCACCCGTGGGTCCGTTGTGTAGACTCCATCAACATCGGTGTAGATAAGACATTCATCGGCCTTCATGGCAGCTGCCACAGCGACGGCCGACGTGTCGGACCCTCCACGACCCAGCGTGGTGATATTTCCCTGCTCGTCAATGCCCTGAAATCCGGTCACGATGACAACCTTGCCATTGGACAGATCGGCACGAACGCGCGCGTCATCGATCGACTCGATGCGGGCCTTGGTGTAGGCACTGTTGGTGCGAATGGGAACTTGCCAGCCAGCGTAGCTGACAGACTCCATCCCTTCTGCCTGCAGGGCTATGGCCAGCAAGGCCGATGAAGCCTGCTCACCCGTTGCGGCGAGCATGTCGAGTTCACGACCATATGCATCACTCTGTGCAGCAGGTGCAAGCTCTCTCGCCAAGCCAAGCAGCCGATTGGTCTCTCCACTCATGGCGGATGGAACCACCACCATCTGATGACCTGCGCGCGCCCATTTGGCAACGCGTTTGGCGACATTGCGGATGCGCTCCGTGGAGCCCATCGATGTACCGCCGTATTTGTGAACGATCAATGCCATGAAATCAAAATTTTTTGTAGCAAAACCTAGGGATTGTACCAAGTCAAGACCGGTCCGATACGCTGCACAAATCCGGCACCCACCTTGATATGGATGCGGTGACCGCGCGTCGTGCAGGCTCGAATCTGGTCCAGCAACTCCACGATTTGTGCGGTGCTTGGAAGCACGTGATAACTGGATTTCAGCCAGAAACGCAGTGCATTGCCCTGGCGTTCGCGGCTGAGCATTTGCAACGCCCGGATCACGGGCAGGCCGTCCGCAGGCCGTCCCAACTGCCGCAGATCCTGACTTGCCATCTCATCGAGCAGGCTCTGAGCCTGCGCAGCGTGTGATGCGCTGCGGGCAAAAGTGTCTAGAAACTGGGGGAAAGCCAATCGTAAAGCCGGCATGATTTGCGCACGAATGCGGTTGCGTGTGAAGCGCTGGTCCTCATTGGTCGGGTCGTCCACAAAAGCAAGCTTCTGAACCAATAGCCAGCGCCGGATTTCGGACGCTGCAACACCCAGAAATGGCCGGTAGTAGTGCAGCCCGTCCCGTTCCCAACGTGCCGGCATGGCGCTGAGACCCGCAAGGCCCGCGCCCCGACTCAGCGCCAGCAGCAAGGTCTCAACCTGATCATCGGCGTGCTGCGCAATTGCTATTGATTTTATAGCGTGCTGTTCATATTCAACAAGGGCTAGCGATGCAAATGCCTTGTAACGTGCGCGCCGCGCAGCGTCCTCCGGGCTCTGCCCGGTCACCTTGGTGGCATCAACCTGCTGAACCAGCAAGGGCACGCCCAACTGCTTGCACAGGACGCGGCAATATTCCTCAAACCGGGACGCTGCACTTTGCAGCCGGTGGTTCACGTGTAGAGCAACTACCCGCCCTGGCCACTTATCGACACAGGCTGCCAGCAAAGCAACCGAGTCCGCACCACCGCTCAAGGCAACAGCAAGCGGAAGCCGGGGATCGAACGCGCGAATGGCATCTTCAACAGACTGGGTCATGAAGGGAAACGCTTACCACTGCGTGCAGGCTCAATCACCCGCCTGAATGTGCCGGGCAACAGAAACCTGAACCTAGCGACCGGCCGCTTTGGTGTCAGTAAAGCGCCCATAGCTCTGCAGCCGCTCGTACCGACGTTCGAGCAATTCCTTGACCTTTAAGTCGCTGATCTGCCGATAGGCATCCGCCAGTGCGCGCTTGAGGAAAGCAGCCGCCTGCTTGACATCACGGTGAGCGCCCCCTACCGGTTCATTGACGATTTTGTCAATCACACCCAGTGCCTTCAACCGATGCGCTGTAATGCCCATCGCCTCCGCCGCATCGCTGGACTTTTCGGACGTCTTCCACAGAATAGAGGCGCAACCTTCCGGGCTGATCACAGCGTAAATGGAATACTGCAACATCACCAATTGATCGGCCACTGAAATCGCGAGTGCGCCGCCGGACCCACCTTCGCCGATGATCGTGGTAATGATGGGTACCTCGAGCTGGGCCATTTCAAAAATATTTCGGCCAATAGCCTCGGACTGACCGCGCTCCTCGGCGTCAATCCCCGGATAGGCACCCGGAGTATCGACAAAGGTAAACACAGGCAGCTTGAATTTTTCAGCCAGTTTCATCAGGCGCAGCGCCTTGCGATAGCCCTCCGGGCGGCTCATGCCAAAGTTGCGCAGGCCTCTTTCCTTCGTGTCGCGTCCCTTCTGATGCCCCAAAACCACGCAGGGAGTCCCATTGAAGCGGGCCAATCCCCCAACGATACTGAGGTCATCAGCAAAATGCCGATCTCCGTGGAGCTCAACGAAATGGGTAAACAATTCGTTGATGTAGTCCAGTGTGTAGGGCCGCTCGGCATGACGCGCAATCTTGGTGATCTGCCAGGGTGTCAGGTCGCTGTAGATGTCTTTGGTCAGCTGCTGGCTTTTCTTGCTGAGCTGATCGATTTCTGCGGAAATGTCGACTGCAGACTCGTTCTGCACATAGCGCAATTCTTCAATCTTGGTTTCAAGCTCAGCGATCGGTTGTTCAAAATCCAGAAATATCTTTTTTGCCACAACGACTCTCCAATTATCAGATCGGCCGATGGCCGGGGGGCAGCTGCGCCCGTTGAATCAGTATTCCACCGGCATCGGTTCCAGCGAGCGCCAAATATACCAAGTTGCCACGGTGCAATACGGGGCCCAGGCGGCAGCCACCTCGCGCGCATCGCTTCTGCTGACCACGTCACCAGAAAAATAGTTCTTGCTGATGCCATTGATCAGCCCGACATCATCCAGTGGAAGCACGTTGGGGCGCATCAAGTGGAAAATCAGGAACATTTCGGCCGTCCAGCGGCCGATTCCCCGTATAGCCACCAGTTCTGCAACAATTTCATCGTCACTCATGGCATCCCATGCCTTGACATGCAGAGTGCCATTGTCGAAATTCAGCGCCAGGTCAACCAGATACTCAACCTTGCGGGCACTCAAACCTGCCGCGCGCATGTCGTCGACCTTTAGCTTGAGCACATTGGCTGGCGTCATTTTTCTCTGCAATAGCGCAAAACGCTCCCAGACGGTCTGTGCAGCCTTGACCGAAATTTGCTGCCCGACGATGCTGCGTGCCAAAGTGACGAAAGCATCACCCCGCGTTGCCAAACACCCGTCCCCAAACTGAGGGATCAGGCGCTTCATGACCCGGTCTTTTTTGACCAAATGCTTGCAGGCCTCTTCCCAAAAATGTGGTGTGACGGGCGTTGTAGCCGGCGCCTTGGCAACTGCCATCATTTCACGACTTCCCAGGTGGTGCCACTGGCTGCGTCCTTGAGCACAATGCCTTGAGCCAGCAAGTCTTTACGAATGCTGTCGGCCATGGCAAAGTCTTTCGCAGCCTTGGCGGCGGCGCGCTGGGCGATCAACCCTTCAATGTCGTCAGCCTGCAGCACAGCGCCTGCCTTGAGAAAGGTCTCTGGATCACTCTCCAGCAGACCTAGGCAACCGCCCAATGCGCGCAGCAAGCCCGAACGCTCAACCGATTGGGTGCGATTGATTTCAGCTGCCAGGTCAAACAGAACGGCGACGGCCTCGGGTGTACCAAAGTCATTGTCCATCGCAGTCTTGAAGCGTGCAGCGAACGGGTCAGACCAATCGATGGAAGCAACGGGTGCCGGAGGTATTGCCTGTAACGTGGTGTACAGACGTTTGAGACCAGAACGCGCGTCGTCCAGATGCCGATCACTCCAGCCCAGTTCGCTACGGTAGTGTCCCCGCACCAGGAAGAAGCGAACGGTCTGGGCGTCGTAGTGCGCCAGCACGTCGGGTACCGAGAAGAAGTTGCCCAGCGACTTCGACATCTTCGCGCCGTCGATGTTGAGGAAGCCGTTGTGCATCCAGAAACGCGCTAGCGGCACGCCGTTCGCGCCCTCACTCTGTGCAATCTCGTTTTCGTGGTGCGGGAAGGTCAGGTCGATGCCACCACCGTGGATGTCGATGGTCTGCCCAAGCAGCGCACAGGCCATGGCAGAGCATTCGATGTGCCAGCCCGGCCGGCCGCGGCCCCAGGGGCTATCCCACTTGGTATCTTCCGGCTCCTCGGGCTTGGCAGCTTTCCAAAGTACAAAATCCAACGGGTCGTGTTTGAAAACCGCCACTGCCACTCGCTCGCCCGCGTTCAGGTCGTCCAGTGACTTGCCCGAAAGCTTGCCGTAACCGGGCATCTTGCGCACTGCGAAGTTCACATCGCCATCATTGGCCGTGTAGGCCAGCCCCTTTTGCTCCAGCACTCGAACAATATCCAGCATCTGCGACACATAGTCCGTGGCGCGCGGGTCGTGCGTGGGGCGCAGTACACCAAGCGCGTCGTAGTCGGCGTACATCAGTGCGGTCATACGTTCGGCCAGCGCGCGCACGGGCTCGTGGTTATCCAGCGCGCGGCGAATCATCTTGTCGTCGATGTCTGTGATGTTGCGCACGAATTCGACCGCATAACCACTGACCTCTAACCAGCGCCGCACCACGTCGAAAGCCACGGCCGAGCGCGCATTGCCGATATGTGGGCGGTCGTACACAGTCACACCACACACATACATCCGCACATGACCGACTTCAATCGGGGTAAAAGGTTCTAGCGCACGCGACAGCGTGTTGTATATGCGCAAACTCATGGGTATTTCAGTGCCATTGCCCCGGCGAAAAGACGCCTGGCAACGGGTCAACTGGTACTGGTCTCGTAAGGGTAAGTCTCGGTCTTCGGCTGAAGGCGGGGGCACCCCCCCTCAGCTACAATTACGCACAGTATAAAGCCCCCTGACCAGGGCTCTTTTATTGCCTGCGAATCCGAAAGCTTTATGAAAAACTCCTGCTCATACGCCCTCCATCCCCTGCGGCTGCTGACCCTGGCAGCAGCAATGATGTTTTCATTGGCACATGCCGACGAATATGCTGACGTATCGCAATTGGTTCGGTCCGGCAAACTAACTGAAGCCCTCAACAGAGCTGATCAATACCTGAGCACCAAGCCGCGCGACCCGCAGATGCGATTCCTCAAGGGAGTCATACAGCGTGACTCTGGCAAGACAACGGATGCCATCGCTACATTCACACGTTTGACCGAGGATTTTCCGGAACTGCCGGAACCCTACAACAACCTGGCGGTCCTGTACGCCGGCCAAAGTCAATTCGACAAAGCCCGCACAGCACTGGAAATGGCCATCCGGACCAACCCCAGTTACGCAACGGCGCATGAAAACCTGGGTGACGTCTACGCCAAATTGGCCAGCCAAGCCTATAACAAGGCTCTTCAGCTGGATGCATCCAACGCAGGCGTTCCGCCCAAACTCGCTTTGATCCGCGAACTTTTCAGTCCAACCGGTGCCAAGAATCAACGTCCCTCCCCGGCTCCTTCCGCAAATCCTGCATCACCGGGGCCTGCGTCTATGGCAACAAAGCCACCGCCCACGCTCCCTGGCCCGGCTTTAGCCAAGGCGCCCGCCAGCGCGCCACCCGCCGTGGCTGCGGCTGCGGCACCTGCAACAACCACTGCACCAAGCACTACGCCCGCCACAACACAACCCGCAGCCCAACCGGCACAGGCAACGCAGACCATCAACCAGGCTGAGCCGGCACCCGTTTCCGCGTCCAGTTCCTCAGCAGGCAGCTCCAAAGATGCCGAGGCTTTCGTTCTGGCCTGGGCAAGGTCTTGGGCTGCGAGGGATGTGAAAGCCTACCTGGCCGCTTACGGCAAAGAGTTCACGCCACCAGGCTCCATGAGCCGCAGCGCGTGGGAGGACGAACGCCGCCAACGTATCACCAGCAAGTCCAAAATCAGTGTCAAGCTGGAAAACCTCACGGTGACCGTTTCTGGAAACACCGCAGTCGCCAGATTCCGGCAAGACTACAAGGCGAGCGGCTTGTCGGTTTCAAGCCGCAAAACCCTGGAATTGGTCAAGACCGGTGACCGATGGCAAATCGTCAAAGAAGCCACAGGTGGATAACGCCTGACTGCTGCAATGTTCCGGTCAATTCTCAGCGCCCTGCTGGTCATTCTGGCAGTGGGGGGCAGCAATCTTTCGCACGGCGCCAACAACAAGCGAACCGGCAAGAATAAACCGCCCCAAAAAGAGACTTCCGCCGAGAAGGAGGAAATGAATGGCGTTGCAGAAGCGCGGCTGATCGAAATTTATAAACTGATCGGTCTTGCACAAAACCGCGAAGCGCTTGCAAAGGCCGACCAACTGGTAGCGCAGTTTCCCAATTTTCACTTGGCTCAACTCGTTCATGGTGACCTGCTGGCTGGGCTGACCCGGCCGCTGAAAGCTTTTGGCGATGTACCCGAGCCTGTCGCACGCAAAGCCAACGGAACCTTGGCAGAGTTGCGGGAAGAGTCTTTGCGCCGCGTCAGGGCATTGCGCGAGAAACCTGCGCCTGGCACTGTGCCATCGCAATTTTTGGCTCTGTCCCTAAAATCAAAACACGCCATTGCCGTGGATGCTTCGCGTTCACGTCTGTATCTGTTTGAAAACTCGGCAAGTGGCCTGAATCTTGTAGCCGACTATTACATCTCGGTCGGCAAGGCAGGGACCTCCAAGTCAGCAGAAGGCGACCAGCGAACCCCATTAGGTGTCTACTACATCACCAGCAACCTGGACCCAAAGTCACTCAAGGACTTTTATGGCTCCGGCGCGCTGCCCATCAGTTACCCCAACGTGCTGGACACCAAACGCGGAAAAACCGGCAGCGGCATTTGGTTGCATGGAACCCCACCGCACCAGTTTTCCCGGCCGCCCCAGGCCACCGACGGATGTGTCGTTCTGGCTAACCCGGACCTGCAGCACCTCATACGCACGGTGGAAGTCCGGACAACCCCCGTGGTCATTGCCTCGCAGCTGCAGTGGGTTGCGCCACAAAGCACGCGCGCCGAAAGCAAACCATTTGAAGATGCCTTGCTGGGCTGGCGCAACGCCAAGACCTCGGGCAACCTGCAACAGGTGCTCACCTACTACACGCCGGACTTCAGCAGCAATGGCAAGAACCTGTCCCAGTGGACACCAACCCTCAAAACCGAGTTGGACCAGACTCAAGGGCGAACCATCCAGCTCAAGGACGTTTCGTATTTGCGCTGGACCGATGCAGCCGACACCATGGTGGTGACATTTGGCGAAGTGGCGGACGGCACCCGTATCGGCTGGACCAAGCGCCAATACTGGATCCGTCAGCAAAACCAGTGGAAAATTTTCTTTGAAGGAGTCATTTGACAATGAAACAATGGAATGAATGGAGTCGGCGTGCCGCACTTTTCAGCATGGCCTTTGCCCTGCTACCGTCTGCAGCATTTGCACAATCCGGACCGCAGGTCAAATTCCAGACCAGCATGGGCGACTTTGTTGTCGAGGTGTATCCGGAGAAGGCACCCAAGACCGTGGAAAATTTCCTGCGGTACGTCAAGGACAAACACTACGATGGAACCACTTTCCATCGCGTCATCAACAACTTCATGATCCAGGGTGGTGGCTACACAGAGTCAAAGAGTGAGCGCCCCACCCGTCCGCCAGTTCCCTTAGAGGCGCAAAATGGACTCAGGAATGATGTGGGCATGGTGGCCATGGCCCGCACCAGCGACCCGAACTCTGCAACGGCACAATTCTTTGTCAACGTGAAGAACAATGACTTTCTGAACGCCAAAGGACCGTCGGACGGCTATGCCGTGTTTGGCAAGGTGACAAGCGGCATGGAAACCGTGAACAAAATCAAGCTTGTCCCCACCGGAGTGGGCGACGTCCCACAGACACCCGTTGTCATCACTTCCGCAACCCTGGTTAAATAAACTATGAGCAATCCACAAGTCGAACTCCATATCGCCAACCACGGCGTGATCACCCTTGAACTGGATCAGGAAAAAGCCCCCCTTTCGGTGGCGAACTTTCTGGCGTATGTAAGCAAGGGCCATTACGACAACACCATTTTTCACCGCGTCATTCCCGGATTCATGATCCAGGGTGGCGGGATGGAACCGGGCATGAAACAGAAGAACTGCGATGCCCCGATCCAGAACGAGGCCAACAATGGCCTGAAAAACAGTAACTACACCGTTGCCATGGCGCGTACAGGCGACCCGCACTCTGCAACGGCCCAGTTCTTCATCAATGTTGCCGACAACGGATTCCTGAATCACACTGCGCCCAGTCAGCAAGGATGGGGTTATGCGGTATTTGGAAAGGTCGTGTCGGGTACAGACGTGGTGGACAAAATCAAGACCGTGCAGACTGGCCGCCAAGGCTACCATGATGATGTGCCCAAGGAAAACGTGCTGATTGAAAAGGCTGTCGCGCTGTAGGCAGGATCAGGGCCGCAATGGAGATCACAGCACCGCCGCACTGGCATTGCGTTGATTTCATTTCGGATCTTCACCTGCATGCGCAGGACGATCCGACCTTTCAAGCCTGGCGCACCTATCTGAGAGAAACGGCCGCAGATGCCGTTTTTATACTCGGCGACCTGTTTGAGATCTGGGTTGGAGACGATTCAATTTCCCTCCAGCCTTCTTTCGAGAAACGCTGCGTTGACGAGCTCCACGCTGCTGGACAGCGGCTAGACCTATACATCATGCGGGGCAACCGTGATTTCCTGATGGGTGATCGGCTCATGTCTGCATGCCGGGCAACGCTTCTGGAAGACCCCAGCCTGCTGACCTTCGGTGGGGAACGATGGCTGTTGACGCATGGCGATGGCTGGTGTCTCGATGATGTCGGATACATGCAGTTTCGAAAGCAGGTGCGCAACGCCCAATGGCAACGGGACTTCCTCGACAAGCCACTTGCTGATCGCGTGGAAATAGCCCGTTCCATGCGTGCGCAGAGCGAAGCCCGCAAAAAGCTGGATATGGCATTTGTCGATATCGACATACCAACGGCGAATGCGCACATGCTCGCCACAAAGTCCCGATTTCTGATTCACGGACACACCCATCGCCCGATGCGCCACATGCTGGACAACCATCACGAGCGACTGGTTCTGAGCGACTGGGACATGCAGGCCAAACCGGCGCGCGCCGAAGTACTTCGCTTGCGGTCAGTCGGTGACCACGAAAAATCCGCAAAGTTCACCGTTGAACGCATGCGCCCCACAACGGACACGAAGACCAACGGGCTTTAGGCCACCCAGTCCTGCGGGTTGACGGAATCAATCTGCCACGGATCCAAAAACTCCTGGGCATACCGTAGGTAAACGCCCTCACTGAAGAAAATATCAAACAGGTCGGGGTCGATGTGTCCCCCCATGCGGAACTTGTGCATGATGCCCATGGCCTGCGACAACTTCATGCCCTGCTTGTAGGGTCGGTCACAGGCAGTCAACGCTTCAAAAATATCGGCAATGCCCATGATGCGCGCCTGCACCGACATCTTCTCGCGGGTCAGACCCAAGGGATAACCCTTGCCATCCATGCGTTCATGGTGACCGCCAGCGTACTCCGGTACATTCTTCAGATGTTTGGGCCAGGGCAGTTGCTTGAGCATCTTGATGGTGGCAACAATGTGATTGTTGATGATTTCCCGCTCAGCCGCCGTCAGCGTGCCCGCGCGAATGGTCAGGTTCTCGATCTCGTCGGCGTTCAAAAAATCAGACTCCACACCGTCTACGTTGCACCAGGTGTGGTGTTGGCCAATTTCACGTACTCTGCGCAAGTCCTCCGCCTTCATCGACTCGGCACCCGGATTGACACGTCTCAAGAAATCACGATCTGCATTCAGCGCATCCAGCCTCTGGTGACACGCCAGCCGCAATTGCGCCTCCGCAGCGGCATCCCGTTCCTCGCGCAGGGCCAACTGGGCACGCAAGGCAGCAATTTCCTGGTCGCGCTTGAGGACTTCAAACCGGGTGTCAATCAGCTCAATCCGGTCAAACAGGGTCTGGAGCTTGGTGGCCTTGTCCACCACGTGAACAGGTGTGGTCACTTTGCCGCAATCGTGCAGCAAACCGGCGATCTTGAGTTCGTAACGGTCTCGGTCATCCATGGAAAAGTCCGCCAGCGGCCCACTCTTGTGGGCATTGACCGCCTCGGCGAGCATCATGGTGAGCTCGGGCACACGTTCGCAATGCCGTCCCGTGTAATCCGATTTTTCATCAATGGCCAAGTTGATCAGACCAACGAATGACTCAAACAGCGTCTCCACTTGTGACAGCAGAATGCGGTTGGTAATGGCAATGGCAGCCTGCGATGCCAACGATTCCGCCAGGCTTCGGTCTGCGCTTGAAAATGGAACAACACCCCGATCGAGATCCGGAATCGCGTTGATCAGCTGCAACACCCCAATGACCTCGCCTTCATGGTCTTTCATGGGCACTGCCAGAAAGGACTTCGAACGATAACCCGTTTGCTCATCAAATTGCCGCGTCCCTGAAAAATCGAAGTTGGCTTCGGTGTAGGCGTCGGCGATATTGACTGTTTGTGCGTGAATGGCCGCATATGCCGCCACGAGTGAGTCGTTTGGCTGACCATTGGCATCGCGCAGTGCCAAATTGGGGAAATCGATTGGGTGACCGGACGTTCCGCCCATCACAATCTGCAGCGAGTCCGTCCTGAGGATTTCAAAACGCAAGGCCTGATGATCGTCCGTCACGCGGTAAAGCGTCCCGCCATCCGCATGGGTAATCGTCTTGGCGGCAACCAAGATGTTTTCCAGGAGGCGATCAATGTCGCGCTCTTTGGACAACGCCGCACCGATAGCGTTCAGCTTCTCAAGGCGGCGCAACAGGTCTTCGATGGAGTCCACGAATTCCCCTTATGTCAACGCAAATCCACTTGGTTCAGACCATCCGCTGGAAAGCGAACATCCGGTGCGGTTGTCTGGACTCTACTTTTTGAGCAGGACCTTCAACACATTTTGCACCCTTCGTGCTACCCCCGGATCGAACGGCGTTGCAAAAATTGCTGCGGTATCGTGGCCCCATGTCTGTGCCGGTGGCGGATCATTGCGGCGCGTTAGCAACTGTAATTGCAAGCTGCGCCGGGCGTCCAGATCATCGGCGGGCGTCGGCAGTTCGGCAGCCATCTCCAGGCGCAACAACGCGACCTGCGGAGTAACCGCCATGGGAGCCGCTTTGGCTTCACCCCGCAGGGCCTGCAACCACGCAGCACGGGTAGCGGGAGTTGCACGACTGCCAAGGTCCTGTGCCCCCGGCACCAATGCGGCGTCACGCTTTTCCCAGGCCGTCAACAACTGGGTCAGCGCCTCACCGTGGGCTTGAACTGCCAGCTTCTTGAGCGCCATCTGTGCATGCTCCAAGGCGTCCCGCTGTGCCCGAAAGGCTGCATCACCCAGCCGTGGCGCATCCTGCCACCCCTGTGGTCGGTCATGCCCCGGCGCACCAAAGCGCGTAGCAGGTCGCCCGCTGTCCCTTCCATCCACTCGCGCTGCACCCCGGTCTCCAGGCTTCTGAAAACCACCTGGCCGGGCGTCGCGCGGTGAACGCGAAGCATCATTGCGGTCTCCCCATTTACCCGGCCGGCCACCAGCCATGGCAGGCACTTCCTTTTTGGTTCCCGGGCGGTCATCGCCGCGGGCAGCGATTACGCGCTTGGGCGCGGGTTTTGCTGGAGCCACTGGGTCCACTACCGCCTCTGCTGCAGCATCCGGCGCAGAATTTTCACTGCCCAGCGCAGCATCCGCTACTGATTCAGTAGCAACACTTTCAATATTCACGGGGGCTGATGAAGCATTTTGATCTGATCCACTGGCTTGCGCTGCCGCCTTGGCTTCAGTTTCCTGCGTACCCGCTGACTGCACGTCTGCCTGCGCCTGCGCCTGACCCTGCAATGCGGCCTCCAGAGCCGCCATGGCGGCACGGATGGTATGGGCGTCACCACTCGCATTGGCTGCGTCAAGTGCCTTGGCAGCCTGTAACACCATGCGATCGCGGGCACCCAGGGCCGCTTCAGCCTTTTCACGGTCCGCCGTCTTGCGGTTGAACGCGTCATCTATCGGCTTACGAAATGCATCCCACAACTTTTGCTCATGGCGCCGGTCCATCGGTATGCGGTGTGCCTGTGCCTGCCAGCGTTGCTGCAACGCCTTCACTGCGTCGATACGCAGTTCTGCCGCAGCACCCAGAACCTTGGCCTCTTCAATCATGGCATGGCGCAAGGCCAGACTCTCGGCCTGCAGGGCCTCCAAAGGCGCTGCGGCATTGGAAATGGCAGCTTTCCAAAGGGGTTGCAACTCGGCAAATGCCTTTTCGCCCAGATGCCCTGCGTCGCGCCAGCGGTCGCCAAACTGGTGCAGGATGCGGTTGAAGCCTTTCCAGTCATCATCCAGCGCAGTCCGGTTTGCAGCAGCCCAGGCGTTGACCACCTCGATCAGCGCCAGGCGCTGCGCCTTATGTTCCGCGGACTCGGCGCGCACCTTGTCCAGCCACGCCTCAACCACCTTGTGGGCTTCATTGCACGCCTCGTCAAAACGCTTCCACATGGAATGGTTTGGCGCACCACCCTGATCCGTCTGCTTCCACTGTTCGCGCAGTCCGCGCAGTGTCTCCTGCATCTTGCGCCCGCCAATTGCCTGACCCTCCGGACGTTTGAGCAGCCCCTCTGCCTGCGCTACCAAGGCTTCACGCAACTGGTCGGCCCGCCAGCGTTGCCAGCCTTCGAGTTCCCCGGCAGCGGCCAGCGCAGCATGTGCCTGGTTTTCCAGTTTGTCATCAATGACGCGACCAAACTCCTTGAGCGCATGGCGCAACGCATTGGCGGCCCCTGCACTCGCCTTGCCATGACCCTCGGCAATCTCAAGCTCCAAAGCCGACAGCACATCGCGAACCGTCGCCGTGGCCTGAGCCCTAACCTGTGGATCAATTTTGGGTTTTGGCTGCTTGACTGCTGCCTCGGCCGGAACCCCGCGGGCCAGACGCAATTCATCTGCCCAAACCGGAACTGGCGGCAACGCAGCGGCGTTGTCCTGCGCTGCGGCGACAGCCAGTGCCAAAGCGCCCTGGAAAGCCTCCCACACCACCAGCAACTGGCCTTTCGATGCTTCCAGCAAGGGCGGGAACTTGATGTCCACACTCGCCCAATTCGCATCCGCCGCCAGCAAAGCTGCCTGGGCTTGCCATTGCTCCACATCCACACGCAGCGCATCCATGGCCCCATGGGCTACCTGCCATGATTTGGTTGAAAGCACCTCGATGCGCTGCGCAAGCAACACCGCAGCCTCGCGCTGCACCTGCACACGGCGCTGCAGATCTTCAATGACCCGCACCCTTTCAGCCAGTTGTGTCTTGAGCCCGGCCAGTGGATCGCGGCTCAGCGGTGCGCCTGCCTTCGCCGCATCACGTTGCCAGGCAAGCGCGTCTGCGATGTTGAGCTTTGCCATATCCAGCAGGGACTTCGCCTTGACGGCCCATTCTGCAGCGAGTGCCTCCTGACCCTTGATGCGGCGCGCCTCATCAATTTTCTCGCGCACCAGTTTGGCAGCGCCCTTGTCTTTCACACTCAGTTCCTTGAAGACATCTGCCAATTGATCTGGTGATGGACCACTCAACAGCCACTCCCGTACACGGGCAGAGCGCTCGCCGGATGTGGGTGCTGTAAATGCGCCACCAGTCAGACTGTCTAAATGGGCTATATCGTTGTTTTTGGCGTTGGAAGGCGACGTCACAGTGTGCTCGGAAGTGGGTTGAAAGGGAATCTACACCGCGTATTTTCGCAGCGAATTGAAATGAAGCCTGCGGTTTTTGTCCCGGAGCATTCAAACTGGGCGCGCCGTGGACTCCTGGCCGGGCGTACTGATGCATAAAAAGTCGTTGAAGCCCTCTAAAAGTATACACCTATTGCTACAATTTTCGTAGCAATAGCCATTCACTTCAGGCAATTGGGTCGGGCAGTCAAGTCAATCCCAGCACGTGCGCCTACAAACCCGACCGCGTTACCTTCTATATAGAGATAGGCGCCTTCAACCCATAGCATGCCCCAAGAAACGAGAAAGCCCGGAGTCTGAACCGTTCGGTCCGACTGCCGGGCTCGACGGCTGATCACAGATCCATGCCGTCAGGGCTGGTGCCGTGGAGATTGAAGTCCAACAGCACACTGGAAGCAATTGATTGCATCCAAAAGTTTCCGGGGCCGCTTTATCACGCTTACCTGAACGGTAGGGACTGGCTACTGCCGGGAACACACCTGAATGAACAGGCAGCGGAAGTCTAGTGACCCGGAGCACCCATTTCAAATGGAATATTCAATGGATTGCAGACCATCGATTGCATATTTTTCGCCCCATTGCGCTGCCGGTCCGCTCGAAACCAGCGCCGATATCTTTCCAGAGATCTGAAATTTAGAATAAGAGACCTATTTAATATTGTTGACTCGGTATATCGAATCCCCCTAGAATCCGCCCATTCCTGGTTTCGCTAGGGATAACCCGTAACCGCTGCCGAACCCGGCATATTCAAATCGCTGCACATGTCGAATCGACGCCGCAGGATATTGATAGCGTACCAACCCAAACGAGGTGTCTTGAGTCACCGCACTGCCTGCAGCGCACGACCAGAGGCCCCCGCCTAAGAAGGAAGAGCTATGACAGCGACCGAAAAATTCACCAAGGGTCTGGCAACATTTGCCAGTGACATCGCCCAAGGTTTCTTTGAAATCACGCACAACGGTTTTGCCCTGCTGGGCCTGGCCGTCATGTTTTCTGTAATCACCCTCACCGCGAGACCGGAAATCCGGCAAGCCGGCGAAATCGAACTGATGGGCTGGCTTCAAAACCGACAGGCCGCCATTTCCGGCATGATGCCTGACAGTGATGCGACCGACCGTGCCACCGCCACCAACCCACAAAGCCTGCCCAAACAGCAGGCTGCCGTAGCCTATTGGCTCAGCAAGAAGTACAACGTCGCGCCAGAGCCCGTCAGTGCCCTGGTGGCGGAAGCGTTTGAGGCGGGAGCCAGGGCCAAACTTGATCCCACACTGATTTTGGCCATCATGGCCATCGAATCCGGTTTCAACCCGTTTGCCCAAAGCGCCGTAGGTGCACAGGGGCTGATGCAGGTCATGACCAATGTTCACAGTGACAAATATGTGGGCTTCGGCGGGAAACTGGCCGCGTTTGATCCGATTGCGAACCTGCGCGTTGGCATCAAAGTACTGCAAGAGTGCGTAAACCGTGCCGGCTCCGTGGAGGGTGGTCTCAAACTCTACGTGGGCGCTGGCAACATGGAAGAAGACGGCGGCTATACCGCCAAGGTTCTGGCCGAACACGGCCGGCTTCAGTTGGTCTCTGCCGGACGTGCCGTTCCGTTCAACACGCCGCAGGCCATGCCCGTCAGCATTCCTGTACAGCCCAAGATACCGACTGACGAGTCAGCCAGCCATTTCAGCTCGTGACCCGGTTGGCCTGGCCACTCGGTTAAACTCAACCCCGCACGCGACTGGCGATAGGCGCCCAACCCATAGGTTGGTAGCGCTGACGTGGGACAACCACTGGGAAGCGTGCCGCACCGCCTGCGCTCAGGTGACTGCGTTCAGCCGTTCGCCTGGGCAGCCCTTGTCTCATTGCGTCTTACCACGCGCATGACCAAGGTTCATTGTCTTAAAGGACTGCCATGTACAACCGCAACATCCTCGTCGAACAAACCGATCCTGAAGTGTGGGCCGCCATCCAGGCCGAAAACGCGCGCCAGGAGCACCACATTGAGCTGATTGCCAGCGAAAACTATGCGTCGCCCGCCGTCATGGCCGCCCAGGGCAGCCAGCTGACCAACAAATATGCAGAAGGCTATCCCGGCAAGCGCTATTACGGTGGCTGCGAGCACGTGGACGTGGCCGAACAACTCGCCATCGACCGCATCAAGCTGATTTTTGGTGCCGAAGCCGCCAACGTGCAGCCCCACTGCGGCGCATCTGCCAACGAAGCGGTTTTTCTGGCCTTCCTGAAACCCGGCGACACCATCATGGGCATGAGCCTGGCCGAGGGCGGGCACCTGACCCACGGCATGCCCCTGAACATGAGCGGCAAGTGGTTCAACGTGGTGAGCTATGGCCTGGATGCCAACGAAGCCATTGACTACGAAGCCATGGAGCGCAAAGCCCACGAGACCCGGCCCAAACTTATCATCGCGGGCGCCAGCGCCTATTCCCTGGCCATCGACTTCGAACGCTTTGCCAAAGTTGCCAAAGCGGTAGGAGCAATCTTCATGGTGGACATGGCCCACTACGCCGGCCTGATTGCCGCCGGCGTTTACCCCAACCCGGTTCCGCACGCGGATGTGGTGACCAGCACCACGCATAAAAGCCTGCGCGGACCGCGCGGCGGCATCATCCTGATGAAGGCCCAGCACGAAAAAACCATTAACAGCGCCATTTTCCCCGGACTGCAGGGTGGGCCGCTCATGCATGTGATTGCCGCGAAAGCCGTGGCATTCAAAGAGGCACTGACACCCGAATTCAAGGTCTACCAGCAGCAGGTAGTACGCAACGCCAAGATCGTGGCAGAAACCCTGACCGAGCGCGGACTGCGCATTGTCAGTGGCGGTACCGAAAGCCACGTCATGCTGGTGGATCTGCGCTCCAAAGGCATTACCGGCAAGGAAGCCGAGGCGGTTTTGGGCAGTGCCCACATGACCATCAACAAAAACGCCATCCCCAACGACCCGGAGAAGCCCATGGTCACCAGCGGCGTGCGTATCGGGACCCCTGCCATGACCACCCGCGGATTCAAGGACGAAGAAGCCCGTGCAACTGCGCACCTGATTGCCGATGTACTGGACAACCCGCGCGATGCAGCCAACATCGAGGCCGTGCGGGCCAAAGTCCATGCACTCACTGCACGATTCCCCGTCTATGGGTAAAGCAGCCAAGCGCCGGGACGCTATCACTTTGATAGCTTCTTGCGCTTATCCCACGCGGGCTGAGTGCTATTTTTGTTATCAGACTGCGTGTAAAACCCGATGAAATGCCCTTTTTGCAGCCACTCGGAGACACAGGTCGTCGAGACACGCATCTCCGAGGATGGCGACTTCATCCGCCGCAGGCGCCAGTGTGGGTCGTGCGACAAGCGCTTTACCACCTACGAACGCCCCGATGTCAACTTTCCGGCCATTGTCAAAAAGGACGGGCGCCGCATTGAGTATGAACGCGCAAAACTGCTGGCATCCTTCAAACTGGCGCTGCGCAAACGCCCTGTCAGCACCGAACAGATTGACAGTGCGATCGAGCGCATTGAGGAAAAACTGCTGAACCTGGGCCTGCGCGAAGTGCCCTCAGCGCGCATTGGCGAACTGGTGATGCGCGAGCTGAAAAAGCTCGACAAGGTTGCCTATGTGCGCTTTGCCAGCGTCTACCGCAGTTTTGAGGACATTGACGACTTCAAGACCCTGGTGGACGAGGTGCGGCGTTAGCAGCTGGCTTTATTTATTCCAGCAAACAGCCGTAGTTCCAGTTTCCTGGCCCTTCACCCCCAAATTTGTCAAGGTCAACGCGCCACAGAGCGAGTCGGTCCAGCCACTGGGCGTGGCGGTCAGTGTGAAGGAAAGTGCTGCTACCGGCACATCCAGGGTAATGTCATAGCTTTTTGTCCCTTCCGATGGCGCGATCTGCAGATTGGAGGGCAGCGGGTTGGGACTACTTGCCGGATACGCGAAATTCGCAGACCGGTAACGCTCCAGAAACTGGGCCGCGTTCAGCAAGACGGCTTTCGCATCCGCACGTTTGGCGCGCTCAATGTACGAGCGGTAGGAAGGCAAAGCGATCGCCGTCAAAATACCAACAATTGCCACCACGATCATTAGCTCAATCAACGTAAAGCCCCGCGAGCGATCACCATTCACTGTCGCTCGCCCCTGTTTCCACCTGCTAAACACAACTTGACGCGGACCATTGATGACTAAAGCACTCATTTAAGTTGCCTCCACACTTGTTTGACGGTTGTTGGAATTGAAGGTGCAGGTGGCGGCGGTGGCGTCAAGTCAATTGAAATGATGCGGGTCTGCCCTGCCACTCCATTGATAGTGACGTCTTGCGTGCCACCGGTTCCAGTTGAAAAAGACGTGGAAGAAATCGTGCCGTTGAAGACCGTCTGGCTGATGTACAGCGTAGGCTGGGTTCCATCCTGCAATACAAAAACACCACGCGGTGACCCGCCGGCAATCTTGACGGAATTGGGCGTAAGGCCGTTGAAAACTTTCGAATAACCCCCGGTCATCGCATCAACGCCAGTGATCCAGGCGTCCAGACCAGCGTCACAATCACTCACACTGGGAACGATTGAAGTAAACAGGAATGCATCTACCAACCCACTCACCGTATACCGGACGGGTGGTGCAATCACGCGCTCGCCGGCGGCAACGTTGGTTCCTGTCAGTTCCACCTTCCATCCTTTTTTGGTGGAATAGGTATACCAGGCGGGTGATGCTGCGTTGGATGTTGTTCGCGTATCGGCACCCGCTGCCATTGAGATCGTCATCGCCGACAGACTGGCCTCGGATACGGCTGACGAATTGTTCGGGGTGTGCACCAAATCGTCGTAAATTCCATACAGCGCCTGCACCGTGGTCACTGCAGGGTCGGTGGCTGCAAGATAGCTGCCCGTTCCAAAATACACCATCTTGCCACCCGTGGTGTAGGTTCCCGTAGGCGCACTGCCAACCTTCAATTCGGCCGTAATCGGCCTGCCGGTCGGCGTGGTGTAAATCAGGGCGGCGGACGTAGGCCAGTTTGACATGCCCGAATTCAGACTGCTCAAATCAAAGCGCCAGATGCGCCCCCTGAAATCCGCTCCGTAAACATACTCAATGGTGTCAGCGTTGCCTGACGTTTTTCGAACGATCTCAATAGCACCCAGGCCATTGCCCGTATAGGAGCTGTTGGTCGGGATGACTTGCAAAATCGCGCCATCACTCAGTCTGACGACATACAGATTGGCCGTGCCAGCGGAGCTGTTGTAGCCGTTGCCAAATATGGCCACCCAGGTTCCACTGTTCGGTAGTTTCCCAATAGCCGGACGCCCCATGACGTTGCCCAGCGTCGTGCCAACCCCCGACGTGTTTTGATTGACTTCCCACATCACACTGCCCGCAGTCATGGTGGTGCTGGTTGCGTCAATCGCAAACACGGTTTGCGCACCGTCACCGCCCGCAGCAACCACGATGCTGCGCCACTTTACTGTCCCATCGCTTGGAATGGAAATCTTGGCATGCCCCAAACCAATGGAACCATCGACAAAATTGCGATGCGAGTACGCTGGGCTAGCCAAATCCTTGATATCTGTTCTAGCTGCCTGAGGCATAAAGGCGAGCAGCTCTCCCCCACCGGATGCCGACGGTGTTGCGTCAAAAAGGTGAAAGAAACCGTCGTTGCTTCCCACTGCGATGATTTCCGAGGTAATGCCACTCACGAATGTGGCGTACGTTGTATCACTTGCGGTGTATCCGTAGTCCTTTGACGAAATGATTTGAGGATCCGAGTTCACGATGTCACCCAAAACCGACCCATAAGTCGCTGCTTCTAGCGCAGCGGTTGATGTATTTGTGCCCGCTGTAATCCCACGATTGCGAAAACTTCCACCATTTCGCTCCTCGCCGGTTTTATCCCCGAGCAAATAGGCCAATGTAGACGCATTGCCAAAGTCACTCTGCTCAGTCGTAGTCAGCGAAGAAAAAGCGGTGGGGCTCAGTTGCACTGGTGTAGTGCTACCACCACGTCCCAAAAACAATTTAGTACGCAAGCTGGCATTGGCAGGCACCTTGAGCGACGCCTCCCAAATTGGTGTGTTTGAGAGAACCGACGACGTGGAAATAGGAAAGGCGTACACCCGCGATGACCAAGTTAAAGAGTCGTAGTTGGCTTGGTAAATCGCTGCAGAACCCGAACTGCGCTGTCCAACGCCCACAACGCTAGTGCTGGCTACGGCCGCCAACGCTGCTGCAGCGCGAAATGCCTTACCCATTTGGGCTGGCAATGTCGATGGATTGGTGACTTTGAAATAGTTGGTAGGGTCTCCATTGCCATCCAGCACACCTGCACCACCATATTTTGCGGCGTACCAGAGCGAGTCATGTGGAACATAACCCGTTGTGGGCGTTGTAGACGCAAAAGTGAACGTGCGTGATATTGCATTCATCTGCAATGCAGCGGTCGGAATACGAGAACCATCCGACGGCGCGGGTGTTGTATATGCTGTCGAGCTATTCTTCATTGTGTCGAGATAGTATTTAATCGTTGAAGCTCCGCCACTAGGGTGTGTTGCCATATCCAGAAACAAGCCGTCGTTCGTCGTACCCGTTATGACATAGCCCACATGCATTTCAATACCTGCCGCGCTGGTAGTTGTGGGCGTCATACCAACGACCAATTTCCCGGTTGAATCAACCGCAATGTCGTAGGTAACAACTGCATCTGTTTCGTAATCATTCCCGTCTGGAGAATCTGAGAAATTGACAACAAACCTCATTTGAGGCCGACCTCCGTTGACAGTAGCGTCGTAATCCGCACCACTGGAGCCGGAAGTATTGAATGAATAGTCCAAATAAAACCCGGTCATTACGCCAGTCGTCTGGTGCGAGCCATAGGCTGCGCTAGGAATGTAACCACTTGGTCCGACTGACTTGGAGAATGGCAGGATACTCACCGTTCGGCCCGCATAGGTGACGGTAATGTTCGGTACAACGCTGCCCAAAGCCACCGCCATGGTGTCCACCTTTGTGTTGGCCACAGTTGGCACAGCAGGGCTACCGGTAGGTGCACCCGTTGGAATACCCGTAGTCTTGCCAAAGCGCGCCACGGAAGCACTGTAATAGCTTCCCTTCGTTTGGGTAGCGTCGGGCGCATGTCCCCGAATACTGGCAAAACTGGAGGCACTTTTGGCGGTGGGGTTGCCGTCAGATATGGTGCTGTTTTCGCCAATAAAAACACTGCGAGTCCCCAAAGCTTCACCAGTCCAGATCGCATTTGCCTCACTCGAGACATTCAAGCCAGTCAGGTCGTTGGTCGGCAACGGCCCACCGAACTGCGCGCTTGCCGCCCAACCGGACGGGATGCCAGGAAGTTGATCAGAGTCGTAGCTGGTAGACGGGTCAGCGATCACCATCTGTACAGGGCGCGAGCAAATCGGATTGCCGCCACTTGCCTTGGCTCGAAATGGATTAGCCCACGGCGAAGTTGCCGTCCCCATAACTGGCAAACCCAAACGTGAATCAGGCGTAGATGATGCAGAAACGCCAGTAAAGTAGACACTCGTCGGGGAGGATTTGCCGGACAGATAACGCAACCCTTCGTACATCATTTCCGCAACTGGAGCACCCCAGGAAAAACAGTCGTTGTTGTAGGCGCCTTCGGTTCGCAGTGACGCGAAACTTGAGCCACAGGAGTAGCCAGATCCCGTCCAACCGTAAATGGCAATGCGGTCGATCGTGCGCGCAATACCATCCACCGTTGCGGTGCCTTCAGTAACTTGTTGCCAAACGCCGGTTGTCTGGTCGACTTCACTCTTGAAACTGGCAATATTGCGCCGCACAACCCCGCCCGAATAGTTCTTTTGGTAGGAGCCAGTGATCAATCCAAACTTCAGTGCATCATTGGTCGAATAGTCGTGCAATACACCAGTGGGTTTCCAATTGGTGGGCGAAGAGGACGGATAGCCCGTGCAACCAGTTTCACGAGAGCCAGACAACGACACGCAGGCTTCAACCTTGACCGCATACCGGGTCGACGTCAAACTCGACCAACTGTCGGGCGCAATGTTTGCGTTTCCATCATTTGAAGCCCAACTCCAAATTCGCTGAGTGGTCTGACTTGCGTTGAGAATTACCCTAAGCTCGGGCGCCGGCAATGGAAAAGGGTAGGCAGTTGTCGCACCTGAAGAAAATGACGGCGACGTAAATGGCACCGGGCTGCGAACAGCAAATAAGTGCTGCTTACCCGTGGTCGGTGCGGCAAATGGGGTGTATTCAGAAATCTTGTAGACAAGGTCGCCATCAGCTTTTTGATCACGGCCCTTAACTGGACGGTACTCTTTCCCCCAAACATGCGCATCCTGGGGTATGTATGCACCCTGCAAAATTGTCGGCGTCGCAGAGGTGGTCGGGTCACTCACCCGATATCCACCATAAAGGACTCTTCGCAAGGCATCCATGCGCGACATAGTTGCCCAATTCAACCAATTGCCGTGCCAACGGGCACTGCTCGGCGCTGTTGCACACTTATCGCTGGTGCTCGCTTTAGACTTTGGACTGAACCGGGAATTTGTCGTGCTGTAGGCGTAACACCGATCTGAAGCGAAGTAACCGTAATAGGTAATATTCGGCTTGAACCCGATATCCCACACGTCGTCACCATCAATATCGCTCGCATCGTTGTAAGCCGCATAAAAAAGCCGTTCATCGCGACTCATGGTCAGCATGACCAGGCCCGGTGCACTCTTCAAGGCCAGCAATGGAATTGACGTCATGTCCACAGTCGTGGCCGCACCAGCAAAATTGTGCATGGCCGCAGCCAGCAACACAGCAACGCCGCTGGCACGGGTCAACACGCTTTTAAGCACGGTTGGGCGTGAACATGCATTTGGCGTACCCGACGACTGGTTGCACAGCACCTGACCCAAGGCACCAATACGACGGATAAAGAATCGTTGGATGGACATGATTGATTCTCCTGAAAGCTCTCTAGGGACCGGAGCGGGTATAGATCGTCTGCAACACCACCTCGGCATCACCCGATCCACCCGTACTGCGTGTCGTCACCCGATAGGTATATATGAACGGTGCAGACGCATTGACCTTGGAAATCAACTCAATGGCGTATTGCGCATAATTCTTGATCTGCACATTGTTGGCCGCCACATATTTGGTTGAAACAGCGGCCGAGCAGTTTTGCCAGCTGAATGTGGTCGTACTGGTGGTGCAATCCGTTATCGCGCTACCAAGACCCTGTGTCCAGAAAGCCGTACTTCCGCCACGTGTGAAAGGCGTTCCGTAATGCCCGGTGGTGCCACCGGGGTTGAACGTGCCGGATTCAATCACCTGCAACGCTTCTTTTCCGGAATTTTCGGAGGATTGAAAAGCGGCACTCCTATCCACCGCGTTTCCCATCATGCGCTCGGACAGCGTCGTATTGCGAAATCCGATGAGGCCAATCACCGTCAACATGACCAGCAGAATAAGCCCGATGATCAAGGTCATGCCGCGTTGCTTGCCATACGCGCGGGTTGATCGGGAAATCAAGGGTCTTCCGGCACCGGATATTGGCTTACAGCTATACTTTTTATAGCGAATGTTTGTACCTGTATGGCTAGTCATCATTGTCTTTCCGCCCGCCCTACCGCGCAGCCACGCGGTTACGCAGAACGACCGTCGTGGAAAACTCTTTGCGTATGCGGTTTGCCGATGCACCGACCGGAATGCTGTAGGTCGCACCCAGCAGCGTGGGCACTGCCAAGGTCACACCCAGGTTGGCATTGTCCTGGTCACTCATCATCATGAGCCCGACACGCACGGCGACAACGCGCGACCAATCGGTTACGGTTGCAGCGGTGGTTCTCCATTCATTAACAATCAGCGTCGGCGATCCATCCACATTGTTGGCCGTGTTTTCTCCATAGTGGAGCTTCATGCTCTCGACATTGGCCACCACTTCTTCGTCAACACGTGTGTTTCCATTGAAATACGCCCGATACAAGCTCGGTGTGCTCGCGCCGCTTCGGGTCGCAACGTAATAAAACTTCCACTCGGCGGGCGAGATCGAGGCGTCCATTCCATAATTGGTTGCCAAGGACGCAGAGCTATTGTTGGTTGTACTATGGTCAATACTGGTTCCTCCGGAATTGACCTGTCCCACAAATAGATTCGATGCACCACAATTCGAAATAATGAAGTAATACGTCTTGTTGGCCCAGCCATAGGTATCAACAATGGTGATAGGCGAGGTAGCGGCAGCCATTGCCGCGCTTGGGCCAATTGAATTGGGACTCGCACCCACAAAATACAGACTGTCCGTTGTACCGATGGTGGGTCCGGCAGAAATCATGTCTGACGGCACGGAGTCAAAACCACGAATAAAGTTCCCCGGCGCGTAGGGCTGCACATTGACTGCGGGAATCGTCGAGAGCGACGTGATTGCAACCAATGGGTTCGGCCCGTTCTTCAGCGGGGAAGGCCCATTTGGGTTGGCTGTAGGCAACACACTGGTGGGGTAATAGGTGGGCGTCGAAGTGACATTGATGCCAACACATCCCGCATACCCGGCCATTCTCAGCTCGCGCGAAATGGTGTCCAGTGCAAACACGGCATCTTCCCGCAGATGTCCATTTGTTTCGGTAAATCGAAACGACTGCTTGGCGGCGACGTAAACCGATGACAAACCAACGAGAACGGCCAAGGACATCGCGATGGCAATCAGCATCTCGATCAAGGTCAGCCCGCGCTGGGCAGCGCGCAAACGCGAAGAAAACTGGTTACTCATAACCGCAACTCAAAGTACAGGTATTTAAATGCCGCACCGGCATCGTCAGCGCAAGTCGTTCGCTCCTGATCGGTCAACGTGCCCAGACAATTACTCCAGCGCACCTGAATGACCACCTTGCGATTCGTGTTATCCACCGTGATCTTGCCCGCTCCTTCAGGAAGTTGCGCAGCCAGTGCATTCATCCACGCCTGTTTATCCCGTTGCGCAACCGTCGTCGGATTGACAGGCGCTGTATCGGTGAAATTGGTGATGTATTCACTGGTTGCAGAAATCGCAACCGTCGGATTGGCGCGCATGCGGTCTGCCATGTCAGACGCCAGTTGCGTCGCTTTGGCGGTTGCCTCTGACGAAGCAGCATTGGACACACCCCCAACCAATAACCCGGCTACACCAAGCATGCCGAAGGCCAATATCACGATCGTGACCATGACCTCTATCAAGCTAAAGCCGGCCGTCGCCCTGACCCGGCAACTGTCACCACGCAAAAGAGAAAGTGTTTTCATTGACATAGCGAGTTACAAGCTAGGAGGAAGAACACGCGGTAGCACTGGAAACAACCTCGGTTCTTACCCGGCCACTGCTGTTAACCACCAGACAATACTTGTCGCTGCTGCCGTCAAAAAACCAAAAAGAACGATTGGCATAGCCGCCGTTGACATCGACCAGCCGCCCCTGTCCGTTGTAGGTGAAGTAGTTGAATGAGCTGGTTTGGCTGGTGCTCACAGGCCCAGTGGGGGCAGCAACCACTTCAATGGGACAGGTCGTCGCCGTGGAGCAGTCAGTGCTAGCGGGCGGTGAAACCCCGTTATTTGCCGTCGTCGTCCTGTCCAGAAACACCGTCCAGCCGTTGGTCCAAACACCCGCCGCTGTATTGGCTGTAACCGTGACCCTGGCGTCAATACCACGCTTGATGGCTTCGGAACGGGCTAAACTGAGTGAAACCTGCAAGGCCGATGCCGCGCTTGAGAGCCGATTCTTTTGCATCATGGAACCAAAAGACGGGATGGCAATAGCCATCGTAATGGCGACGATGGCGATGACAACCAGCGTTTCGATCAACGAAAAACCAATGGCAGGCGGCTTCACCCGACGAACACCAACACCGCGGTCAACCCGCGCGAAATACAATTTGTGATGGCAATGAATCTGATACATAGCATCATCTTATTCGGCACGAGGCAGCGTTGCGCTGTCTGACTGACAATCGGTCCGTTTAGGGTGCCCAACGGCAAATCACCACACAAATGAACAATCCCGGCAACCGCGCACTGATGGAATCCGCATTGCAGGCGGCACGTATGGCGCGCGGCAAGTCGGCGCCCAACCCTTCTGTCGGATGCGTGCTGGTCCAGCATGGTGGGTTGGAGATCATAGGAACTGGGCACACCCAGGAGCCCGGTGGCCCACACGCTGAAATCATGGCTCTGCGTGATGCGCAATCCAGAGGTTTCACGGTGCGCGGCGCCACCGCCTATGTCACGCTGGAGCCCTGTTCGCACCACGGTCGCACCGGCCCCTGCTGCGATGCATTGATTGCTGCCGGCATCAAGAAGGTGGTTGCCACGCAGGGCGACCCCAACCCGCTGGTAGCGGGCCAGGGCTTTGCCCGGTTGCGCGCGGCCGGCATCGCGGTGGAGGTTTTGGCGCAGGATGACCCTATTGCGGTCCAGGCGCGGGAACTGAACATCGGGTTCTTTAGCCGAATGGTTCGCCAGAGGCCGTGGGTGCGGATGAAAGTTGCCCAATCCCTGGACGGCAAGACGGCGTTGAATAACGGCGCAAGCCAATGGATCACCTCGCCCGAAGCGCGGGCCGACGGGCACGCCTGGCGCGCGCGCGCCTGTGCCATATTGACCGGAAGCGGAACGGTATTGAGCGACCGGCCGCGCCTGGACGTGCGTCTGGTTGAAACCTCCCGGCAGCCCCATGTCGTCATCGTTGACAGTTCGCTCCAGACACCGCCTGAGTCTGCCTTGTTCATTCAAGGTCGCAAGGTTTTCATTTATTGCGCGCACGCGGACCCCGATCGCAGGCACGTGCTTGAGGCGGCGGGGGCGGTGATCATTGAACTTCCTGAAAGAAGTGCTGACAACCCTTCAGCCACCAGTGTGGACCTTGGCGCAATGATGCTGGATCTGGGCAAGCGCGAAATCAACGAGCTCCACGTGGAGGCAGGCCAGCGCCTCAACGGATCGCTTGTGCGGGAGCGGTTGGTTGACGAAGTGGTGGCGTATATCGCTCCCACGATTTTGGGCCAGGGCCGGGACATGGCGGCGTTCGGCCCGTTGAGTGATTTGTCGCAGGCATTGCAACTGAACTTCACTGATGTCGCCCTGGTCGGAGCCGATATCCGCGCAGTGGCCCGGGTACACGGCAGCAATGTTTTTTAGCAGGCGTTCGGGTCCGTGTCCAATCCCTGCGAAAATGCCGGTATGTTTACAGGAATCATCACCGCCATTGGTCACATTTCCGCAGTCATGGCCTTGGGGGATACGCAGTCACATGGCAAGCGGCTGAGCGTCACCTGCCCCGCTGGCTACCTTGACGATGTGGATCTGGGGGACAGCATTGCCTTGAATGGCGCCTGCATGACCGTTACCGGGGCGGATCGACAAAACGGCCAGTTCACCATTGATATATCGGCGGAATCGCTGGCCAGGACGGCTGGCCTGGACGCGACGGGGGCCATCAACCTCGAAAAAGCGCTGCGCGCCAACGACCGGCTGGGTGGTCATCTGGTGTCCGGGCACGTTGATGGCATTGGTTCGGTAACCCACTTTGCACGCATCGGCGAGAGTTGGGAGCTACGGGTACTCGCGCCGATTGAGCTCGCCAAGTATCTGGCCTATAAAGGCTCCATCACCATCAATGGCGTCAGCCTGACCGTGAACCGGATTTCTGACCAGCCCCATGGATGTGAGGTCAGCATCAACCTGATTCCGCACACAGTGGAAAACACGGCACTTTCTGGCCTGACGGGCGGTTCCCGCGTCAATCTGGAAATTGATCTGATTGCGCGCTATGTGGAACGCATGCTTTCATCGTCTAATACCGTCAAGTAGTATTTGTTTTTGTATATATATCAATAACTTAGATAGTTATTAGACACTAATAGACATTGCTAATCGCTGACACAAATACGGTACTATTGACGGTATGTCAAAAGCACCGTCAAATAATACCGTCAAGCTGACCGACAAAACGGTAAAAGCAATTACCCCAACTGACAAGGCACAAAAGTTTGCCGATGAAAAGGGGCTATACCTCTATGTGACTCCTTCCGGCACGAAATCATGGCGATATGACTATCGAGTTGGAGGCAAGCGTGCCACCGTCACCTTTGGCAAGTATCCAGATATCACGTTGGCCAGTGCTAGAGCCAAACATCAAGAAGCAAGAACAAACCTTGCAAATGGTGGACACCCCGCTCAAGCGAAAAAGATTCAGAAGCTCGAACTAAAAGTTCGGCAAGGCAACACATTCGACGAAGTTGCCACGGCATGGTTTGATAGCAAATCAGAGCGTCGTTCAAAAGTCTGGCGAGATACACATAGCTTGTATTTGAAGCGCGACTTGTCTCCTTTCATAGGCGCCCTGCCCCTTGCGGAAATCAGTGCAGAGACCTTGCTTGCCGCACTGGAGAAAAGTCGTGGGCGCTCCGGCCCCTCAACGGCAGATCGAGTGCGGCAGACGGCGGTACAAGTTTTCGACTACGGAAAGAGAAAACTGAAAGTCACGGCCAACGTCGCACGTGGCTTAGTTGGTTGGACGGACGGAGACATACCTCGCAAGAAACCCGCTGCATGGTTAAAAGCCGATGAGATACCGGCATTTCTGGCTGCGGTCGAAGCCTATCAAGGCAACCTAACAACGAAGTTCGCAGCGAATCTTTTGTTCCACACGTTCGTGCGAAAGTCGGAATTGATCGAGGCAAAATGGGCAGAGATTTCGCTTGATCGTGCTTTGTGGTTGGTGCCGCCAGAACGCATGAAGATGCCGACAGAAGAAAAAGGCAATCGTCACAGCGCCCACGAGGTGCCACTGAGCCTGCAAGCTGTGGCGCTCTTGAAGGATCTGAAACCACTGGGCTCTGGGTCAGACTTCCTTTTTCCAAGCAATAGCAGTCTTGACAAACCGATGTCGCACAGTACGTTGAACGTCATGTTTAACCGAATGGGATATGCAAAGCTCCTCACACCACACGGCATACGCGCTACAGCCAGCACATTCCTGAATGAAAAGGGGTATCGTGGGGACGCGATTGAAATCCAATTGGCGCATGTCGAGAAAGATGCTATTCGCCGGTCCTACAACCATGCGAGACTCCTGACAGAGCGCCGCGAGCTAATGCAGGTATGGGCTGATTTTCTTGATACGTGTAAGACTGCGAAGTAAAGGCTGCGGTAATGACCGACGACAAATATTTGCGTGTCAAACAGGTGTGTGAGCGCACAGGGCTATCTCGGCCAACAATCTATAACATGATGAAGGCTGGCACATTCCCAATCAGTACAGCGCTTGGAGCGCGAGCAGTAGCATGGTTGGAGTCGGAAATCGTTAGATGGATGGAAACCCGCAAGACATTCGAAAAATCTGCACAGGAAGCAAAGCCGGGACGCCCACCGACATCTTCAAAAACGAAAAAACCGGCACCACCAAAATCAAAGGGGCTGGCGAGTGTTGCAGTTCCTCCGCGTGATGAGACACCGCTGGCAACAACATCAGAGCCTGACGACTGGGGACAACACACCCCTCCTCCAACCGAGGCAGAAATGAATAAAGTGCGATCTCACCTCGTAGCACTAAGTCAGAAATTGTCTTCGTCGAGGCCACCTCAGATTGCGCAGCCGAAGAAACGCTAAGAGTGGGTCATGAACATGGCAGCAACAAGGGACAAAAGCAATTCGGCGTCCACTCAGAAATAAGGAGCCAACAGTCATGACAAACGAATACGAAAATTTCGAAACCCTGAAATATCGACCTGCTCGAAACAGCCTTGACGCCAAAATTGGGTGGATCGGCCTACGCGACGCGCACAAGCACGTCTACGTCTGGGAGGATGTAGATTCTGTCACTGGTGAAACTCTAAAAGGACTTGGCTACCCTGTATGCGATGCCAGTGGAAAGATCGTCAACTTCCTAAAAATATCGTTGAGTGGTCCGCTCTATATCAAAGATAACTACGTTGAAGAAAGCTTCGAGTCCGCTCAGTCAATCGCCAACTGCCATGTACGTTTTGGAAAGCGGACCGAAGTCATTTTGGTCACGGTTGACTGTTTGACTGCGATGGTTTTGCGTCTTACTACCCATCTGGGGACCGTCGCGGCACTGTATCCAAGCAACCTCAAAGCGATTTGTCTTCAGCTTCGGGAACGCAATCCCGACAGTGAAATCAAGGTATGTGTCAACGGCGATGGTGGGCGTGATCGGGAAAGCATTTCGCTGCTTGAGGCACACGACGCTGCGGATGCCATTGGCGCCAAGATCTGCACTAGTGGTTTGACTACTTTTTTCGACCTACAGCGTCGTGGCCCGGCCTATGATATCCAAGAAGAACTGAAAGGAAAGGAGGCTTGGAGTCTATTCCATGATCCGGTTTACAGCAGCGCGTTAAAGATTGCGGGATTGCCAGGTCAATGGCCACATCGCATTGACGGCTCAAGCGTACTGCTAAACCTGACGCACAGCGTCAGTCGTCACGTATCGATGCCAGATGATTTGACGCTGATTGTGGGGCTTTGGGTAATGCACACCTATGGAATTGCCAAGGTACGCTTTTCCCCATTGCTGGCGATCATGTCACCGGAATACATCGAAGGAACGAAAACGCTCCTCGACGTGCTGCGCCGGGTCTGCCGCCTCGGATACAAGACATCAGCGATCACAAAAAGCCAACTGCTGAGACTAGTCAATCCAGAGCAGGGGCTTACCGTGCTTTTTGACGATGGCGATGCACTCTTTCGGAGCCACGACCTCGTCCAAACACTAAAGACGTCACACGACAGGACCGCAGGTGGCATTACTACTTCCACTCGCAGCAAGAAAGGTGGCGATTCAATATCGGCAAAGAGCGTCTTTTTTGCAAAGGCGTCTACGTCCAGCGCGGGACTCCCTAGTCCAATCGCCGGTCTGGCAATCCCCATTCAGCTTCATCGCAAGGCGCCAAACGAGCAGCTTTTCGAGCTTCCCCCCTTTGACCTTGAAGCCAATGATGAGTTCAGCGCGTTACGGGCCCAGATAGTGAGGTGGTGGCAAGACCACGCTGTCGAGGTGGATGCCTACCGCCCTCTTGACCTGGACCTCGGTAGCGACCAGGCCAAAGAAACCTACCACTCGCTATTCGCGATTGCCAGCGCCATTGGACCGAATACACTGCAACGCGCCGTCGCGGCGGTGAAGGACGTTCTTGCCCAGGATGACATAAAAAGTGACGGTGTGCGTCTACTTGAGAACATGTCCGAACTCCTAAAAGACTACCAACACGACAAAATCTATTCCCAGGAGTTGACCGATTTACTGTGCAAAAACGACGATTGGCCATGGGCGACCTACCCGAAGGGAAAACCACTTACGCCGACTATGTTGGCCGCAATACTGAAGCCGTATGGACCTCACACGAGTCCAGTTAGGGTAGACGGGGGACCTGTCAAGCGCGGGTATCACCTTTCGGACCTCAGAGACACTTTTGCACTGTACGTGCTACACGATGAACGTAAAGTAGCTGATCAGGAAGTCGAGATCATGCCGCCTATTGAGGTATCGCAGCAGGATTTCGATGAAGACCAGACATATTGAATTTGTCTTGCTGGCACATGAACCGCAGTTAGCCGCGGGATTGATAGCAGAAATCGTGTTCAAGATGTGGCGAGCGCTAGTCCCCATGACCACTCGGGTCTGTGCTGCCGTGGCTCAGTTCGTGCCGCTGACGCAATTTGACCCGATATTGGCTTCGACAATGCGTGAATCCGGGGCTTGGACACCAGTAGCGCTACCTGAGTAGCCCAACCTGTAGCACCTGTAGCACCTGTAGCACCCCAAAAAATGAATCTGTAGCACCCGTTGCACCTGTAGCACCCATTGCAAAACCTACATCGGAACAATACGTCGTAGTGAGGCACCAAGACGGAATTCATGCGGGTAGAGCATGAAGTATCGGCCAAAAGGCTGCTTTGGGCACCGGGAGTAGAGGTCTGACCACCCACCAAACCGGACCGACTCCATTTGAATGCTTGGATTTTCGGATTGCTGTAAAGGCCATCTGCCAGCGACTTGCTGGTGTATTGGAGTTACGAAATGAAAAATTCAAGCATCGAATGGACTAACCATACCTTCAACCCATGGTGGGGCTGTAACAAGGTCTCTCCGGGCTGTGACAACTGCTACGCAGCGAACATGGCAAATCGCTATGGGTACGATGTGTGGGGACCGCATGCGCCGAGACGGGAGATGAGCAACAACCATTGGAAACAACCGCTGCGCTGGGACGCCGAAGCCAAGGCTGCAAGTGATCGTCATCGTGTGTTCTGCGCATCCATGGCCGACGTATTTGAAAGCCGGCCTGAACTGGTGCCCCATCGTCAAAGGCTGCTGAACCTAATTGGGGACACCCCGCACCTGGATTGGCTGCTGTTGACCAAGCGCCCACACTCAATCAAGAAGTTGGCGCCGCCCGGCTACCGGTATCCAGCCAACGTGTGGTTGGGCACCACAGTTGAGAACCAGGATTCTGCTGACAAGCGGATCAAGTATTTGCTGGAGTTTGCCAAGCCAGCGGTTCGGTTTTTGTCCTGTGAGCCGTTGTTGGGGCCGCTGGATATTCGTCGCTACCTCAAACCAGGCTCCAATGGCGTCCGGATTGACTGGGTCATCGTAGGTGGCGAATCGGAACACGGTGCCCGCCCCATGAACCCAGAGTGGGCGGAGAGCCTGCTAGAGCAATGCCAAGAGGCCGGTGTCCCGTTCATGTTCAAGCAGTGGGGTAGCTGGGGTTTGCTCAATGAAGTGCCGAAGGCGACCATCGGCAAGCGCCAGACCGTGGCGTTTCTGCGCGTGGATGGCACGCCTGTGCAAATGATCAAGGTTGGCAAAGCCGTTGCGGGCCGCCTGCTGAAGGGCAAGGAATACACGGAGTTTCCGCTGGAAAAGCCGCGTTAGTGAGTTTCGCTTGCAGGGCTACCAGGGACGTCGAAATGGCGTCCCTGTTTTTGGCCGGTTTCTACCACCGTGACGAAGCGGACTGCGGATGTCAATTTGACGGTTCCAAGCGCATTGCCTCATTTCCCACAGAAAACGATTTTTTCACGGCAAAAGTGTGCAATTTTCAGCCACGCACCACGCAAAAATCAACCAAGAAATGCACGCCAACAATGCGCATTTCTTGGTCACTGCAGATGCTGTCACTGCGCCGAATAACCGAAAAGTCATTGTTGCGCGAATTTGCCTTGCAGACCCACACGCTAGGCCTGCAAACAGGTCGTGGAACCACTTTGGCGGTTGCTCAGGTTCCCTCGCAAAACGAGATTGGCACGTAAGTAACTAATGCAGTTGATCACTGACCACCAGCTTAAGCACTAGATCAATGACCACTACAGGCCTACACACCTAATGTCAGCTTGCTAGGCCCAGTGTTAGCAGCGTCAACCTGCAGCCAGGTAGTGAATATGTGAATAGGGAAATGCTGGTGGTCAGTGCTCATGACGGACAACCAGTGACAAGTCTCAACCAAGTAAATCGAAAGGTATTTATGTGTGATTCCATCAGTTTTATAGCCTTCATCGACGAGGGCATGGCAACCGAGGTTCGCGACCACTGTGCATTTCCCACCAGAACAAAAAGTGGTGTTGTTCCCACCTCGGCGAACTTCCGTACCGAGTACTGCACCAGTCCGCTAACCGGTGCTCAGTTTCGGGTGACGCCACTCGGGGAACTAGTGAACGATGAAGGGGATGATCGGTATCAGTACGGGCGTGTAGCTGGCTACCTGGTCGAGGTCAACATACCTGCCGTTGCGATAGGTCACAACCGTCTACTGGTCAACGGTGTGCGGGCTGCCATGAGAGTGGGCCTACGGTTGCTCAGATTTTGGCTTTCGCAGAACGGTTGCACGCGGCAGGGCTTAGACCACATACGCCTGAAAAACGTCGTCATTGAGGACTTGACCCTCACCTTCCTTTACCTGTTCAAGTCAGTCGCAGAAGCACGCGCGGCCCTTTACGACTTTCGGACCTACACCGAGGCCGTGCTCAACAGACCAGATGTGGCCAAGGACGACAAGAAGCGCAAGGTCGCCTTTTCCGTTCCCAAAGAACCCGTCGGCCCCATTTCAGACAAGACGTACACGTCATACGTCAGGCAACGTGGCTATTTGTTGAGCGCATATGTCAAAGAGCTGGACCAACCGCGTGCCTTCATGCTGCCCGTTGAAGATCGACGTTGTGAGGCTCGCATAAGCAATCGAAGCTTGCGAACCCTGCGAATTGAAGTGCAGACACATGGCAAGTGGCTGAAGGACAACGAGCTGCATACTTTCGACAGTTGGAGAGCCAACCCTGAGGCCTACCGAAAGGTTTTCAACCTGCTGCGCCAAACCTTGCGCCTTGACGATGGCATGCGCACAAAGCGTCTCCTAAAGGATACTGTCAAAAAGCTCAAGCTGAACGTCAGCGACCAAGCCTATCTGACGCTGCACCTCGAAGGAGTCTCCATACGCCAGCACGCTGACTTCCTTGCCATGCCAAAAAGCCAGTTCAGCAGCCGCTACTCCGCGCTGCGCAAACGCATCTTCAATGCGACGGATGGCATTGATCTTGACCTGCCCTACGCCGTTCAATCAAGGCTGTCTTCGTCGCTGTGCGAACTGTTCGTGTTCCCCGACGAATTTGAACCAGACGAGGACCTTGCCGGATATTTGTTTTCGCGAGTCAGCGAGCCGTTTGTCAACGCGCGACTGGATGCCATGGTTAGTGAAGTGCTGGAGTCTGATTCGGCCTGCACGTTCGAACACCCCCAGTACACCGTCTATCGCGGCCCGAACCGTCCCACCCCCGGAATGTGGGGAATCGGCAGGGCGGTGCTCCGACAACGGGATAAAGACTGACTTTCTGGCAGTCGTGCGGCAGTCCCTTACCGCCGGTTTCCTCCGCAGATTCACCCCGCTTTGTCAATTTGATCCTGCACAGCCCGGCATCACCCTGGTGCCTGGTTGCATGCAGAACCGCCAGAAGTGGCAATAGAAAAATTTAGGAACTATCATGAGTTTTCAATATCTCGCCCCCACAAATCGCGAGCTGTTTCGCTGGCAATATGGCGCCACCGCGCCTGCGGAACTGGGGCCAACAGAAGTCGAGTCTGGTGGCAAAGCAATATTCATTTGCCGTGACCCAAAGTCGGACCCGGAAGCCGATCCAAGGTCAACGCGGCTGGCAATGCTTGGTCGCTATGGCTTGCCGACACCTTGGCAGCAAAACCCTTACGCTGATCGCAAATATCTGTGCACTGCACGGATCGAAACCGCCGCAGACAGCAAGGAGTTCAGCATGGTTTGGGCCAGCGGCAGGCACTGCATAGTACCTCTACAGTCTCTCGAAAGGTCTCGCCGCGTTCAATGGCGGTGGGAAAAGTCGCGTATTTCAAGCAGGGATGACGAATCACTGGGCGTCGCTGGGTTGTGGTCCGTAGGGAAGACTTTTTCGGGCGCCCCAATCTACAGCTTTGCGCTGCTGTCCATTGGCGCCGAAACCGATCCTGTTATGCGAATTTTCAAATATGAAAACCAGCAACCTCGAATGCCGCTGTTCGTGCACAGAAGCCAATACGACGACTGGTTGGACGCGCCACCGGAGAAGAGCGCGGCGTTGATTCCAAAGCTCTACAAAGTTGCATTGAAGGCATCGGGAACTAAGGCAGAGAGCAGAAGCTTTTGAACTCGGGCAAACACGGTCAAACAGAGACAGTCTGGACTGGTATCTCCGTCCAGAGTTGGTTTCAAGCTGGCGGTGTAGCGGCAATTCCGGTGGGTTGGCAAGCGTCCCCGCGTAATTTGCAACCATCGCAACTTAAGGAGCAATGAAAGTGGCTGCAAATAGACCTTTGAATGATCTTGATAACGGCATCGTCGTGGTGCCGTTACCACCATCTGTTATCGAGATGTTAGGGTGTCGGCCCGGCACGACCATCCGTTTGCATCGCGTGGACGGGCGAATAAAAGCGCTTCCAAACGCAATGCCGACGGCAGACGCCAAGCCCACGCCAAATGCTTCCCCGATGTGGGAGTCCTGCCGAACTTGGTGGAGAAATCGTGGCTCCAGTGCTCAAGACTCCGGACCACTAAAGGCGTTACCAGATTGATGCTGGAGCCCCCTCCCCCCGGGAAAATACTTGCTGCGGTTTTTGACAAATGCCGTCTATTACGGGGATTACTTGGTCAGAAAGACACGCGCTGTAGTGGCAATGACGCCCTGCGCAGTAGCGGCAATGTCCCCTGCCGAGCGGCGTACCTCGCCAACCGGAAACGGCCACTGCGCGCACCGGCGAATCGGCGGCATTGTAGCGGTCGGCAGGACTGGCGTGCGGGTAGACCGCGTGTTTGAAGCTTGCATAGATGGAATCCCTTTTTTTGTCTTTTGGTCACCAATCTTACTAGACAAGCTGTGGTTTTGTACAGTACCATGCAAGCATCATGATTACTGAAGAAGTTTACTTTTGGCGCATCCAGTGGGCAGGGACTTGGATGTTTACCCGCACCCGTGTATCAGAGAAATCGATAAGGCTGGAGCACCCGGAGGCCATTCGCATTGACGATTCGAAACAGTTGATGTTGACCCCTGAGACGCCACAGGAGCGTGTGCAGGCGGCGGCGAGAACACGCAATGGAAGCCCCGATGTGATCTACCGTGCGTGAGAGATGAAATGGTCGTTATTCAAATCCTGTATATGGTGGTAATATACATTCATGATTGACCTAGGCAAGATTGTTGGGTTCAACTGGGACGACGGCAATGCCCGCAAGAACGAGAAGCATGGCGTCTCCATGGCGGAGGCTGAGCAAGTGTTTTTCAACGTGCCTTTGCTGCTGTTGGACGATGCCGGTCACAGTCAGAAGGAGCCCAGGCTTCACGCATTGGGCAAGACCGATGAAGGGCGAGCGTTGCACATTACGTTCACCCTGCGCCAGGTGGGCCAATTGATCCGTGTTATTTCCGCCAGGGACATGCATCGAAAGGAGCGAGCCATTTATGAACAAGCAGACTAAAGCCATTCCGAAATTCGCCAACGAAGCGCAAGAGCGTGCCTACTGGGAGTCGCATGATTCGACCGAACACCTTGACTGGTCAAAAGCCAAGAAGGTCACATTGCCAAACTTGAAGCCCACGACGAAGACGATTTCACTGCGGTTGCCACAGCACCTGCTGGACTCGATAAAGGTAGCCGCAAATGCCCGTGACGTGCCCTACCAGTCCCTCATCAAGGTATGGTTGCAGGAAAAGTTGCACAGCCACTGATGCTTTGATCGGCAGACCAGTGGCATGAAACGATTTGAATTTCATCTCGATATTTCTGCACAGCGGTATCTGAACTACTACCGTGGCACGGTCAGACAGGTAGTTGTTCAATGCATTGACGGAGCGACAGTGCAGTTCCCGGCATCGTTCCTGACCCAATTCGTTGCCGTCAACGGAATTCACGGAGACTTTGTGCTCACGTGCGACGAGAATTTCAAGGGGTCAGAACTCCACCGACGGCAGTCCTGATCGACCATTCCGTGGTCGCTGATTGACCGTTTTCTCGAAACCAAACCACTGGCACCGCATTGGATGGGATTCGCCACCCGTGGCCTACAAGTAAGTGCTCTACACAGTAGTCACCGGACCTCAACACCGGGCGGCGGTCTGGGCTCGCTACCTCCAATGCATGCGAGCGCGGTGACTCGGCGGTTGACCGACGTAGCGGATTAACGCGGTGCTATCCACCATTACCATTTGGGCAAACCAGAAAACCAGGATAAGACGTCGCACCGCACCAAAGTATTTCATTTTTGACAGGCCAAAATAGTCCACGTAAACTGAACGCACGGCGCATCACGCGCCGTGCCGCGCCACCATCAAGCGCCAGAAACCACTGAAATCAGCGAAAGCCATGACCTCACAGTCATGGCTTTTTGCATTTCTGGACGCTTGTTTCCTACTGGTGCGGCTCAACCCACCATGGAGCACGCCCAATGAGCCAAGTCCGCAACCGCATTCAAGCGACCTCAACCCCAATCATCCCAACGACCAAGGAACCGCCAAGTGATCCGGAGAACACCATTCCGCAACTCGTCAGGATGACCGATATTTGCAGAATGCTGGCGCTGCAAAAGTCGAAGATCTACGAGCTGGTGGCCACCGGAAAATTTGCACGACCACTGAAACTCGGGACTAGCCGCCGAGCAGCGGCACGTTGGCTACTCAGTGACGTGACGCAATACGTTAAAACGCTGACCGATTCCCGCCCGCCGTCTGCCCCGTCCACCAGCGACTCGTTGACGATGGGTCAGACCGCCTCAAAACATGGGCCATTGCAAACGGTCAGCAAACCCCAACTCGTGCGCTCACCAAGACGCCTCTGACAAAGGGTCACAGTCAGGACCGACCATCCGGCCTGACAACACCAGCGGCAACTTCGCCGCATTTTTTAAAACCGCAAAGCTTCGAAAAACTGCACTTTTCGTAAGTCAGTTTCGTGCGTTTTCGCGCAAACTTCACCGAGAGAAAACAACATGAATCCGAATCGAAAGATCGGTCAAGCGCTAGCTTTGACCGAAGAAGACTACATCGCCGCTGCCAAGGCAGTTTCCACCCGCACCGAATACGCCAAAGACGTTCGGTATTACCTGGATGCCGGTGGCACCATTCCGGCCAGTGTCGATCAAGTGGTTACGTTCATCACAACCATGGCAACATCCCTCGCCGTCGCTACCATCGGAAAGCGACTGGTCAGCCTGCATGTCGAACATTTGGAACGCGGTCACAAGTCGCCTGTTCATGACCCACGCATCAAACAACTGATGAAAGGGGTTCGCCGTAGCCTGGGTGTCGGCCAAAGGCAGGTCACCGCCATTGAAAAGAACACGCTAATTGACATGTGGTCTGCCGCCGCCAAGGGACGACCCGTACAGGCGGCACGCACCATGGCGCTTCTGGCCATTGGCTGGGCGGGTGCTTTTCGCCGAAGTGAACTGGTGTCGCTCACTTGGGCTGACGTGTCGTGGCTGGAAACCGGGATCGAAATCACCTTGAAGTCCAGCAAAGTCGATCAAACCGGCGTGGGGTTTGTCAAGTTCATCCCGGTGGCCTATGGTGATCGCTGCCCGGTAAAGGCGCTAAAGCACTGGCAGGAGGTGTGTGGCAATGAATCCGGCTACATCTTTATGCCGGTAAACCGGCACGACCAGATCGCCAACAAACCACTGACCGCGCATGCCGTGGCGCAGATTGTCAAGCGGATCATTGTGCTGACAGGTCGTGACCCCGATTTGTACTCGGGTCACAGCTTACGGGCTGGCTTTGCCACAGCAGGAACCTTGGCAGGTATCCCAAGCTACCAACTCATGCAGCAAACCGGGCATCGCAGTGAAGCCACTTTGCAGAAGTACGTTCGCATTGGCAAGCGGCGGCAGATTCCGTCACTGTTGTGAGAGGGAGCAGCCATGAACATCAAATTCATTCTTGCCGGGGTTGCCCTCCGTGTGCAGCAGATTTCCCGGGCAGTTGGTTTCGCTGGTCAGTCGCATAGTCAGGCCAACGCCAAACCGTCTTCCCCAGCGGGTGGCATGTCCGAGACTCGCGCACACTTTAGCAAAGCGGGGGTTCGCGACAACATAGGTTCTGATTCGGTGATTGCTACGCAGAAAAGACGGCGGCAAACCTTGATCGCACCAAAGATCGAGTCGCTGCCACTGGAACAACGGCGTTGGCTTACTGTCAAGGAAACCTCTGCTCGTTTCCCATGCTTTTCAGAAAAGTCATTGCGACATCTGATTGCTCAAGCAGAGGCCTACGCGAAATACCCGAAAGCGGGTTTGCGATCCAACGGGATGATCGACTGCATCGTCCGACCAGCAGGGCAACGCAAGATCGTCATTGACGCGACAAAGTTTGAATCGTGGCTCGCGTCTGGTGCTGTGGCCCCGAGAAATGCTGTACCCGCCAAAGGATTCCAACAGTCGGTGGAGCGCCCATCATGAACGAAACTCGACAAGTGCAGGTGCCGCACAGCTATTTTCAGAAGGCGAAATCTGAATATTCCGACTGGCGCTGGGCAATGATCCGCGAATTCATCCAAAACGCCTACGACGCACAGGCTACCACCATTGATTTCCGATTGACCATCAATTCCACTGGTCGGATTGAACTGCACGTTGACGATGACGGCATTGGTATGGATTGTGACACCTTGGAAAACGTGCTGCTCTGTATGGGCGGTTCCAGAAAGCCAGCGGGATCAATTGGCGGTTTTGGCATAGCCAAGGCCATTTTGTTCTTTGCACACCACGCGTACACGATACAGACCCGAGACCTGACAGTTCTAGGCAGTGGCGGTGAATTCCGTTTGCAGATCGATGGTGGACGTATTGACGGCAGCAGAATGACGGTCGATTTGGCTGATGACGCTTTGATGCTGGATTCATGGCGCGAACGCGTCAGAACCTATGTCCGAGCCTGCTTCATGGAATATGCCACTGGTCGCCCGGTGTCGATTCTCCTTGACGGCCAGGAACTGCCTCAAAACAACGAAACCGCCTATGACTTCTACGTGCAAACCCCGCTGGGTGCCATGTGGTACGACGAGATTGCGGGCAGCAGCCGGTCTGAATTTGTGGTGTCAGTGGCGGGATTGCCCATGTTCACCGAGACCTTCTACTCCAGTGCCAACCAGAGTGCGCTGCGTGGCGGTCTTGAACTTGACGCGGGCAGCACGGTATTGACGGCCAATCGGGACGGATTCAGTTCTGCTATGCGTGAACAGTTTTCCAAGGTGGTGGGTGGGCTGGTGCAAAACCAGAGTGCCGTTCGTTATGGTCAAGCACTTGACCTTTCCATAAACTTCGATGGCGTCACCAATGTTTTAAGGCGTGACCCCGGTGACCAAGCGGCTGGCGTTGAACCCAGAAGCGGAGCCACAACCAAGCCACTGGTCATGGTCTGCACGGAAGCAGTAAAGCCGGAATCACTGGCCGGGTACGCAGCGGCGCTACGACGCATCACCCATGAGCGGTACCCCGCCAACTTTCATTTGAAGGTCGAGTCATTGTCCGTGCGACGCTCTGCGAAGAGTGAGGCCTACATCACTGCACCGGCTTTGGTCGCTGAATTGAACAAGCAGCGCAATGGCAAGCTGGCCCATAGTTGGAGGGTGGCACTGATGACCATCCTCTGTTGCGATTGGGCGCAAGCCAACGGGGTGACGGTCTTCGACCAAAGCGGCCAGCAGGTTGACTGGAACAACTTTGACGGCAGCATTACCGACTTGCAGGCGTTTCACGGTGGTCGGCGTGTGGATGCCGGGTTCTGTTTTGTCGACAACGCCCAAGGGCTTTGCGCTGTTTCGGTCGCGGACGGTAAGCCACACCGTGTTTTTGTTAACCCGCTGCTGCTGACCACTGAAGGCGGATTCCGGCACGGCGACACCTTGGACCTCGCCTACCACGAAGTTTCTCACCTCTGGGAACAGCATCACGGTGAATCGTTTTGTAGCGTGGAGGCGAAGTTGCGGCAGAGTGTGAGGCGCTGGATGTCTGAGCGGGAGCTTTTGAATCGCATTGGCAGGAGCGCTGACCCCTCACAGCAAGGCGCATAGTCCTGTTGTTCGTCACCATCCAGTTGCCGTCTATCGAGAGGTGAAAACCCAACGAAACGGGGTACGATGTATCAACTGACCCGAGCAAACATGAGCCATCTCTTCTTACCTTCTCAGGGACCCTGCGACTGGCGCAGACTGTTAGGCGACCCCGAAAAACACTGGGTGCGTGGTAAATCAGCTTTTGAATGCGCAGTTTCATGGGAGCAAGCACGGGCCTCTGATCGCGGCCTGCCGCCAGGCATAGCCCAAGCCCTTGACTCTAACGAATTGTCCAGGAATGCAAGCCTGCTTGTGGGAATTCCAGAGCACAAAGTCCAGATCGAAGGTGGGGGTCACGCATCTCAAAATGACGTTTGGACCTTGTTGAGATTGCCAACTGGCACCGCCTCCATGGCTGTCGAGGCCAAATCCGGCGAGCCTTTTGATAAGTTTGTGGACGAATGGCTGCGGGACGCCCCGATCAATAGCAGGAAGCCGCAGCGGCTGGCATCATTAAAGAACACGCTTGGAATTTCGCAGGCCAACCTGGAGGGCATTCGCTATCAATTGCTACATCGAACGGCGTCACCGCTTCTGGAAGCGCAACGGTTTAGTGCATCAATCGCAGTCATGATCGTGCAAAGTTTCGGTGGCAAGGCAGATGAGGCGAGCTTTAATGAATTCTCTAGGTTCTGCACCCTCATGGAAGTGGATTTGGTTCGCAACGCTGTGGCGCAAAGCAAACGCAAGACCGACCTGCCACTGCTCATTGGTTGGGTAGATTGCGTTCCAGCGACTGACAGACAGGTCGCTGACGCAAGTGTGTAGGCTTGTAGGTACTGGCCGTCACGGACTTGCGAAATTCCGGCAAGTTCCTTAGAATTCAGACGCTCGGGAACCGCGACCCCCGACCGCATTGGACTTAGCCCATGCACCGCCGATACGTGTAAACGACGGCGCCCGCGAGACGTAAACACGTCAACGGGGATTTGCTTGTTAAACCAAGTGAGTTCCCATGAACCCAAAAACCCTTCGAAAACTCCGCCACCAGGCATTCGTTCGGCAAAACTGCCGCTGCTTCTATTGCACGCTTCCAATCTGGGAGGGTGACTCGACCGAATTCACGGCTCGACACGGCATAAGCCTGCAAAAGGCCAAGCATCTGAGGTGTACAGCGGAACATTTGATTGCCCAGCAAGACGGAGGCGGTGAAACTGTTCAAAACATTACAGCCGCATGCCTATGGTGCAACCGTATGCGGCATCGCGGAAGACACGACAAAGCGCCAAGTCCATCAAAGTACAAGAACCGTGTGACTCAGCTGATGGAAAAGCGCCACTGGCATCCAGCCAATGACCTCTATCGCGTGGACTCCAACTGACCGGCCGGCATCAGAGTTACAAAGTTTGAGCGGTTAGGATGCCAAGCGGAATCCGGGTTGAACACCTATGCCAGAATCAGCCGCATACTCAATCATTTTGCAGGATGAAAAATGGCCCTCGACTTCGGAAAACTGAACGCAGGAACAACCACGAAGCAGACAGATCCTAGAAAGATTTTTACCACCTTGAAGCGCGATGTGCGCTTCAAGCGTCCGCTTGACGAGCAAGCGGATGTGCTGGACGCGTGGCACCAAAGAAGGTCCTCAAAGGACTTAACCGTCAAGATGAATACCGGCGGAGGCAAAACCGTGGTTGGGCTGCTCTGTCTTCAAAGCTCACTAAATGAGAGCGTCAAGCCTGCCGTCTACATCACCCCTGACACCTTTCTTGTGTCTCAAGTAATTGTGGAGGCACATGCGCTTGGAATCGCAGCGACGGATGACGAGAAGAATCCAGACTTTCTCGCCGGACGCTCTATTCTTGTTTGTAATGTGCATAAGCTGTTCAATGCCCGCTCGGTGTTCGGCGTCGGCCAGAGGAAGATACCCATCGGTGCCATCGTGATCGACGATGCGCACGCGTGTCTTGCAGTCGTGCACGATCAGTTCTCCATTACATCAAATTTCGGAAGCCCAGTGTACGATGGGCTCTTAAAACTTTTCAATGAGGAGCTAAAGGCGCAGTCGCCCACTGGCCTGCTCGACCTCAAGGCTCAGGATCCCTCAATCGTAATGATGGTGCCTTACTGGGCGTGGCAAGCGCGTCAAGACGAAGTCCTTTCCCTGTTACACGCCAATAAGAATTCCAAAGAGCTGGAATGGAGCTGGCCACTGCTGAGTGACTGCATCCCTCTCTGTTCCTGCTTGTTCGGAGGCAGCCATCTTGAGATCATTCCTCGCTTTGTTCCGGTTGATCGTATCCCCGCATTTGCATCCGCCCAGAGACGTATATACATGACTGCGACGCTCGCAGATGACTCCATTTTAGTGAGCCACTTCCAAGCTGATGCTAAAGACGTTGCCAAGCCGATTCGGCCGAAGGGAGGGGGCGACATTGGAGACCGGATGATTCTCGCGCCGCAGGAAATTAATCCTGACTACACCCTCGAAGAAATCCGCACGCTAGTGGCCAACATCGCCAAGACCTTGAACGCAGTTGTCATAGTACCCTCGAAAAAGCGGGCAGGATTCTGGAAGGATGTTGCACAACAGATCTTGGACAAAGACAACATTCATGAAGGTGTGGATCGTCTAAGAAACCAGCACGTAGGGCTCACCGTCTTGATCAACAAGTACGACGGCATTGATCTTCCAGGTACTGCGTGTGAACTTCTAGTAATTGACGGCTTACCGGAGGTGTCTGGTCTTGGTGAACGACTTGAAATGCTGCTTCTCGATGGAACTAAGAGGCAACTGGTTCGCCAAATTCAACGGATCGAGCAAGGAATGGGCAGGGGCGTTCGGTCAAGTGACGACCACTGTGTGGTGCTCTTGCTCGGTGGTCGATTGACGCAGCGACTGCATCAGCCCGAGGCAGAGGCGATGTTCTCGTCGGCCACGCAGGCCCAGATCGCGCTAGGAAAAGAGGTGGCAAATCAGGCCCGTGGTAAGCCCTTATCTGAGATCGAGACTATTTTGAAGCTTTGCTTGGAACAGAATGATCAATGGGTCCAAGCTGGGCGAAACGCAGTCGTAAATGCGCCGCCGATCAATGATGGCCCTTTGGACGAAAATCAAGTGAAGTTACGAGCGGCATTCGATGCGGCTCGGATTGCCCGGTACGACATTGCAATTAAGAATGTACAGATGGCCGTAAACGACACGGAAGAACCCCGATTGAAGGGTTATCTTAAGCAGCAGCTCGCCGACTTCACAAACTTCGAAAATCCGGCTAAAGCCCAAGAACTGCAACTGTCTGCGTTGACCTACAACTCGCGCGTGCTGAGACCAATCGCGGGCGTCACGTATCACAAGCTCAGTGCTCCTGCTGGCGGGCAAGCTGCGGCAGCTGTTCAGTTTATGACCAGATTTCTTGAAGGCAATGATCTCGTTATCTGGGTGAACGGTCTCCTCGACGACCTCGACTGGGGTGAAGAAGGTTCCAACCGTTTCGAGGCATCCATGATGGAGCTGGGACTGCTCCTTGGATTTGGCTCAGAAAGACCTGAGGACAAGGTTGGCCGAGGCCCAGACAATCTGTGGGCGCTCGGTGGGCTCAAGTACCTGGTGATTGAATGTAAGAGCGGCGCCGTGATCGCTGACAAAATTTCGAAAGCGGACACCAATCAGCTGAATGGGTCCATCGTATGGTTCAACGAGAAATACGACAAGACCTGTTCTATGGCACCTATTATGGTGCATCCAAAAACGGTCTTCGAGCATGCTTCTTCTCCTCACGCTGACATACGCATCATCAATGGAACTGGCCTCAAAAAGCTACGCGATGCAGTTCGAGCGTACTCGGTATCGTTGGCGTCGTCAGGTGGATTCAACGAGGCAAAGGAGGTAGAAAAGCAATTGCTCTACTTTAAGCTGTCCTCCTTAGAGATTGTTGGTCTGTGCACCGTCAAGCAGGGAGCCAAATAAAATCTGCTGCACATTTAACAAGGCTGGGGGAGCCAGTTTGAAAGGGTGTCGCAGCGATCTGGCTGGAGAAAGACGGGCCTATTGCTATCACGCGGTCGACTCCCCCATTGGCACAAAAGTGATGTTAAGGGCACCGTTGTTAGGAAGAGGCAGCGAGCGCTAACAACAGCCACCCTCAACTATGCGCTGGGACTTCGCCGCAGCTAGCTCGCGACAATAAGTAGTTATGACTAGTCAATGACAATTCCCCGTCAAGGGTGAGCTGTGTATTCGGCAAGTCGCGTTGCGGCGCGTTGACTATTTGGCCCGCCAATGAGCAAGCATCAGACTGCGCATGCCAGGAAGCATCTTGGTAGAGATGCGGTGTTAGCAATTGCTTATCGACAGTCCTTACTAGTCTGGTCTGGCATACACACCGTAGGTCGAAACAAGTAAACCGCAACAGTGTGAGTACCGACAGCTTAGGCATCGCGTCAAAATGACATAACTAGTATTGTTTTCGAAGCGGAAGTAGCTTGTAATTCCATTCGCACACGCCAGTTTCGCGTGATGTGTGAGAACATGCGGTGCTCGATTTTGTTCCACTTGCTCGTTCCTGGCGGGAAGTGACGAACGTGCACTGGCATTTCCAGCTTGGTCGCCAATTCCTGTAGCGCTACTTTCCACAAGCGACAACGACTACCGTTGCTGCCGACACCGTCTGCGGTATTCAACAACTCCTTGGCGTGACCATATCGTTTGGAGCCCATCTTCTTCCACCAGCGCGCGATGGCCTCAGTGGCAAAGCGTGCCGTGTCGCGGTCGATGCCCACGCTCACCCAGCCCTGGTTCCGAGGGCATGGTAGCGCGTTCACTGGACTTGTTCTTGGGCTTTGCCAAGGTCCACGCCTAGGAGGTCGTGGACCCTGACCTTTTAGGGCTCGCCCTTTGGTTACCCTTCACGCCCGCCATTCTTGAATGCGCCCACCAACTCCTTCTTCTTTGTTTCCACCTAGATCACCGGCTGACCACGCTGCTGAAACCGCTTCACGCTGGCATTGATGTATTCGAACTGGGCATTGCTGCGATCCGGATGCGCGCTACCCTTCAGTGTCTTTCGGTTGCCCTCTAGGCTGTACTCCAAGTCGTTGAGTAGACGTCCCACGGTGCAGGGGCTGACTGCATGCTTTTGGCGGGTTAACTTCTGCGCCAACTGGGTCGTGCTCTTGAGTGTCCTTAGCAGAGGCGATTCAGGATCGCCTCGCGTTGTGGGTTCTACCAAACTCCCCAAAGCTTGCAGCAATTGCGGATCGGACTCTGTGCGTCGTTTGCGCCCCGCGCCCGCTCTGTGCAAACCAGACTCCACTGGCGCATCAGGGTCTTCGTCGCGAACCGCCAGCTCCTCCAATCCTTTGCGAATGGTGTTGGGTGACATCCCCATCCTTAGGCGCGCGACTCCGCCGCCGCCCATTGCATGCGCATGCGCTCATCCATCTAGACTGCCTGTGCAGGGTATTGAGCAAACCTGAAACCCTGCCACTCCCATGACATCGAATCCGAAAATTCGTCTGTCTTCAATCCCGAAGATGTTCTTGAAAC
>JBPOIP010000210.1:0-17539 GCA_052034395.1 Pseudomonadota bacterium
TGCCTGGTGACAACGTCTCCATCACCGTCAAGCTGATCAACCCCATCGCCATGGAAGAAGGCCTGCGTTTCGCGATTCGCGAAGGCGGTCGTACCGTGGGTGCAGGTGTTGTTGCCAAGATCATTGCGTAAGCAAAGGGAAGAACCATGGCAAACAAGCAAAAAATCCGTATTCGCCTGAAGGCGTTTGACTACAAACTCATCGACCAGTCGGCCGCTGAAATTGTGGATACCGCCAAGCGTACCGGGGCAATTGTCAGAGGCCCCGTGCCTTTGCCAACCCGGATGAAGCGTTTTGACATACTGCGTTCACCACACGTGAACAAAGCCAGTCGCGACCAGTTTGAAATTCGCACGCACCAGCGCCTGATGGACATCGTCGATCCGACAGACAAGACGGTTGATGCACTGATGAAGCTCGATCTGCCCGCGGGCGTAGATGTCGAAATCAAGTTGCAATAACTTGATAGGCAGGCCTGCGCATTAGCGTGGGCTTGCATCGACGCCAGATGCGGGTTATACTAGCAGGCTCGGTCAGTTTTGCCTCTGGCGTCTGGCCGGGTTTTATTAACAGTCTTTCACATCAAAACGCTGTAGCCAATTGAAGTTGCAGCGGTGAAAGTTACGGAGAAAACAATGAGTCTTAGCAATCACTTAGGGTTGCTGGGTCGCAAGGTTGGCATGATGCGCCTATTTACCGATGACGGGGATGCAGTTCCTGTTACGGTGGTGGATGTGTCCAATAACCGCGTGACGCAGGTCAAAACCCAGGAGAATGATGGCTACGTTGCCTTGCAGGTAACGTTCGGTGCACGCAAAGCTTCGCGTGTGACCAAGCCGCTGGCCGGGCATCTTGCGAAGGCAGGTGTTGAGGCAGGTGAAATCATTCAGGAATTCCGCGTGACCGCCGATGCTGCTGCGAAGTATGTCGCAGGAGCCACGGTGCCTGTCTCTGATGTGTTCGCCGTCGGCCAAAAGGTTGATGTTCAGGGAACCACCATTGGTAAGGGCTATGCGGGAACCATCAAGCGCCACCACATGAGCTCACAGCGTGCATCGCACGGTAACAGCCGTTCGCACAATGTGCCTGGCTCTATCGGTATGGCTCAGGACCCCGGTCGCGTATTCCCGGGCAAGCGCATGACGGGTCATCTGGGTGATGATCTGGTTACTACGCAAAACCTCGACGTATTCCGCATTGACGAAGCCCGTCAGCTACTGTTGATCAAGGGTGCTATTCCCGGATCGGCTGGCGGCTTTGTGACCGTGCGTCCTGCCGTCAAAGCAAAACCTGAAGCCGCGAAAGGAGCGAACTGATGCAGCTCGAACTCCTGAATGACCAAGGTCAGGCGACTTCGAAATACGAAGCGCCTGAGACCGTATTTGGTCGCGCATACAACGAAGATCTGGTACACCAGGTTGTAGTCGCTTTCCAGGCCAATGCCCGTCAAGGCACGCGCGCCCAGAAAGACCGTGAGCAGGTCAAGCACTCGACCAAGAAGCCGTTCAAACAAAAGGGAACGGGCCGCGCCCGCGCTGGTATGACTTCTTCGCCACTGTGGCGCGGCGGCGGTCGTATTTTCCCGAACATGCCGGATGAGAACTTCGCGCAGAAGATCAACAAGAAGATGTACCGTGCCGGTATGGCGTCCATCTTGTCGCAGCTGGCCCGTGAAGGTCGACTGGCTGTGGTTGATTCGCTGAAGGTTGACTCTCCCAAGACCAAGCCATTGGCTGCAAAGTTCAAGGCGATGAATCTGGAATCCGTGCTGGTCATCGCTGATGAAGTCGATGAGAACCTGTACCTGGCATCGCGTAATCTGGTCAACATCCTTGTGGTGGAGCCTCGTTATGCCGATCCGCTGTCGCTGGTCCACTACCGCAAGGTGTTGGTGACCAAGGCCGCCATGGACAAACTCAAGGAGATGTTCGCATGAGCGCCCGTATGAACAACACGTCGAAAGTCAAGTATGACGAAGGTCGCTTGATGCAGGTTCTGGTGGCTCCCATCGTGTCCGAGAAGGCAACTATGGTGGCGGAAAAATCCAATGCTGTGACGTTCAAGGTGCTGCAAGACGCTACCAAGCCAGAAATCAAGGCCGCAGTGGAATTGATGTTCAAGGTGGAAGTGCAAGGCGTCTCTGTGGTGAACACAAAAGGCAAGGCCAAGCGCTTTGGCAAATCCAATGGCCGTCGCGACAATGTGCGCAAGGCCTATGTGATGCTCAAGCCAGGTCAAGAGCTGAACCTCGGTGGGGAGGCTGCGTAATCATGGCTGTTATCAAAATGAAACCAACTTCTCCAGGCCGTCGTGGCGTGGTGAAGATTTCGCGTGACCACCTGCACAAAGGTGCGCCCCACGCTGCCTTGCTGGAGCCACAATTCCAGCAAGCCGGTCGTAACAACAACGGCCACATTACGACTCGCCACAAGGGCGGTGGACACAAGCACCACTACCGCGTGGTTGACTTTGTTCGCAACAAGGACGCAATTCCTGCCAAGGTTGAGCGCATTGAGTACGACCCTAACCGTTCAGCCCACATTGCCTTGGTGTGCTACGCGGACGGTGAGCGCAAGTACATCATTGCTCCCCGTGGCCTGGAAGTTGGTGCCACCATCATGAGTGGTTCCGAAGCGCCGATCCGTGTTGGCAATACTTTGCCAATTCGCAACATTCCCGTGGGTTCCATCATTCACTGTGTGGAACTGCAAGTTGGCAAAGGCGCCCAGATCATCCGCTCTGCGGGTACTTCTGCAACCTTGCTGGCGCGTGAAGGAACGTACGCACAGGTTCGTGTACGGTCTGGCGAAGTTCGCAAGATCCACATTGACTGCCGTGCAACCATTGGCCAGGTGGCCAACGAAGAGCACAGCCTGCGCCAACTGGGTAAAGCCGGTGTCAAGCGCTGGATGGGTATTCGCCCGACCGTTCGCGGTGTGGTGATGAACCCGGTTGACCACCCGCACGGTGGTGGCGAGGGCAAGACTGGCGAAGGCCGTCATGCAGTCGATCCTTGGGGTAATCTGACCAAGGGTTATCGTACCCGTAACAACAAGCGCACGCAGGTCATGATCGTGTCGCGTCGCAAGAAGTAAGGGGTAGGTAAATGACTCGTTCTCTCAAAAAAGGTCCCTTTGTGGACCATCACCTGGTAGCCAAGACCGAGAAGGCTGTCGCTACCAAGGACAAGAAGCCGATCAAGACCTGGTCGCGTCGCTCCATGATCCTGCCCGATTTCATCGGTCTGACCATTGCTGTGCACAACGGCAAGCAGCACGTGCCGGTCTATATCACTGACCAAATGGTTGGCCACAAGTTGGGTGAGTTCGCTCTGACCCGTACTTTCAAGGGTCATCCTGCGGACAAAAAAGTCCAGAAGAAATAAGGAGTTGACCATGGAAACACGTGCAACCCTTCGTGGCGTTCGTTTGTCGGTCGATAAAGGCCGTCTGGTCGCGGATCTGATTCGCGGCAAGAAAGTGGACCAAGCGCTGAACATCCTGCAATTCACACAGAAAAAAGCTGCTGTGATTATCAAGAAGGTTCTGGAGTCCGCTATTGCCAATGCTGAGCACAATGACGGTGCCGACATCGACGAGTTGAAGGTCAAGACCATCTACGTCGAGCAAGGCGCATCACTGCGTCGCTTCACGGCCCGCGCCAAAGGCCGCGGCAACCAAATCAGAAAACCCACGTGCCATGTGTACGTGACGGTTGGTAACTGAAAGAGGCCAGGAAGATATGGGACAAAAAATCCACCCAACCGGCTTTCGTTTGTCGATTAGCCGCAACTGGTCTTCACGCTGGTACGCCAGCAACCGTGATTTCGCCGGCATGTTGGCCGAAGACATCAAGGTCCGTGAATACCTTAAAGCCAAGCTGAAGAACGCTTCAGTTTCGCGCATCCTGATCGAGCGTCCTGCCAAGAACGCACGTATCACCATTTTCTCGGCGCGTCCGGGTGTGGTGATCGGCAAGAAAGGTGAAGACATCGAAAACCTCAAGCGCGACCTGGGCAAGCAGCTCGGCGTGCCAGTGGCCGTGAACATCGAAGAAGTGCGCAAGCCTGAAATCGATGCGAAGCTGATTGCCGACAGCATTACGCAGCAATTGGAAAAGCGGATCATGTTCCGCCGTGCCATGAAGCGCGCCATGCAAAACGCCATGCGTCTGGGTGCATTGGGCATCAAGATCATGTCGTCCGGTCGTCTGAACGGCATTGAAATCGCCCGTTGTGAGTGGTATCGCGAAGGTCGCGTGCCCCTCCACACCTTGCGTGCTGACATTGACTACGGAACTTCCGAAGCCAAGACCACCTACGGCATCATTGGTGTCAAGGTGTGGGTGTACAAGGGTGACACACTGGGCCGTAACGACCTGCCGGCCGCTGTCGAGCCCCGTGCTGAGGAAGAGCGTCGTCCCCGTGGTCCGCGCCGCGATGACCGTGGCGGTGCACGCCCCGGTTCTGACCGTCCTGCACCCCGAGGCGCACGCCGTCCCGAAGGCAGCAATGCGGCACCCGCCGATGGCAGCGACAAGCCCGCAGGGGCTTCCGGTGCCGATGCCGATAAACCCACCGTTAAGCGCGTTCGCAAAGTCGCCGCGCCAGCTGCAGCGGCTGACGGTAAAGGAGAATAAATATGTTGCAACCCGCTCGCCGGAAATACCGCAAAGAGCAAAAGGGCCGTAACACTGGTGTTGCGACCCGAGGCAGCTCGGTCGCATTCGGTGACTTCGGTCTCAAATGCACTGATCGTGGCCGTCTGACGGCTCGCCAGATTGAAGCGGCACGACGTGCCATTTCCCGTCACGTGAAGCGTGGCGGCCGTATCTGGATTCGCGTGTTCCCTGACAAGCCCATTTCCCAAAAGCCTGCTGAAGTGCGTATGGGTAACGGCAAGGGTAACCCCGAGTACTACGTGGCTGAAATCCAGCCAGGCAAGATCGTATTCGAAATTGTCGGTGTGCCGGAAGAGTTGGCACGCGAAGCGTTCCGTTTGGCGGCTGCCAAACTGCCTTTGCGTACAACCTTTGTGGCCCGCATGATCGGCCAGTAATCAGGAGCCAATGATATGAAAACTACTGAACTGCGCAAAAAAGACGTTGATGGTCTGAAGACGGAAGTCAAGGCGCTGCAAAAAGCCCACTTTGGCCTGCGTATGCAAAAGGCCACACAACAACTCTCCAACACAGCCACGCTGCGCACTGCGCGTCGTGACATTGCCCGCGCCAAGACCATTCTTGTCGAGAAGCAAGCCGCTGACAAATCCGCCAAATAAGGAGCGATACATGACGGAAGCTAAAAAATCCCTCAAGCGCACCTTGATTGGCAAGGTGGTCAGCGACAAGCGTGCCAAGACGGTTACCGTGCTGATTGAGCGCCGTGTCAAACACGAGCTCTACGGCAAGATCGTTGGCAAGTCCAGCAAGTACCACGCCCATGATGAAAAGGGCGAGTACAAGATGGGCGACATGATTGAAATCACGGAGAGCCGTCCGATTTCGAAAACCAAAAACTGGGTTGCGACCCGTCTGGTTCAAAAAGCCATCGAAGTCTGAAGGGCTTGCTCTTCAGGCCGACAGGCTTTCACTAAGCGGCTCACAATTGTGGGCCGTTTTCAATTGCGCACTGCACATACAGGAGTAAACATGATTCAAGTTGGTGACACACTTCCCGCAACCGTTTTGATGGAGTATTCGGAGGTTGAGGGGAATGGCTGTAGTCTGGGACCAAACCCGGTTGAGGTGGCCAAGGCTACCGCAGGCAAGACCATTGCCGTTTTTGCCCTGCCGGGGGCTTTCACACCAACCTGTTCTGCCAAGCATGTTCCGGGCTACGTCGAGAATGCGGACGCGTTCGCGTCGGCTGGTGTCGATGAGATTTGGTGTATCAGTGTGAATGATGCCTTTGTCATGGGTGCCTGGGCACGCGACCAAAAGACCAACGGCAAAGTCCGCATGCTGGCCGACGGCAGCGCAGCTTTTGCCCAGGCAACCGGCCTCACGCTGGATCTGACTGCAAAGGGTATGGGGTTGCGCAGCAATCGTTATTCGATGCTGGTGAAGGACGGCAAGGTGGTTTCGCTGAATATCGAAGGTCCGGGCAAGTTCGAGGTGAGCGATGCGGCGACGTTGCTCGCACAGGCAAAAGCCTGAGTTTTTTGTAGATCAGGCAGCCGCACCGGAGCGCAGATGGCTTCGGTGCGTGTTTCAAAGATTGGCCTTGAGGTAGTGAGCGCCCGCAATGGGATTGAAGTAGTAGGGCGGGATTTCTTCAAAGCCAAGCTCCTGGTATAGAGCGCGGGCCGACTCCATTTCATCCAGCGTGTCCAGCAAAATGCAGTCATAGCCCGAAAGCCGCGCCATATCCAGGATCTTTTCCGCCAGCAAACGGCCCAGTCGCATGCCACGGTAATCGTTGCGCACATAGAGCCGTTTCATCTCGCAGGCATTGGGGTAGTCAACGGAATCCAGCGGTCGCATGGCACAACAGCCCGCCAGTAGCCCGTTTACGGTAGCGAGCAGCAACCCACCACGTGGTGGCGCATACTCTCCAGGCAGAGTGCGCAATTCTTCCTGGAAATTCTGGAAGCACAAATCAATCGCAAGCGATTGCGCATATTCCAGAAACAGGGTGCGAATGCTTTCCAGGTCTGTGGTGGACGTTGGAACCAGCAGCTCAAAAGTCTTCTCGGTTGTCATGTCTCGTATCTCGTTCAGGCGGTTCTGCATATCGGTGCCTGCGAATGAAAGGCTGAATTTAGCACCAGACCCTTGTGCCCGGTGCAGCGATGTATGCGGAGATACCCTGATGTGCGGCAGCAACGCGGTATAGTGCCACTGCCCCGCCCGGGAATAGCCGGCGATCCACCCCCTGCACATTCTTGAAGGCCCCTCGCATGTATCGACGTCAATTCAATTACGGCACGCTTTGCGCCATCGCATCGGCCTGGCTTGTCACCGTTGACAGCGCGCGCGCCTTGGCGCTGGGTGACCTGAGTCAGGCCGACGCCACCAAGGGCTTGAAGACCGCGCTTGAAAAGGGCGCACTTTCCGCGATCGGGCTGTTGGGCGCGCCCGACGGCTTCCTTGCGAATGATCGGGTTCGCATTGCGCTGCCAGGCAGCGTGAACGACGCGGCAAACCTGCTTCGCACATTGGGGCAAGGCAGTCGTGTCGATGAACTCATTACGGCGATGAACCGGGGCGCCGAGGCTGCCGTGCCCCAGGCAAAGGACCTGCTTTTCAATGCGGTGCAAACCATGACCGTGTCCGACGCCAGGGGCATTTTGTCGGGCGGCGACACCGCGGTGACAGTCTTCTTTGAAACCAAGACGCGTCCCGTCCTGAGCCAGAAGTTTTTGCCGGTTGTGACACAAGCGACCGAGAAGGTCGGTCTGGCAGGCAAATACAACGAACTGGCGGGCAAGGCGTCAGAACTGGGATGGATGAAAAAAGAAGATGCCAATATCCAGCAGTACGTCACAGGAAAGACGCTGGATGGTCTGTACTTCATGATTTCCGAAGAAGAGAAAAAGATACGCCAAAATCCGGCCGGTTACGGTAGCGCGATTTTGACCAAGGTATTTGGCGCATTGCGCTGAAGGGCGCCCGTTGGTTGCACCTCGCACTATGCCAACGGAAAAGGCCGTGGCGATATACCTGGTCTTTGCCTTCGCCTATTTTCTGTCAGCGCTGATCCGGGCCATTACCGCCACGCTGGCACCCACACTGATCACTGAGTTTGAACTGAGTGCCCGTGATCTGGGTTTGCTGGCGGGTGGATATTTCTTGGGATTTGCGGCAACCCAACTGCCACTGGGCTCGTGGCTGGACCGATATGGTCCCAATCGGGTGCTGCTGGCGTTTCTGTCCATCGCCGTCGTGGGATGCATCGCCTTCGCGCAGGCAAGCAGCTTTGCTGGCCTGCTGGGCGCTCGCGTGCTGTGCGGTGTTGGGGTCAGCGCGTGCCTGATGGCACCGTTGACCGCATACCGACGCTGGTACGCGCCAGCGATGCAGATGCGCGCCAATTCCTGGATGCTGATGGTTGGCTCGCTTGGAATGGTGGCGTCGACCTTGCCGGTGCAGTGGCTTCTGCCCCTTTTGGGCTGGAGGTCCATCTTTCTGTTGCTGGCGGTCATGGTCGTGCTCGCTATGGTTCTAATCCTATGGCAGGTACCCCGTTGGGAAACGCAGGGCTCAGCGGGAAAAACTTCTGGTAGTTCAACACGGGAGGGCGAATCCGGATACGCACAGGTGTGGCGCAATGCCTATTTCCGCCGACTTGCTCCTGTTGGTTTTTTTAATTTTGGGGGTCTGGTAGCCATCCAGACGCTGTGGGCAGGACCCTGGATGGTTAAGGTTTCCGGGTACAGCGCCTTGCAAGCCGCAACCGGCATGTTCTGGATCAACGCAGCCATGCTGCTCTCATTTTGGCTGTGGGGTGTTGCCAATCCGTGGCTGGCCCGCAATGGCTACACGGCGGACCGACTGATTGCGTATGGAATGCCTTTGAGTTTCATGGCGTTAGCTATACTTATTATAGCGGTAAAGCTATTTTCTGCGGGGGCTGCAGTCGTATTGGCTTGGTACTGCATGGCCTCAACGGTCGGAGCCTTGGCCCAGCCGGCAGTCGCCATGGCGTTTCCTGCCGAGTTGGCGGGGCGTGCACTCTCAGCCTTCAACCTCGTCATTTTCTGCGGGGTTTTTGTCGTGCAATGGGGAATTGGCTTGATGATTGACTGGTTTCAGGCACTGGGATTTGCCGAGGTCACTGCCTACCAGGGCGCATTCGCCGCTTTTTGCCTGAGTTGCGTAGGTTCATACCTGCATTTCCTGCGGCCAAAGCAGCCATAATCCGGATAACGAACTACCATGAATACCGGCATTCTCATCATCGCCCACGCACCGTTGGCCAGCGCCCTGCGGGAGTGTGTGTTGCACGTGTATCCGGAAGCGGCGGGCGGAGTGCTGGCACTCGATGTTCAAGCCAATGAGGCCACGGACACCACACGCAGCAAGGCACTGGTGCTTTTGGGGCAGCTTGGCGCGCCCAACTCGCTGGTATTGACCGATGTTTTTGGAGCTACACCCTGCAATGTCGCTCAAAAGGTGGTTGATGGCGTGCATTCCAAGCTCGTTGCGGGTGTCAATTTGCCCATGCTCCTGCGCACCGTCAATTACCGTCATGAACCTCTGGATATGCTGGTTGCCCGAGCGCTCTCGGGAGGCGCACAGTGCATCATGCAGGTTGCTGTGACGGCCCCTCAAAATCAGACCCGGAAATCGCATGATCAAAACCACCACGACCATCAGCAATAAATTGGGTTTGCATGCCCGTGCTTCGGCGAAGCTGACCAAGCTTGCAGGCAGTTTCCCCTGCGAAGTCTGGATATCCAAGGGCGAGCGGCGTGTCAACGCAAAGAGCATTATGGGTGTCATGATGCTGGCCGCTGGCATCGGGTCGGAAGTGGTGATTGATACCGAAGGTGAACGCGCCCAAGAAGCCATGGATGCCATGCTGGCACTGATTGCCGACAAATTTGGTGAAGGCGAATGATGGTGGTCACCAGTAACCACTGCTGCGCGGCTTGCTGTCAGCCGAGGGGACTGAATCACCGCGGGACGTTGCTGGTATGACGTTCGCCATCCACGGCCTGAATGTTTCGCGGGGCGTTGCCATTGGCCGCGCGGTGCTGGTGGCATCCAGCCGGGTGGATGTGGCGCACTACTTTATCGAGTCGCATGAGGTAGCGGGCGAGATCGCCAGGCTGGCCAAGGCCCGTGATGCGGTGGTCGATGAAATTCACCGGCTTCAGGAAAACATCACCCACATGGGCCCCAAGGAGGCGCCGCATGAACTCGGGGCCTTGCTGGATGTCCACCTGCTGTTATTGCAGGACGAGGATTTGATGGGCGGTGTCAGGCATTGGATTACCGAGCGCCTGTACAACGCCGAGTGGGCACTGACGACACAGCTTGAAGTTATTGCACGCCAGTTTGATGAGATGGAGGACGAGTATCTGCGCGAGCGCAAGGCGGACCTAGAACAAATCGTCGAGCGGGTCCTGCGTTTCATGAAAGGCACCAGTTCGCCCATCGAACTCCACCCGCCGCGCCATACCCGCAAGTCCCAGCAGGATCTTTTGCTGGACGATACGGTCGATGTTCCGTTGATCCTGATTGCCCATGACTTGTCGCCCGCAGACATGCTGCAGTTCAAGCAAAGCGTGTTTGCCGGATTTATTACCGATGTGGGCGGAAAGACGTCACACACCGCCATCGTGGCCCGCAGCATGGATATTCCTGCGGTGGTGGGTGCGCGTCTTGCCAGCCAGCTCGTTCGTCAGGACGATTGGGTCATCATTGATGGCGATGCCGGAGTGGTCATTGTCGATCCGTCGTCCATCATCCTGGCCGAATACGGATTCAAGCAACGCCAGCGCGAGCTCGAACGGGGTCGCCTGCAGCGTCTGCTGCACACTCCGGCGGTCACCATGGATGGTGAAAAGGTTGAGTTACTGGCCAACATCGAAATGCCGGAAGATGCACCCGTGGCCTTGAAGGCGGGAGCCGTCGGCGTGGGGCTGTTTCGCAGCGAGTTCTTGTTTATGGGTCGCCAGGGCCGGCTGCCCGGTGAAGACGAGCAATATCTGGCATACAGACGGGCTGTTGAAGGCATGCAGGGGTTGCCTGTGACCATACGCACAGTGGACGTGGGTGCCGACAAGCCGCTGGACGATTCCCTGCGTGATGATGCGCACCTGAATCCGGCTCTGGGGTTGCGCGCCATTCGCTGGAGTCTGGCTGACCCGGCCATGTTCCTGACCCAGTTGCGTGCGATTTTGCGTGCCGCGGCGCATGGGAAAGTGCATTTGCTGGTGCCCATGCTGGCGCACGCCAGCGAAATCCGTCAGACGCTCTCACACCTGGACCATGCCCGTGCGCAGCTCGATAACCGCGGGGTGGCGTATGGCCCCGTCAAACTGGGCGCCATGATTGAAATACCGGCCGCAGCGTTGAGTCTGCGCCTGTTCCTGAAGTATTTTGACTTCCTGTCAATCGGTACCAATGACCTCATCCAGTACACCCTGGCCATTGATCGGGCGGACGAGTCGGTAGCCCATTTGTACAACCCCTTGCACCCGGCTGTTTTGCGGTTGGTCGCAGACACCATTGCGCAATGTCGCGCGCAGGGCAAGGGCGTATCGGTGTGTGGCGAGATGGCAGGCGATGTCGGTTTGACGCGTTTGCTGCTGGGCCTTGGGCTGCGCAGTTTCTCCATGCACCCGGCACAGATTCTGGCGGTCAAGCAGGAAATTTTGCGTGCCGATTCGGCCAAACTCGCGCCGTGGGCGCAGCGGGTCATGGATGCGGAAGATCCGGAGCGCGAAATGGCGGCGCCTTGATTGTTGCTATAGATTAAATAGCAACAATCTTATATTCTGCAAGGGCTGGACCGCACTTTCCCTGTCACTTCCTGGCTTTGGAGCCAAGTACGGCAGCGCCAATGATCATGGTTGCAGCCAATAGCACGGACGGGCTGGGTGCTTCCTGGCGAACCCATAGCAGCGCCAGCGTGGAGAGAAGCGGTGTGATGAAAGACAACACGCCGATCTGACGCGCATCACCCTGCTTGAGCGCAGCATCCCACAGGTAAAAAGCAGCACCCAGCGGACCCAGGCCCATCGCCACGATCAGCCACCAGTCCGTGTTGCTCAATGTGACGGAGGGCTCCAGCAGACCGTGGCATGCCAGCGACAAAACCCCCGACACCAGCCCGAACAGACCAATGGCCGCGCTGGGGAATGGTGGCACCCTTTGCGTCAGCAGCGAATAGCTCGCCCACACAAAGGCGGATGCGAGCGCGGGCAGGTAACCCCAGGCGAACCCTCCCTGCAGCGCATTGCCGCGTCCGCCCAGAATGGCCAGCGCCGCGCCAGCAAAACCCAGAAGCGCTGCCACAACATGCAACCCGCGCAGGCGCATACCGGGCAAGAACAGCGGTGCCATCAGCACGATGCCCAGCGGCCACAGGTAATTGACCAGATTGGCCTGCACCGGCGGCGCATGGCGCAGCGCGATGAACAGCAGAAAGTGAAACCCGAACAGCCCATAGACACCCAAGGCCAGCGTGCGCAATGGCACCTTCAACGAAGCGGGCTTTCCACCGGACAGCGGCAGCGCGATCAAGCTGCCCACCAGCAGCCCCAGGCCTGTCAGCAGAAATGGGGGCACGTGGGCGAGCAAAAATCCCAATGGCGCCAGACTTCCCCACAGGGCAATCGCGCCGAGGGCATACAACGTGGACCTAGACAACGTGGGCAACCTCTTTGCGGAGCAGGCGACCTGCCGGAAATGCCGGTGCAAACTGTGGCAGTCGGCGCCAGCGCACAACCAGCATGATGCCGCAATAGACCACCGCAGCGGCCGCGACGACGTTGACAGGCACACCAAGCCACTTCACAGCGATCAGTCCGATGGCGGGAGCAAGTATGGCCTGGAGCAGGCCAGCGAGGGCGTTCATGGCATTTGGGGGCTGGATGCGCGACCAGTCGCTGATCACCATGGGCAACAGCACCAAAGCACCCAGGTAGAAAGTACCAACAAACCAGACATCCTTGTTTGGGTAGGGTAGCGTCACGGCACTCACCGCAGCCAGCAGCCACGCGATGAAGGCATGGCGCAGATGCCGCTCGGCCAACATCCGGTTGAGCGTGTGACCGCGCGGCATACCGGGCAGGAGAAGCATCAGCTTCTGCTCGGGCGCGGTTTGCCTCAGCGTCTCGGGCATTGACAACAGGGGTGCAACTGCGGCCATCAGGCTGCCCAGGGCGATCAGGACGGCCCAACCGCCTGAGATCGACGATACGCCAGCCCCAGCGGTCATCGGGACAATGACAACCACCAGCAGCACGACCGCCCAGAGGGTCAGCATGGCACAGACCTGCATCAACCAGTGCACCGAGGTCCCCAGGCCCAGCATGGACCGGGCCAGCACCTGCGAAGCATGCGATGGGTGTTGGGGTGCCGGGAGCGGCAGGGCCAGTGCGTAACGCATGTACCGCCGCCACGGGAAAAGCAACCATTGCCAACCCAACTGTAGACCCTTCGCCAGTGGACTCGCCGCATGAGCGGCTGCTTTGACTGGAGTTTCTGCGCCGGGTGCTGCGTTCTGAATCTGCAGGTTACGTGAAGAAACCGCTGAAAATTGGCTTCCGTCGGTAGCAATCAGCCGCGTCACCAACCAGGCCATGCCCAGGTAGCAGATGATGGCAAACGCCCAGCCCAAAGCGGGCGAATCAAGTAGCATTTTTACAAAGGCCGATTCGAAAATTTCGTTGCTGCGACTACCTGCAAATACCAGCAATGCCATGAAGATGCACCACTGCACGGGCCAGCGCCACGGCGTGATGATGACCAGCATAGCCGCACCTGAGCTGAAGCCCACAAAAAAAGCTCCACCCATTGATTTGCCTCCCACCAAGGCGGTGATGAGGCAGATGCCTAACCACAGCGCGAGTGCGGCGCGGCGCAGTCGACCCGCATAGTGCGGCACCGTGCGCGTGGTGGTGGGGGTGTTGAGCCGTATCAGGGTTACCGAAACGAACACCCAGGTGATTTTTAAACCCAGGACGAACGCGTTGACCGCTGTTTCCAGCAATGCGGCCATGCCCCATCTCAGGCTGACGCCACCGCCCACCGTTATGAGGGTGAACAGGCAGGCCAGTGTCACGTACAGCCAGCGAGCCTGCGTGATGCCCAGGCTGCGCCAGATCACCTTGCTGATTTGCACATAGGGATTCAATGCGAAGGGAGCGGTCGGGTTCATCGCAGTGATGCGTGGATTGCCAGTTGCTGTCGTCATGCCAGTTCCATGAACAGTTCTTCCAGATTAACCGCTTGCAGGGGCAGCCCATCATCTTCGGCAGCGGCGCCGGGCGGCAGCGTCAGCAGCGCAAGCTCCTGCTCGCCACCCAGTGTGCGGCGCTGCAAGACCTGGGCGTGGTGCCGGGTGCACAAGGCGTTGACCTGCTCACGCGTCCCGGTGACTTGCCGGGTGCTATCCAGCAACTCGTCCAGCGGCGCTTGCATGCCAATACGACCCTCGCGCAGAAAGGCCACGTTGAATGCCACGCGCTCCAGGTCGGACAGGATGTGCGTGGAGAGCACAACCGTCGTCCCCCGGTCGAGCACCTGGTCCACCAGCTCGCGCAGAAACTCGCGGCGTCCGGCCGGGTCCAGGCTGGACACGGGTTCGTCCAGCACCAGCAAATCGGGTTCATGGGCCAGCGCACGGATGATGGACAGGCGCTGCTGCTGACCGCCCGACAAACGGGCAATGGGCTGGTCCCGCGCAATGTCCCAGCGCGACAGCAACCCGTCCACTTTGGCGGTGTTCCAGCGTGGGTAAAAGCTGCGGAAGTAAGCCAGCAACTCGTTCGCGGTAAAGCCCTCAAACAGGTCGCTGCGCTGGGGCACGTAGCCAATGCGGGCCCGCGTGGCGTCGCTCAGCTGGAGGCCGGATTCGCCAAACAGCTCCACGCTACCGCCTTGCAGGTCGCGCAGGCCCAGCATGGCCTCCAACAGCGTGGTTTTGCCCGCACCGTTGCGCCCCAGCAGCCCAATGACCTGACCGGGATGCAACTGCCAGTCGAGCCCCTTGAGGACTGGTTTCTTGCCATAGGCCAGGTTCAAGCCGCGCACGTCGGCGGTTGGACGCGCCGCGACGTGCGCATGTGCTCCCGCGGCGGGTGGGGTTGGGCTCATGTTTTCTCTCCCTCGTTCAGAATTTGTTGGAATAGTTTCAAGGCCTGGGCGCTGGTCAGCTCCAGCTGGCGGCTTTCAAATGCTGCCTTTTCCAGCGTGGGGCGCAGCAGGCCAACTCGGGATGCAGAAGACTTGGCCTGTGTGTGCTGGGCAGCCACCACCATCGACAACCCGCGCCTGCGTTCCAGCAGGCCCTGTGCTTCGAGCAAGCTGTAGGCCTTGGAGACGGTCATCGGGTGTACGGCCAGAGATTGGGCCAATTCGCGCACCGACGCAATCTCTTGCCCTGCGCTGAGCTGACCCGCCGCAATGCGCCGCTTGACCTGCTCGACAAGCTGGCGGTAAATGGGTTCGCTGGAACCGGTATTGATGCTGAAAATGAGGTCGGTGGGCATATTTAGCGTCTACGTGTACTACTACTATAGTACACGTAGACACAATTTGCCAACGTTTCGGGTAGCATCCAGCCTCCACCCATGAACGATTGCACCGCTTGACCGACGAAACTTCCAAAATTCAGGAACCCCGCCTGTGGCGTGACAACGGCTGGAGCGCACAGGTCATCAAGAACGAAGACGATGACGGCTGGGCGGTGGCCATGACGCGTGACGGTGCGTCCGAGCCCGCCCTGGTGGGGCCGTGGACCATGGGGCGCGACAAGAAAAACCCCAAGCCAATCGACGGTGCGGCGTTCATCACGCTGGTCAAGACGGCTCGTGAATTTGTGCGGCGCAGCGAGCAGCAGTTGCATGCCACGCTGCACCAGAGCATTGCGGTGACGGCCCAGTCGGGCCGCTTGACCGTGTCACTGGACATCGTGCCCGATGAAGATAACCCTTATGCCACGCTGAGTGCGGTGGACGACTGTGGCGAGTCGCTGGCCCAGGTGCGCGTGTCGCCCGCCTTCAAGCTCAACCGCAGCAGTGCGGTGGCGTGGGCAGATGGCGGGTTTGCCAAGCCCCGCACGTGAAGTGGCCGACGGCCTTCAATGCATTGACTTCAGCGGTGATTTCAGAATTTGACACGGCTATCACCTGATACTATAGTGATATCACTTTGATCTCATTGGCAAATGTGCACAAGGGGATGCAAGGCGTCTTCGACCTCTGGGGTTGAAGCGAATACCAAGGATCGCCATGGACAAACAAGCTTCCAATGAGTATTTGGCCAAGACCGGTAGCGGCTATGCAGCCGTGGCAATGGGAGTCGTTTTATTGCTCGTCGCTGCGTTTCTGGTGTTGCGCGCACCTGGCCCGTTCACTTTGGGAATCGCCACGCTGGCTGTGCCCGCTGCCCTGTGGTTTCTGGCGGGCCTGTATACCCTCAACCCCAATCAGGCCGCATTACTCAAGCTGTTTGGAAGCTACCGCGGAACCGATCGCAAGGAGGGTCTGCGCTGGTGTAACCCGTTCTACAGCCGCACCAAGGTGTCCACCCGTGCACATAACTTCAACAGTGAAAAGCTCAAGGTCAACGACCTGCGGGGCAACCCCATCGAGATCGCCGCCGCCATCGTTTGGCGTGTGCAGGACACGGCCCGCGCCAGCTTTGACGTGGAAGACTTTGAATCCTATGTGCTGACCCAGGCGGAAGCTGCGGTGCGCCATTTGGCCTCCAGCTATGCCTACGACAACCTGGATGACAAAGACGATAACGAAACGACGCCCAAGGAAATCACGCTGCGCTCAGGTGGCGAGCAGGTGGCCGCAGCCCTGTTGCACGAGCTGCAGGCCCGCTTTTCGCTGGCCGGCATTGTGGTCGTGGACGCCAAGCTCACCCACCTGGCCTATGCACCCGAGATTGCCGGTGCCATGCTGCGCCGCCAGCAAGCCCAGGCCATCATCGCAGCACGCAGCCTGATCGTGCAGGGTGCTGTGGGTATGGTGGAGCTTGCCCTGAGTGGCCTGCAGGAGCGGGGTTTGGTGCAACTGGACGATGAGCGTAAGGCCGCCATGGTGACCAATCTGCTGGTGGTGCTGTGCTCCGACCATGACGCCCAGCCCATCGTCAACACGGGCACACTGTATAACTAAGTCCACACCAAGGAATCACGATGGAAAAGCCTGTGTCACCGGTCGTCCTTTCTGCCAAGATCGCAGTGGCTGCCATGCTGCTCATGGTGCTGGCCGGTGTGGCCGGGTCGCAGTTGGCGCCCAAAATGGCGTTGGTAGATGTGCTGCTGTACAGCGTTGCGCTGGTGCTGGGCCTGCTGGCGCTGCTGGTGGTGGCATCGCTGGTGTCGCTGACGGTGTACCAGGCGGTGCTGCGAATGGGAGGCACTGATCCCCAGTGGTTCTGGTTCGGTAGCGAGCCACCGGGTCTGGTTCAGCTGCGCAGTCAAGCCAAAACCCTGGCGTCTCATGGCAAGCAACCGCACTGAGTCGAATCCTTCCACTTTCCCTGCGACCCATGGCCAGCCCCGACAAGAAGTCCTTCGCATTGCGCATAGACCCGGTGCTGTGGGTGCAGATCGAGCGACTGGCCGCGGCAGACCTGCGCAGTGCCAACGCGCAGGTCGAATACCTGTTGCGCGAGGCGCTGCGAACCCGCCTGGGCAAAGCATCTGATGCACCGCCTGCAGTCGAAACCCCGCAATCAGCGGTGGACGAACCCCCACAACTCTGATCTGAATCAAGCCGACGGCTAGCCCGCATATTTCACGGCACCCCACTGTATGAGGGAGTTGGTGTGGTTTGCGGGGTCCGACGGTCTTGCTTGTTGTGTTTTGCGGTGATTGCACCCTATTTGGGTTGTAGTCTCGTTGGTA
>JBPOIP010000055.1:0-10340 GCA_052034395.1 Pseudomonadota bacterium
GCCATTTACTTCTTCGAGATCGGTCGCGGTGTTGTGGTCGGCAGCCCGGGGGGCGGGCCGTATTACTACTTCAAGCTCTTCTGGTGGCTGGTAGGCCTGCTGATCGCCATTCAGGTGGTCACGCACAGCGTGCTGGCCCTGCGTTCGCCCAAAGAAGCCGAATTGCCGCTGGATGAACGCGAGCGGCTTATCCACCTGCGGGCCACGCCACCGGCCTACTTTGTGCAGCTGGTGGGGGCGTTTTTGACCATCGGTACCATGCACATGGGTTTTACCGTCTGGCAGTTTGCGCACTGCATTCTGTTTGTGATCTGGATTGCAGAGTTGCTGCGCTACGGCATGCGTCTGTACTACTACCGCCGCGCGGTGTGACATGGGCGACAACCACATCACCAACGCCATACGCCGCCTGCGCTTTGAGCACGGCGAGATGACCCAGCAGACGCTTGCCGAGCATATCGGCGTGACACGCCAGACCGTCAATGCCATTGAGCAGGGCAAGTACTCGCCGTCGCTGGAAGTGGCTTTCAAGATTTCAGCTGTTTTCGGTCAGCCGCTGGACGCCGTGTTTCAGTACCAGCCGGATACGACAAAACCGGGTGTCTGAACCGCCTGCGTTTACGACAGACCCGCTGCCTGTTTGGCGTGCAGTTTGGCCGCGATGTATTCGCCGTGCGTCACGTGCAGCAAACCGGCCACCTTGCTGATGACATGGTTCTCGTGCGCGTCCAGGTTGCCATCGGCGAAAGCCACCTGCCACATGTGCTCCACCACCTGAATTTTTTGCGCCTGCGTGAAATGCGCGTTCATGGCGTTGGTGTAGCGGAAGTAGTCGTTGCTGGCGTTTGCCGCGCGTTCGGCCTGGGCCAGAAGTGGCTGCATTTCGGCATCGGTCAGCGCAAACTTGTGGCGCAGTGCCGATACGGCGGCAGTGCGCTCGGCGTCACTGGTGTTGGCATCAGAGCGCATCACCTCGATCAGTAATACGGCGGTAGCCAGCTGCAGGCCATGTGCGTCGGTGACCGAGGACGCGTGGTCTTGCGTGAGGTTGAAAATCTGGACCAACAGGGATTTGAGGGGGCTCAGCATGACCTGCATTGTGACCGCGTTGGTGTCAATCCAGCACGGCAGACACCAGCTCCAGCCCCAGCGACCACAGGTCCACCCCGTCTGATGCGCTGGCCGTCAACAGGCTGCCGCGTTGCGTCTTTTGCTCGCGCAGTGCCTGCTGGCGGTCGCGCTCCAGCATGATCAGGGCGTCGGCCAGGTCATGCGGCTTGGGGCCGGCTGTGGTGGACTTGACCGCGTTTGCATAGCCCTGCAAGGCGCGTTCCACCGCCTTGGGGTCCAGCAACGAGAAGGCCGAACGGCAGTGCGGGCAGGCGTGGTCGTTGCGCAAATCCACTGGTGCCCCACAACTGCTGCAGTGGATGACGTCCACCCGCCGGGCCAGGTCGTCAATCTCGGGCTGCGTCATCAGCCGCACACAGCCCTTCTCGATCATGAATGACGAAAACGCGCTGAAACGCCCGTGACCGCGGGCGCAGCGGTAGGTGATATAGCGCCCGGTGCGCACGACGTCAAAGCCCTGCGTCAGGGCGCCGTTGCAGCGCGGGCAATGCACGGCGGATGCCATTGGTTGGCGCGCGGCGTTGCGCTGCTCATGTAGCAGGCGGAACAGGTCGGCCACTGCAGCAGCAGACAGTTTCAAGTTTTCCTGTGGGTCGATCCACATGCCCTGGCATTGAAAGCACAAGTCCAGCTCGATGGTCTGGCCGTTGTTGCCCGGCAGCGCGTGCACCTGCATGTGCGCGCGGCAGGAAGGGCAGGTGGTGGGCATGGACATGGAAGGTGCGGATATGGATGCGGACGGGGCGATTGGGGCTACACAGGGTGCAGGTCCCGAATGAAGGTAATGACCTTGGTGGTGATGATGTCCACCGCCGGCCCGTTGGCACCGTGGGGCAGGATCACATCGGCCTCGCGCTTGGTGGGTTCGATGAATTGCTTGTGCATGGGGCGCACGGTTTCCAGGTACTGATCGATCACGCTCTGGGTGCTGCGTCCGCGCTCGGAAATGTCGCGCTGCAGGCGGCGGATGAAGCGCACATCGGGTGCCGTGTCGACAAAGATCTTGAGCGACATCATCTTGCGCAACTCGGCGTCATAGAGTGCAAACAGGCCTTCGATCACGATCACCGGTGCCGGCTTGACGGTAATGCTCTTGCTGGAGCGGTTGTGCAGCGCAAAGTCATACACCGGCATTTCAATGGCCTCGCCACGGCGCAGCGCCTGCACATGCTGCATCATCAGCGGCCAGTCAAAGGCATCCGGATGGTCGTAGTTGGTCTTGTGGCGCGCTTCGGGCGCAATGTCGGTCTGGTCCAGGTAGTAATCGTCCTGCATCACCACCGCAGCCATTTCCGGCCCGATGGAGGACAGCACCTGGCGCGTGACGGTGGACTTGCCGCTGCCGCTGCCGCCTGCAACACCGATGACGAAGGGTTGGAAGTTCATAGCCGAATTATGCATCCAGCCCCAGTGGAATATACACAAGCAGCTATCAAAAGCGTAGCGTATCGTGGTCGCCAGTGGCGCGTGGTCTCCGTCTTTTTTGTGCTGTGCGGTGGAAGTCGGCGGTACGATGCGGGGCGTGGATACGCGACCGGCGCTGCGCAACGGCGTGTAAGTCTGCCCGGACAATGCGTGTTTTTGCCCTTTGCTCTCGCTACACCAGAAAGGACCGCCATGGAATGGGAACATATAACGGAAACATTCGCGCGCATGCCGCCTGCGGACCAGCAGGCCTGGGCGCGTGTCGGTGCCGGGCTGATCGCGTTGATGCTGGGCCTGCTCTGGCTGGAAAGCCGGTATTTCCGGTCCAGCGGGCGTCTGGGCAGCTGGCTGGCCGTTCGGCTGGTGTCGGTGATGGCTGCGCTGCTGGCGTTGGTAGCGGTGCTGGTGCCCGCGCGTATCGTCGGCGGGCCAGCGGCACTGGGCGTATTCATACTGGCGCTGTATACGGTCGCACCGCTGTTATGGTTTGGCAGCCACGTGTGGGTCGGGCAACGGGTCAAGCCGTCCATCACGCGGGTCGAGAGCCTGGTGCTGTCCTTCACAGGTCTGGCGATTCTGGCGATTCCGGGAATAGCCTACTTTGCGATGGAAGGCCCGTTGCGTGCTGCATCGCGAGATCGGCCAGCGACGCGAGGTGCCCGCTAACAACCCGCCGCTGGAGCACACGGTGCAAGCCGTGCAGCGCTACAACCTGGCAGGGGCAGGGCTCATCTATACCCAGTCGCTTCTGGGCGCGCCGGACACACGCCTCGTGCACGTTGAGCAACGCCAAGGCGGGCAGTGGCCAACGGAAAAATCCTTCGCGCACCCCACTTACTGCACCCATGGCAACGATGTCCACCTGATGTGGTCTGCCAAAGAACCGCCGCCTTACCTGCGCCTGCACTGGGCGCAAAGCAATGGTGCCATGGCGCGCTCCGAGTTCACCCCCAATATGGCTATTGACGCAGCGCCACCCCCGGCAGACTTCACCATCGGGTTTCGCCCGGATGGGGTTGACCCTATCGCACCCATTCCGCGTGAGCGTGCCCACCTTGTGCTCACAAAAGAGGGCCTGACACCCTACACCCAGATGCTGGGCAACCCGACCGAAGCGGGCGAAGTGCGGACCACCGATTGTGTGATGACCGGCTTCAAGCGCTGGACACCCGGCCCCAACTGGCAGGTGCAAGCCATAGGGCTGACGTTTCAGTTGCCCACCGGCGGGACGCCTCTGCGCAGTTTGATTGAGAGGAACTGAGGCATCAAGCGAAATGGATTCCTCAGGGTCTCGAGGAAAAAGTACTGTTGAAATACCGTCTTCAATCAGGAAAGCGCGGTCCGGCATAGACCAGATCAGCGGCCTGCTCATGACTGAGGAAGCGGCGATAAATGTTGTAGAGCGTGCCGTCTTTTTGCAACTTGACCAGGAGTGCGTCCCAGCGCTTGCTCTGCTCGGCACTGAACGACGTGCGAGAAAGTATCAAGGCACCAACAGCGTTCTCGCTCTTTGGCGCCCAGTCGCGTAGATACATCTTCTGCGCAAGGTAGTCTTCCGAAAGATACTGTCTATAGATGATGGGTTGACTGAAGATGACATCGACATGGTTTTCATCAAACAAACGAAAGTTTTCCGCCACATCCACGGCATGTACGACCCTGGCCTGTTTGTCCAACTCAGCGATGAGGCTGTCGTAATACGTTTCATGTTTAAAGCCACGCACGACGCCAACGCGAACCTTGCTGTTGATCAGGTCGGAAGCAGTTTTGATGTGGGCACCTGCACCTTTGCGAACCAGGGCTACATTGCGTGATTTCATGTAGGGAAGCAGGTAGCCGTAGGACTTACGCTCTGCGTTGGGGATGGCCGCCGTGGCAAGGTCGAGTGAACCGGTCTGCAACTCCGCCCAGATACGATTACGGGGAAGCACCACCTTTTCAAACTCGCAACCCGTCAGCTTGTGAATGGCATCGAGCAATCGAACATCCACACCGTCATTGCTGGCCGCTTTGTAAAGAATGCCAAACTCGAATAGGCCAACCCGGATGGGCCGCGAGCAATAGTCCATTACTTTGTTGGAGTGGGCAGGGCTAGCAAAGCCACTTGTAGCGCACAGAAGCAATAGGCATGAAAAAAGCCCCAAGTACCTTCGCCACGTGTAAGCAGCCATTTTGGTGATCCGCTCAGGGTGTAGCCCGCAACAGCCATTGCTGCAGTTCATCCGACGGCAATGGCTTCGAATACAGATACCCCTGCGCTTCTTGGCAACCCAAAGCAAAGAGTCTGGCCGCTTGCTCCTGGGTCTCTACACCTTCGGCGATAAGCTCGAGAGACAGAGAATGCCCGATGTCAATGATGGACTTGGCGACGCCTTCCATGACGCTCAAATCCGAGACAAATGATTTGTCAATCTTGAGGCGATCAAGATGCAATTGCCGCAGGATGCTCAAGGAGGAGTAGCCCGTTCCGAAATCGTCGATCGCAACGGTGACCCCGATCTGGTGCAACTCGTCCAGCACAGCGAACACAAAATCGAGCTGTTCCGCCGCCATGGACTCGGTGATTTCCAACTCCAGCTTGGCCGCCGGAATGCCCGTGTCTGCAATGGCCCGGCGGACGCTTTGAGCAAAATCAGGCTCCCGGAACTGCACCTGCGAAACGTTGACTGACATGCGAAATTCAGCATAGCCCAAGCCATGAATTCGACGCAATTGGTAACAGGCGCTTCGCAGTACGAATTCGCCTATGGAAACCATCAAGCCGGACTGTTCGGCCAGAGGAATAAACTGGTCCGGAGGGACAAACTTGCCGTCGTCTGTGCGCCAGCGCAGCAAGGCCTCGGAGCCTACGACCAGGCCGTCTGGCAAACTGACTTGGGGTTGGTACACCACAAACAACCTGTGGGCCTCAAAAGCCTCCCGAAGGCCACGCAGCAACGTGCTTCTTTCAATGGCATCGGTGCCCATCGCTTCGTTGTAGTACATGCATGCGCCCCGGTGCTGGGACTTGGCCAACTTGAGTGCCACATAGGCGTGCTTGAGAATTTCTGCACCATCCGACGCCTGGGCATCAAGTCTGACAAGACCACACGTAGCAGAAACCACCATCATCAAACTCTGAACTGGCAGGGGCTCCGTTATGCATTGACCCAGGGTGTCGGGGTTGAGGAGTTCGTCGCTGCCCACGGCGGCAAAAGTGTCACCCGACAGTCGGGCGATGGAGGCATCAGTCCCTAATTTTCCGGCCAACCGTGCAGAGAAAGCCCGCAACAACTCATCGCCAAAGGTGTGCCCGAACATCGCGTTATCACCGGCAAAATCATCCAGATCAATCAGGGCAACGGACTTGCCCTGGGGCATTTGCAGATGCTGCTGGACAATATCGACAAACCGGTTGCGGTTTGGAATGCCGAGCAGGGGGTCCTGATAGGCCAGATTGAAAATCTTCTCGTGCAACCGGACGTTTTCCAGGCCCACGGTCATGCTTGAGCAGAAAACTTGTATGAGATGCTGGTCTGTGGCTGAAAGCGGAGTCGCGTCCACAAACGCAACAATGCCGCTTCCATCGGGTCCCGGGAAATACAAAACGGTGGCCTGGTCAAACAGGCTGGTGCGCGAATGCAGACACCTTTCGATGGCTTCACGAATCGGCGTTCTGGGCATGTTGTCGACCGATATCGCCATGAGGGGGGCATAAATGCCGGTGGCCACAATGACGGTGGCAGCCTCGTCCGGAGAGTTGCCTGCTCGCGCGCACACCAGGCCATCGGGACGAATGTTCATCAGCGCGCACAACTGAATCACCATGCCCTTGGCAAACAGGGTAACGCCGCGCACCTGGCTGAGTTCGGTACTGGCATGCACCACGACTTCCAGCCCGCGGCGGGTTTCTTCCATCGCGACCAGATGCCGGTAACTGCGGATCGCCCCGGCCAGACTGGTAAAGAGACGCACCTGTGTCAGTTCGGTTTTGGTGCGGTAATCGTTGATGTCGTACTTTTGAATGGTTTCTATCTCTGGCGCAAAACCTGGCTGCCCGGTTCGCAGCACAATGCGAACCGAAGACCTGCCGCATTCCTGACGGATCACCTGCACCAGCTGCAAGCCGGCATCATGCGATTCCATCACCACATCCAGCAAAATCACCGCAATGTCCGCGTGCGTAGCGACTATTTCCCGGGCCTGAGCGCAGGAATACGCGTGAAGAAACTGCAACTCCCGTCCCTCGACCACCATTCCACGCAAACTCAGTTCGGTGACTTCGTGCACATCCCGCTCATCGTCCACGATAAGCACCAGCCAGGACTTGTCCGGCTTGCCAGTTTCAACGGCGTATGTATCGTCCAAAACGAGGATCGAGTCGTTGTCCTCACCCGGTAGGTGGTCCTCAATCGAAACTGACGAAGTGGTCATAGTGCCTCAATTGCGCAAAGTGGTTACTGCTTCGGCTGGTATTCTCATGCTACTACGGTTCGGCAAAAATGGCTGCAGCCCATGCCATTGCCAGGGGTTTGGCACCAAGCCATACTTGATGGAAAGCGGAAAATGAAACGGTATTGGTTCTCTCTGCGCATCATCATCAGTGTGACCGTCATTTTTGCGGTGGCATTGGCCAGCGCCATTGCCTATGTGGATCAGGCGTCCCGCATCCGTGCTTTGCATGAAACCCAGATCAGGGGGGAACTCGAGCGCATGGCAACGCTGACGGCCATGGCGATGCGCGAAGCACTCTGGCAGTACGTGCCCGAGCAGGTCGAGTCCATCATCGATTCGGTTTTTGTGGCCAAAGAAGTCCAGATGGTGGAGGTGCTGGATCACCGTGGTGGCGTCTTCGCAAAACGCCAGCGCAATGCGGTGCCAAATCCGGACGATGAAGGGGAGCTAGTGGAAAAGGTATTGCCGATTGAGCGCAATGCCACTGCAATCGGGCAGCTTCGCATAGTTATCAGCACCAGCGGCTACCAGCAAAAATGGAAAGATGCGCAAGAGACGTTTCTGCGCGGTGTTGGCGTCGTACTGCTAATTGCCGTCTTCATCACCCTGGTTGTTCTGCAATGGGGGCTGGTACGCCCGATCAAAGCCCTGGTACGCGAATCGCAGTTGATTGCCCGGGGGGATTTGCGTCATCCGATCCAGTCCCTGATGCTGACCGAGTTGGGCACGTTGGCCATGAGTATGGAAACGACCCGGTTGTCCTTGCAGAAACTGATTTCCGAGCTCGAAGAGCGCAATGTGAGGCTCAATGAAGCCAATGAGTTTCTGGAGGCCCGTGTAGCGGAACGAACCCGAACGCTGGAGCAAACGCTTGAGCAACTGCGATACACGCAGGGTGAAATGATCCAGTCGGAAAAGCTCGCGTCCCTGGGACGGGTGGTTGCCGGTGTGGCGCATGAACTCAATACGCCTATCGGCAATGCCCTGACCGTGGCATCGACGGTTGCCAGTCACCTGGAAAACCTGAACGCGGAGTTAAGCACAGGAACGCTGAAAAAGTCGACTCTCATGCAGGTGACGGAAAACTCCCGACAGGCACTGAGCATCTTCCTGCGAAACATCGAAAAGGCAGCGCAACTCGTGACCAGTTTCAAGCAGGTTGCAGTGGACCAGGCCAGCGATCAGCGCCGAAGCTATGACTTGGCGCAGGTCGCCACGGAAGTGTTAAGCACGGTTCATCCGGCTGTCAGGAAGGCCAATTGCCAGGTGGAAACAGATTTTCAGGACAGCCTGATTTGCGATGGATATCCGGGATCGGTTGGCCAGGTTCTCTCCAACCTGGTAGTAAATGCGCTGGTGCATGCTTACCCCGGCGGTGCCGGCGGGCTGATTCGAGTCTCCGTGAAAGCCGCGGATGTTGCGGGTTATGTCAATCTGCTCGTCAGTGACGAAGGTGAAGGTATGACGCCTGAAGTGGTCAACAAAATATTCGACCCCTTCTTCACTACCAAGCTCGGCACCGGTGGTTCCGGCTTGGGTATGAATATTGTGCAGGGCCTGGTGGTACGCACTCTGGGCGGCACGGTGTCAGTTCACAGCACTCCATCCAAAGGGACCACCATTCGCGTGCAATTTCCCCTGGTTGCGCCCATGCCTGGCGCCAAGTCAGGCGTGGCTTAGTCGGTCCGCATGGCCACTGCCCCGTGGTGACTGGCGGCCTACTTCGCGGTGTCGGATATGAGCTTCTGAAGCTCCCCGGAGCGTTTCATTTTGTCGATCGCGTCATCAAAGCGTTTGATCACATCCTGCTTGCGCATGGATTTGGAAAACCCCAAATGCAAGGGGTCTCTGGCCAGTGGCTGGGGAAGCACGACAAACCTGTCGCGGTTGTCAAGGAGCTCTTTGTGGGTTGCCAGGGTGATTTCAAAGCCGGCGCGGCCGTTGCCGATAAAGGCGCCGTCCAGACGACCGGCCAGCAACTTTCTCAGACGACCGGACGGCGACACATCGCGCTCCACCACAAACGTACCTGAAGCAATGGCTTTGTCAACGATATCGCCATAGCTCGCCCCATTGACGCCGCCAATGACCTTGCCTTTGAGGTCTTCCAGTTTGCTGAACGGAAAAGACTTGTCCTTGAGTGTGACGATCTGAATATCGTCGTCGTAAATGGGTTTGGAAAAATCGAACAGCTTGGACCGGTCGGCGTTGAATGAAATCCCGATGACGCCGCCACCGCCATTGAGTGCCAGGTCATACGACCGTTTCCAGGGCGCCAACTGCACGTCGTAACGGTCTCCGGTCAGGGTCTCGGCTTTTTTCAGAATGGAAACCAGCAGACCGGCGGGTTTGCCCTCGCGAACATACACCACGGGCGCATAAGCGTCATCGCCAAAGATAGTGACAGTTTCAGCCCCGCAGAGGGAATGAACCGCCCACACTAGCAGGGCACAGAAAGGGATTCGAAACCGCATCGCCCACTCCTTCAAGGTACAGCAACGCAATCATTCTAGGCAGCTTGCCACACCAGTTGCCCCGCCACCATGTTATGTGCTGGGCGCCCCAACCGAAGCGGGAGAAGTCCGCAGCACCGATTGTGTGATGACCGGCTTCAAGCCTGCCACACCCCAAAACCCGCCGAACGCAGATCAATGCCCACCTCGATCTCCTTGTCGACGGCGTCCTTGTAGGTCATGGGGTTAAAGGCCTCGTACAAATCTGGCAGCAGGCGCAGACCATATTGCTGCACATAGCTATTGGCCTGAATCCCGGCCTTGTGCTTGTCAAAGCGCACGTCCGGGTCCAGCCCCGTCATGCCCACATAGACGCAGGGCTTGCCGGGTATGTAGTCGGGGTTGTTTTTGCGAAAACGTGGCTCGTACAGCACGTCGCTGGAAAGTTCGACCACATAGATGTGGTGGTGATTTCGGCGGGGCATGAAAAGGCAGCAACTATTGGGGTGGCGTGGTTGCGTGGCTGGCCAGTAGCCGTGCGCTGACCTCGGCCGCATCGGGCTGTGCAAAAACCATGTTTTGCTGGTGGGTCAATGGTCCGCCCCCGGGCTCCACCGCGCCAGCGGCATCGTAGCCCAGGGCCTTGAACTTCCACACCGTGGTCACCCGCTTGAGATTGCCTACGTGCGTGCCATTTGCAAGATGCACGCTGTGCACATTGGCGTTGACGGGCTGCAGGGTGAGGGGGCCGGGCAATGGCATGGATAGTGCGGCTAGCCCGCATATTTCACGGCACCCCACTGTATGAGGGAGTTGGTGTGGTTTGCGGGGTCCGACGGTCTTGCTTGTTGTGTTTTGCGGTGATTGCACCCTATTTGGGTTGTAGTCTCGTTGGTA
>JBPOIP010000133.1:0-3010 GCA_052034395.1 Pseudomonadota bacterium
CTCACATACGATGAAGTAAAAATAATTGACAAAGAATTTTGGCAGAGTGAGGAAGAATACAATAACTATAAAATGCAATAAAAAATAAGATGCCTGAATTGTTTGATAATAAATACCGCTTTATAAAAGACCTTGGCAGTGGAGGCTTTGGCAAAGTATTTTTGGCCAAAGAAGAACGGTCGGAAAATTTGGTTGCCATCAAACAATTAAAAAACGAAGACAAAGCCAAACAAGACGATATCATTTACGAAATGCAAATGGTATCTAAGTTTAATCATCCTAATATTGTTTTGTATAAGCACCATTTTGTACAGGAAGATTTATTGTATATCGTAATGGAGTATTGCCCTTTGGGCAGTTTGCGGGATTTAATGCGAAAGGAAAAAATCACTTCAACCTTTGTTTGGAAATGGATGAGTGAACTTACCGAAACCTTGCAATTGGTGCATGAAAAAGAAATCATTCATCACGACATTAAACCTGATAACATACTTTTTACCGAAAACAGAACCATAAAAATAACAGACTTTGGTGTTGCCAACACAGGTGCAGGCACAAGACCATACATGAGCCCAGAGGCATTGGGTTGGGAAACAGAAGCAGTTAAAGATGCACGGGTAGATATTTATGCATTAGGTGTTACTCTATTGGAATTGCTTACTAAACGCAATCCGTTTATTGGCAAGACGGCAGAAGAGATTATAGAACTACACGACTTAAAAGATTTTGGTATAACTGGTTTACCCAACTGGCAACAAGAAATAATATTGAAAGCAATTGCCAAAATTCCCGAGCAACGCTTTCAAAGAATGAAAGATTTTAATGAAGCCATACAAGCTCAATCGGTTCCTATTATTTTTGACAAAGAAGTAATTCAGGCAGGTGATTTGGCAGAAAAAGCAGAACGCCTTTTACAAAAGAAAAAATGGCAAAGTGCTTATTCCGTTCTCGAATATGCCGAAAGAACATTAAAACCGAATGTGAATATATTGCTTCAAAAAGGGAAGTATCATTTAATGGCACAGCAAATAGAGTTATCAAAAACCTATTATGAAAAGGCGTTAAAATGGAATCCGAGATTAGATGTTCAAAAAGAACTTGGATGGATAAACTTAGAACTAAAAAATTATCCTACAGCCATTTCATTGCTTTCCGACCATTTACATCGTAACCCATCAGATTATGAAGCATACAACTTATTGCTTCAATGTTATTACGAGACCAATCGCTATGAACCTGCAATGGACTTGGCAAGAATATTATTGGATGTAGAACCCACGAATAAATGTTTTGCCAATAATTACTATGTCTGTTCAGCAATGCATCATATTGGACAAACTGTTTTTCCGAACACAGTATTAAAAGCCGACAAATCCGAAAACCATTTTTTGAATTACAATTATGGTGTAATACTCGAAACTGATTTAAGCCATAATTATAAAAAAGAGCCTACCTTAAAATCCAAATTGCTTTTTATGGATTATCGGTTTAATAAGTATAGCCCATCAACACTCTATTGCACCGCTGGCAACTCAGAAGCATTTAAAGAAGCGGAAACACAAAAAGCAATTATAAAATTTGGTAGAGAAAGTTATGATGTGAATGATGTTAAAGTTCCGAATGGAACAGCCATTAGCCGCAGACATTGTGTAATAGTAAATTTTAAAGATGATGTTTGGTTGTATGACCTTGACAGCACAGGAACTTATGTGAATGGAAATAAAGTTGTCTATAAAACACCGCTTATTGGTCGTAACACTATCAGAATAAGCAAAACTGAATATGAATTTACCAACGATAAAAGTAAATTGTTTTAATGGCAAGAGTTTTTATCATAGGTGATATTCATGGTTGCTGCAAAACCTTCAAGAAACTTGTTCTTGAAAAAATCAACATCAAAAAAAGCGACAAAATCTATTGCCTTGGTGACTATGTAGACAGAGGCCCAGACAGTAAAGGAGTTATTGATTTTATTTTAAAAATGCGGAAGAAAGGATACAACATTCATACACTTAGAGGCAACCATGAGGAGATTATGCTAAACTCAGTTAATGACGAAAAATCATTTTTGCATTGGACAAAAAATGGTGGTAACAAAGCATTGACAAGTTTCAAAATTGATTCAATAAATAAATTAAAACCAATTTACCTCAATTTCATTAAGCGGACAAAGTTTTATATTGAAAACAAAGACTTTATGCTTGTTCATGCAGGGCTTAACTTTACAATAGAAAATCCACTTGCAGACAAAGATGCCATGCTTTGGGTAAGAAATTTTACAGTTGACAAGGATTACTTAAAAGGTAAAATATTAATTCATGGACATACACCAATGACAAGAGAGCAAATCATTTCTCAAAAATTTGAAAGTCCAATAAACCTTGACGGTGGTTGTGTTTATAAAGACAGAAACGGCTATGGAAGTTTATTTGCATTGAACTTTCACGACAGAAAATTAATTGAAGTAAAAAACATCGACTAAAAAATGAAAAGCCAGCCCACAGTTACAAGCACATTTGCAAGCCGCACGAGCCCAAGCACAGACCAAAGCTTGCAAAAGAGCTTGCAACTTACCACCGCAGACAAAATTGAATTAAAAAAAATCTCCTCCCCTTCTGAAAATAAAAAATACGCAACCGCACAACCCATCGACAGACAAAAATCAGTTGCTATGCAGACACCAAAACCGTTGACAGGAAAGCGTTTCAACTACTCGGTGGTCAGAAGGCCAGCTTGTAATCGAGTAACGCAGGGGAATTTCACCCCTACGTCCTCACGGAACCGTGCTTGATACTCTCGCATCACACGGCTCTTCAGTAATGTGTTTACCCTTAAGAATAACGTTTCCTTGTGAATGGATAACAGAACCAATTGGTTTGTTGCCAATGTGCAAACAAGTTGGGCTTTTCTTGCCACTTTAGCCTAAGCCAAGTGATAGCATCTCCCGTGAACTTCTTGTATTTCTTCTTGCACCACTTAACCAACCTAAAGTTGATGTGCGCATAAATTT
>JBPOIP010000103.1:0-2607 GCA_052034395.1 Pseudomonadota bacterium
GCATCCTGGACACGCAACCAGAGGTTCTCCGCGGCACGAGGGCTCCGCGCTCGATACCACGTCATGGCTTCCCGCAATTCGGCGCTGGCGACCGAAAGCTGCCGGACCTTCATTTTTTGGCCAGATAGTCCTGCCGCATCTGTTCCATGAAAACGTCGAAATCCTCCGCCTTGATTTCGCCGCGCTGGTAGGCGCTTACACGATCCTCGCTTTCCAGCGCCCAAGCGCCTTCCCATGCCTGGTCCGGTGGCGCCACGAGTTCCTGCAGAGCGTCGAGCGCGGCGAGACGCTCCTCCGCAGTCATGATTCTGGCTTGGTCGATGAGGGCTTGCACTCGTGCGTTCATGTTCAATCCTCCAGTCCGGCAATTATCTCTGCTTGAAGAAAAGATTCAAAGGATTCGGTCGAAGGCTCCCCTGACCCCAAGTGAAATGGCGATTCGGTGTCAGCACGGCGCCGCGCTCGGCCACCGTGCCACTACTCCCCCTCCCAATACCCGCAGCCCTCCCCCGTCTTCCCGAACCAGTACAGCGTCCGCTCGCCCTTCGCGCCGCCCGGCGCGGCGCCGGCGATTGCGCCCAGCTTGCCGGAATCCGGGTACTGCACCACCTCGGGCTCGATCATGGTGCTGACGCACAGGTAGGTCAGCGGCTGGTCGCTGTCGTTGATGATCTGGTGCGCGGTCTCCACGCCGCCGGCGGGCGCGGCGATGAAGTCGCCGGCGCGGATGGGGTGCTCGCCGTCGGCCAGGCGCAGCCGGCCCCTGCCTTCCAGCACGTAGAACATCTCTTCGTTGGCGTGGTGGCTGTGGAAGGGCCAGGCGCGCTTGCCGGGCGGCAGCTGGGTGACGCGGTAGCCGAGCTTGGCCGCGCCGATGCGGGTGGCCACGGGCGCCATGCGCGCCTCGAAGCGCTCGCCGTGGGTTTGGGTGTCGAAGATCAGCTCGTCGAGGTTGAGGATGGGACGGGTCATCGTGGTTTTCCTGCGCGGGGTGGGTTTGCATGGCTCCAGCCGATGGACATTTCAATGTACATTCGGCGTCAGGAGCCTTCGCCATGCGGGAAACCACGTTAACCGAGCTGCGCTATCACGCCAAGGATTATTTCGACGCCGTCGAGGGCGGCGAGACGGTTCGCGTCTTCCGCAATGGCAAGCCCATCGCTGAGATCGTGCCCGTGCGCTCCGGGGTGCCGTCGTGGAAGCGGCAGGCCACCCCGGTGGCCGTCAAGGGCATGTCCCTGAGCCTGGAGATCCTCGGCGACCGGGACGATGCCGCGTGAATCTGATCCTCGATACCTCGGCCTTCGCCAAGCGGTAGCTTGCCGAGCCGGGGTCGGAGCAGGTGCTGGCGCTGTGCCAGGAGACGGACGCGCTTTTCGTCAGCGTCATCTGCCTGCCGGAGCTGGTTTCCACGCTGTGCCGCCTGGTGCGCGAAAAGTCGCTCAGCCGGGCCGCCTATCGCAAGCTGAAGGCCGAGGCGGTGGGTGACCTGGCCGATGCCGACATCGTTCAGATCACGCCGGAGGTGCTGGCCTCGGTGGTTTCGCTGCTGGAGTCGCACCCGTTGCGGGCGATGGATGCGCTGCATGTCGCCTGCGCGCTGGCCTGTGAGGCGGATGCCTTTGTTTCCGCCGACCATCGCCAGCTTGCGGCTGCCCGCAAGGCGGGGCTGAAGGTGGTCGACGTTTCGTAGCGGCCTTTTCAGCCGACAGGAAAACTAACGCCGCTTCGCCAGCAGTCGGTCGGGCGGGTTGCCGAAGGCCTGCCAACCGGCGCTATGCCGTCAGCGCTTCGGCAAAGCCAAATGTCGTTTCGAAGCGACGGATTTCTTCGCCGGGCACGCCTTCGGCTGACATCCTTTCGCGCCACTGGTCGGCAATGATTGTTGCCATGTCTTGCAGTGCCTCTTGCGCTTCTTCCGGCGCATAGCCGTAGTGATCTGCGGCGGCGGCGACCAGATCCCCGGCGTCGACGGCCGTGACCAGCCTTGGCGGCAAGGGCTGTCGACCGCGCCGGGTGCCAGGCACGTAGCGGTAGGCCATGGATAAGGCAGGGTTCTGCGGCAGGGCAGCCGCGGGCATCAGATCGAAGGCCGGAGAGAGTCGCCAGTGTTGCCGGACCATGTCTTCGCACAGCAGGCCGTGGTTCTTGGTATGGTCGTCGAGGTTGCGAATCAGGGCATTGAAGGCGATCCGCCGCCACAATTCGCGGCGTTCCACCCGGTGGGCCGCTTGTCCCCCGCACCAGCGCGCCATACCCTCCGCCAGGGAAACGTAACTCTTGCGCAGGCCCTGGGAGGTGAAGCCGACCGTTCCGTAGTGGAGCGTGTCTGCCGCGGCCGGCACCGCCAGATCAAGACGCAGCAGCGCATGGGCGCTGACATAGGCCTTCCGCACGATGCCGGCCGGTGTGGTGTTCCTATCGAAGCGGCGTACCAGCAGCGCGGCACGGCCTCCGGAAAGCTGCCATACCTCGGGATTCTTGCAGGCACGGATACCGCAGGCGTCGGCCAGCTTCAGCATTGCGCACTCGGTATGCGGCAGCCAGCGGGAATCGCTCCGCTCCGGAAATTTTGCAAGGTAGTGCATGCCGTCCCGGGAGACGGTC
>JBPOIP010000180.1:0-13884 GCA_052034395.1 Pseudomonadota bacterium
CAAGCTTCGATATCGTCACCACGCAGGGTCTGGTTGTAGGTCACCTCATGGTAGGGCGAAGCGCTCATGATGGCAGCCTGCTTGTCTGAGTGACCAATGCCTATGGCATGCCCAACTTCGTGCATCAAAACCCCGTCCAATGTCGTTATATCGGTGACCATTTCATTGTTCACAATGATGTCGACATCTTCCAGAGTTGACACCCCAGCGGATGTGATGATGTTGACCGCCGCATAGGCAGCGATTCCGGTCATACCACCAGCAAACCTGCCCCAGGAAAGAACATTGATCTGGTCCTGGTTATTGCCGACAGTAGCCAGTGGCTGGGCTGTGGACAACCCCATGTAGCGAAACTCGATATTGCACATCTGCGACCAGCGCGAGGTGACCAACTGCATCGTTGCAATCACATCGTTCTGACTGAGTAATGATGGCATATAGGCAGGATTCAGGTACCACATGTAAACACTGTTGGCCCACTTGGATCGGGTGTTGAGCATGGGAAGCCATTGCCGCGTTTGCCGCCCTGAATCGTTTGAAGCAACGTGGCGGATCAGGTCATCTACACCGTCAGGGTTCATGGGTCGGTTGTCTGCTGCCTGTGCCATCAGGTTGGCACAAGCCACGGACATGCTGAACGATGCGATGATGCTGCGCAATAGAAATTGACGGGGTCTTGTAAACATATAGATTGCACCGAGTTTCAAAGAGATTCTGTGGACGGGATGGGCACAAAGACGTGGTGGCAGCGGTGGCACAGAAAGCTGCGCTGCCACTGCTCAACTTGTACCGGCCAGGTCTTTGCGTTGTACTGTGCTGCCCGGTAAATCCAGCCAACCGTTGCGGCGATCCAGGCCAGCGTCACCAATGCACCCAGGATCGGGACACCCAGTGCACTGACGGCCACCGATGCGACAACGAATCCGCCGAAGATTTTCAGAAGCGGGACAAGATAAGGTTTCCTGTCCGGTGGAGCAGCGCGCTGGGACAAGACCGTCTGTGAGGTACCCGAGGTCGAGGCGCCTGCAGCGCCAATAGCAAGGCCGCCACGTCCCAGACCCATGCCGACTCCATGGGTCTTGTTGTTGACGGTGCTGATGCCATTCTCAAAAACGGCCGAGAGCCGTTGGGTGTTGTCACTATTGCAGTTCGGACATGTGAGTTCCATGGTTTTCCTCTTTGTGTGTTGTGGTTGCGCTGCGTGATGGGAGAGTTCACACGCAGCGTTGGGGGTGATGGGTGCTGCGCGATGAAAGCCCGCAGATGGACTTCATGGACCAGTTACGTCGTGTTGGGCACGGTTGGGTTTCTTCTCGTGTTGGCATTTATTTCCTCGTTGATACAGAGCGCGATTTCCTGTGAATCGCTGGACCTCGTGCATTCAAGATACACGGGTCGCCTCTTGATGCAAGTCCCCCAACAGCACAATTTCAGAACTTTTTTTGCATGTGTTTTGCTATCGAGAAGCTCGAAACGAAACCTCAAAATCGAAGGTGTAAAAGCAGTGCGTTTGATCAAACTTTTCTTGACTCAGGCAGCTTGCATACGGCCCCTTGACACTGGCTTTTTTACTGGTAAGCAATCACTGCAAAGCCATAAAGATCAGGGCCGATCTACCCACAGAAGTTGTGGATTGCTTTGTGGATAAGTGGCGCATAACTCTGTCAAGTCGCGCAGGCAGTGGCTTTGCGATCAGCGCTCAAATTTTGCGCAGCAACGACGGCAATGCGGCTTACGAGTCAGAAGTGAGCAGTAAAAAGCCTGCGATAAATAGTTTCAAAAGGGGTCTTGACGTGGACGACCTTTGTGAGATTCTGGTTGAAGCAATTGCATCCATCCCCTCTTTTGCATACCGACCATCACCATGATTGACATCTACTTCTGCCCCCCACGCCGCGACCTGTCCGTGCATCACCGGAACTTCAGCGTGGCACCGCTTCACCTTTTTTTTCGCTATTCCGCCTCGCTATTCCGACACGCTGTTCTGACTCGCTCTTTCAACTTGTTACTTCAACTCCCATGACAACTACTGATACTGAAACCGATCTCCACGCCTCTGGGTGTGGCACGTCGCGCCCCGCCGGCAGACGCTCGCTTGCCTTTGAGTACACGATGCTGTGCGTGTTTGCGCTGACGCTGGTCTCCCTGTTTGAGGATGAAGTTCGGGAAGTCCTGGGAATAGCGAGCACCCCACCTGAGGTGGTGTCAGTGGGTACCGTTCAAGGTGTGCGCTATATCGGTGACTTCGGCTATGACACCCAGGTCGACACACAGGGTGAGAGTTTTCTGGTCAGTGGCATCGCGCGGTTGGCCAGGAACACTCCCCTGGAAATCCGGCAGCGTTCAGGCACATCCCGTCTGTGCGTGGTAACCAGCCAGACCTGTTGGCGCATCCGGGGGCGCTGAGATGGAAAACCTTAGCTTGCTTAAGACAGGAATCGCAGCATGAGACGCCGCAGGAAATTCACCCCAACCCCACGTCCGGTCGTGCCGCAGGTCCGGCGTATCGTGAACGGCGCAGCGGATACCTCGGCAACCGCCCTGGTTCAGGACGAACTCGCATGGGTTGTGTATGCCTGCAACCTGCACGCAAGCGAGTATTGCTACTGGATGCTGGTCGCACCGAGTCCCAGGTTCTGGAGTGCCCATGAGCAGACCAGGCAAACGGCATTGCTTGCGCTGGTATCGGATCTGACGCGCGATTTCGGATTCATTGTGCAGGTTGATGCGTTTAATCAGCCTGTGGGCTATGCCGAGCCATGCTGGATCTGGGTGCTGCGCGATCCGACGGACCGCTTCTACCTGATGTCACCCGACCAAGAGCTGCGCACAGTGGAGTGGTCTGCAATGCCCTCACTCGACCCGGCTATTGCAAAAGGCAGTCGCGACGCCCTTCGTTGGTTGTTTCCGCAAGAGGCGCAGGACGGCTTGCCCGAACTCGACTGCCTGCTTTGACCGGTTCAATCCAACCCTTGCACCGTGCGCACTGATTTTTATGGGGGGGAAGCGATTGAGGCGGGTGACCCTGACTGCAAAAACACCTCATGGCGCTCCCCAAGACACTTACCACGATCACCCGCAACGAATATCCACAACGAATATCCACAACGACCACCTACGACGACCACTGGCCACAAAACAATAACTGACATGACAACAACTATCCACACCAAAGCCACCATCGAGCTCGACGGTTGTGCCGAAATTGAGTCTGCACTATGCAGGCGAGATGCAGACGCGATCTGGAGCCTCGGACGAAATGCACACAGTGATGATTTCTTTTTCTATCAAATTCAGCACCACTGCTTCAATGTGTTTGCGATGGCGAACACCATCAATACCACGGACGCGGATGTACAAACTGCATCGCTTGCATCCAACTACCACTCCACTGTGTTGTGGCCCATTGTTCTGGATCGGCGCCTGGTCGAAGGATGTAGCGCCTTGCGCCCGGTTCTGTCGCAAGGGTCGGCAAGTCGGGTTGCCGACAGTCTTTTGGGACTGCTTGAAACGCCACATGGTTCAGCGTCTGTCTGGCATCAAGCGATTGGATATGGCACAACCTGCTGGGCCTCGCCAGTGGTCTTTCGGCAGCTGCTCGATTCGATGGTGATTGGATCTCGTGCTTCGACAGCAGGTCCATCGCGGCCCGAGCCGATCGGGCTTGAACGCTACCCCTATGGTGTTCCCGACGATGCGCCGGTACTTTACTTTCTTCTGGGTGCGATTTGTTCCCCCGACGATTGGCCGCAGCTGGTTGGATCCGCCGATTACCGTACAACCGTCTCCAACCTGCACCTGCAGGCGTCACTGCGCATGGAATTGGTCAATCATCTATCAGCTCTGCAGTGGCCGGTCCATGTGGGCACGCCTGCCCTTGCGGCTCGCGCCATTGAAGCGGGCGTGCAGCAATGGTTGAAAATCCTGGCCGAGCAATACGTTTTCACCCGATGGGATATGGAGTATTCGCATGAAGACCGTATCGACTTGCTGGTTGAGCTGAACCATGGATCGGTGCAGGGTATGCGTATTCCGCTGCGGCGCTACCAGATTGGAATGGATGGCATTCAGCGCCTCATTGGCCTGGTTGATCACGCGGTGGGCTCAACTGTCGCACCAGTCAACCTAGAAACAGCAGTTCACTACCCGCAATAGCCGTCTGATCAAGCACGAGCGTGGGTTTGCGCGGATTTGGCACACTCACCCGATAGGTGAACACAAACGCAGGCCAATGGGAGCCCTTGGCAAGCTCAAAGAAGAACCGATCAACATCAGGTGGTGGACACGCTTGGTGGGCGTATGCACATACGCTGGGATGAAGGTGCGGCGGCCACGCCGCACGGTCAGTTGGTCTTTTTCGCAGAGTTCCTGGCCACCACCGGCGTGTTTGAGCGCTGGGTGTCGTCATGCCCTTTGGAATACCGCAGTGGCAACGCCTCGGACAAACGTGACGTGCTGGGCACCTTGATGCTGAGCCTGCTGGCCGGGGCACAGACGCTACGCGCACATCACGGCGCTGCGAGGTGATGCGGTGGCAGCACATGCGCTGGGCATGAACAAAATAGTCAGCGAAGATGCGCTACGCCGTACCTTGGAACGTATCGATGAAGCATCCAGCACGGCGTGGATGCGCCCAGCACTCATGCATTCGGTACGGCAGGCGCTGGATGTGCAAGTCACCTCGGGCAATCAGCACACCAGCGTTCCCGCCAAGGCCGCGCTGGCTCGCTTGCTTAAAGAGTTGGGTGATGGACCTGACAGCAGACGCCCGACCCTGGTTCGGGGCGACTCGGGCTACGTCAATGAAGGGATCTTGCTGGAGTTGGAAAGACGAAATTGCAAATGTCGTTGCAGGGAAGGCATAGGCAATTTGTGTGCAATATCAAATTAGCATTTCGCTTGTCCTGTAGCCCATCGCCCGGTACCCCACCTGTCGCTTCGCCCACATACGCAGCAGTGCAGGATGACCGGAGTCCACGAAGTCGATGATCTTTACCGTGGTCTTTTCAGCATGGTCGCGGTGAAGGCGACCCGCATATTGCTGGAGCGTGCCCTTCCACGATACGGGCATCGCCAAGACCAGAGTATCCAGGGCTGGGTGATCAAAGCCTTCCCCCACCAGTTTTCCGGTCGACAGCAAGACTCGTGGCGCATTGCCGGGCAAGGCGTTGAGTGACTCCACCAACGTGCTGCGCTGTTTCTTTGACATCCGACCGTGCAAAACGAAGGGCTCAACATCCTTGTCTGCCAGTGCCTTTTGGATTGCTGTCAGATGCTCCGTCCGTTCAGTGAGCACCAGAACCTTTCTTCCCGCCCGGTAAGCCACTTCGATTTCTGCCGCGATGGCGTCCGTACGTGCTTCATCATTTGCCAGTAATTTGAAAATTTCCTGGATTCCGGCATCCTGAACGGTTTCGATGCGGCGATCCCGGTACCGAGGAACCACCTCCAGATCCTGCGGCGCGCTCAGGGGTCTGGCAGCCGAATGTCGGATCGGGCCACATTGCATAAATATGATGGGCTGCTGTCCATCGCGGCGAATCGGTGTTGCTGTTAGCCCCAAGACGTACTTGGCTTTGACCCTCTTCAGGATGGCGTCAAATGAAACGGCACCAACGTGATGGCATTCGTCAATGATCACCTGTCCGTAGGATTCCACTATTGGGTCGACCTCTCCTTGGCGGGAAAGTGACTGCATCACGGCGATATCAATCTTCGCGGTGGGCTTGGACTTGCCGCCGCCAATGACTCCCATATAGCCTTTATCCAGAGTCAGGAAGGCTTGGAGTCGCTCCTGCCATTGCTTAAGGAGCTCGGTGCGATGAACCAGTATGAGCGTATTGACGCCACGCTTGGCAATCAGCGCCGCCGCAGTCACCGTCTTGCCAAATGCAGTTGGGGCGCAAAGCACGCCGGCATCGTGTTTGGCCACCTCCTGCACCGCGATCTCCTGATCAGCGCGGAGTTTGCCCGTAAACGTCAGTTCCAATGGGCTGCCATTGGAGCGCTCATCGATTAGTTCGCATTGAATTCCGTTGTCACGAAGTAATTCTTTTGCGGCATCAAGGCAGCCACGCGGCAGCCCAATGTGATTGGGAAAGTTTTCTGCACATCCAATGACCCTGGGAACATCCCAAACCGAAAATCGCATCGCTTGGGCTTTGAAAAATTCCGGATTTTGGAAGGCCGCAAGCCGAATCAGGCGGTTGGCAAGAGCCTGTGGCAATACCTTCTTTTCAAAATAGATCAGATTCGACAGCGTTGCTGTCAACACAGACGGCAGCGGCCCGGTCAATTTCCTGGACGCTGTGGCAACTTTCTTCCAAGGTTCTTTGAGGTCCTCTTCGTCGATGAACGTCACATCCAGCGGGTGGACCCCTCCGGTTGCCCGCAGGATAGTTGGCTCGATATCCTGAACGGCCATCTGAACAACTCCCGCCAAATATGCCCACTGGTCTGGAAATGGCCTGAAGTCAGCATCGACAAATACGCTGCATCCCGACTCACGAGGTGCCTTTTGCAGCGGCAAGGCAATCAGATTACCGAATCCTCCCTTAGGCATGACATCCTGATTGGGAAACAATCGGTCATACGATTCCAACTTGAGTTGCCGGGTTCTTGAACAAGCATGGCTGATGATGGCGGTCCCCAGACGACGGGCATCGCGGGCCAATGGCCGTCCGGCAAAGAAAATCCAGGCGTGCGCACCTGAGCCGGAGCGAGAAATTTCGATGGAGACTGGTACCCCAAGGTCATCACAGGAGATTTTGAAGGCACTGACATCCTGCCTCCATTCAGCATCATCGAAATCTGCCGCCAGGAAATGGCAGGTTTCATCGGTCAGCAACGGATAGACGCCTATTGTTTGCTCACCCGCCAGGTGGTCATAGAACACTTCGTCAGAAAGCGGAACGAATTGCCGATTGCCGCAGTCGGCACATTTGATGCGCGGCTTCTCACAAACGCCCGCGAGCCATTCGTTGGCGCAGGCTGGTGAGTAGCCGGCTTTGCCACTTGCCTTGCTCTGCCACCGTACAGGGAATATGTCCTGGCGTCCGCGGAAGAGTCTTTTGAATAAGCTAATTTTTTGTTCGGTACTCAGCCGACGCTGCCCATGAGGCGCCTCACTTTTCGCCTCTGGAGGAGCCGACTTGCGCCATTCAATTCCATTGGCATCAAGTAAAGCAATCAGCCGCGCATTTTCGCGCCGCAACTCCTCTTCATAGACTTTCGCATGTTGGCTATCCATATTTCGAATTTAAACAGACTGTCCATCAACGCTGCTCTTGCCTGAAGAACGATACCCCCTGCGTAGGGTGCGAAGTACTGTTACAGTAGGATTTAATCCCTTTTTTCACAGCTTTTTGGCACTGGAGTCCAGTCATGCGCACCACCCAGCAGTTCAGCATCACCTTGCCCAACGAGATGGCCAACATCATCAAGGCCAAGGTCGCCGATGGCGAATACGCCACCGAGAGCGAAGTGATCCGCGACGGCCTGCGCGCCCTGATGGCACGTGACCGGGCGGTGGAGAACTGGCTGCAGCAGGAAGTGGGCCCCGCCTTTGATGCGCTCAAAGCCAACCCCGAGCGTGCGATTCCTGTCGATCAGGTGCGTGCACGCCTGGCAGCACGGCATCAAAAATCCAAGACCAAAGCCTGAAGCCGACCGCACGACGTGAAGCAGTACACCATCGTTTTTGCGCCCGAGGCCCTGGCGCAGCTCGAATCGCTGTCCGATTACATAGCCCAGGCCGCTTCACCCGAAGTCGCATTGCGCTACACCGACGCGATCGTCACGTATTGTGAAACCCTGCACACCATGCCACTGCGTGGCACCCGCCGCGACGACATTCGCCCTGGACTGCGGATTACCAATCACAGGAAGCGTACCGTCATTGCCTTCAGCGTGGCAAAGAGCGTCGTGTCCATCCTGGGTATGTACTACGGTGGACAGGATTACGAATCCATGCTGCAGTTAGATGAAGACGAGTTTTCCTGAACGGAAATCTTCCAAAAAACTCTGCACTACTTCAACCCGCCCACAGTCTCCTTATCTTTAGGAGGAAAACTGAAACAGTTGCCGGCAGCAGCATGTTCAAAAGCTCTGCAGACTTGGCGTACGGGATGGCGGCGGCTAGTTGACTTTGGACGAACACCAGCTCGGCCGAAATCCAACGTCGGCGTTTGCCATCGTTGGTGATCGCACATTCAGTGCGGCAGGCACAGGCTCGCCACCTGGGCATCCGCATGGCAATCTCACCAAACAAACTGCAATAGTGGATCTGATGGACATCCTACAACTTGCGTGCCGGGCCACAATGCGGACACAGGCGTTGTCGGTTGGACAACCTGGTGATTTGTTGCTCCATGATTTCGGTCTGCAGGCAATATTGCTTTCCCCTGCGCCAGGCTCAGGCCCAGAGATTGCACGGAAGGATTTTGATTCAATTTGAGCGGCCCACTTGGCCGGAGGCATCAGCTCAATACCGTTTTCACGCAGCGTTAACGAAAGCTCAAACTCCATGGCAATCTCCCAAGGGTCGAAGTCCGCAATCATCCGGCTGTATCCGTGCCATTGCAAATACAAAGTTAGCGTTCACCTACCCCACCAAATGAACTGCTCTCGTCACTTATTGCACTGAAAACGAGAGGACCCCAAGTTGGTGTATTACCTCAAGATCGCACCACGTGAAGCCATTGGGTGTAAGCCCCATGGGGCGCTTGATTCAGCCGGAAAATATTTGTCTATTGAAAGTGAGACGCGATCCATCAACGCGCGGAAAGTGGGCCCTCTGAATGACCAGCAAATTGCGTTCGTGCGTGAGCCACAAAAACTGGTGAACCCCTTCAAGAAAGATCGACTTCGGTTACCAGAAAATACTCCCACCCAATCACGCGCAGGTTCTATTACATTGCTAGACAAGGTGGCCTCCGTGAGGACGGGATTGGGGTTACCCCGGAAGCACTCTTCAAGTTGCCATGCCCATGAGCGTGGGAGCGCCGCACAAAGATGCCAAAAAAGGTGCGGGCAGCCGCGCTTGATTCACCCATATGTAGGGGCCCAGTTTGTTTACAACTCCATGCTTCGAATCCAGGCTGCAACCTGACCAAACGCATCGGTCTGCACCTGCTCAGGGGTCATGTCCCCCAAGCCTTGGGACTGTGCCAGAAACTCGCGAACTGTCGCTGGTCCGAAGTCGTCAGGGGCGCGGAACTTTTCCGCAATGTTTTGGTAGCCTTTGAGGGCCACAGGATCGGCCATCAGCACTTTGCAATTGCGCGCCAGAGCGGCTTGCCCACCTTCGTAGTTCCTGATGGAGAAGTAGATATCGTAGGCATCTTTTCGCTTGTCACGACCCGCCAGTGCATAGCCCTTCATGACAAGAAATGATGCAATGCTGGCGACCCGCAGTTCTACGCGATTCTTGCGTCCATCTGGCATAAAACCTTCCAGCAGGTGCGACACGTTGTCTTGCATCGCAATCGTCGCACCGTCTGCTTTCAACACGGCAAAGTTGGCGAGGATTGGTGGCTTGTTTCTGGTGAACTGTGATTCTCTGGGCATCAACAAGTCGACAATAACTGGAATGTGCTCACCGTCGGCTGCGGGCACCAGTCGGCGCAATTGGAAGGGCCGCAGCCCGAATTTCTCGCCGCGCTCATAACCGCTGGCTTCCAGCGCTTCCACCAGTCCGACGTACTCGGCATCGCCAAGCGCACTGGGATCCAGGCTGAGATCCACGTCCAGTGTCCCAATATGTGCAGGTCGCGCGTTGGGCAACAATAGCCAGGGGACTGCGCCGCCGATGATGACGAATCGCTCCCGGAAGGCGCCCAGTACCTGGCCAATTTCCAGAAGCACGGCAATGACTGCGCTGGCGCCCCGTTCCTCGTAATCAATCGCGCTTTGCGGTTCCACCCGTCACTCCTTCAACCATTGGTGCAATTTTTTCGCGGCGCAGGTGGTCTGCGGCTTCGCCGGAACGCTCACCTGCGTTACAAAGATCCAGATAGGTCTGGACAAGTCCGGCGCCACGCAATCCGCCAGGCAGTTCGATGGCCTCTTCCCACACCCTTGCGTCTGGCGGCTCATAGATGGTGATGTTCTCGCCTTGGTCGACAGGAAACAAATCCAATGTTCTTCTGAGGATAGCAAGCCCGGCCGGATCCGCGTAGAACATTTCCCCACTCATCCGTGCGAAGGGAGCGATGCGGCGCGCCACCGAATGGGAAGCCAAGACATAGCGCCCAGGCCCGGTTCTGAGACCAAACAACTCTGCCAACTTCATTTCCAACGCAGGCCCATGCAGCGCGGTATATACACGCATTCGCACCTGAGGAGGTTTGGCCACCGCACGCCATGCGTCCAAGAGCGCATGTCCGTTTTTCAAAACCAGTCCGCCGGCAGGGTCGATCGCGCCGTACTCTTTTTCCAGCAGGAGTTTGCGCACCTTACTGACCTGGCCCAGGCTGACCCCGCCTTTTTTCGCCATGGCTTCAACTTTCCAGGGCCCCGGTTGCGTCAGGAACAGGCGTAGCAGCTGGGCCGATTTCGGCGCAAAGAGTGATATTTGTTGCCGGCGTGTCTTGAAAGGATTGATCTGGCTGCGCTCCATTTCTATATGGATGCCGGAGAAACTCAGGAAGCTGTTTCCAGCCCAATCCAGCCAGCCGAGCCCTGCATTCTTCAAAATTTCACGCGATGCGTTTGATAGAAACGGCGCCATCAGCACGCCATAGACTTTTCCGGGATGGTTTTGTACGGCGCGGCGCAGCTGCTCTGCAGCCATCCGAACCCGCTGGGGCTCTCCGTTTTTTGAGATTTCAACCAGGATCGCCCAAGACTCCTTTTGGATTTGTAGTTGCAATTCGGCGTCTGCTTCTAAGCCGTTCTGCATTACTGGGCTCAGCGCAATTTGGTGAATTCTGACAAACGGCACTTGCAGGAGTGCATCACGCAGACGATCCATCCACTCGGATGGATTCTCCATATCAGCTTCACTCGCAACCAAAATCGATTCTTTCACCATTCGGTGAAAATACCATATTTAGTGAAACTATGCAATGGAGTTTCATCTAAAACCTTGATTTCATTTACTGGTGAAATACTTCATTAAGCTGAAACTGACTTCCAATATGAAAGTCCGGTTCCACGCTCTCATCGCAACTCCCGTTTGCAGCAACTGTACTGGGGGAGGGGCAAATACGGGCTCTGTCGCATTAAGGTCCGGCGCGAGAGAATGACTGCATGCAAGACCTGACTGAAGGTGCCATGATTCCCGAACTTCGCAGGGTGCTCAAGCGGCTGCACTATCCGCTGGAAGTGATGCTGGTGTGCGTGCGCTGGTACGCTGCTTACCCCTTGAGTTTTCGACATCTGGAGGAAATGATGCAGGAGCGCGGTGTCTTTGTGGACCACTCTACCGTGCATCGCTGGGCGTTGAAGATTCTGCCCATCATGGCTTTAATCTTTCGTCGCCGCAAACGGCCAGTGGGCACAAGTTGGCGTATGGATGAGACCTACATCAAAGTTGCAGGTCAATGGAAATACCTGTACCGGGCAGTCGACAAGAGCGGCGATGCCGTGGACTTCTTGCTCACCGCCAGGCGGGATTTGGCAGCGGCTCGGCGCTACCTTGAGTGCGCCATCAACTTGCATGGTTTGCCTGAAAAGATCACCATCGACAAAAGTGGCGCCCTCAATGTTATCGCGACAGAGCCGTTGAACAAGCCCTGGGTGTTGGATGTCAATGCCACCATCAAGCCGTTGTATGGGCGCCAAGAAGGCGCTGAGTTGGGCGATGGGCCTGACAGTAGACGCCCGGCCCTGGTTCGGGGCGACTCGGGCTATGGCAATGAAGGGATATTGCTGGAGTTGGAAAGACCAAAGCAACCTGCGTCAAAGCAGGTCAGCACCTCGTTCTTCAAGAAGGTCTCGAAGAATGGAGCGGTGGCATTGACTTGCCTGGTCACAGTAGCATCCAACTGAAAAATTGCTGGTCTTAGACATAACGGCCAGTAGGTCAAGTGAGCGACTGGCCTGCGGCTCAGACATTTCCTTGCGGTACTTCCTGGTAAAGACATCCCAGTCTCTTGAAGAGGCCGCTTCCTGTCCAAGCTTCATGGTTTGGGCAGATGGTGCCAAGTTGGGGTACCACACGTCATACCAGTCCTGGGCGGCAAACTGCTCTTTCGGAACACCGCGTGGAGGGCGACGAACAGTGCCAATGCGGGGGCCCTCACCTTCTGCACGTTTGGATCCGAGTCTCACAATCCGTATCACCATATTGATCTCCGAAAGTCACCATTACGTGAGCATGCACTTCTCACGTGGCATGGGTGTTGAGCATTAAAGAGTCCTGTTCAAGCCACTGCAGGTAGCGCGGGTATCTCCTGGCCATTTTCCGGATACCACTTCCAGATTGTGCATCCGGCCTGCGCGCACGCATCCGCAATCGTTTCCCGCTTTCGGACGTAGTCGGGTGTGTGCAGGCTGTAGATCAACAAGGCCGTGGACGGTTTGGTGTCGCGCAGGACAAAGTCTGCCCCTTGGTGTTTGCCAACACCGCGGGTAAATGTTCGATCTGCCGCGCACAGGGCATTGGAGAGCTTCAACTCGTAAAGGGTTGACACCGGAATGTAGCGGGAATTGGTGACCATCAGGGCTGCGGCCACAGCCCTCAGGTTTCCGCGGTCGGTAGCTTCAATTGCAAAAAGACCCACAACAGAGCAAGACAACTCCCTGGACCTGGGAAGCATGGCCAGTGCCAGCGTGTTGTGACGGGCGATGCTGGCATGCAAATGCTCATCCACAAAAATGGGCCGGGCCAAATTGCGTCCAAGAACCTTGAAACCATATTGTGTACGGTCAATGGCTTTGACTTCCATCAGTACGAGCCCACGTTGCGGACCCGCGCGCGAATGGGCTGTTGTCATCAGTGGTGCGACAAAGCGGTTCCAGCCGTCCTGGATCGCCGCCTGACGCTCGCGCACAAACGGGGGCGGGATGTACAAAAGCTCGTTCATCGCACGCCCGTCGATCACCACGACCTGGGCTTCTGTTCGGATGGATTGGATAACACGCCACCAATCCCGGCGCCAGGATTTACCCCATCGGTTCAAGGAGGTGTTGTTCCATAGCCAGTCCAGAAACTGCGGCAGACTCAACGCTGAATGGAGTAGTGTTCGGGTCTCTTTGGATGTGCCCGTGGCAGCGATAGCTGACAGTTTTTGCGAAGTGACTGCCTCATCCCGAAATCCTGTGTGCGTGGATATGTCCACAGCCACCGTCCAGGTTCCATCGGCGTTGAGGCTGACCGCAGCACTTTCGGGTGTTCCTTGGGTGTGGTCCTTGCATGCTGGCGAAGGTATTGGCGGCCCGTCCAGACCATTCTCTTGGGGTTCATCTCCTTGCCGGTAGAACTCACAGCCGGGATCATGGTGGTGACCATCATGCGGCCAGACTGCCAAAAAAAGTACCTCATTAACCTCGCGAATCACCAGTTTACGAGGCGGCGTCGTACACAGGCACAACGCATGACCTTGCTTGTTGCGTGCTTCGATCAACGCGGGCTGCGCCGACATTGCGTCTTCCAGATAGTCCTGGACATCGAACTCAATCCCATCGGCGAGGACTTTACCCATAACAATTATTCGTGCTTGCGGTTGACAAAAAATCCTGAAGCAACGCCTTCATATGTAAAAAGTTATACCAGCCTTCGTGATGAAAAGAGCAATGACGCAGATAACACAGACCGTGCGTGACCACAATCGCACCTGAGGTCACCATCTTTGGGAGGCATTTCTGTGGATAACCAGCTTCAGGTCACCATTTATGGGAAGCATTGCCAACCCAATCATCAATTTTCCTCATAGATTGTGA
>JBPOIP010000022.1:0-4835 GCA_052034395.1 Pseudomonadota bacterium
TGTAATGGGCTATCTCAGTTCACGTCAATGGGCAACCAAGCAAGACATGGTTGACCACATCTGTTCCAATTTCAAACTCGTCGATCACTCCGTCCGTGGCGGAGTGTTGTACGGGGTTTACCCTGCCAATGTAGTCTCCGACCACGATTTTGGCATAGTTATCTGCCTCATCGAAAACTTTGCTCAAAAAGGTCGCCCCTCAGAGTGGGGTTACAAGGATATGGGTGAGGGAGATTATCCGTATTACTTCGACTGCCCAGAGCGGATTTTGGCCAAGTCTACCCTACCTGATACATCAGGGTGGCGGAAATTTTGCCGCGAATTAAGAGCGGCAAACAAAGACAATTTCAAACCTCGTGAAGGTTTGACGGTCAAGTCAAACCGTGAAGTGTTACCCGACTGGTGTCGGGGTGAGCGGGTTTACAACATCCGTAAGGTGACTCAGATAGGCAGCAAGCGCGGCTATTGGGTGTTCACGGCTGTTGATAACCACAAAGTTTCATATCGTTTAACTCGCCAGTTACAGTTAAACATGAAATTTGAGGAGGTTCAAAATGAGCTGGTTTCTTGAATTAGCCGAAAGTTATTTCGGCGACGAGGACGTTGCCCAGCAATTTGTTTGCGATGAAATGTACTCGCCAGAAATGTTGTACTTGCTTGATAGAGGGTTGTTGGATTCGACTTTGCTTGAACAAGTTTCCCTAACTTACTGGTCTGTCGGTGATCCCGAAGAAGCCTACTGGTTTCAGCGTGATACCGAAACTCACTGGAAAGTTGAAATTTTAGAGGAGATTTAAAATGCTGCAATTCCAAATGGTAACGCCAGATATTCTGGAAGTTACCGAAACTCAAATGACTTTTACCACTACTACACGGCGGTACTTCTACACGGATATTTTTTCGTGGGAAAGTTTGACCAGCCCTCGTGCTGCCAAACAAAACGTGGCCGACGGTTTCAAATACCGTCGTGAGATGACTGATGCCGAGCGCGAGTGGTGTCAGAAGCATTACCTTCCTAAAGTAAAACCTTTTTCCGAGGACAATTCAAAATGAAAAAAATGACCCTTCGTGGATTGCAGCTTGACTGCAACTTCGATATTGACTTGGCTCGCTGCATCCTTGCGTTAAGTAAGGCTGAGTCCAGTCAGCATATCCAAAACGCCTTTGATGCTCTCCGCGATGCCGATGAGGAGGACGGCGGCGAAGTTCGCACCCTTTGGACTAGGGCGGTTAATTTCTGGGATAGTTGTGAGAAGCCCGCAAAAACCGCGAAGTACAAACTCATCAATATGCTCGGTGAGTTTCATGGCCTTGAGTATCTTGGCCAAACAGGGACAGGTATTGAGGTTGAGTTCTACAACGCTGGGGATATTTATATCCCCACCATTTTCCTGATCCGAGGCGAGTTCTTTATCGACAGCTACGGTGACTATTTACAGTCGCACCCAAAATTCAAGTTGTACGAAGGCTGGGACGGTTTCTAATTTTTAACAGGGCGGAAACTCTCCGCCCAAGAGGATTTCAAAATGACAAACTACATCGCACCCCAACCCAAAGTTCTCTTTGGCCATAAACTCGACGGAGAGGTTATCTACCTCGACCTTCCAACGTGGAGCTGTGGTTGGTATTGGTGCTTTGGCTGGATGGGCAACCGCCAATGCCATTACCACTTGAAATCTTATCAAGAGGTGGGAGGTTTCGGTGAACATCGCAATATCAATATGTTTGATGCTCTAAAGGCTGACTATAAGTTGTGCCCTGCCTTGAGCAATGACCCCGACTTATGGAAATTCTGTGAGTTAGTTCTCACGGTCTACACCTTGCTGGAGGCTGCTGAAGTGTTCCATCGGGGTGGGTCACACATGACGACCAACCCTTGTAAAGATTTGTTGAAATCGCCTGAGCAGGATAAGCATATCAACGAGGTGTTGTTGCCTGCGCTGTTTAAGGAAATTGACAAGATTTTCGGTCTGTAAGTCAGTTTGGGTTGTAATCTGTTTTTGGGTTCGCCGTTCCCTTAACGGCAGTTAATTTGAGGATTTCATCATGGGTTTAGATATGTACGCTTACGCTGTTGAGCAAGGTGAAGAATTGGACTTGGAAAAACCAGAGTTTCATTACTGGCGCAAAAACAACGCCCTTCATGGGTGGATGGAGGCACTCTACGAGGAGAAAGGAGGTGATGATGAGGAGTTTAACTGCGTCCCTGTTCATCTTGAATTTCAAGACTTGGAAAAGTTGCGTGAGGATATTCTCGCCGATAGATTGAAACCCACAGAGGGTTTCTTTTTCGGACCGCAGGAGTATTCCGCCGAGCAGAAGGAAGAAGACTTGGAGTTTGTGGCAGAAGCTCTAAGCTTAATCGCCGAAGGCTTCGACATTTATTATTACGCTTGGTATTAAGTTGTTAGGGTTTGCCGTCACCCACTTTCTGAAGAACGGCTTTTTCTGGAGTATTTCAAAATGGCTAAATTATTTTTACAAGGCGAACCTTTGGTATTGCCTGTCACCATCGGTTTTGGCAGTCTTTCTCCCTCTCAACAGGAAGACGCGCTCGGTCAAGGCTGGGACTCGGACGACTTCGGTACGGAGGAGCCCTTTTGGGAGTTTGATGGGATTATGTGTTGGGTCGAGCAAGACTGCTCGGCGATTACTCGCCTATCTATCCTGCATGACAGTTAATTTGAGTGCGGTTTCACTTTCGGCTCAAGAGTTTTTGGAGTCAAGTTCCAGCGCGATGCCCGTTACTTTCCTAACGCAATCCTTTTAACAGAAATCTTCCCTAACCTGAACGGCGACACTTTGCTTGAGACAGAACGCGGCGGCGAGTTCTTTTTACCTGAAACGCTGTCGCATAATGAGGCCACGCAATGTGTCGAGGATTTATCAAAACACGTTTACGGTAACAGTTTCGAGGCCAATTCTCGCCTAGTAAGTCAGGTGATTAGAGACTTGAAGGAGTACTCTAACCTGTTAGATTATGAGATTGATGAGCTTCGGGACGCACCGTATCTCACGGAAATTCTCCCTGACCTGTTTGAGAAGTGCCGAAATTCAAAGATTAACGACTTGCAGGAGGTATTGTCGAAGTTTTTTGACTTAGAGATAGGTCGTACTTTGTAACTGTATTAGTTTTGTAACACAACCTCGACAACCTCGCAAGGTTGTGTTACAATGTAACCTCTAATTTTCGTGGAGTTTTCAAAATGACCATCGTTTTCAAGAAGTTCCCGTCAGGGGAAGTTATCGCTTTGTTTCCTCAAAGCACCCAAATCTTAGGATACATAGACTCCTACATGGTAGTAGGGCAGCACAGCCCTGCCCATAAGGACTTACTTACGGACTTGGAGGATGCAAGCCCCTCAGAATGCGCGGAGATTATCCACGACCTACGGCTAGTAGGGTATGCAATCTAAAGTTTTTCCCTCTCTCCTTTTGAGAGTTTTATTAGGAGTTTCAAAATGACCTTAAAGTACAGTCTCTCGGCTGGTAATTCCAAAACAGGAGCGATGTTGCTTGTTCGCTCCCCTCGTTCGACCTGCCCTGACTCTTGTGGTTTGAAAGGGAATGGGTGTTATGCTTTCAACTTTCCCATTGCTATGCACTGGCTAAAACAGGATACAGTCGGCGTTGATTTTGCGACAGTCCTTTATGCAGTGAGAACTTTGCCGAAGAAAGCACTTTGGCGTTTGTTTGAGGCAGGTGATTTCGAGCCTTCCTCCGAAAATCCTGAGCTTATTTCCCCCTCTCAGGTAGTTAGTTTACTCGCCGCTAACAATGGTAAGCGCGGATTTGGTTACACCCACTACCCTGTGCTGCCAAACTTAGAAGTTTTACAGTTGATGAACTCATCGGGGTTAACTATCAATGCTAGTGCGGATACGTTTGGACAGGCGAAACTTTACCGATCTCTCGGACTTCCAACAACTCTGCTGGTTTCGGAAAATTATCCGAAAGATACAGTAGTTGATGGTTTACGGATCATTGTCTGCCCTAACCAAAGTGTTAAGAAACCCAATGGCAAAAAGCCGCAGTGCATTGACTGTCAGCTTTGCCAAATTGCAGACCGTGACTATATCATTGGGTTTAGAGCGCATGGCACTAAGGCGAAGAAGATAAAAGTGTCTCAAATCTAGGTTTTCTGTTCAATCCGAAATTGAAACCTCGTAAGTCATCAAAGCTGTGAAAGCTCTTGAGTCAATGAGAGCTTTCCACTTCTCAGCTTGAGTTTTGATGTAGGTTTCTTTGGTTTGTTTGTAAGCATTGAAGGCTTCCTCAACGGTGTTGAAGCAACCTAGATAGCGGTCTGAGGAGTCACTACAGCATTGAACTAGGAATTTACCTTTGTGATCTGAGATACCTATAGGAAGATTTCCTCTCAAAACTCTACTGGTTGTTAGCAGCTTATTTAGCTCTTGTGGTAAGAGTAAACAAGTTTTTTCCGAATAGATTTTATTACCCTTGAGTATTAAGTCCTTGTCTAAGTGGTAATTTTCTTGATCGAAACCGATTTGTTGTTGCGCCCACTCGTAGAAGTAGGAGTAGCTTTTGAAATTTTCGCTGACTGAACAACCAAGATAGCTAGGATGCCTCCCTTGGTACTTAGGGTCATAGCAGCGACGGAGGACACCATGCCAAAGAACATACTCTTTAAGCTTTTTACCCCTCACCCTAGAGGGATATTTTCCATCATTTACACCCACACCACAGACTAACTTAGTCATAATTTTTAACCTTGCTTTGAAAGTTCGCTTAGTTGAAGAATCGCAACAAACAGTTAAGCAGACTGTCTTTCGGTAGGCCAATACCTAGTTGCGAAACCCTATTTTAGCGTA
>JBPOIP010000183.1:0-17816 GCA_052034395.1 Pseudomonadota bacterium
ACGGCACCCACCATGGAGCAAAGCGGCGTATGGAACATTCAGTAGATGGCATGGTGAAGCCAACGATTCTGGTCGTTGACGACACGCCCGACAACCTTGCGCTGATGCGGGAATTGCTGAAAGACGACTACCAGGTCAAGCTGGCCAACGGCGGCGAACGCGCCCTCGCGCTTGCCGCACAGACGCCCCACCCGGACCTGATCCTGCTCGACATCATGATGCCCGGTATGGATGGCTACGAAGTCTGCCAGCAACTCAAGGCGCGCGCGTCGACGCAAAACATTCCGGTCGTTTTCCTCACCGCCAAGACCGCAGTGGAAGACGAAAGGAAGGGGCTGGAGATCGGTGCGGTGGACTACATTACCAAACCCGTCAGCCCGCCCATCGTGCTGGCGCGCGTCAAAATCCATCTGGCCCTGAAGGCACACGCCGACTTTCTCAGTGACAAAAGTGATTTTCTGGAGGCCGAGGTCACCAAGCGCACACGCGAGGTGGTTGCCATTCAGGACGTCACCATTCTGGCCATGGCGTCACTGGCTGAAACCCGTGACTCGGACACCGGCAACCACATCCGGCGCACCCAGTTTTACGTCAAGGCACTGGCACAGCACTTGTCCGGCAACCCCAAGTTTTCGGCGCAGCTGACGGACAGTTTCATTCTGCGGCTGTTCAAGTCCGCGCCGTTGCACGACATTGGCAAGGTGGGAATTCCGGACCGCATTCTGCTCAAACCCGGCCGGTTTGAACCCAAAGAGTTCGAAATCATGAAAACCCACACCACGCTGGGCCGTGACGCGATTGAGCACGCCGAAAAACAGCTGGGCATGTCCGTTGACTTCCTGTCCATGGCCAAGGAGATTGCGCTTTCCCATCAGGAAAAATGGGATGGCACCGGCTATCCGCAAGGGCTTGCCCGTGAGGCCATTCCCCTGTCAGCGCGGTTGATGGCTGTCGCTGACGTGTACGACGCGCTGATCAGTCGCCGTGTCTACAAGGAAAGCATGCCCCATGAAAAAGCCGTGGCCATCATGCAGGCGGGTCGGGGAACCCATTTCGATCCGGACATTGCCGATGCGTTTGTCGCCCTGCAGGATGAGTTTCAAAGAATAGCCGCAAGATTTGCCGACTCGGACGCCGATATGGCAGACAAGAAGATTCAGTTTGAACGCATGTCCGGTTCGGTTTGAACGGATCTTGACAACCCGGCTGGGGCTTGACGGATTACGCAGGCTGCGTGCTGCGCGCCGCATGCAGCGCCAGATTGTCCAGTGCCACAGCGCCCTGCGACGCCAGCGCTTCCACCCAGGTGACCATTTCGTCCGTGAACGCAATGACCGCTTGGGTTTGGGGGTCGAGCTTGTTGATGAACTGCAGCACACCCAGCACATGGCCTTCGCGCGGCATCATGGGCACGGTCAGCATGGAGACCGTGCGGTAGCCGCTATGCGCATCAAAACTGCGGGTTCCACTGAGATCGAACCGGGTTTCACGGTACACGTCATCGATGCGCACGGGGCGCTGGTTCAGGGCACACCAGGTGGAGGCATAGCGGTCATTGGGCCGCCCGGTCTCAGCGTCAAACAGCGCTATCTCGGTATCGGGCAGGCCGTCATCCAGGGTGCGCATGGCAAAGCGCAGTGAGCGCTGGGGCGTCACGCGGTACATGGTTGCCGCATCGCAGTGCAGGATGCGCCGGCCCTCAAACAAGGTGTGCCGGATCAGCGTGCTGGGGTCGGTCACTCTGGACATCAGCAGACCGTTCTGCACCAGCATATTGAGCTTGGCCGTGCGCGCGGCAACCTCCCGCTCCAACTGGGTCTGTGCATCCTGATCCGCATCGCGAATGCCGCGCACGGTCAGAAGGTTGCGGATACGCAAGCCCACGTCGACGGGTTCCATGGGCCGGTACAGGTGGTCGTTTGCACCTGCGAGCAGCGCCGCGTTGCACAGTTCTGGCGTCCCGGCATCGCTGATGGCCATGATGGGCAATTCGGCGGCAGAAAACTCACTGCGGATCAGGTAGATGCATTTGAGGCCGTCGAGGTGTGGCATGCGCAAGTCCATCAGCAGCGTGGCGAAGTCTCCCGAACCCGACACGGCGGACATCAGGCTATGGGCATCGGTTACCACGGTGACATCGGTGTAACCCACACCATGAAGCAGATTGACGACGAGGTCTGCGCCAAACGGAGAGTCGTAGTAAACCAGCAGACGGCGCCCGGCGTGAACGGGCAATGCACTGTGCTTTTCCATGGCTTCTTGCATGCGTGAAATAACGGGTCAATCCGCGCGTGCCCTCGCGCGCTCGTATAGGGGCAAAACCTTGGGCAGGTTGGCTTCAATATCGGCAATCCGGCTTTTCCCCGACGGGTGAGTGGACAACCATTGGGGCGGTGCGCCCTTTTGGGCAGCTCCCATTTTTTGCCAAAGCGTGACGCCGGCGCGCGGATTGTATCCGGCGCGCGCCGCCAGTTCCATGCCCACCAGATCGGCCTCCGATTCATCTTCGCGACCAAACTCCAGGGTCAGAAGATTGGCACCCCCGCTGGCAATACCGTCCGTGATGCGGGGGTCGATGCCAAAGAAGCTGGCCGCCAGGGCTCCACCAATGCGTGCAGCACCATGTGTAACTGCGCTCTTGCCCATGCGCTCGCGCGCATGTTCACGCAATGCGTGGGCAATCTCGTGGCCCATGACCATGGCCACCTCGTCATCCGTCAACTGGAGCTGTTGCAAGATTCCGCTATAAAACGCAATCTTTCCGCCTGGCATGCAGAACGCATTAATCTGGTTCGAACCGATCAGATTAACCTCCCACTGCCAGCTTCTGGCGCGCGGATTCCAGTCCGTCGCAAAGGGAATGATCTTGGCGGCAATCGCCCGCAGGCGCAGCAACTGTTTGTTGTCTGGCGGCGCCAGGGCCTGCTTGCTATTCGCCTGGGACAGCATCTGCGCATATTGCTGCGCGGCCGAGCGCTCCACCTGTTCGGCTGGAACCAGCTTGGAAAAAGACGAGTTGGCACCAACCTCAACCCCTTCGCGGGCGTGCGCGGGCATGGCCAGAGCGGCGGCCATCAGCACGGTGAGCGCCCAATGCGGCACTGCGGGAGAGCGCGGCGACGACCGGTATTTGAAGAGCGAGGCAATCATTTTCATAACGCTATTATTCCTGCATGACCACATCAACGACCGGCACCCCCGCGTTGGCTGACAAGCCAACGTGGATTGACACCCTGAAGGTTTACCTGGAGCCCGCGTCGTTGCGTATGCTTTCACTGGGGTTTTCGGCGGGGCTGCCGCTGTTACTGGTTTTCGGCACACTGAGCTTCTGGCTGCGTGAGGCAGGCGTTGATCGCAGCACCATCGGGTTTCTGAGCTGGGTCGGTCTGGCCTACGGTTTCAAATGGGTCTGGTCGCCGCTGGTAGACCGGCTGCCCATCCCGGTTTTGACGCGCCTTCTGGGCAGGCGGCGCAGCTGGCTTTTGCTCTCGCAGGGGGTCATCATGGCTGGTTTGATCATGATGGCGCTAACCGACCCCACCCAGGCGCTGGCACCCATGGTGTGGTGCGCCTTGGCCGTGGCCTTTGGCTCCGCCACGCAGGATATTGCGCTGGATGCCTTCCGGATCGAATCCGCCACCGTCGAGCGCCAAGCGGCGCTTTCCGCAACGTACCAGAGCGGGTACCGCCTGGCGATGATCTGGGCGGGTGCCGGTGCGCTGTGGATTGCCGCGCGCGCGGAAATAGCCGCGCCCGTTGCAACTGGCGCGGCCAGCGCTGCGGCCACCTACCAGCATGGCGCCTGGCAGACTGCCTACCTGGTAATGGCTGCAAGCATGCTGCCTGGCGTGCTGACCGTGCTGTTCTCTCCAGAGCCCGCGCACCGGGCCATTGCGCCGACCAGAAATGTGGCGGCCTGGCTGCACAGTGCGCTGGTGGAACCCTTTGCCGACTTTGTCGGTCGCTACCGCATGCAGGCCATCCTGATACTGGCGTTGATCGCGACCTACCGCATCAGCGATGTGGTGATGGGCATCATGGCCAACCCCTTTTACGTCGACATGGGCTTTACCAAGGATGAAGTCGCTGCGGTGACAAAGATTTACGGCGTGATCATGACCATCGTGGGCGCATTTGTGGGTGGCGCCTTGTCCATCCGCATGGGCGTGATGCGCGTGCTGATGCTGGGCGCGGTGCTAAGCGCAGCCTCGAACCTGCTGTTTGCATGGCTGGCCGGACGCGGTCACGATGTGAATGCGTTGATCTTTGTGATCTCGGCCGACAACCTTGCCAGCGGCATTGCCTCGGCGTCTTTCATTGCCTACATGTCCAGCCTGACAAATGTCAACTACTCGGCCACCCAATATGCCATTTTCAGCTCCATGATGCTGCTGTTGCCAAAGTTTATAGCGGGCTACTCCGGCGTGTATGTGGACCACTTTGGCTATGGCAGTTTTTTCACGGCAACTGCGGTGATCGGTTTGCCGGTGCTGGTGCTGGTGTGGCTTGCCTCACGCATTGAATCGCCATCCAGCCCACGTAAAACGGATGTGGAATGCTCCTGATTGCATAGCAGACTGGACGCCGTTTACCAAACTTTACCAACGGTTCAGTTGACACGCACATTACCTGACTGCCAGGCCGGTAGACTGGAGCAATGAACCAGCATCTGTTAATGATTGAAGACGATGCCCGCCTGGCCGCCATGGTGGCGCAGTATCTGGAGCCCTCCGGTTTCGATGTCAGCATCGCGGGCGAAGGACACCGCGGACTGGAGTCGCTCATCCAGCCGGCAAGGGGCCAACCCGTGGATCTGGTGATTCTGGACCTGATGTTGCCCGACATGGATGGACTGGACGTCTGCCGCCGTATACGCGCCCTGCCTTCGGGCCTGGCGAAGGTTCCGGTTCTGATGCTGACTGCCAAGGGCGACGCCATGGATCGCATCATTGGCCTGGAAATCGGCGCGGATGACTACCTTCCGAAGCCGTTCGAGCCGCGTGAACTTCTGGCCCGCATCCGCGCTGTGCTGCGCCGTCGCGGCGAAAACCCTACTGGTGAAAGCGCCGCGCTGCGCTTTGGGTCGCTGGAAATTGACCGCGATGCGCGCACCGTGAGTGTTGGCGCAGTGCCCTGTGACCTGACCTCGTACCAATTCGACCTCCTGGTGGCCCTGGCAGAACGCGCCGGTCGGGTTCTGACGCGCGACCAGATCATGGAAGCCGTGCGCGGGCGTGAACTCGATGCCTTTGACCGGTCCATTGACGTGCACATGGGCCGTATCCGCGCCGCCATCGAAGCCGACCCCAAGGCGCCCAGGCGCATCCTCACCGTGCGGGGTGTGGGCTACGTGTTCGCGCGCCAACAAGACTGACGGCGCCCCTTTTTACCGCACAGCCATGAACCGCCTGTACATCCGTATCTGGCTGGCCGTGGTGCTGGCAGTCGCAGTGCTTACCTTTCTGGTGGGTTGGGCGTGGCGAATGACGGCAGATGCACCCTTGCGGGAAGTGGTGGCGCGCAACCAGGCTGGCGAAATCATTGGCCATGGCAAAGCCCGTCTGAGACGCCCCACCGGGGAGCCCGGAGCCGGCACACCGCGAAGTGAGCCCGACTTCCATCGCCCCGCCGCACCACCCGATGGCGATGGACCGGACCCAGCCGTGCGCGGCAAATTTGGAGCCGGGCCGGAATTTGATGTGCGCATGCAGGATGGTCAGACCATCCACATCCATTTGCCCCGACCTATCCCATCCAATTGGCGCGCACCCTTCGGCTTTTTCTGGACTCTGGGGCTGGTAGGCATCGCTGTCGCGCTGGCAACCTATCCCATCGTGCGCCGCTTGACCCGACGGCTCGAAGCCCTGCAACACAGCGTGGAGCAGTGGGGTGAGGGCGATCTGAGTGTGCGGGTCCCGGTGGCCGGCAACGATGAGGTGGGTTTTCTCGCAACGCGTTTCAATCACGCGGCGCAGCAGATCGAAACCCTGGTCAAGGCTCGCGACAGCCTGCTGGCATCCCAGAAGTCGCTGCTGGCCAATGCATCGCACGAGTTGCGCTCGCCTCTGACCCGTATCCGCATGGGACTTGAATTCATGGCTGCGCCCACCGATGCGGCGGCCGGTCGGGCAAAGGATGAAATTGCCCGCAATATTGCCGAGCTGGACCAGTTGATCGATGAGATATTGCTGGCCAGCCGGCTGGACGCACGCGAAGCGGATTTAGGCACCGTCGAGCCCGTAGACCTGATGGGTCTGGTTGCCGAGGAATGCGCGCGCACGGGTGCAACACTCGAAGTGCAGGTTTCGGGCGAATCACTCGTGGTGCCAGGTGTCAGCAAGCTGCTGCGCCGGGCAGTGCGCAATCTGCTCGAGAATGCCCGGCGCCACGCGCACGATACGGCGACGCTCACTTTGGCGCAAAGCGACAACGGGCAGTTTGCAGTGATCCGCGTCTGCGACACCGGCCCGGGCGTTCCGCCAGCGTTTCAGAACCGGATTTTCGAGCCGTTCTACCGGTTACCCGGCGCGTCGGAGCGCGATGGCGGGATGGGTTTGGGGCTTGCGCTGGTCAAATCCATCAGTTTGCGCCATGGCGGAACCGTGCGCTGCAACAATCGCGACACGGGCGGCGCCTGCTTTGAGATCGAACTCCCCCGGGGGGATTCCAACCTGGCATAAATGGGGCCAAGCGCGTCAAAAGGTGTGAATATTTTCACATTTGTGACCAGTATTTGGCGTGCCCTCACACAAATAGGGGATGTTTCAACCGATCTGGCCGACCTATAGTTGGCTCAGCTGCTGTCACAGTGAAAACAAATTGGGGCGGGTCCACACCAGGGGCTTGCTTTCAGAACGATCCAACGACGTCCCCTTTCCGGGGATTTTTATAAAGCCACCTCAGGGTGGCTTTTTTTTTGGCACCAGGCATTCAAGCACCACATCGGGTTGAATATCAACGAGGCAGCGTGTGTGTTCAAGCGGACATTCCCGCTTGAAGCAGGGTGCACAATCCAGTGGCGGTTGGTACTGGCGGTCATTCTTGAGCCAGACCACGTGCGCCAAAGCGTTGAGCGGCGGGGTATGCAGCGGGCTGGATGAACCAAAAATTGCCACCTGGGGCACATGGAAAGCGGCAGCCACGTGCATGAGCCCGGAATCGTTGCTGACCATGGCCGTTGCAGCGGAAATCACGGCCAGCGCCTGGTCCAGGGATGTGCGCCCGGACCAGTCAATGCAATGACCCGGCCGTACCGCGTTCACGGTACGCGAAATTTCCGTACACACATCTGCGTCCTTGGCAGAGCCCAGCAAAATGACCGGTTGCTCCAGTTGCTCAGCCAGCACGGCAAAGTGTCGCGCGGGCCAGCGCTTGGCCGGACCAAACTCCGCGCCGGGAGCGACCACGTAATAGCCCTGTCGTTGCAACCGCAGGGCGATCAGTGTGGCATCGACCGTCAACGCATCCAGTTGCAGCACGGGGCGGTCATTTGACACATCGCCCTCGCCGCTGAGTGCCGAGTAAAACGCAACCATGGGCGGGCGATGACCCGGCTCCGGATTGGCAAGCCGCCGGGTCAAAAGCCCGAATCGGGACTCACCGTGGTAGCCAACCCGCGCGGCAATGCCCGCCCACCAAGGCACCAGGGCACTCTTGAGTGAATTGGGACAGACATAGGCGGTATCAAAGTTGCCACGCAATTGGCGCGCCATCCTGCGGCGCTCAGTCCACTGCAGTCCGCCATGCGCAAAGGGAAATTCAATGACTACGCTGACCTGCGGCATGGCGCGGTACACGGGCGCCACCCAGGGCAATGCGCCAACCGTCAGCGTTTCGCCACGCCGCTGCAGGCGGCGTAGCAGTGGCTCGGTCATCACCGCATCCCCGATCCATTGGGGAGCGATTACCAGCGATCGGTGCATGTTCACCTGTGCAAACGCATCATCGCCGGGTCACGCCGGACAGCGCGTTACGGCTAGTGGCCGTGGAAATGCTCGCCGTCCTTGAGTTGGTACACGGTGCCGCAATACGGGCACTTGGCAGAGCCACTCTTGCCCACATCAAGATACACCTTGGGATGGGTGTTCCAGGTTTCCATTTTGGCCAGCGGGCCGGGGCAGAAGACGCCGCCCTGATGGTTCAGGTCTTTGGCCAGGATTTCGATTTTTGCGTTGCTCATTCGGACACTTTCGTTAGCCAGTGGGCGTATTTTGGATTGCGGCCGTTGACGATGTCAAAGAACGCGCTCTGTATTTTTTCCGTGATGGGGCCACGACTGCCCTCGCCGAGCTGGATCCGGTCAAGTTCGCGGATGGGCGTCACTTCGGCGGCAGTGCCCGTGAAAAAAGCTTCGTCGCAGATGTAGACCTCGTCCCGCGTGATGCGTTTTTGCACCACTTCCAGCCCCAGGTCCTTGCAGATGTGAAACACCGTATTGCGGGTGATTCCATTGAGCGCACCAGCGGAGAGATCGGGTGTGTAGACCACGCCATTCTTGATGACAAACAGGTTTTCTCCGGCGCCCTCGGACACAAATCCGTTGGCATCGAGCAGCATGGCTTCGTCGTAGCCATCATCCGTTGCTTCCATGTTGGCCAGAATGGAATTGGTGTAGTTGCTGACCGCCTTGGCCTGCGTCATGGTGATGTTGACGTGGTGGCGCGTGTAGCTGGAAATCTTGACGCGGATGCCCCGCTTCATGCCTTCTTCGCCCAGGTAGGCACCCCATGGCCAGGCTGCAACCATCAGGTGAATCGTATTGCCCTTGGGAGAGACACCCAGCTTCTTGTCCCCAATCCAGGTCAGGGGACGCAGGTAGCAGCTTTCCAGTTTGTTTTCACGCACCACGGCCTTTTGCGCCTCGTTCACCTCTGCCTTGGTGAACGGAATGGCCATGCGCAGGATTTTGGCGCTGTTAAACAGACGCTCGGTGTGCTCCTCCAGCCGGAAAATGGCCGTACCGTCTACCGTATTGTAGGCGCGAACCCCTTCAAACGCACCGCAACCGTAGTGCAGGGTATGGGTCAGCACGTGGATCTTGGCGTCACGCCAGTCAACCATCTGGCCATCCATCCAGATTTTTCCATCACGGTCGGACATTGAGGCAGGCAGGGGACTCATGCTGTGTTTCCTTGGAATCGTTGTTTTTGAAACGCTGATTTTACGACCGAGACAGCGCACTGTGCCCCTTTGCAGCACCTTTGCAAAACCTTTGTAAAACTTTCCCGGAATCAGGGGCGAAGCAATTCCCAATGTGTCAGCTTGCCGTTTTCAAAGGCGCACACCACCGTCGCACCCGATGCGTCCGACCATTGATACCGCTCAAGTGATCCATCGGGCTCGTCCACGCGCTGCCCCAGTGCACCTGCGAACCCCAGCACCTGCAACAAAGTCATACCCCGCGCGAGCCGGGACTGCAGCATGACGGCGCTGGCGACCGACCCGACAGGTTGCTGTGCAGCGCGTTGCAGCACCTTCAGCATGCGAGTCATATGCAGCAGCATCCACATGACCACGCCCCCGGCGGCAAGGGCCAAGCCGGGCCATCCGTATGCACGGTAGGCCAGAAACCCGATGCCCATGAGCGCCAGCACCACCGCGATCCGTGTGAACAGCTTCCGGGAGTCTTTCAGACGATCCATCGCCTAGCCCAATCCGCGAACAATATCCATGGCCTGCTCCACGCGATCCACCGCGTGAATGGTCAGCCCCTCAAAATCTTTCCCCCCCGGCTTTTTGGGGGCATTGGCCCTGGGCACCACTGCGACGCTGAAACCCAATTTGGCTGCCTCTTTCAACCGTTCCTGGCCGCGCGGCGCGGGGCGCACCTCGCCCGCCAGCCCCACTTCCCCAAATGCAAAAAAACCCTTGGGCAAGGCCTTGCCGCGCAAACTGGAGGTAATGGACAGCAACACGGCCAGATCGGCTGCAGGCTCGCTGATTCGCACTCCCCCCACCGCGTTGACAAACACATCCTGATCCATGCACGCCACACCGGCGTGGCGGTGCAGTACGGCCAGCAACATGGCCAGACGGTCCCGGTCCAGGCCCACGCTCAGGCGCCGGGGGCTGGGTCCGCCGCTGTCCACCAGCGCCTGTATTTCAACCAGCAGCGGGCGTGTTCCCTCCAGCGTAACCATCACGCAGCTGCCAGGGACCGGCTCGTTGTGCTGGCTCAGAAAGATGGCGCTGGGGTTGCTCACGCCCTTGAGCCCCTTTTCGGTCATGGCGAAAACACCGATCTCGTTGACCGCACCAAACCGGTTCTTGATGGCACGAACCAGCCGGAAGCTGCTGTGGGTGTCACCCTCGAAATACAACACGGTGTCGACCATGTGCTCGAGCACACGGGGACCTGCCAGGGAACCCTCTTTGGTCACATGACCCACCAGCACAATGGCCGTGCCGCTGGCCTTGGCGCAACGTGTCAGATGGGCCGCACATTCGCGCACCTGCGCCACCGAACCCGGTGCCGAGGTGAGCTGATCGGAATACACAGTCTGGATGGAATCTATGACGGCCACATCGGGCTGCAGGGCATCGATCGTCGCCAGTATCTTGTCGAGCTGGATTTCGGCCAGCACCCTGACCTGCGAGGCATCCAGGCCGAGCCTGCGCGAACGCAAAGCGACCTGAGCGCCTGACTCCTCACCCGTGACATACAAAGTGGATTGCCCGCCACGCTGCATGGAGTCCAGTGCCTGAAGCAGCAGGGTGGACTTGCCAATGCCGGGGTCTCCCCCAATGAGCACCACCGCGCCTTCGACCATGCCGCCGCCGAGCACGCGGTCGAGTTCATCCTGCCCGGTCGGGGTGCGCTGCACATCCGTGGCTTCAATATCTGCCAGCACAGCGACTTCAGACGTCTTGGCCAATGACTGGAACTGCGACGTGTACCGGTTTTTGGCGGGCAACGCGGATTCGGCGACCGACTCGATCAGCGTATTCCAGGCCGTGCAACTCGGGCACTTGCCCAGCCACTTGGGGCTGGTGCCACCGCATTCGGTGCAGGTGTAGATGGTTTTTTCTTTGGCCATGGCACCATCATACTGTACGCAATTACAGCTCTCGGATTCGCTCCCGGGCTTTGCGCACTTTGTCGATGTTGACCGTCACACGCACGTTTTCAGCCGTGACGGCCGACGCAATCGTGGTCGCCGGTGTGGTGGTTGCCTTGCATACCCACTTACCCAGGGCCACGCCGTCCTTGTCCAGTATGCTGATGACCCAGGGCATGTTGGCGCGCTCGCCGCGCTGCACCGACAGCGCGGTTTCACCGTTGGCAAGCTTCACATAGGTTCCGGGCGGATAAAAACCCGCTGCCTGCGCCATGGCCGATCCCACGCCCAGCCCGATGCCTTCTGCCCCCATCACCATGGACTTGACCGCCTTCACCGGGGACATGGATACCCGCGTCTTGCGCCCCGCCATCTTGGCAATGAAGCTGTCCGCCATGGCAAGCACACGGCGCGCCAGCACCATGCTCTCCAATCCCTGATCGGTAGCGGGGTCATGGTGCCAGCGCACGAGGTCCAGCACTTCGGGGTCGTCAAAACCAAAGCCTTGCAGGATTTCGACGCTTTTGCCGGGGTGCTCCTGAATCAACTGGCGCTGCCAGTCGGTGGGTGCCGAGTTCTGGCGCGCCAGACTATCCTGATCACGCGCCATGCCAATATTCATGAGCAGGGATGCATTGACCAAAGCCTCCCGGTGGGATTGCGCCATGACCAGCTTGCGCGCCGTCAGCTGACCCACTACCACGCATAGCAGGGCGTGGGTTGCGCAGTAACCGAGGGTGGTGTCGGCCAAAGCCTGAAAGAGACAAAACAGGCTGTCATCGGGATCCTCCTGGAGCAGTTCCAATGCTTTCTTTGCGATTCCAGCCAGCCGTTCCATCGGATTGATGGCCAACCCGCCCTGGTACAGAATCCCGCGCAATACCTCCTGCAAGTCGAGCCATCCGCCGTTGAGCTGCTTGGCCACCACGTAGTCAGTTTCCCGAATCTCGCTGGGCATGGGCGCGCGGCTGACCTGCTGCACATCCATGCCCTGGCTGAGCAGCTCGTGCACCATGCGCTCGTAGCTGCGCTGCCAGGCCAGGGCGTCTGCGGGCGTGCTGGAAGCATTGTGGGCATGGAGCTTGTCCCGGTGCTCCTCGGACACCACAGGCTGGCCCTTGCGCAACAGCAGCTGACCCGACGCACTCCATATATCCACCGGTAACGGCTGCCCAACGGCCAGCATGGCAACAGGAATGGGTACGTACTTCATGCTGCAACCTCCACCGGAACCCGGCCTGCCAAACCACACATCAGCTCATAGCCCACGGTCTGGGCACAGGCAGCCACTTCGTCAATCGACAGCACCGCGCCATTGGCAGCAGATCCCCACAGTGTTACCACGCTGCCGGGCTTCGCGCTCGGCACGGCTGTGAGGTCCACCGTGATCATGTCCATGCTCACGCGGCCCACCGTTTGTGTGCGCACGCCATCCACCAGTACCGGCGTACCGGTGGGACATATCCGCGGGTAGCCATCGGCATACCCACACGCCACCACGCCGATGCGCATTTCGGTTTGCGCCACAAAACTTGAGCCATATCCAACGCTATCCCCCGTAGATAAAGCCTGTACAGCTATCAATTTTGCAGCAAGCGTCATTGCCGGCTGCAGTCCCCAGTCGGCTGCGCTGTGCTCGGGAAAGTCGGGTGCGCTGCCGTACAAGGCAATGCCCGGGCGCACCCAGTCCGATACCACCCATGCACGGTCCGGCGCAGGTGTCTGCGCCGGGTCAACCGTGTGACGCAGGACGGCGGCACTGTTGCTCAGGCTGCGTTCACCCGGAAGGTCATGCGTGGTCTCGGCAAATACCGCCATTTGTTCGGCTACGCCCCTGGGTCCATCGGCATCGCTGAAATGGGTCATCAGTGAAATCTCGTCGACCTGGGGCAGTGCATTGAGACGCGTCCATGCAGAGCGGTAGCGTTCAGGCGCGAACCCCAGACGGTTCATGCCGGAGTTCACTTTCAGGAATACGCGCTGCGGCACATTGGTCTTGTGAGCGGCCAGCATGTCAATCTGGGCATCGCAGTGCACGGTGTGCCACAGGTCCAGACGCGAGCACAGCTCTAGGTCGCGCAGCTCAAATGCCCCTTCCAGCAGAAGGACAGGGCCTCGCCAACCCAGATCCCGTATGCGCTGCGCTTCATTCAAGTCCAGCAGTGCAAAGCCGTCGGCACCCCGCAGGCCTTCGAACACGCGCTCAATGCCATGCCCATAGGCGTTGGCCTTGACGACTGCCCATACACGGGCGTCATTCGCCGCACGGCGTGCACGCGCCAGGTTGCTGCGCAGGGCCTGCGTATAGATGGTGGCAAGGATAGGACGGGGCATGACGAATACTCTGGACAAAAAGCCTGCCGGGATTTTGACACCGCCGGGCATGCTATAACCGCAACACGTTTGGAGACACACACAATACCGGACGCAACGGCCCCTGCCGTGGCGCACACCCCTCACGAATGAAACGCGGTTTTTACACCATCATGTCGGCGCAGTTTTTCAGCTCGCTGGCAGACAACGCCCTGTTTGTCGGGGCCGTGCAGTTGCTGCGTACCAGCGGAGCGCAGGAGTGGCAGCAGGCCGCCCTGGTACCCATGTTTGCGCTGTTCTATGTGATCCTGGCGCCCTTTGTGGGCGCTTTTGCTGACGCGCTGCCCAAGGGTCGGGTCATGCTTTACAGCAATGGAATCAAAATTGTGGGCTGTCTGATGATGCTGTTTGGCACCCATCCGCTGCTGGCCTATGCCATCGTGGGGCTGGGGGCAGCGGCCTATTCACCGGCCAAGTACGGCATTCTGACCGAACTCCTGCCCGCCTCGCAACTGGTCAAAGCCAATGGCTGGATCGAGGGGCTGACGATTGCGTCCATCATTCTGGGCGTGTTGCTGGGGGGGCAACTGGTCGGTCCGGTCATGTCGGGCTACCTGTTGTCATTTGATTTTCCGGTGATCACCACCAGTATCGATACGGCGCCGGAGTCGGCCATCAGTGTTCTGATTTTTGTCTACATCCTGGCTGCCTGGTTCAACACCCGCATCCCCCTGACCGAAGTGCCCATGCGGCCCCTGCCCAAGCGGCTGACGTCGCTTCTCACCGATTTCTGGATCTGCAACCTGCGCCTGTGGCGTGACCGCCTGGGACAGATTTCTCTTGCAACCACCACGCTGTTTTGGGGTGTGAGCGGCAATCTGCGCTACATCGTTCTGGCCTGGGCTGCGGCAGCCCTGGGCTACACCGTGACGCAGGCCTCGGCCTTGGTCGGCGTCGTGGCCATCGGAACAGCGGCGGGCGCCGTTGCGGCGTCACTGCGCATGCGGCTGGATCAGGCGACCCTCGTACTTCCACTTGGGATTGGCATGGGCCTGCTGGTGATCCTGCTGAACTTCATCAGCAATGTCTGGGTTGCGGCACCGTTCCTGATCCTTCTGGGGGCCTTGGGCGGTTTCCTCGTGGTTCCCATGAACGCCCTGTTGCAACACCGGGGTCACAACCTGATGGGAGCCGGCCGATCCATTGCCGTGCAGAATTTCAACGAACAGGCCTGCATTCTGGGTATGGGGGCGTTCTATAGCCTGTCCACCGGCATGGGACTTTCGGCGTTTGGTGCCATCACCGTTTTTGGTGTCGTGGTGGCCGGATTCATGTGGGTTATCAAACGCTGGCATGAACGCAATTGCCGTGAGCACGCCGCCGATGTGGCACACCTGCTGGAAGTGGCGCGGCACGACAACCTGCACGGTTGAGATGCTATAGCGCGACCGCGCAGCACGAAATGGGTCAGGGTGATATCGTTAGCAACCCTGACTCTGGCACCGAACGATCCCATGACCACTGTTTACGACTTTGAAGCCCTTTCCATCTCCGGCAAGCCCGTCGCCCTCAAGCAGTATGAAGGCAAGCCGCTGCTGATCGTCAATACCGCAAGTGCGTGCGGATTCACGCCACAGTTTGCGGGGCTGGAGGAGCTTCACACCACGTATGGCAAGAGAGGACTGGTCATACTCGGATTTCCGTGCAACCAGTTTGGCGCGCAGGACAAGGGCGCGAACGAAGAAATTGCCGAGTTTTGCCAAATGAACTATGGCGTCACGTTCCCCATGATGGCCAAGATCGACGTCAATGGCAGTGGAGCCCATCCGCTGTACCAGTGGCTCGCCGGCGAGGCGCCTGGCCTGCTCGGCTCCAAATCCATCAAATGGAACTTCACCAAGTTTCTGGTGGACCGCAATGGTCAGGTGACCAAGCGCTACGCCCCCACAGACACACCAAAGAGCATGGCCAGTGACATTGAGGCGCTGCTGGAAAGTCAATAGTCACGTAGCGAAGCGGCGCGCCAATCGCCGTATAGTGGAGGGGCCATGCCAACGTATGTCGCCCTTCTCCTGACCTGGCTGCTGTGCGCCAGCGCCGCCGTGGCCGCCCCCTGTGCAGCACAGGACTTTGAAACGAAGGTCTCCGGCGAAAGCCATTGCCTGCTGATGCGCCGCTACGGACCGCAAAACCCCGATGTCATGGTCGTCTGGCTGCATGGCAATGTCAGCACCGGGGGGCCGGCCAACTCCCACTTTCGCATCGCGGAGCAGACCGCACAACTGCTGGGCGCACACCGTCTGATGGCGGTTGCGCTGGTGCGTCCCGGCTACCCGGATGGAACGGGGGCACAGTCGTCCGGCTCTGACAACGGGCGTGCCGACAACTGGCCACGCCAGACTGTTGCCGACATTGGCAGGGCCATTGCCGCACTGCGTGAACACTATCAACCGCGTACCCTGATTCTGGTGGGTCACTCCGGCGGTGCGGCCATTGCCGCCGTTCTCATGGGGCTGCAACCCCGTCTTGCCCAGGCAGCTGTCCTGCTGGCCTGCCCCTGCGACATGCGGACCTGGCGCGCCCACCGCGTCGGAAGGCCCTGGAGCAGCGAAGACCCCCTGCAGTGGACCTCCGAAACGCCGGCCAATGTGCGTGTTTTGGCCCTCACCGGAACCCGTGATGACACGACCGATCCATCCCTGGCACGCACCTACATCGAGCGGCTGCAGGCGCGCGGCATGGACGCCGTGTTTGAAGCCGTTCCCGATGCGGGTCATATTGACCTCCTGAGAAACCGGGTTCCAGTCGATGCCGTGTCACGGCTGCTGGGCGGCAATGGATGAAAACCCGTGTCCCGGACGCCTGGAGACCATGGGATACTGCCAACCGTGGATGATGACCTCTTATCACCCCCGGAGCGGGGAAACCCATGGAAACTGGCCCTGGAGGGCTCGGGAGTAGGGGTGTGGGACTGGAATCTGGTTACCGGAGAGCAGACGCACTCGACACACTGGGAAGAGATGATCGGGTTCCAGGCCACCGAGCTGAACCAGGGTTATCAGGACTTCGTCAGGCTGGTGCATCCGGACGATCTGGACCGGGTGCAGGCTGCCGCCAAAGCCTATATCGAGGGCCGTGCACCGAAATACGTCGCCGACTTCCGCATGCGCTGCAAAGACGGATCCTGGAAGTGGATTTCAACCAGCGGGACGGTTGTTCAACGGGATGCACAGGGCACGCCTGTGCGCATGATTGGAACCCACACCGACATTTCCGGACGCAAGCTGGACGAAGAAGCGTTGCAGGCGGTCAACACGGCATTGCTGGAAAACACCCAACTGCTGCAGACCACCCTGGCCAGCATCAGTCAGGGCATCCTGCTGGTCGACGCCAATGAACGGGTGCGCAAATTCAACCCCAAAGTCTGTGAATTGCTGAACTTTTCGCACGAGCTGCTCGCAACCCAGCCAAGCCTGCAGGAACTCACGCGCTACCAGCTGGAGCGCGGGGATTTTGGCCCCGACATGCAGTTGGTCGACTCCCCGGCACGCGATTACGTGATCGGAGTGGCCGACGGCGCGCCCGATCGCATGCCCAACCAATACCTGCGCGTAACGCCTGCCGGGCGCACGCTGGAGGTGCAAACACAGACATTGCCTGACGGCGGCATGGTGCGCACGTTTACCGATGTAACCGACTACGTTCAGGCTGCGGCTGCCGTCCGGGAAAGTGAAGACCGCTGGAAGCTTGCGCTGGAGAGCACTGGCGACGGCGTGTGGGACTGGCATGTGCAGACGGGCGAAGAGTTTGTATCGCCGCGTCTTCTGCAAATGTGCGGCTATGACGTTGGTGAACCGGGCTATTCCGCCATGGAGCTGGACAGCTATACCCATCCGGATGACATTGAACAGATGCGCCGCGCCCGCGCTGAGCATTTTGAAGGGCGCATGGTCACCTACCAGAATGAACACCGCATCCGCTGCAAGGATGGTAGCTGGAAATGGGTGCTGAGCCGCGGCATGGTTATCCAACGGGATGAGCAAGGTCGCCCATCGCGCATGATTGGTACATTCACGGACGTGACGAGCCGCAAGGAATCAGAAGCGCTGATTCGCCAGCAGGCCTTTTATGACACCCTCACAGGTCTGCCCAACCGGCGCATGCTTCGGGACCGGCTCGAACAGGAAATACGCAAGTGCAAGCGCGACAGCCTGCGACTTGCCCTGCTGTTCATCGATCTGGATCACTTCAAGGAAATCAACGACACACTGGGTCATGACCACGGCGACCAATTACTGGTGGAGGCCGGACGGCGCATTCGGGCCTGCGTGCGACAGTCCGACACCGTGGCACGCATGGGGGGCGATGAGTTCACGGTCATCCTGGCCGAACTGCCGGACAGCTTCCATCTTGAAGGGATTTTGCAAAAAATCCTCGCCACCTTGT
>JBPOIP010000211.1:0-7572 GCA_052034395.1 Pseudomonadota bacterium
GTGCCGACTATGGTTTCCAGCTCGTCACGCTCTCCAACGGCACCGAGCGCGCCTACATCACCAGCCAGCCGTCTTACCAGGGACGCGATGACAGTTCACACCCGACCCACCGCTTGACAGACGAAGGCGGCCGGTTGTGCGTCAGCTGGAATCCTGGGCTAAAAGACCGCGCCGTGATGAAAAGAATCATCGCGCTGTGGGCTGAATACACCCAAGACTACATCAATAGTGGCAAAGACTTCGGCCCTGCCCACTGAGCAGTGTTTGCAACTACACGTCAGCACGTGCTGAATCGAGATCGACAGATCCTGCGACAAACACACCGAGTCCAGCCAGGCGATACACCCACTTTGCCGAAGCAAAGGCACTGCGCAGGGCCTCCATCGACCAGGGTCCGACTGACGCCGGATCACTCGAAAGCCACATAACATCGTCTTGAACTTCATCTTCGACTACTTCAAGATCAACCGCGTACCAGTTTCCCTCATAACGAACGATCAACGCCAAACTGATCCATTGGTCGTGGGCGGGCGAGATTGCAGTGATATCCAGCTTCACACTACCAATGCATTCATTGGGCATATCAACCGCAGACGCGGCCTGTAGGCGTTTGCTGCTTAGTTCGAATACATCGTCTTCCTGCAGCACTTCATCGCCGCGCCCACTTTGAGCAAAATAGGCGCCAGCGCCACCCCTATGCCTCGCAGGATTGATCAACGCCTCAACCGTTGACGCCTGTCCAGCAGAAACATGGCCTGCCAAGGTCGGGGGCAGTTGGGTTTTTGTGGGAATGCTGTTCATCTGTGATGTGCCACCTACTTGTGCATTGTGCTCGCCACTGAAGAGTGAAAAATCTCCAAAGGGGTGGTGCACCATGAACGTCCAGGCCGGGTTACCACCGGGCAGTTCTGGCCAACCAGGCTTGCGCAAGGAAGACAACACCGGCGCGGGAAAGCGGTGATTTGCACCGTCGATCTTCAGCGGTTTGGCTGCACTCGGTGTTGGTGTAACACTCAATACCGAACCCAGCAAGCTGTTGGGGCGGTAGGTTGCCAGACCCTTGAGGCCGGACTTCCAGGCCTGTGTGTAAAGATCCTGAAAATCTTCGTATCGGTAGTCGGTCGGAACATTGACAGTCTTGGAAATGGCCGTGTCGATGTAAGGGGCAACAGCCGCTACCATCTCGGCGTGTGCCTGGACACTCATTTCAAGCGCGGTTACAAAAGCAGCTGTCAGGGCCGCGTCCGCACCTTCGAGTTGGCGGTACAGCCGATAGGCGTGGTCCTCCACGTCGTAATCCTTGTAGCTGCCATCCACCATGCGTTTTCTGCGGGTATAGGTCCAGCTGAAGGCGGGCTCAATGCCATCGCTGACGTTGTCGGCAAAAGCCAGACTGATGGTGCCCGTGTGTGCGATGGACAGCAGGTGCGAGTTGCGCAAACCTTGTTTGCGGATGCGCTCCTTCAGTTCAGTGGGCAGTCGCGATGCAAAAGTCTGGCCGCTCAGGTACAAGTCCGCATTGAAGAGCGGAAAAGCGCCACGCTCACCGGCCAGATCGGCAGACGCGCTGTAGGCCGTATCACGCATCAATTCCGTTATTTTGCGGGCCTTCTCGCGTGCAGCAGAAGTGTCGTAACGCAACCCCAGCATGACCAGTGCATCGCCCAGACCGGTGAACCCCAGCCCCACGCGGCGTTTGCTGCAGGCTTCCTGCTGTTGTTGCGGTAGAGGCCAGGCAGTGGCTTCCAGCACGTTGTCCAGCATGCGCACCGCCACTTTGGAAACCTCCACAAAAGCAGTTTCGTCAAAGCGCGCTGTATCGGAAAACGGTTCAAGAACAAATCGGGTCAGATCAATGGAGCCCAGGCAGCAGCAGCCGTAAGGTGGCAAGGGCTGCTCGGCACTGGGGTTGGTACTGGCAATGGTTTCGCAGTACGACAGGTTGTTGTCACGGTTGATCTGGTCCAAAAACAGCACGCCGGGCTCGCCATGGTTATAGGTCGACCGCATGATCTGGTCCCATAGTGCGCGGGCCTTGAGCTTGCGGTAAACCCATATGGCTGTGTCTTTGTTCTGGTAGGTCCCGGTCTCTTTCTGGCCCTGACCTGGCTCTGCACGGTGCACCAGCGCAAAATCGGCATCCTCTTGCACGGCTTTCATGAATTCATCAGTAACGCCGACCGAAATATTGAAACTCTTCAGGTCTCCCTTGTCCTTGGCGTGAATGAATTCTTCAATATCCGGGTGGTCGCAGCGTAAAACACCCATCTGGGCGCCACGTCTGGCACCAGCAGCTTCAACGGTTTCGCAGGAACGGTCAAACACCCGCATGTAGCTCACCGGGCCCGAGGCACTGCTTTGTGTACTGCCGCCCCAGGCACCATGGGGGTGAAAACGTGAAAAATCGTAACCCACGCCACCACCACAGCGTATGGTTTCCGCCGCCTCGGTCAGCGCGGTGTCGATGCCGGGGTGGCCATCTTCAACACTCGCGTTGAAGTCACCAACGGGTTGAACAAAACAATTGATTAGTGTGGCCGCCATTTCGGTGCCAGCCACAGCCTGAATTCGGTCTGTAGGCAAAAAACCAGCCTGCAGGGTATCGAAAAACTTTTCTTCCCACAACTTTTGCTGATCAGGTGCCTCAACCGCCGCCAACGCTCGTGCGACACGCAGGTTGACATCGGCAATGGTCTTTTCAGTTCCTCTGCTGAACTTATCAGCCAATACATCTTGACTGATGGACTGAAGTGCCTCGGATCGTGCTGTGGTGGTGTTCATTATCTAAAAGGTTGGTTTATAGCCGACCAGTTGAGTAGCAAAAGACTCGACCCAAGTCGTGAAATAGATGTCTATAAGTCCTCTTGCAGTCGGATGACTGACACCCCCGCGGGGCTCTGATCCAATGTAGCGAGGATTGAGATAAACCACCTCAAAGGCGTTGTCACCGATGTGCGGATTGTGATGCAAAACCTGGCACAACAGCGGACGCGCGGTTAGTTCGAGTCGCAGCTCTGGATCATCCGAAGGAAGTGTTCCTATCCCGCGTTTCTTCGGCACCAGACTATCGCTGCGACCTGCCAGCATGAGCTGGACAACTCCGTCAATCGTATTTCCGCCTTCATGTTGCAGCCAATTTGTGGCAACTGCAGCCGTTGCCTGAGTCCAAGCATGACCCCAACAGGCAACATTATTTGGGTCGCCATGATCGTATTCCTCGGGCGCCAGTTCTTCGAACGCCGCATGTGGATAAATGTCGTCCAGCCGCTTCAATACACTGCGCACCCTGACACCAAAAAAATCTTTGGCTGCGTGCGCCATGAATCCACCTGGCGAGGAATGTTGGCCGCGCTCTGAGTCTGGCATTAACACGGGCTGCACTCCCGTCGGCACGCTTTCACTCAACGCTACGACCCGATCAAGAAACCAATGTCGATCCTCCGGGAGGGCATCTGCCAACTGCTTCAGGCACTTAATAATCATGACCTGGAGGACAGCGCGGCGATTCGATTTCTTGTCGAGCAACGTCATGTCGACGGTTTCCAAATACACGGGAATTGCCTCCTTGCCGTTCAGCAGATCGTCGCATACCTTCTCGCAGCGATTGAAAATTCGAAAGGCACTCTCGGACAGGCTTTCACCGTCAGCACCGTTGATGTAGCCCCGCATCCAGGCACGAAGTTCTTCCACGTTCTTTTTCAATTCGTCACTGACATGGCTCTTTGGCATGGACACTCCCGGTTGTGCACCCCTGAGATTCAAAGGTTTTCTTTTGTTGCTGATGATTCTCCGAATTTTAGGAGCATCCGGCCAGGATTGAATGATTCTTCATTGCGGGTGTATTCAACGCACCCGTTATGACCGCCTTCGGTCCAGTGGTGAAGCACTGCCACGGATGTGATTGTGCTCATCGCGCAGGACTATTGCGCTGTTTGGCGCCCTTCTGATCAAGCCAAAGAATTCGTCGCGTGTATTCTCTAGCGCATCGCCCAGCAGCACCACCCCTGAGTTCGGGTCCCTACGGTTGCAAATGATCCGGCTGCTCAGAGAGGTGAAGTCAGCGTCGCGTCGCCGCCCCATACGAATCGGGAGAAGGTAAGCCAAGCTTTTGAGGAATCCCATTGCATGCTCCTGAGTTTCTTAGGCCACGCAGAGATCTGTTGGATAGGTCAACAGACGGAGGGACTGCACACCGTTGCTGCGCGCCTGCGCAAAAGTCTCTCCAAAGATACGGTCTACCGTCTGCTCGTCCGGGCGTGCCCCAAAGCTGCTATCGGACTCATCGAGCAGTCGAATCACCACATCGGGCGCAACGTACTCCACTTCCACCCCGTATTCACGCGCCACCATGGCAATCGCCATGGTCAGGATACGCGCGCGCTGCGCCGGTTTCAGCGGTCTGAAGAGACAAAAGGCACCAATTCGGCCCACCAGTTCTGGCAAGATTCTTTGGTTCGTCAGATGCTTACGACACAAAGCATCAATGTTTTGCGTGGAAGGTGCTTCATCCACCGCGGCCAACAACGCATCTGCGGCCAGGTTGCTGGTAACTACAAAAATGGTTTCCTTGCAATCAATCTCGTACTTCCCATTGATAGCCTTTGGTGAAGAAATGCGACCTGTGTCGAAGACACTCAGCAACGCCTTGAACACATCAAGGTGGGCCTTCTCCATTTCATCCAGTAACACCACACATTTGCTACTTTCAGCCAAAAAGTTGGTCAATTGCGCACCTTCATCATGCCCAAGGTATCCCTGCGGAGCACCGAGCAACTGGGAAACGCGGTGCTGCTCCTGGTACTCGCTCATGTCCAAACGCAAGTAGGTGAATGGGGCCCCTTGCTCGCCCAGACACTCGGCCAACGCCATGGCTGCCTTTGTCTTTCCAACTCCGGTAGTACCAATCATAAAGACCGAGGCCGGGCGACGTGGTTGACTACGGTTAACCTGGCGCGCAGCCATACCGGCCAATACTTCAATGGCGGAGTCCTGGCCAATGACGCGCTGCTTCAGCGCCTGTGCCAGGACGGAAGCATCAATTACCGTTTTCTCTTTTGGACGGTCCAAGTGTTCTTCGATCCTGTCAAAGTCAGTCATCCCGCCAGACGCATCCGGTGTCAATGCTCGGTGAGTCGGTGAGGGAACGACTGGTGTAGCCACATCATCACCGAACCTACTGAATATTCCGTTGGGGACCAGGCCGAACTCACATCCAAGATCGCTACGCAAAAAGAACTTGAGTTCAGAAAAGTCGGAGAATTCAAGCTTGCCATCACGAAACAAAGCCTTGAGTCTGCCGTTGTCACCACTGTAGGAAATCCCTTGGTCTATGAGTAAGTTGACAGTTCCCCCGTCAATTGACTCAACGCCAACCCTGGCCTGTTCGCGCGAGCATCGCGGTGGCAGGCGTCGAGCCGGAAAGATGGCGCATTGATCTTGGCAGCGGCTCTGTAGTACTGCAAAGTCGGCATCACTTGCCATTGCGAACTCGTTCATACGGCCTCCACGGTAGTAGTGCTGGGCGCCGTGCGCATGGCGTACAGGTCATCGGCGAAGGAACCGACAGCATCGTGCAAATCGCCAGTGCCACCGCAATCCGGGCAGACTGGACAACCGTTGGTATCAGGGTGATCGGCTTGTTGGGGCAGCCAGACCGTCTCGCCGAAGAACATCGCACCTTTGTCTGCGTTGCCATACACCCGCTCAAAAGCGGGCAACGGGAAGTCTGGCGCAAACTTCATCTGAATCAGGTTGCGATTGCCCGCTTTTGCCAGAAGTCCCTTCCAGCGGGAGTGATCACTGTTGTGATGCAACACCATCATAGTGACCTGTCCCGCCAAAGCGTTGATTGCCGTAGTGCTCCAGATGGGTGTGCCGCGTGAAGTCACCTGATTGGTATAGCCTTCCTCCAGATAGGCGCGGTAGCGTCCAGCCAGTGCACAGCGGTTGCAGGCCGGTGTCGTGTCCGGGTGCGTATAGGTGACCTCACCCCCAAAGCCCTGCTGATAGACCTGCGCAGAGACCGTGGGAATCCCGAAGTGCAGTGCGACGCGGTTGCCAAAGGCCTGCGTCTGAAAATCGTCGGTGTGCAAGGCTAGGAGTACTTGTTTGGGGGCGGCTCTGCCGTCAAAAGGCTGAAACAACAGGCGCTCCAATTCGCTCATACTCAGCTCTTGCACGCGACGGGCCACGGTTTGAACCACCAGGTTTGGATTGATGTCGAGCAGGCGCTCACTGATCACCTCCACCTTGGGACGCCCGATATCGGACACATAGGCAAACTGGGTTCCGATATTGGTATCGCTGGAGGTATCGGGGTCAACGACCACTATCTCACCCACAGCACAGCGTGCGATCTGCTCGGTGTAGTCCCGCGAGCCACCGGAGCCGAACACGAAAACACGGCTTTGCGCCATCAGCGGCAAATCGTATGCACCGGCGACGCGGTTGAAGATATCAAGACCATTCACGTTCATGTCGATCATTTCAGTTCTCCTTGGGTTAGACGAGGCGATAGTCCACAGGGGCCAGACGGTGATGGCCCGACGGGCGGCGGGACACCACATAGCCATTGACGGCAAAGTGGCCGTTTCTCTCGGATTGAACGATTGGCATGAAGAAGTCGTCCATGTCCTTGCAGGCTTTCAGGAACGCCTTGGCGTAGATTTCGTCGCCATAGGACGGGCGCATGAAATTCTTGGGGTGTGAGTGCACCATCCCCACCAGATCAATGCCCTGGTCGTTCCAACTGCTGAGCACTTGGTTGAGCGTGCTCGTATCAGGGCTATAGGTCCCCCCCGATGTGTCTGCTCCCGCATCAAAGTGAAAGTGCGTGATCGTGCGATCTTTGCGACTGCCGCCGAGCATGCCGCCGAGCTCAGGCTGGTGCTTGCCGATCTTGTCGTGGATTTGCTTGTAGACAGCTCGACTGATGCAGTAGAAGGTTTGTGCGCCCTTGTCCAGGTCGGTTTCTGCGACCATGATCTCATCCAGGGGATTGACTTGCACCTTCGCTGGGGCCTCAGTAGTTGGTGTCAGTTGCGAGATCCGGTCAGCCTCGGGGCGGGTAGCAGTCATAGCATCTGCCTGACCGAAGGTCTTGATGCTTTGGGCCAGTTGATCCAGGAGCTTGGCCCACTCCTGGACGTCAGCCTTGCTGTGTGGATCAAAATTCACATGGTGTTTTACGCCTGTCACGGTGACCGTGCTGGTTACGCCAAAGGGGCCGCTGATGAATGTGGCCTTGACACTGCCATCGGATGAGGCAATGTGGTGGGTGCTTGGGATAACGTAGTTCATGATGTACTCCTGTTGGTTGGGTTTAGACTGGCCCGAAGCGCTTGCCGGTCTTGATGTATTCCTGGGTGCAATCGGCCCACAGCGCGGCAATGCCCTTGATCGCTTCGCGACCACGAACCGGACTATCCCAGCAGACATACTTGCGACCTTCGTCTGTCAAGCGGTGGGTCGGGTGTGAACTGTCATCGCGTCCCTGGTAAGACGGCTGGCTGGTGATGTAGGCGCGCTCGGTGCCGTTGGAGAGCGTGACGAGCTGGAAACCATAGTCGGCAC
>JBPOIP010000078.1:0-7382 GCA_052034395.1 Pseudomonadota bacterium
TTTTCCAGCAACGGATCAAACTACGATGCACTGAAGACCCGCTGGCGGGAATATTTGCGCAGTTTTTATGGCAATGCCAATCGCGAAGTATCGCGGGACAGCCTGCTGGCCGGATTGAAGCCCGGCGTGCTGATCCTTGGATCAGCGATACTGCTCGACGACAAGGAACGCAAGGCGATTCAGACGTTTGCGGACGCCGGGGGCAGCATTTTGGTGACTTGGGGCACAGGTGCGCGCAACGGCAAAGGTCAGTGGGCGGGATATGGATTCATCGAGGACCTGCTGAAAATGAAGGTGTTAGGCCCAGTGACGCCAAAGGATGATCTGGGTTTCATCAACACCTTTGGTGATCATCCGGTGACCTGGGGTTTGCCGGGTGGACAACGCATTTTTCTGGGAAATATCGGAGAAATGCCCTTGCGCGTAGCGTCCTCCAATCTGGCGGGTCGCTATTTCGACTGGCAGCGATTCCCAGGGCCAATGGCCGCGAATGGCGGAATCGCGTTTCATGAACAGGGCAACTCCCGGCGTGTGTACCTGGGATTTGCGGAGTCGAGCTGGGAATATGACGAGCGCTTGGTGCTGCCCCGGCTGATGGACTCTGTGATTGCCTGGCTAAGGCACAAGCCCATGGTTTACAAGTCTGCGTGGCCCGACAGTGCGTTGTCGGCGCAGTTACTGGAAATGGATACGGAAGACAAATTCAGCAACGCATTGAACTTTGCCGCAGAGCTCGACGCGTCCGGCATCCGTGGAACGTTTTACTGCCTGACCAGCCTTGCTGTGAAAAACCGCGATATCGTCAAGAAGCTGTCGGAAAAGCACGAAATCGCCTACCACGGTGAGGTCCATGTCGGATTCAAGGGGAAATCCGCCGAAGTTCAGGCCGACCGCATCGACACCATGGTTACCGAGATGAAGGACGTTGTGGGCTCACGCGCGCAGGCAAAAATGTCCGGTTTCAGGGCGCCGACCGAATCCTGGGATGAAACCACGGAAAAGCTGCTGAGAAAAGTGGGGGTGCGTCACCATGTGGCTGACCCCGCGTCTTCCGAGTCCCGCGTGCCGGGATTCTCCGCCGCGGAGCCAACGCTCAGTACGGAAGACGCTATCGTCGTGATGCCCCGCACCCAGATGGATGACCTGAACTACAAGGGCATGCGCCTGAGTCTCGAAAAGGCGTCAGAATCGATCCGGCTCGATTTTGACTATCTGCATGAAGCCGGGGCGTTGGGCGTGCTGTCGGTTCACTCGCAGAATTACGGTCCCGAGGGGCTGATGGCGCAACTTACACCCCCTTACATCAAGCGCCTGCAGGAGCACCACACGGACGTGTGGACGGTGTCCGGTGAGGAAATTGCCGCCTGGTGGCGTGCACGCGAGCGCGTTGTCTCCGATCCCTACAAGGGGACCGTGAACAGTTTCTCGTTTGATGTCCGGGCACCCGGGAAAGTGAAAGGTGTCAAATTTTTCATTTCCCACCCCGCAGCCAATTTGAAGCTCAAGTCGGTCAAGCCCACCAGTCCCAATGCACCGCAACCTGAACTCAAAGCCATCGATGCGTTTCGCTCTGCCATCATTTTCCCGATGGAGCTGAAAGTCGGGCACTACGCCTACAGTTTCGAGTTTTAGGCCTCGCAGGACGCAGGAGGTCAGCCTGCCGGTTGTGCCATCAACCAGGACGCAACGGTCAGCAAGCCGATCAGCAGGGGCTGGTGCAGCATGTACCAGCTCAGGCTCCAGCGGCCAACCCATGCCAGGGCCGCCGCGGGGCCGGTGTTGTCGCCGACGGCAAACCGGTGTGTCCATTGCCTTGACATGACCCATTGACCGGTAGCCATGCCCCACCACATCACGCCCAACCAGGGCAAGAGCGGAACATAGTCTTCGGTGATGGGCTTGCGGCTGATCAGGCCCAGCCAGTTCAGCCAGGGGGAGTCGAGTGCGGAAGGCAGGTGCCAGGCAGCATGCAAACCCGGTGCACCAATGCCCAGCAGCACCACGCAGCCTCCTGTGACCCACAACCACGCGCCCCACGTCGCGCTGGCACGGCAAATCAGGAGCATCAGCGCAATGCCATGCAGTACGCCAAAATAAATCCAGCTGTTGGGAAACATGAACGCGGAGCCGGCACTGACTGCCAGTGCACAGAGGAACACTTGCATCCAGCGCCGGAAAAAACGACCCCACGTCTGTCCCGCGCGTACCGCAATGGCCTGACCAAAACCCGCGCAGAAAAGAAACAGGCTCAATATGCAGGTTCTCTGAACGGTCCAAACGGGGTCGCGGTAAAAATCCTGGTGAATGAATCCGAAATGGTTGAGGTCAAAGGAAAAATGAAAGGCTGTCATCCACAGGACGGCAACGCCGCGCAGCATGTCCAGTGACGGGCGGCGTTCGGGCGCCATTATTTGCCGGGTGCAGGCAGTTCCAGTGTCGTCTGTGCCAGTCCGTCAACACGACTTGCCAGCACGGCGCTGCGTGCAGAAACCGACTGCAGTACCCACTGGTCATTGATCGCAGAGCCGACCAGATAAGGTTTTGCGGGTTTTGCGTCGATGGAAATCAGGGCCGCCCCGCCCCGTGTGCCTTTGGCCACAACGCCCAGCAAGACCAGATTGGGGCGAGACTCTGTAGCGCCTGCACCTTGCGGTCCGGCGGTGCGGGCAACGCCCAACGCACGCGCAACCGCACCGGGCTCCAGCACCGGTGCGGCATCCGGAGTGGCGGACGCAATCGATACACTGTGGGTCTGCGTACTTTTTAATACCCAATAGCTGGCGCTGAGGGCTGCCAGAGCCGCGAATGCAAAAGCAAGGGCTTTGGTGCTAGCGGAGTAGATGGCATTTGTTTGCATGGCGCGATTATGATGGACTCGAACATGAACCTACAACCCCTTCAAACCCCGATACCCCAGCGTTTGAAAGCGCGACTGCGCCAAGCTGGATTCACGTTGATCGAACTGATGGTGGTGTTGGTCATCATTGGTGTGCTGGCCGCACTGATCGTTCCCAATGTGCTGGACCGTGCGGATGACGCCCGGGTGACCGCAGCCCGGACCGACGTGAACAACCTGTTGCAGGCGCTCAAGCTCTACAAGCTCGACAACCAGCGCTACCCGACGTCGGCTCAGGGTCTGCAGGCACTGCTCGTCAAGCCCACTGAAAGTCCCGTTCCCATCAACTGGAAGCACTACCTGGACAAATTGCCCAATGACCCTTGGGGTCGTCCCTACCAGTACCTCAATCCGGGCGTCCGGGCGGAAGTGGATGTGCTCTCCTTCGGCGCAGATGGGCAGCCCGGTGGTGAGGGCAAAGATGCGGACATCGGAAGCTGGGAATAACGGGTTCACCCTGCTGGAACTGCTGGTGGTGTTGGCCATCATGGCCATCGCAACGGCCGGTGTCGGGTTGGCGCTGCGCGACTCCTCCCAAACGCGGCTGGAGCGCGAGGCACAGCGGCTGGCCGCGTTGCTCGATTCTGCCCGTGCCCAGTCGCGCATGACGGCCAATGCCATCCGCTGGCGCAGCACCGATTCCGGCTTTGTGTTTGAAGGTGCAAGAGCGGAATCCTTGCCGTCGGGCTGGCTGGACTCCGATGTGCGCGCCGCCGCCAAAGGCCCGGTAACACTGGGACCAGAACCCATCATTGGCCCGCAGCGCATCCGGCTGGAGTCGCGTTCCCGCCCCGGTCACAGCCTGCTGGTAATGACCGATGGGGTGCATCCGTTCTCGGTGCAACCGGACGATGGCGCCGCCGCCCAAAAACCATGAATCTGCACCGTCATCTGCACAATCGGCGATGCTGGACATTGCAGGGCTTTACGCTGGTGGAGGTGCTGGTGGCGTTGGGCATCGTGGCGGTGGCGCTGGCCGCTGGCGTGCGTTCCAGTGCGGCACTCGTGCGCAATGCCGAACGCCAGAGCGATCTGCTGGTGGCCCAGCTGTGCGCTGAAAACGCCATGGTTCAGGTCCGCCTGTCGCGGCAGATGCCCGCAGTGGGGGACAACACCGCGCCCTGTGAACAGGCCGGGCGGGTTCTGAACGTGACACTGTCGGTGCGCCCCACACCCAATCCCAATTTCCTGCGGGTTGAAGCCCGGGTTGCCCAGCAGGATAAACCGATGCTCGCGCTGTCAACGGTGGTGGGGCGCTACTGATGAAGGCGCGTGGCTTCACTTTGATCGAATTGCTGGTCGCTATCGGCGTCATGGCCCTGATGGCAGGATTGAGCTGGCGTGGGCTCGATGGCATGGCCCGTACCCAGGAACGCCTGACCCAGCGCTCTGATCAGCTCATGACCCTGCAGGCCGGGCTCGCGCAGTGGTCTGCCGATCTAGACGCCATGGTGCAGATGCCCGGCAGCGCTGCCCTGGACTGGGACGGCCGTGCCCTGCGCATCACGCGGCGCAGCACCAGCGCGCCTGGTGACGGGCTATTGGTGGTGGCATGGACGCGCCGTTTGGTGGAGGGGCGTGGCCAGTGGTTGCGCTGGCAGTCCGCCCCCATTCTCACCCGGGGCGAGTTGCAGGGCGCGTGGGCCAGCGCGGCCCAATGGGGGCAAAACCCGGGCGACGCAGAAAAGCGGCTGGAGGTTGCTGTTGCCGCATTGGACCAGTGGAAAGTTTTTTATTTTCGTTCGGATGCATGGACCAATCCGCTGTCCAGTGATGGGGCGCCGGCACCGGCAGCGCAAGGCAAAGACAAGTCGCCCGGTGCCGAACTGAATGTGCCCGACGGTGTACGGCTCGTGCTGACACTGCCTGCGGGCGATGCCATCGGTGGCAATCTCGTGCGTGACTGGGCGCGCCCCACACTGGGTGGGGGCAAATCATGATGCGGCTTCAGCGCGGGGCAGCGCTGCTGACGGCGATGCTGACCGTGGTCCTCGTCGCCAGCATGGCCGCGGCCGCCCTGTGGCAGCAGTGGCGCAGCGTGGAGGTGGAGACTGCCGAACGCACCCGTACACAGTCACTGTGGATTCTCACCGGCGCACTCGACTGGGCGCGGTTGATTCTGCGGGAAGATGCCCGATCCGGTGGTGCCGACCACCTGGGCGAGCCATGGGCCGTACCCCTGGAGGAGGCCCGGCTGTCCACCTTTCTGGCAGCTGGCAAGAACCCATCGGCTGATACAACGGATCAGGCCGACCAGGTCTTCCTGTCGGGGCGCATCACCGACTTGCAGTCGCGCATGAACGTTTTGAACCTTGTCGAAAACGCAAAGGTCTCCGAGCCCTGGGTTCGCGCATTCGCTAGGCTCTTCACGCAGCTGGGCTTACCGCCCTCGGAGCTTGCCGCCGTGGTTGAAAACCTGCGGTTTGCAAACGACCGCTCCGTTGAGAACGGATCGACCCGGCTGGCCCCGCTGGTGCCCCAGCGGGTCGATCAGTTGCGCTGGCTGGGTCTGTCGGCCATCAGTCTGGAGCGACTGGCTGCACACATCACCGTACTGCCGGTTCGCACACCGGTCAATCTCAATACGGCGGGTGCAACGGTGCTGTACGCCTGTATCCCAGGATTGGACCTGGCACAGGCGCAGCAAATCGTTGCCAACCGGCAGACAAGCCACTTTCGCATGCTCGCCGATGTTGCAAAAGTGGCCGGTGGCGTTGCAGGCGAGCTCAATGACACCCAGCACAGTGTGAGTTCACGTTTCTTTGAGGTGCAGGGTCGCCTGCGCATGGAGCAGAACGTGGTGGAAGAGCGATCACTGGTCCAGCGTGAAGGACTGACGGTCAAGACCGTGTGGCGTGACCGCGGCTCGCAGAGCGGGCAAGGCGGGCAGAACGTCACCCTACAATGACATCGCCCAGAAACATCCGCATGTCTACCCTGATCGTTACCTTTCCAGCCAGTCTGCCTGCCGCTACCCTGCCCTGCAGTCTGGTGCTGACGCATGACGGGCAGACAGTCTCGCAGCACACCGAGGCCCCACTATCACTGTGGACCGGCCCAGCGGATGCTGAAGTCGTGGCGGTGCTTCCCATTGGACAACTGTCCTGGCACCGTGTGACATTACCCAAGGGGACACTGGAGCGGGGTTTGCTGCAGGACAAGAGCCAGTCGCGACTGCGTTCGGTGCTCGACGGGCTCCTGGAAGAGCGCCTGCTTGACGAGCCCGAGCAACTGCATTTTGCGATTCAGCCCCAGGCCCGTGCGGGCGAACCCCTCTGGGTCGCCGCCTGCAACCGGGATTGGCTCCACGCCTGGCTGCTTGCAGTGGAAGAGGCCGGACGCGTGGTGAGCCGCATCGTGCCCGAAATGGAGCCTGGCGCGGCGCAGACCGGCCCTTCACTGCATGTGGCGGGCACACCGGACAATGTGCGCCTGGTCTGCAGTGACGCCAGTGGCGTATGTGTGGTGCCGCTGACCGCTTCCGCAGTGGCTCTGCTTGCCGGCGGTGGCGATGCCGTTGCCGAGTCACAGATTTCGGCAGAGCCGGCTGTTGTCAGTCTGGCAGAGTCTTGTTTCAGCGGCGCTGTGCGCTTGCAGACCGCTCCCCAGCGCGCACTGGCAGCTGCCGGGTCCGCCTGGGACCTGGCGCAGTTCGAGCTGCTGCACAGTCGCAGTGCCCGCACCCGCAAGCGTCTGTCGGGCTGGACGGACCGCTTGCTGCGTGCGCCAGAGTGGAAGCCCGCCCGGTGGGCGGCCCTGGCGGTGGTGGTCGTCAACCTGGCAGGTCTTCAGGTCTGGGCGTGGACCGAGCAAGCCGCTCTGCGTTCCAAGCGCGCAGCCGTGCGGGATATCCTGACCACGACCTTTCCCGACGTGCACGTGGTGGTGGACGCCACGCGGCAAATGGAACGCTCCCTTGCCAGTCTGCAGCGTCAAAGCGGGGTGGCGTCCAACGGCGATCTGGAAGCCATGCTCGGGCAATTTCAGGTCGCAGCCCCCGAATTACCTACACCACAAGCTATTGAATTTGTAGCAAATGAGTTGCAGCTGAAATGGCCCGCCGCCATCGACGCCGACATCGGTAGCGTGAATTCGCGCATGCAGGCGTATGGCTACACCGTCGAGGCGCGCGACAGCGGCGTGCTCATCAAACCGGAGGGTCGACCATGAGCCCCCGATCGGACCGCATCGACTCGTCTGACCGTTTTGCGGCGCTGCAGGCGCGCTGGTCGGGGCTGGCTGCCCGTGAACGGGCTTGGCTTGTGGCGGCACTGGTGCTGGTGCTGGCGGGATTGTTGTGGCAGCTCATGCTGGCACCTTCTCTCAAGACGCTGCGCACGGCAACGGCACAGGCGGCCACACTGGACGCCCAGTTGCAGCGTATGCGTTCACTTCAGGCACAAGCCAGCGCCTTGCAGAAGCAGGCGCCGCTGACCCATGACGAAGCCGTGCGCGCCCTGAACCTGGCGACCCGGCAAACCCTGGG
>JBPOIP010000122.1:0-3085 GCA_052034395.1 Pseudomonadota bacterium
GCCGAACTCCATTTCTTTTACATGGATCCGGATCTGGGTAGCCTGGCGAAGCAGATGAAGGGCACCTGGCACCATGTGGGAACTCTTGTCGGCATGATGCATGCCACGCGCAGCAAACGCACGGCCACCTGCCTGTTGACCTATGAGCGCGACACCAACCTGCGTCAACTTGCCGAGGCGGTTCACACGCTGCGTTTATCCTTGGGTCGGCGGGCCCGAATCGTGGTGCAGGAAAAAGATGCCTCACTGCGATACCAGAATGAGGCACTGCTGCTACGCCTGGGTGTCAACCTGATTGTTAATCGTGATGTGCCTGCAAGCCGTTTGCCATTGTTGCTGGACTCATTGATGGGGCAAGTGTTTACCCGCGATGTCGACATCAACTTTGAAGCGGCCCTTACCAGCGTCCTGCCCACGCGTTTGCGCGGATACCTCCAGCCGACTCGCTTTGTGCGCGAGGTTCAGGCCATTCTCTCGCAAGGCGAAACACTCAGCATCCCCAGTGCGCTGATCATTGGCAAGCCCAATGCAGATTTTCTCATGACCGACATTCTCACCAACAGCGGGCTGAAACGTCCGGGTGACCTGATAACGGCCGACAAGGAATATTGCTATATTTTTCTCAATGCGTGTCCGCAGGCGGTGATGCTGGCCACTCTGGATCGAATTTTGGGACGGTCGGCGGATGACATTTTTGATGACGTTCGTTTTGTTGTGAAGAGCGAAGAGTTCCACAGTTCTCTGGACGCACTTACGCTCATCGCAGGTCGGGCGGAGTTGCCGGATTATTCGTCTCTTTTCGCACCCCAGCCGGTATCGGATGAGACTCCGATCGCGGCGAGCTCCACCAGTGTTGTGCCGTTGCATGCTTCTACTGATGGTACGGGTGACACGGGTGCGGGACGTGCCGCAGGCTACGCAGGCGCTTATTCTGGCGAGGTCAAATCGATTCGTTCTGCCTTCCCCAAAGAGTCTACCGAGCAACCACGAACGGTGAACCCCTTTGCTGGCGACTCGTCGTTACCAGCCTCCAGATCACAAACGCCCCGCAGCGCGCCCACACCTATCGGTCGCATGGCACCGCCAAGAGCTTCGCGCAGCAAATCCAGCTAGCTGGGCCTACCGGCGGGCAACGCCCGCTTTGTCACTTTGTCAGTTGGGCCTAACCAGTCCGTCAATGGCCTGAATCATTGCCTCCCGTGCCTGCTCAATAATCCGGACACGCCATTCATCGGTGTCAACATAAAACGCCCCCTTGACCTGACACTCGATAGATTGTCGGAGCGCTTGCGGTGCATCTGAATGCAGGTGCAACCAATGATCAGCACGCAAAGCAGCAATCATGTCCAGAATCGGCAGAGTTCCATATTCCATCGCGATGCCGGTGTATTCAGCTTGCGGACACTCGTCATACATGGCGCTCCACATCAAGCCGGTCAAGCGCGCCGAGTTGGACGACCCGTCGTAAAACGAGGTAATCGGAGTGGCACCGTTACCGCCCCACCAGGCTCGTGCCCGCACCAGGGCCTCTTGCTCGTCCCGGCAGGCAAAAATCCGCTCGCCCACACCACTAGGACCCAGGCCAGTGTGCAAGTCCATCCAGGCAACACGGCGAGCCTTTCCGGCATAGGTTTTCAGGACCTGGCGCAGCGTGCGGTTACTCCAGGTGGCCTCGGTTCCGCCAAAGAACATGCCATCGGCAAACGCGTATTGGCCCTGCGACACCGCCGCCTGAAAGCGGTCCAGCCCGTTTGCGTGGATGTAGCCCGCAATTGCAGATTGGTTGTCTGCAATTGGCGGCCACTCCGTTGGTAGCAGCAACGAATGGAGTTCCGCGTAGGCGGTGTTTTCCGGCAAAGCCTGGTCAAACCGCTGGAAGTTGCGGTTGAGATCGACGTTCTCATGGGTCGTCCTCCGCAGCCAGGAAAAACCATGCGGATTGAGCGCATGGATGTAGAGAACCGCCACACCCGCCGAGCGGGCTAGGGCCAGCCATTCGCGATCCTGTGCCGCAAACACCTGCACGCCCGAGCCGCAATACCCTTCAACACCATGGCAGGCGCTGCTGACAATCAGCATATTCAGCGCATCGGGATTGCCATCCAGCGCCACGTCCATGGCCAGGGTTTCACCATCGCGACCCTTAAGCGGGTGCTCGAAGCTTCTGAGATGCATCCCGGCATGGGCGGCTGACTCGAGGAACTTGCTACGTGCCTGCGCATAGGATGTGGAAAAGGCAGCGTTTACAGGGGTCATTCAATTCGTCCTTCTTCGACCGCGTGGCACGCCACGTGCGCCGATTGATGTTCAACCATTAGCGGGCGCTCTGCCGCACACCGCGCATTGGCGTGGGGGCAGCGCGGATGAAAAGCACAGCCCGCCGGCGGGTCCAGCGGATTGGGCACCTCGCCCGATACGGGCGTGCGGGCCCGACCCTTGTCGCGCATCTTGGGTATGGCATCGAGCAGCATGCGTGTGTAGGGATGGCGTGGGTTGTCAAACAGTGTCTGCTTATCAGCGAGTTCTACCAAGCGCCCCAGGTACATCACGCCCACCTGATCGCTCACATGGCGAACCACGGCCAGATTGTGCGAGATGAACAGATACGTCAGACCCCGTTCGCGCTGCAGGTCACGCATGATATTGAGCACCTGCGCTTGCACACTGACATCAAGGGCCGACGTGGGCTCGTCACAAACCAGAAACTCGGGCTCGGTGCCAAGGGCGCGCGCAATCGAAATCCGCTGCCGCTGGCCACCGGAGAATTGGTGCGGGAACTTGGCCATATCCAGCGCGTTGAGACCCACTGACCGCAGCAGTTCCGCCACCCGCGCCTTGCGCGCGATGGGGTCTGCAATCATTCCATGCTCCTGCAGCGGTTCTCCCACGATGTCTTCGACTGTCCAACGCGGGTTCAGACTGGCATAGGGGTCCTGAAATATCATCTGGATGTGCCGACGCAGATGATGACCTTGCGGTGATTTGAGAACCGCATGAACATCCTGGCCACCAAATTTCAGGTTGCCGCGGGTTGGCTGATACAACCCGACTAGAAGACGGGCCACCGTGCTCTTGCCGCAGCCAG
>JBPOIP010000023.1:0-14110 GCA_052034395.1 Pseudomonadota bacterium
AAACACCTGAACTCACACTGCAGGTGTATGTGGTGGGGGTGATGCCATGACCCTACATGCTTGCGTTCGGTGTGCGGGCCTGGCAGTCATGGCGTTGGCAGGGTGCTTGCCAGCGACGGCTCAACAAACGCGCGACCCCACTGTGCCCCCGGTTACCACCGGAGTGGTTGCCGATACGGCAGCCGTGGGTGTAGAAGGCATGACGGTGCTGGTGCGCGATGGGCGGCACTATCTGGTTGTCGGTACGCGGCTCTATGCGCCCGGTGACCAGGTTGGCGCGTTCAAGGTGGACCGCATCTCCGAGACCGAAGTCTGGCTGCGTGATGCCACCAAGCTGATCAAGGTGCCACGCTATTCTGGAGTTGTGCGCAAGAGTTTGCCACCGTTGCCCGGATGCGCGCAGGTTTCCTCGGAATCACCCACCCAGACTGAAGCCACTCCGTGCGAAGATAGCCCACCGTGAAGTTCACGTACATGACCCCACAATCTGACATCATGATCGAATCGCCTTCCCTCGGACCGCTACACACGTCCCTGTCTGGTACGCCACGGACTGTGAGCGGCTGGGCTTTGACAGTTGCTGCCAGTTTGCTGGCAGGTTGCGCTGCGGACCGTCCATTGCGCACGCCCGATGTGACGGAGGCTGTGCGCGCGGAGCTGGCTGCGCCGTTGGTGAAGCCGCCGCCTGCGGTGCCTGCAACCGTGAGCGACGCGCTGGCGGAGCCAGTACCCAAGGCAATGCCCCTACCCGCTGAGCCGCGAATCGACCTGCTTGTCAACGACGCGCAGGCCCGCGAGGTCTTTCTTGCCATCGTGGCCGATACCCGCTACAGCATGCTGATGCATCCCGATGTGTCGGGCAAGCTGTCGGTCACACTGCGTGGCGTGACCGTCAAGGAAGCCCTTGAATCGATTCGTGATGTCTATGGCTACGATTTCAAGATGGAAGGCCGTCGCATCACGGTGTACGCGCCAACGCTGCAGACACGAATTTTCACGATCAATTATCCGAACTCCCCGCGCGAGGGGCGCAGTGAGTTGCGCATTGCGTCCAGTGGCGGCACGGCAACCAGTGCGTCTGACAAGGATGCCGCTCAGTCCTCCGACGCCGCAAAGGGTGCGACCGGTGCGGCTTCATCGGGTGGCAACTATGTGAACACCAATTCCAAGACAGATTTCTGGAATGAACTAGCAGGGGCCGTGCGCGGACTGATCGGGCTTGAAGCGAACCCTGGCAGCGCAAAGGCGGCTGGTGTGACGCCGTCCGGCGCAGGCCAAGGACCGGCCAGTAGCGGGCAGGGGCGCAACGTCATCGTCAGCCCGCAGGCCGGCATCATGGCCGTGCGCGCAATGCCGGACGAGCTGCGTGAGGTCGACAAGTTTCTCAAGGCAGCTCAGGTTGCCATAGAACGTCAGGTGATGCTGGAGGCCAAGATCGTCGAGGTCGTTTTGAGCGACGGGTACCAGAGCGGGATCGACTGGTCCGCCCTGAAAAATGGTGGTGGCAGGACGGGTGCGGTGGGCGTGCTGGGTGGCAATGTCAATAGCCCGACCACCTTCCCGGGCACTACAGCCACTGGTGCGGTGACCACAGGCACGGCTGCCCCAACCACGCTGACACCATCCACGACGATTACATCAACCAATGCACTGGTGCGGGGTGTCTGGGACAATGTTCCGGGCTTCTCCAGCCTGTCGACGCCTGCTGCCGGCGCCGGGCTATTTGGCCTGGCCTTTGCAACCGACGGGTTTCAGGCGGTCCTGGGATTCCTGGAGACCCGCGGTGACGTCCAGATTCTTTCGAGTCCGCGCATTGCGACCATGAACAACCAGAAAGCCGTTCTGAAAGTCGGGTCGGAAGACTCCTACATTATCAGCATGACCCCGGGTGTGGCGGGCACGGCCACAACGGCGGGCACGCCGGCCACGCCCAAGTTCGGAACCTTCTTTTCCGGCATTTCGCTGGATGTGACGCCGCAGATTGACGATGGCAACAACATTACCCTGCACGTCCATCCATCGGTGACCAAGGTAACCAGCAAGGATCTGACCTTCAATAGCGGAACCGGCTCCATTTCTTCTTTCCCGACCGCTTCCAGCAACGTCAACGAGTCCGACACGGTGGTGCGGATTCAGGATGGAAACATCGTTGCCATTGGCGGTCTGATGCAGGTCGAGAGCAACCGGCAGTCGTCCGGATTGCCCGGCACCACCGATGCACCGCTGTTCTCCTCGCTGTTTGGAAACAAGGCCAATTCAGGGCGGAAAAAGGAAGTGGTCGTGCTGATCAAACCCACCATCATCCGCAACGCCGAGGACTGGGAAGCGCATACCCGCAAGACGCAGTCAGCGCTGGACGACATGGACGCCACCCGCGCCCGCGTCATCCGCATGGATGGCAGCGTCTACAACGTTGAGCCTGCAGGACCGGCACGCTGATGTATCTGGGGCACTTTTCGCTTCGGGAAGCCCCGTTTTCGATTACCCCCGATTCGGCTTTTTTTTATCCCCATGACAGCGCACAGGCGGCGCTCAATACTCTGCTCGTCGCGCTGCGCGGCGGTGAGGGTTTCCTGAAAGTTGTGGGGGAGGTGGGTTGCGGCAAGACCGTGCTGTGCCGTCAATTGCTCAAGACCCTGCAGGGTGAGTGTGTAACGGCCTACATACCCAACCCGGACATGGGGCCGGATGACCTGTTGATGGCGCTGTCACTGGAGCTCAGCATCAAGCTGACTGCACCCATCAGCCGGCACAGCGTGCTCAATGCCCTGCGAGACTGTCTGCTGGCACACGCACTGGAGGGGCGCAGCGTGGTTGTTTGCATTGACGAAGCGCAGGCAATCCCCTTGCGGACCGTGGAGAGCTTGCGCCTGCTATCCAATCTGGAGACCGAGAAACGCAAGTTGTTGCAGCTGGTTTTGCTGGGGCAACCCGAACTGGATGTCAAACTCGCCCGTCCGGAAATCCGCCAGCTGATGCAGCGCATCACCTTCAGTTCCTACCTTGGCCCCGTGGCCGCTGAACGGGTGCCGGTGTACCTAACCCATCGGCTTGGCACTGCGGCGATCGATGCCAACACCGATGTTCAGATCTTCGAACCCGCAGCGGCCCAGGCCATTGCAAGATTCAGCAACGGCGTTCCCCGTCTGATCAATGTGCTGGCACACAAATGTCTGATGTTGGCCTACGGTGAAAACGTGCATCGCGTGAGCGCGGTGCATGTGAAGTTTGCCGCCACGGATACACCGGGAGTCATTCTGCCCCTTCCCTGGTGGAGACGCCCCCTGTTTGGCCGTGCGCCAGCCAAGACGCCTATTCTGTCGGATGCGGCGCTGGACCAACCCGGCAGGAGCAGGCCGTGAGCGTTATCAACAAAGTGCTGCGCGACCTGGATCATCGCCAGGCGGCAGCGTTGACCGGGACCGCGACAGCATCCGGCGGGGATGCAACGGGCAGGGGTGTGAGTCCCGTGGGGGCAATGGACCGCTCCGCCCGCCGTTCGCGACTCCGGACGGGATTGGTTGTTCTGGCGGGCTTGACCGCATTGGGCGCGCTGGCATGGTTTGGCATGGGCGAGATGGACTTGCGGACCGGTTCAGCGCCAGAGGTTGCCTCGGTTGCGGTGCCGCCAGCACCCGTTCCGTCGGTCCCGACACCCGCGCAACCGGGCGACGTGGTGGCTTCGCAGGCCGTGGCGCCCGCGAGCGCTGGGCAGGGTGAAATGGTCTTGCGGATGGAAGAAAGCATTTCTGCCCGCAAGGCGCTGGATGCTTTGCTGTCGACCCCAGTGCCGACGGCAGCTGCGCCATCCACAGCGGCGGCAACCTCTGCACGCGCCAAGCCGCGCGAACTGGTGGTTGCCAGCGCCCCGGTCACTTCCGCAACTGCCAAACCGTCCGCTCCTGCGTCCGCAAAGTCAACCGTTTTGGCGGCGCCAGCTGAAGTCCCCGTCGTGGTGCCGCGCCAGCCGCTGCCCGGTGGCGATGTTTTGGCGCAGGTTCAGAGCCTGTGGAATCTGGGGTCGCACGATGCCGCCTTTGATCTGATGCAGCAGTCCATTGCCAACGCGGAACGTGCAGCGAAGTCTGGTACCAGCCAGGGAGGCGGAGCCGTACTGGCTCCGCTGGTGCGCGAGATGGCGCGCATGCAGCTATCCGAAGGCCGCTATGGCGCCGTATGGGACATGCTGACCCGTCTGGAGTCGGTGCTGGGCAACCATCCCGACCTGTGGGCCATACGCGCCAATGCCGCTCAGCGACTGGGTCGTCATCAGGACAGTGTGCACGCTTACATGGTGGCGTTGCAGTCACGCCCGGACCAGCAGCGCTGGCTGTTGGGTGCGGCAGTTTCCCTGGCCGCACTGGGGCAAGCCACCAGCGCCGCCGAGATGGCTGAAAAAGCACGGGCAGTGGGGCCGGTCAGCAAGGACATATTGGCCTATCTTCGCCAGTCGGGCGTCGTGTTGAGGGACTAACTGGCCTTAAGCCCTCGCAGAATATAGAGATTTCGCTATATAAATAGTAGCTTTTCGGTCATTAACGGGTTTGGGTCCTGCGGTATTGCATCGCTTCGGCCAGGTGGGCAACCTGCGTCTGGCTGGCGCCCGCCAGGTCGGCAATGGTGCGTGCAACCTTGAGTGCCCGGTGTGTCCCACGGGCGGACCACCCCAGCCTCGTGGCTGCAATGTTCAGAAACTTCATGGCATCTCCGTCCAGCGCAATGTACTGGTCAATGGCTTGACCCTGCAGCGCCATATTGGTACAGCCCTGTCGGTCGAGCGCGCGCTGGCGCGCCTGGGTGCACCGCTGGCGGATGCTGTCGGTTGATTCGCCCGCACCAGAGCACACCAGATCGGTATGCGGCAGATGGGGTACTTCGACATGCAGGTCAATTCGGTCCATCAACGGCCCGCTGAGTTTGGCCTGGTAGCGGTGAATCTGGTCCGGTGTGCAGCGGCAGGTCTGTGTGGCTGAGCCGAGGTAACCGCAAGGGCACGGGTTCATGGCTCCGACCAATTGAAAACGCGCCGGAAACTCTGCGCGTTGCGCCGCACGAGAAATCGTGATGCTACCGGTCTCCAGTGGCTCACGCAAGGCCTCAAGTGCCGCGCGCGGAAATTCCGGAAGTTCATCCAGGAACAACACGCCGTTATGCGCCATGGATATTTCACCCGGGCGCGGTGGGGAGCCACCACCGACCAGTGCCACGGCGCTTGCCGAGTGGTGGGGGCTGCAAGTCGGCCTCACGCCCCAGTTTTCGATGGCAAACCGACCGCTCAGGCTTCCAATTGCAGCGCTTTGCAGGGCTTCGTCACAGGACATGGGGGGAAGTAAACCCGCAAAACGGTGCGCCAGCATGGATTTGCCCGATCCTGGCGGACCCGTAAACAACAGGCTGTGCCCCCCAGCGGCGGCAATTTCCATGGCGCGCCTGGCTCCGGCCTGGCCCTTGACATCCTGCATGTCGGGCACAACGGCTTGTCGGGTAGAGCGAACGGGTTCCACCCGGCACCAGCCGTCATCGATGTGGCCTGCGCTGCATTCGGCAGTCAAACCCACCGTATCAGCCTGCAATGTGAACTGGCGAACGACATCGAGCAGATGCCGCGCCCGGTAAACCTGCGAGCCCGGCACCAGGGCAGCTTCTTCGGCGTTGCCGGGCGGCAGCACCAGACGACAGGGGGTGCCAGTTTCCGAGTGCAGGGCCAGCGCCATGGCCAGCGCGCCACGCACTGGGTGCAATGCGCCGGTCAGGGATAGCTCACCGGCAAACTCATATTCAGCCAATTGCGACCCGTCTATCTGGCCACTGGCGGCCAGAATGCCCAGCGCAATCGGCAAGTCGAGCCGGCCCGAGTCCTTGGGTAAATCCGCCGGCGCGAGATTGACGGTAATGCGCTGATTATTGGGAAACTGCAGTCCGGCGTTCTGTATGGCACAGCGCACGCGTTCCCGTGCTTCCTTGACTTCAACATCGGCCAGCCCCACCAGAGTGAAGCTCGGCAGACCATTTGCTAAGTGAACCTCCACCGTGACGCGGGCGGCATCCAGCCCCCGCAATGCACGACTTTGCACCAAAGACAAGCCCATTTCTCGTTCTCCCAAATCAGTGCGCACCGCAACGACCGCATGCACCACTTTAGTTCATACTGTATTTTTATACAGATATCATACCGTGATTGGCTCCTAGGGGTAAACATAAATGGTGGTTTTTGCAGCCAAAGCGAACGTGGCATGCATCCTGCTTAACAGAACCATCCCACAACCTCACTGGAGTTAACCATGAACATCAAAACCAAATCCATCCTCGCACTGGCTACTGCACTGATCGGCACGGCTGCAATGGCGCAAACCGCTGCTCCCGAGTCGTCGCTGAGCTTCAATGTAGGCGTCACAAGTGACTACCGCTTCCGCAGCGTTGCCCAGACTTCCTTTAAGCCGGCCCTGCAGGGTGGCGTTGACTTTGCGCACGCCAGCGGTGCTTATGTCGGTGCATGGGCGTCCAACGTCAGCTGGATCAAGGACTATGTTGGTGCGACTGATGGCACGACCGAAATCGATTTCTACGGTGGTTACAAGGGTGAAATCGCCAAGGACCTGACGTTTGACATCGGCGTGATCACCTACCAATATCCTGGCAATACGGCAGATAAGGTGCTGGTCAATGCCAACACCACGGAAGTTTATGGTGCCCTGACCTTCGGTATCGTGACTGCGAAGTACAGCCAGAGCACCGGCAACTTCATCGCCAACCCCAACAGCCAGGGCAGCCGTTACTTCGAACTGGCGGCCACCTTCGACCTGGGTGGTGGCTTTACGCTGACTCCGCACGTGGGCCGTCAGACCATTCCGAACCAGACCAACGATGCCGGCGACTACACCGACTTTTCCCTGGCATTGGGTAAAGATTTTGGTGGCGGTTTGACCGGCTCGCTGACAGCCTACAGCACCGATACCAAAGATGCGTTCTACAAGGTGGGAACGTTTGACAACCTCGGCAAGAGCGGCTTGGCAGTTGGCATCAAGTACACGTTCTGATCCAGCCCTTCACTCAAGGAACCAGCATGAAACTCGTAACGGCGATCATTAAACCGTTCAAGCTTGATGAGGTGCGTGAAGCACTTTCCAGCATGGGCGTACAGGGCATCACAGTCACTGAAGTCAAGGGCTTTGGGCGTCAAAAGGGTCACACCGAGCTGTATCGTGGCGCGGAATATGTGGTCGACTTTTTGCCCAAAGTGAAAATTGAAGCCGCCATTGATGACTCTCTGGTGGAACGCGTCATCGAGTCCATCGAAGGCGCCGCCCGCACCGGAAAAATCGGCGATGGCAAGATTTTTGTGTACGACCTCGAACAGGTCGTACGCATCCGCACCGGCGAAACCGGTAAAGAAGCCTTGTGATTGGATCCATCATGAAAAAACTTTTTATCTCCCTTGTACTGGGGTTGGGCATGCTGGGCGCGGGAACATTCGCTTCAGCACAAACGACAGCCCCGGCCGCTGCGGCGTCAGCGGTTGAGGCGGCACCAGCCGCTGCCGTTGCTGCCCCAGCTCCGGCCGCTGCAGCATCCGACGCAGCAGCTCCGGCCGCCGCGCCGGTGCCGGTACCCAATAAAGGCGACACCGCCTGGATGATGGTCTCCACCCTGCTGGTCATCCTGATGACCGTTCCGGGTCTGGCGCTGTTCTACGGCGGCCTGGTGCGCAGCAAGAACATGCTGTCCGTGCTCATGCAGGTCATGGTCACGTTCTCGATGATCGTGGTGCTGTGGTTCATCTACGGTTACAGCCTGGCGTTCACCGAAGGCAACGCGTTCATTGGCGGGTTCGATCGGCTGTTTATGAAGGGCATCTGGGACAACGTTGCGGGCACTTTTGCTCCAGCGGCCACCTTCAGCAAGGGTGTCTACATTCCGGAAATCGTGTTTGCCGCCTTCCAGGCCACGTTTGCCGGTATCACCTGCACGCTGATCGTCGGTGCTTTCGCAGAGCGCATCAAGTTCTCCGCTGTACTGGCTTTCATGGTGCTGTGGTTCACCTTCAGCTACGCTCCCATGGCACACATGGTCTGGTTCTGGATGGGCCCCGACGCCTATGCTTCCAAGGAAGTGGCCGACGCCATGACCGCCAAGGCCGGCATGCTGTGGCAGTGGGGTGCGCTGGACTTCGCCGGCGGTACCGTGGTGCATATCAACGCCGCCGTTGCTGGTCTGGTGGGTGCATTCTTCATTGGCAAGCGCATTGGTTACGGCAAGGAAGCCATGGCACCTCACAGCCTGACATTGACCATGGTCGGTGCCGCACTGCTGTGGGTGGGCTGGTTCGGCTTCAACGCCGGCTCCGCGCTGGAAGCCAACGGGTTTGCCGCACTGGCTTTCATCAACACCCTGGGCGCAACCGCCGCAGCCGTGCTGACCTGGTCCATCGGTGAAGCCATGGTCAAGGGCAAGGCCTCCATGCTGGGTGCTGCATCCGGTGCGGTTGCGGGTCTGGTTGCCATCACACCCGCCGCCGGCAACGTCGGCGTCGGTGGTGGCCTGATCATCGGCCTGATCGCCGGTTTTGCCGGCCTGTGGGGCGTGACCGGTCTGAAGAAGATGCTGGGTGCGGATGACTCGCTGGACGTGTTCGGCGTGCACGGTGTCTGCGGTATCCTGGGCGCGCTGTTGACCGGTGTATTTGCCTCTCCATCTCTGGGTGGCCCCAGCGCCATGGGCGATTGGGTCACGGCAACCATGATCGCTCCGGCTGACTACTCCATCGCAGGCCAGGTGTGGATCCAGGCCAAGGCGGTTGGCGTGACGGTATTGTGGTCGGGCGTGGTGTCTGTCATTGCCTACTTCATCGTCGACAAGACCATCGGTCTGCGCGTCAGCGAAGAGAGCGAGCGCGAAGGTCTGGACATTACGTCACACGGCGAGACAGCCTACAGCCGCTAAGCAAGCCGCAACGCGCAATGCGCGTTTCCAGATGGTTTCATCTGGAACAAAATCAAATGGCCCGCAGGAGCACACCGCTCTTGTGGGCTTTTTTTATGGCAACCAGCCTCCATGCAAATCCCGGGCGTGGCGATGGGCTTGCGCAGCCGGGCCGAACTGCACGAAGCGATGTGCAGCGACGCTTGCGGAAGTTTTTGGCGCCGGTCTGTTCAAAAAATTCACGCCGTGGACGGCTGCCACCGCTACCATGCAGGCCATGCACTCATTGGACAACGCGCGTCAACAGATTATCGATCGCATTCGCGCAGCATCGGTTGATGGAACGCCACTGCACATTTGTGGCGGTGGCAGCAAAGCCTTTTATGGTCCGCAGCGCCAGGGCGAGCGGCTGGATACTACCGCGCTGCGCGGGGTCTTGAGTTACGAGCCCACGGAGCTGGTGGTGACCGTGGGCGCAGGCACACCTTTGACCGAACTCGAAGCCTTGCTGGCCGAGCGGGGGCAGTGTCTGCCCTTTGAGCCGCCGCACTACACCTGGTCACAGAGCCCCGGAGCCACTGTGGGTGGCATGGTCGCTGCCGGACTGAGCGGTCCGGCGCGCGCCAGCGCAGGCGGCGTGCGCGAGTATGTGCTGGGTCTGCGCATGGTCAACGGAATGGGCGAAGACCTCACGTTTGGTGGGCAGGTCATGAAAAACGTGGCCGGCTATGACGTCTCACGCGCCCTGGTAGGCAGCATGGGGACACTGGGACTCATCACGGAGGTCTCGCTCAAGGTGCTGCCAGTCGCCCCGGCCGAGGCGACCCTGGTTTTTGATTTGGACCAGCACCAAGCGCTGGAATGCCTGCACGCTTGGGGTGGCCAGCCGCTGCCGCTCAATGCCAGTTGCTGGGTGCACGACACCACCGGCCCTGGTGGCGCACGGGATCTGCTGTTTGTGCGGCTGCGCGGAGCCGTGGCTGCGGTGGAGGCGGCATGCCAATCCATGCTGAAGCAACAGAGCGGTACGCGCCTGGACAACCAGCAGGCCATGGCCGACTGGCAGCAATGTCGTAACCAGCAACTCCCGTTCTTTACGCAGGCGCCTGCATCTGGCCTGGCGCTGTGGCGCGTAAGCGTGCCACAAACCGCGCCGGTTCTGGATGTGCCCTGGGCGCAGCTGGTTGAGTGGCACGGCGGCCTGCGCTGGCTGTGGGCGCCGTTGGATGCAGCAGTGCAGCTGCAGTCGATGGCACGGGAACACGGTGGGGATGCTACTGTATTCATAGCAACAAACAGCCATTTCAAGCGGGCTGATAGTCTTTTTGGCTCCATGGACTCGGTGCAGCAGGCCATCCAGCAGCGGCTCAAGTCCAGTTTTGACCCCAAGGGAATCTTCAATCCATGCAAACCCAGCTAGCTCCGCAATACCAAAATACCCCAGACGGACTGGCTGCCGAGGCCATCTTGCGCAAATGCGTGCACTGCGGGTTTTGCACCGCCACCTGTCCAACCTACCAGCTGCTCGGGGATGAGCTCGACGGACCGCGCGGGCGCATCTATCTGATGAAGCAGGTGCTCGAAGGCCAGCCGCCAACCCGCAAAACGCAGCTGCATCTGGATCGCTGCACCACCTGCCGCAACTGCGAGAGCACCTGCCCCAGTGGCGTCGACTATGGCCACCTGCTCGACATTGGCCGCAAGCTTGTCGAGGCCCAGGTGCCACGACCGGCCACCGAGCGCCTTGTGCGCTGGGCGCTCAAGGAAGGTATTCCCTCGCCGCTGTTCGGCCCGGCCATGGCGATGGGCCAGATGGTGCGCCCATTGTTGCCGGGCGTCCTCAAGGGCAAGGTGCCTGAGCGACAGGATGCGGGGGCATGGCCTGGCCGCACACACGCCCGCAAGGTGTTGATGCTGGCCGGCTGCGCCCAGCCTGCCATGGGCCCGAACATCAACACGGCCACGGCGCGGGTACTCGATGCCGTGGGCATTCAGACCATCGTGGCACCGAAGGCGGGTTGCTGTGGTGCCGTCAAGTTTCACCTGAACGACCAGGATGGCGGCAAGTCCGAAATGCGTGCCAACATCGATGCCTGGTGGCCCCACGTCCAGGCCGGAGCAGAGGCCATCGTCATGAATGCATCAGGCTGTGGAGTCACGGTCAAGGAATACGGGCATATCCTGAAAGATGATCCGGCCTATGCCGACCGGGCGCAACGGGTCAGTGCGCTGACCAAAGACCTGAGTGAGTTGTTGCCCATGGTCGCGCAGGCGCTCCAGACCGCGTCGCCAGCGCTGCAGGCCCATATTGCCCAAACAGCACCCAAACTGGTGTTCCATCCCCCCTGCAGCCTGCAACACGGGCAAAAGCTCAAAGGCGGTGTTGAGCAGCATCTGGGCGAGATGGGGTTTGTCATCCGAACGGCCGCCAGCGAATCCCACCTGTGTTGCGGCTCGGCTGGGACCTTCAGTGTCCTCAACCCGGAAATGGCTTACCAGTTGCGCGACCGCAAACTCGGTCACCTGGCGGCGCAGCCCGGTGAAGTGATTGTGTCGGCCAACATGGGGTGCATTACCCACTTGCAGGGGGCAACGCAGACGCCGGTGCGGCACTGGGTTGAGGTGCTGGACCAGGCAATGGCCGCAATGGCCACGGATTAAGGCGCAGGGGCAAGGTTTTCCTGCAGGTAGTGGGCGCAGCTGCGCAGGGGCTCACAGCGGGAATTGTTGGCAGCGCGCAGGCAGCCGCAGGCATATTGCGGGTCGTGGTGCAGACGCTCGGGATCGACCCACTGCCCCTGACCGGCCATCAGCCACTTGAAATCCACCTCCATCAGCAATTCCATGTCCTGAAGGGTTTTCTCGGTTGGATGCGTGTTCATGAGGGACTCCTCGGTGCAGCGTTGTTCACGGTGACAACAGTTCAACGGGACTATAGGCACCAGGCCCTGTGGCAATCGCCCGAGAAGGGACGTGAAAGCACGCTCACTTTTGCTGTTTGCGGTGGAGCGCCTGGTGTTTTTCCATGAACATCTCGAAATCGGGCGCAGACATGGGACGGGCGTAAAAATACCCTTGTGCATAGTCGCACCCCGCAGTCGCCAGCAAGTCACGCTGCAATGCCGTTTCAACACCTTCGGCGATCACCTTCATGCCCAGCGCATGTGCCATCACGATGATGGCATTGCACAAAGCCAGATCGGTGGATTCGGCAATCAGATGGCGTACGAAAGACTGGTCGATCTTGATGAAATCAATGTCAAATTTCTGCAGGTATGACAGCGACGAATAGCCGGTTCCAAAGTCATCGAGTGAGACCTGAATGCCGGCGTCGCGCAGGCTCAGCAGGGTGTCGGCCACGTCGTTGTTGGTGTCCAGCAGCAGTCCTTCGGTAATTTCCACCACGATACAGTCGCCAGGAAGTCCATGGGCCACCATGTGGTCTGTCCACGATTCCCGGCGCGCACCACTTTGCTGAAACTGCACGGGTGACTTGTTGACGCTGATCTGGAAATCACTGTCCAGGCACTCACGCCATTTTTTGACCTGACGCACTGCCTCGTGAAACACCCACTCACCCATCTCGACGATGAGTCCGCTGGATTCGGCGATCGGGATAAAGGCGGCTGGGCTGACCAGTCCGCGAACGGGGTGGTGCCAGCGTATCAATGCCTCAGCCTTGCGCACCGCGCCGCTGGCCAATTCGACAATCGGCTGGTACACCACCCTGAATTGCTGCTCGGCCAGTGCCACCCGCAGGTCACCTGCCATGCGCACCCGCAATTGCGCTGCTTCCTGCAACGCCGGTGTGTAGAAACTGAACCGGTTTCGCCCCGCACCTTTGGCCACGTAGAGCGCCTGGTCCGCATTCTTGAACAGGTTGTCGATGTCGGTGGTATCCAGCGGATAGAGCGTCACGCCAATGCTGGCTGATACAAATACCTGTTCCGTCCCGAGCACAAAAGCCTGCGACAAGGTGGCGAGGATTTTTTGCAAAATCCCTTCAAGATGGAAGCTGTCCGGAAGTTCGGCCAGGATGACCGTGAACTCATCGCTCCCCATGCGTGCCACGGTGTCGGACTGTCGCACGCAGGCCCGAATGCGCCGTCCGGCCTCTACCAGCAACTGGTCGCCGTGGTCATGACCCAGTGTGTCGTTGATTTCCTTGAAGTGATCCAGATCGATGAACAGCAGGGCAAGTCGCAGGCTGTCGCGCTTGCACTTGCGTATTTCCTGTTCCAGCCGGTCCCGCAGCATGCGCCGGTTGGGCAGACCCGTGAGGGTGTCATAAAAGGCCTGCTGGCGAATCAGCGCTTCCGATTCCTTGCGGCTCGTCACGTCCGTGAATGTACCAATCATGCGAGATGGGCGACCTTGCTCATCCCGTTGGATAACCATTCCGCGGCTCAGCACCCATTTCCAGCTGCCATCCTTGCAGCGGATGCGGTGTTCATTCTGGTAGGTGACCATGCGCCCTTCAAAATGCTCAGCGCGGGCGCGGCGCATCTGTTCAATGTCATCCGGATGGGTATGGCTGTCCAGCTCCATGGCGGAATAGCCCGGTGCACCAACGTCATAGCCGCACATTTGCAGAAGACGCGGCGATACAAACTCTTCGCCAGTCTGCACATGCCAGTCCCACACGCCGTCGCCAGTGCTCTCCAGCGCAAGCTTCCAGCGGTCTTCACTTTCCCGGACGGCAGCCGCAGCCTGAACGTAGTCGGTTACATCGGTGAACGTGCGCACCATGCCGCCGTCAGTCAATGTCTGTGTTCGCACCTCCAGCGTGCGCCCGGCAGGCGTTACGCGCAGGTATTGGTTGGGCATGCGGTCGGGCGCGCCGTCGGCCACTCCGATCACGTAATCGCGTGCCGGGGAGTCGACCAACTGCATGTCGGGGCCAAAATCCCCGCGCTCCAGCTGGTAGCGTGTGAGTTCCTGCAGGCTTGGTTGCGTTGCGAGCAGCTCGTGCGAAAAGTTCAGTAATTCACAGACTTTGGGGTTGAATTTGCGCACCCGTTCGTTTGCGTCGACCAGCAGGATGCCCTGACTGATGCTGGCCAGTGTGGTCTGCAGCAGTTGGGTGTTTTCCAGCAATGCCGTGTTGACCGCCTGCAACGCTTCTTCGTCCAGCTTGCGTCCGGAAATGTCGGTGTGGGTTCCAATCATGCGCACAGGCGTGCCCTGTGCA
>JBPOIP010000071.1:0-7546 GCA_052034395.1 Pseudomonadota bacterium
GAGGGACGCCGCAAATGAACACATGTTCATGCTCGAGAAATCACCCCAGCGCGTCCAGAGCTTCTTCCAAGACCCCAGAGTCAAATATGCGGCGGCTTGAAACTTCTTGGGGCCGGATCAATAAGAAGGCGTTGTATGCACGCTTTCTAAACGTGCGCAGTCACGCGAAATATTCAGTATTTGAGTCTGAATCAATCACCGCAACAGACAAAAAGATGTTCCGGGAAATTCTCAATGCTTTCCTCAAGCGCTATGCATTTCGCCTTCCCCTAGTTCGGGGCGCGACAACGCACAAAGTCACGTCGGCACCGTTAAGCGTATGAGCGACCTTATTCTTTACACATCAGAGGATGGCAAGAGCCAGATTCAACTGCGGGTTGATCTGGGGACGGTTTGGCTCACCCAGCTAGAAATGGCGGAGCTTTTTCAAACTAGCAAGCAAAACATAGCTAAACACCTCAAAGCTATCTTTACTGAGCAGGAGTTGGTCCAAGATTCAGTTGTCAACCAACGGTTGACAACTGCCGCTGACGGCAAGAACTACCAGGTCGCGCATTACAACCTCGACGCCATCCTGGCCGTGGGCTATCGGGTGCGCTCGCCGCGCGGCGTGCAGTTCCGCCGCTGGGCGTCCACGGTGCTCAAGGAGTACCTGGTCAAGGGCTTTGTGATGGACGACGAGCGGCTGAAGAACCCGGACGGCCGCCCGGACTACTTTGACGAGATGCTGGCGCGCATCCGGGACATACGGGCCTCGGAAAAGCGCTTTTACCAAAAGGTGCGCGACCTGTTTGCGCTGGCGGCGGACTACGACAAGTCGGATCAGACGACACAGACCTTCTTTGCCACGGTGCAAAACCTGCTGCTTTATGCGGTAACGCAAAAGACTGCTGCCGAGCTGATCGTCAGCCGCGCCAACGCTGCAGACCCGCACTTCGGCCTGCTGAGCTGGAAGGGCACTCAGGTGCGCAAGCAGGACATTGTGGTGGCCAAGAACTACCTGACCGAGGACGAAGTGGACACCCTGAACCGGCTGGTGGTCATCTTCCTGGAGACAGCAGAGTTGCGCGCCAAGCGGCAGATCATCACCAGCATGAATTTCTGGCGTGAGAACGTGGGGCAGATTGTTGTGTCAAACGGCTTTCCGTTGCTCAGCGGGGCAGGCTCAGTGAGCCACGCCCGCATGGCGCAAAAACTGGAGCCGCTGTATCTGGACTTTGACCAGCGCCGCAAGACTGATGAAGCACTCGCTGCGGATGTGCAGGACGAGGCTGATTTAAAAGCGCTGGAAGATACGATCAAGAATCGACCAAAGACATGACTGAACAAAACCAAAAACAACTGGGCAACACCCTCTGGGCGATTGCCGACCAACTGCGCGGAGCCATGGACGCGGACGACTTCCGCGACTACATGTTGTCCTTTCTGTTCCTGCGCTACCTGTCTGACAACTACGAGGCAGCGGCCAAGAAGGAGCTGGGCAGCGACTACCCCCAGGTAGAAAAGAAAGACGACACCACTGCGCGCCCCGTGCCGCTGGCGCTGTGGTACGCCAACAACCCGGCGGAGGTAACGGCGTTTGAGAAGCAGATGCGCCGCAAGGTTCACTACGTGGTGCAGCCGCAGCACCTGTGGAGCAGCATAGCCAATATGGCCCGCACCCAAAGTGATGAGTTGCTCAACACCCTGCAAGCGGGGTTTAAATACATCGAGACGGAGTCTTTTGAGAGCACCTTCCAGGGCTTGTTTTCTGAGATTGACCTGGGCTCATCCAAGCTGGGCAAAGGCTACCCAGAACGCAACGCCAAGTTGTGCGTCATCATCAAAAAGATCGCCGATGGGTTGGCAGAGTTTTCTGACAAATTGGACACCTTGGGGGATGCGTATGAATACCTGATTGGTCAGTTTGCTGCGGGCTCGGGCAAAAAAGCAGGCGAGTTTTATACGCCGCAGCAAATATCCGACATTCTCTCAACCATCGTCACGCTGGACAGCCAAGAACCCAAAACCGGCAAAAAGCAGCGGCTGGAAAACGTGATGGACTTTGCGTGCGGATCGGGCTCGCTATTGCTGAATGTGCGCAAAAAAATCAAGGAAGCTGGCGGGACTATCGGCAGGATTTACGGGCAAGAAAAGAACATCACCACGTATAACCTGGCGCGCATGAACATGCTGCTGCACGGGGTGAAAGACACCGAGTTTGAAATATTCCACGGTGACACACTGACCAACGACTGGGACATCTTGCGCGAGCTCAACCCGGCCAAAAAACCATCGTTCGACGCCATCGTGGCCAACCCGCCATTCAGCTACCGCTGGGACACTACCGATGCATTGGCAGACGATGTGCGATTCAAAAACCACGGCCTTGCACCCAAGTCAGCCGCAGACTTTGCCTTTTTACTGCATGGCTTTCATTTCTTGAAAGACGAAGGCGTGATGGCCATCATCTTGCCCCACGGCGTGCTGTTCCGTGGCGGTGCAGAGGAGCGCATCCGCACGAAGTTGTTAAAGGATGGGCATATTGACACCGTGATTGGCCTGCCGTCCAACTTGTTCTATTCCACCGGTATTCCTGTGTGCATCTTGGTGCTGAAGAAGTGCAAGAAGCCTGATGATGTGCTGTTCATCAACGCCGCAGAGCACTTTGACAAAGGCAAACGCCAGAACCAGCTGACGGACGCGCACATTGCCAAGATCATCAAAACCTACCAGTTCCGCGAAGAAGAGGCGCGTTATTCCCGCCGTGTGGGGATGGCCGAGATTGAGAAGAACGAGTTCAACTTGAACATTTCGCGCTACATCAGCACGTCGGTGGGCGAGGCGGAGATTGACCTAGCGGCCACGCACGACGAATTGGTGAAAATTGAAGCGGCGATTGCCGCAGCCAAAGACAAGCACAACGCCTTTTTGAAAGAGTTGGGATTGAAGCCACTGCCCTGAGCTGACCAGACATTGAGCACGAATAAAAAAGCCCGCCAGGCTTCAACCTGGCGGGCTTTGTCTTGTGGGTCAGCGGAACCGGCTTACTTCCCCAACTTCAAAAAGTCATCCCCCTTGCCCAACTCCAACATGCCCGCATTGGAATAAACCTGCAGCTTGGCCCGCGTATCGGTGATATCCAGATTGCGCATGGTCAACTGGCCAATGCGGTCCAGTGGCGAGAACGGCGCGTCTTCCACCTTCTCCATGCTCAAGCGCTCAGGCGCATAGGTCAGGTTGGGTGATTCGGTGTTCAGCAGGCTGTAGTCATTGCCCCGACGCAGCTCCAGCGTCACGGTGCCGGTGATGGCGCTGGCCACCCAGCGCTGGGCGGTTTCGCGCAGCATGATGGCCTGGCTGTCGAACCAGCGGCCCTGGTACAGCAGGCGGCCGAGCTTGCGGCCGTTGTCACGGTACTGCTCGATCGTGTCTTCGTTGTGGATGCCGGTGACCAGTCGCTCGTATGCGATGAACAGCAGTGCCAGGCCGGGAGCTTCGTAAATGCCGCGGCTCTTGGCTTCGATGATGCGGTTTTCGATCTGGTCGCTCATGCCCAGGCCGTGGCGCCCGCCGATGCGGTTGGCTTCCAAAATCAGGGTAACGAGGTCGGGGTATTCCACGCCGTTCAGCGCCACGGGGCGGCCTTCTTCAAAGCGCACCGACACTTCTTCGGCTTTGACCACGCAGTCTTCCTTCCAGAATGGCACGCCCATGATGGGGTTGACGATTTTGATGCCGCTGTTCAGGAACTCCAGGTCCTTGGCCTCGTGGGTGGCGCCGAGCATGTTGCTGTCGGTGCTGTAGGCCTTCTCGGCGCTCATTTTGTAGCCAAAGCCGTTGGCGGTCATGAAGGCGCTCATTTCGGCGCGACCACCGAGTTCGTCGATGAACTGCTGGTCCAGCCAGGGCTTGTAAATTTTTAGTGCCGGATTTGTCAGCAAGCCATAGCGGTAGAAGCGCTCGATGTCGTTGCCCTTGAAGGTGCTGCCGTCGCCCCAGATGTTGACGTCGTCTTCCTTCATCGCACTCACCAGCATGGTGCCGGTCACGGCGCGGCCCAGCGGGGTGGTGTTGAAGTAGGTGTTGCCTGCGGTTGTGATGTGGAATGCACCACTTTGCAACGCCGCAATGCCTTCAGCAGCCAGTTGCGCGCGGCAGTCCACCAGCCTGGCCTTCTCGGCGCCGTATTCCATGGCCTTGCGCGGGATTTCGTCGTAGTCGCTTTCGTCGGGTTGGCCCAGGTTAGCGGTATAGGCGTATGGCAGGGCGCCCTTTTTCTTCATCCAGTGCAGTGCGGCGCTGGTGTCCAGGCCGCCGGAAAAGGCGATGCCGACCTTTTGGCCGACGGGAATGTTTTGTAGGATAGTATTGGACATTATTGGCCTCCAGCCCTCACAGAATATGCGAAGACTGCTATTGAATTAGGAGTGATAAGGGTCGCGGATTAACCGAAGTGGCAGACGTAGTGGTAGGCGTCAAAGCCCTCGGTCACGCGGATCTGGAACTTGGCGTTGCCTGGCACGCTGAATTGTTCGCCTTCGGACGACTTCACCCACGCGTCGCTGCCGTCCAGCTTGTACTCGCAGCTGCCAGCCACACACTCCATGATCTCGGGGGCGCCGGTGTTGAAGGTTAGCGTGGCGGGGAGGATCACGCCGACGGACTTCTTGGTGCCGTCAGGGAATGTGATTCCGTGGCTCACGCACTTGCCATCGAAGTACACATTGGCTTTTGTGGTGACGCAGACGGTGTCGATGTGGGTAGTGATGGTGCTCATGGGATTTGCTCGGTTTCAGTGGTGCCAATTTTAGGCCACTACCCACGCTGCACCTTTTTACGCGGGATGCGATACTCGATTCGATGCTTCTCCACACCCCGATTGCGGCACTGAGATCCCTTTCCGATGACTACTTCCGTCACCTGACGCCCGAGCTCAAGCGCCTGGCGCAGGACAATGTTTCCATGGGTGTGGAAGACATCGCGCCCCGCCTGGAGGAGCTGGAAAAGACCCACGGCAAGCCGCAGCTCAAGCTCGACGTGGGCCGTGGGCCATGGGCGCTGGTGGGTAGTCTGATGCGCGCAACCCGGCCCCAGTTCTGGCGAACGCTCATCTACATGACCATCGCCACGGTGGCCACGGCTGCACCCGCGCTGCTGATCGAGCTGTTCATGACACGGTTCGACACCATCCGGGCGGCACCCATGGAGCTGGTCCACCTGGCTTTCCTGCTGTGTTTTCCGCTGGTCATCTACCTCACCAACGTCAGTTTTCAGCGCTACCTGCAGGCCTTTGCCCACGCCCACCTGTTGCAAAAAAGCGCCCTGATGCAGGCTTTTGCAGCGAAGTGGTTCCGTCTCTCACCCGGTGTTCGCCACGGTCTGCCCCAGGGCAGCATGCAGAACCTGATGCAGGTTGACGTGCCGGCCGTAAGTCACTGTGTGGAGCGCATGGTGGACGGCCTGATGGTGGTGGTGCACATCAGCATCGCGGCAGCCCTGCTGTGGCGCTACCTGGGCTCCACGGCCATTGCGGGTCTGGCGTTCATGGCGCTGAGCGTGCCGCTGCTCAGACACATCGTGCGCGAGACATCCAAGCGTCAGGGCGAGTTGCTGCGCACACGCGACCAGCGGCTGGACCTGCTGTCGCAGATTCTCTCGGCCAGCAAGGTGATCAAGCTCTCCGGCTGGTCCTCGCTGTTTCTGGCCAAGGCCCGGCGCACGCGCAGTGCGGAGGTGGACCGCCTGATCGACGTGATGTTGCTGCAAACCCGCGCCTCGCTGCTGTTCTCGTGCGCCGGGCTGGTGGTGGCCACATTCACCTATTGCATTCATATTCTGCGGGGCGGCGAATTGCATGCGGTCATGTTGCTGCCCACGCTGCTGATTTTCCAGGGGCTGGAGTTTCCGTTCATGGTGATCAGCGACGTGGCCAGCACACTGGCACAAACCGAAGTCTCGGCACGGCGCTTGCTGGAGTACTTCAAGCTGCCGGATGAACCTGTTGCCCCGGACGCTGCCCCAGCGGCAACGCGTGCGCCTGACAACGGCAAGGCGCTCACCGTCACCAAGCTCGCGTTTGGGGTCCAGCCCGGCACGGACATCCTGCGCGACATTTCGTTTGAACTGGATACGGGCCAGAGTTTGGCCATCGTTGGACCGATTGGGTCCGGCAAGACGGTGCTGCTGCGCATGTTGCTGGCCGAATATGCTCCCACGGCCGGCAGCATTTCCTGGGGCTCCGTGCCGCGCTTTGCCTACTGTCCGCAGGAGACCTTCGTTGCCAGCGGCACGCTGCGCGACAACCTCACGCTGTTTGGCAAGGGGGGTGAATGGACCGACGCGGCACTGCACCACGCCTTGGAACTGGCCAACCTGTCACAGGACGTGGCGCAGTGGCCTGCCGGGCTGGACACCGAAATCGGGGAGCGTGGGCTCAATCTCTCCGGCGGGCAACGGCAGCGCCTGTCGCTGGCACGGGCGGCCTTGCACCCGGCCGACGTCATCCTCCTGGACGATCCGTTTTCGGCGTTGGATGTCGGCACCGAGGCACGGGTGGCCGACGAGCTGGTCTTTGGCCAATGGCGGGCAAACCTGCGCATCTGCGTCACGCACCGGCTGGCCCAACTGGAGCGGTTCGATCGCATCCTGTTTCTGGATGCCGATGGCTCATCGCAGTTTGGCACGCTGGCGGAGCTGTTGGCGGGCAGCACACGCTTTGCCAACTTCCTGCGCATTGAGCGCGAAGGGCACTCCGACCAGCATCAGGTGGCCCACCAGTTGGGGGCCAACCGCCAGGGCGGTGCAGCCAAGGAGGAAGTCCTCACGACAACCGAGACACAGGCCGTGGGCCGGGTGCGTGGCTCGCTATGGAAGAACCTGCTGCTGACGCTGGGCGACAGCAACTGGGCAGGGCGCGCGGCGGCAGGGGCCATTGCGATGCTGGCGCTGATGCTGGCCGCCAGCGTGCTGCCCATGTCGCAGCAGGTCTTGATGTCGCGCATGGACGGAGCTGACGCGATGACGGCCACGGAGTTTTTTCTGGCCTTTGCAGTGCTCACGCTGCTGACGGTGCTGGTGAGCTACGTGGCCCAGGCTACATTCCGCAAAGCGTGTGCCCACACGGCCCAGAAGGCGCACGACCGCATGCTGGGTGGCGTCATGCAGTCGCCCTTGCGGTTCTTTGAGACCACACCATCGGGGCGCATCCTGAATCGCTTCTCGGCGGACATCCAGCAGCTTGACGTGGAACTGGCGGGCCGGGGCTTTCGCTTCACGCAGGGTGTCAGCGCGGCAGTGGCGGCTGCGGTGGGCATTGTGGGTGTGGCCGCAGCGGCCATCGTGCCGTTTTCGATAGCCACCTTTGTGTCGATTCGCGTGTCCCGGCTGTATGGCGCAGCGGTGCGGGAGACTGCGCGCCTGGGCTCGATCACCCGCTCACCGGTTTTTTCGCTGTTCAACGACGCCTTGCGCGGCCACTCCACGCTGCGCGCGTTTGGTCGTGAGCGGCACCTGCTGGCGCAGTTTGAAACCGCCACGCTGCTGAGCCTGAACACCGAATTGCGGC
>JBPOIP010000219.1:0-20039 GCA_052034395.1 Pseudomonadota bacterium
GGCACACATTTGCTGCTCCCCGCCGGAGGTATAGGCTGCCTGGCTGGTACGCCGCGTTTTCAGGCGCGGAAAGTAGTTGTAGACCTTTTCCAGGTTGGCGGCGATTTCGCCCTTGTCGCGGCGGGTGTAGCTGCCGGTGAGCAGGTTTTCTTCGATAGTCAGGTGGGCAAAGCAGTGTCGCCCCTCCATGACCTGCACCACACCGCGCTGCACCAGATCAGCAGGTGACAGGTTTTCGATGCGTTCGCCGCGCAACTCGATGGAGCCCTTGGTCACGGCACCGCGCTCGCCCGCCAGCAGATTGGACACGGCCCGCAGTGTCGTGGTCTTGCCTGCGCCATTGCCACCGAGAATAGCCACAATGCCGCCCTGTGGCACCTGCAGCGACACGCCTTTGAGCACGAGGATCACGTGGTTGTAAATGACTTCGATGCCATTTACGTTGAGAACAATGTTTTTCGCTTCACTCATGGTGGTAGTTCCATTCAAACCAAATGAAAGATCCGCAACGCGACTCTTTCATTTGGTGGCTCCGAAGAGCCACTGCTAACCCGCCCAAGGCACTCTGTGTTGGTGGCAATGCGAAGCACGCCACCTTTCCAGAAACACCGCGGGACCGGCTTGCCGGACCGCTGGTGTTGCCCCCTGCAAGGGGGAAAGCGGCCACACGCAGTGGGCAAGCCGGGGGGTGTTCCCAGTTCTAGCTCTGGCAATCCGCCGGTGTGCGCGGTGTCAGCTTCTTGTCGGCCGCGTACTTGGCAGCCGTAGTCTTGACCAATGGCTTGAGGATCATCTCGTCAGCCTGCAGCCAGTCAGAAGAGAAGTTCCACTTCTTGCCATCCCATGTGTGCACGCGCGCCCAGTTGGAACCCATGTGGTCCGCACACGTGGTCGCAATGGGGCGCATGACACCGGCGAAGCCCAGCGCGTCAAGCTTCTTCTGGTCCAGCGCCAGGTTCTCGTAGCCCCAGCGTGCCTGCTCACCCGACACCCATTTACCCTTGCCAAAGCGCTCCTGTGCACGGCGCACGCCTTCAACTGCCAGCATCGCGCTCATGGCACCGCGCATGTACAGCACCTGACCCACTTCTTCCTTGGGTCCGGAGCCTTCACCCTTCGCGTGAACTTTCTCCAGGATTTCCTTCACGACCGCCGACTGGGGCTCGGCACCATGCTGCATCGTCACGGCGTTATAGCCCTTGGCACCCTCGCCCACGTCCTTGACATCGGGCTCAGCGCCCGACCACCACACGCCATACATCTTGTCACGTGGATATCCGGTCGCCTGGGCTTCCTTCAATGCGGTGGAGTTCATCACACCCCATCCCCACAGCAGCACGTAATCCGGCTTGGCTTGACGTACCTGCAGCCAGGCTGCCTTCTGATCCACGCCCGGTGCCGTCACTGGCAGCAACTGGAGGTTGAAACCCAACTGCGCGGCACGCTCCTGCAACAGGGGGATAGGCTCCTTGCCATACGGAGAATCGTGATAAACCAGGGTCACCTTCTTGCCCTTGAGCTTCTCCATTCCGCCTTCTTTTTTACCGATGGTTTGAACCAGTGCATCGGCCGCCAGCCAATATGTTCCGGCCAACGGGAAGTTCCACTTGAACACGGTTCCGTCCTGGCTTTCGCTGCGGCCATAGCCGGCTGTGATCAGCGGAATCTTGTCGCCAGGCGCTTTTTCAGTCAGCGCAAAAGTGATGCCGGTCGACAAAGGCTGGAACACGGTTGCACCGCCGTGCTTGCCTTTGAGGCGCTCGTAGCATTCCACGCCGCGTGCGGTGTCATAGCCTGTTTCGCACTCTTCGTAAATGATCTTCAGGCCGTTGATGCCACCACGCGCATTGGTGAGCTTGAGATAGTCGGCGTAGCCGTTGGCCCATGGCACACCGTTGGGTGCATACGGACCGGTGCGGTAGGGCAGCCCTGGGAAGAACTGCTCCTTGGCCTGCGCGAACGCGCCAGCACCGGCAGCAGCCAGCACACTGGCCAGAACAATGTTGCGAATTTTCATGGAAGTCTCCTAAAAGTCGGCATTGGTATGCCTGTGGTTAACGAACGAACAATGCAGCGGAAATCAGTGGGGGAACGGCCAAAGGCGCAGCTTCTGTCTGGACAGCGCCCACAGCTTGGCCAGGCCGTGTGGCTCCACAATCAGGAACCATACGATCAAGGCGCCAAAAATGATCAGTTCGGCATGGGATATGCCGGCAGTGGAAATCTCCACACCAAACAGATTGCCCAGCACCGGCAGGAACTGGTTCAGGAAAATCGGCAGCAGCACGATGAAACCCGCTCCGAAGAAGCTGCCCACGATGGAGCCCATACCGCCAATGATGACCATGAACAGCAGGCGAAACGACATATCCACCGAGAATGCGGCCGGCTCCCAGGCGCCCAGATAGACAAAGCCCCACAGTGCACCCGCCACACCAACGATAAAGGAGCTCACGGCAAACGCGCTGAGCTTGGCGTACATGGGCCGAATGCCGATCACGGCAGCTGCCACGTCCATGTCGCGAATGGCCATCCATTCACGTCCCACCGCGCCGCGCACCAGGTTCTTAGCCAGCAATGCCATGACGACAAGAATAGTCAGGCACAGGATGTATTTGGAGATCGGGCTGTCGATTGGCATGCCCAGCACCTGCAGATCCGATACCGAAACCGATCCCGAAGGCGCATCATTCGTAAACCACTTGATACGCAGAAACATCCAGTCGCTGAAAAACTGCGCTGCCAGCGTCGCCACGGCCAGATACAGTCCCTTGACGCGCAAGCTCGGCAGGCCGAAGAGGATACCGAAAGCACTGGAACACAAACCGCCGAGCACCAGGGCGAGCAAGAGCGGAATACCCGGCACGCGCACAAAGAAGTTGAACGCCGCATAGGCCCCCACCGCCATGAAGGCACCCGAGCCCAGGGAAATCTGGCCGCAGTAGCCCACCAGAATGTTCACACCCAGAGCGGCCAGCGCCATGATCAGAAAGGGGATAAAAATGGCCCGGAACATGTAGTCCGAACCCACCAGGGGAACCACCAGAAATGCCGCTGCAATCAGCGCCAGAATGGCCCAGCGGTCCTGCGCGATGGCAAAAATCTGCTGGTCAGCGCGATAGCTGGTTTTGTATTGGCCGTTTTCTCTGTAGAACATTTTTCTTACTCAATACGTTGTATGTCAGACGCGGTCGATGATCTTTTCGCCGAACAGACCCTGTGGGCGGAACAGCAGGAACACGAGAGCCAGTACATAGGCAAACCAGATTTCAATACCGCCGCCTACATAAGGACCCAGGAACACTTCCGACAGCTTTTCACCCACGCCGATGATCAGGCCACCCACAATGGCACCCGGCACCGAGGTCAGTCCGCCCAGAATCACCACCGGCAAAGCGCGCAACGCAACCGTTGTCAGCGAAAACTGCACGCCCAGTTTGCTACCCCAGATCATGCCGGCCACCAAGGCCACCACACCGGCAACACACCACACAATGACCCAGATGCGGTTCAATGGAATACCAATGGACTGGGCTGCCTGATGGTCATCGGCCACGGCCCGCAGGGCACGACCGGTTGCCGTCTTCTGAAAAAAGATACTGAGCAAAGCGACCAGAATCGCAGCAATCACTGCCGCATACAGATCCTCCTTGTTGATCAGGATGCCGCCCTCAAACATTTGCTCAAATGCCATGATGGGCTCTTTTGGCATACCCACATCAATTTTGTAGATGTCGCTTCCAAAGATGGTCTGGCCAATGCCGTCCAGAAAGTAGCTAATGCCCAGGGTGGCCATCAGCAGCGTGGTGCCTTCCTGGTTGACCAGATGGCGCAACACCAGCCGCTCAATCGTCCAGGCTACAACGAACATCAGCACGCCGGCAATGATGAAGGCCAGCAAGTTCGCGGCAACCGGATTGGAAATACCGGTCCAGGCGGGTATCCATTCGGCAAACCGCGCCATTGCCAGCGCCGCAAAAAGCACCATGGCGCCTTGGGCAAAGTTGAACACTCCTGATGCCTTGTAGATCAGAACGAATCCCAGTGCCACCAGGGAATAGAGCATGCCCGCCATCAGGCCGCCCAGCAGAGTTTCCAGAAAGAATGCCATGTTCTGATTCCTTAGTGTGAGGTGCCAAGGTAAGCGCTGATCACTTCCGGGCTGTTTCGCACTTCTTCGGGTGTGCCGTCGCCAATCTTCTTGCCGTAGTCGAGCACCACCACACGGTCCGAGATATCCATCACCACACCCATATCGTGCTCAATGAGGACGATGGTGGTACCAAATTCTTCATTGACGTCCAGCACAAAGCGGCACATGTCCTGCTTTTCCTCGACGTTCATGCCGGCCATCGGCTCGTCGAGCAACAGCACCTGGGGCTCCATCGCCAAGGCACGACCCAGGTCGACGCGCTTCTGCAGGCCGTAGGGCAATTGCCCGACAGGGGTCTTGCGATAGGCCTGAATTTCCAGAAAGTCGATGATGCGCTCCACAGCCTCGCGGTGCATGATTTCTTCACGCTCGGCGGGGCCGATACGCAGCGCCTGCATAAAGAGATTGCTCTTTATCTTGAGGTTGCGCCCGGACATGATGTTGTCCAGCACACTCATGCCCTTGAAAAGCGCCAGATTCTGGAATGTGCGGCCAATACCCATCACCGCCACCTGGTGGCTGTCCATGTGCTTGAATGCCTGCCCCCTGAACGTGATGGAGCCCTCCTGCGGCGTATAAACGCCATTGATGCAGTTGAGCATGGAGCTCTTGCCGGCTCCGTTGGGGCCGATGATGGCGCGCACTTCGTGCTCGCGAACATTGAACGAAATGTTGGTCAGCGCCTTGACGCCACCAAAGCTCAGAGAAATGTTCTTGACGTCCAGAATGACGTCGCCAATCTTTTTTTGCACGCCGATGGGCGCAACGGCTGCGGGTGTGGTGTTGCTCATGCTGCTGCCTTCACAGGGGCAAAGGTCTTGGTGTCTTCAATGCGCAGGGTGGCACTGACCTTGCCCGTACGCCCGTCTTCAAACTTGACCTGGGTTTCAATGAACTGGGATGACTTGCCACCGTACAGTGCATCAATCAAGACGTTGTAGCGGTCAGCAATAAAGCCCCGGCGGACCTTGTTCGTGCGGGTCAACTCCCCGTCATCGGCATCGAGTTCCTTGTGCAACACCAGGAACCGGCTGACCTGACTGCCCGCCAGCAACGCGTCCACACTCAGATCGGCGTTAACTTGCTCCACACATTCCTTGATGAGCTGGTACACCTCGGACTTTTGCGCCAGATCGGTGTATCCGGCATAGGGCAGGTTGCGCCGCTCGGCCCAGTTGCCCACCGCGTCAAAGTCGATGTTGATGAACACGCAAACCTGTTCGCGGCCGTCGCCGTAGGCAACAACTTCCTTGATGTGCTGGAAGAACTTGAGTTTGTTCTCCACATACTTGGGAGCGAACATGGCGCCGTCGTTGGGGCCGCCCTTGATGCGCCCCACGTCCTTCACGCGGTCGATGATCTTCAGGTGGCCATGGGCGTCGATAAATCCGGCATCGCTGGTGTGGTACCAACCGCCTTCGGTCAAGACCTCCGCCGTCGCTGCCGGGTTTTTGTAGTATTCCTTGAGCAATCCGGGCGACTTGACCAGAATTTCGCCGTTGTCGGCCACCTTGATCTCCACGCCATCGCACGGCACGCCGACGGTGTCGGCACGGGCCTCGTGGTCGGGCTGCAGGCAGACGAAAACCGCCGTTTCGGTTGAGCCATAGAGCTGCTTGAGATTGATGCCGATGGAGCGGAAGAATGAAAACAGGTCCGGTCCAATGGCTTCACCGGCGGTGTAGGCCACACGCACGCGGCTCATGCCCAGCGTGTTGCGCAGCGGGCCATAGACACACAGGGTGCCCAGGGCATAGAGCAGGCGATCCACCAGCGAAATGGACTTGCCATCCATCAGGGTTGGCCCCACGCGTTTGGCAATGCCCATGAAGTAATGGAACATGGCGCGCTTGATGGCTCCGGCGTCTTCCATGCGGATCATCACGCTCGTGAGCAGGCCCTCAAACACCCGTGGAGGCGCAAAGTAATACGTGGGTCCGATTTCTTTCAGGTCGATGGTTACGGTAGCCGCCGACTCGGGGCAGTTAACCACATAGCCGCAAGCCAGCCACTGCGCGTAACTGAAGATGTTCTGACCAATCCAGGCGGGCGGCAAATAGGCCAGCACCTCTTCTGAACCCGTCAGCTTGTCGAACTCGGCACCCACGCGCGCCCGGTTGAGCAGCGAATTGTGGGTATGCACCACACCCTTGGGGTTTCCTGTGGTTCCCGACGTGAAGAACATGGCACCCACATCGTCAGGCTGGGCCTGGCTGGCTTCGTTGTTATAGAAGTCCGGATGCAGACCGACAAACACCTTGCCGGCAGCCTGCAACTCATCGAGCGAAGCAAGGCAGGGCTCATCGTACTTGCGCAATCCGCGCGGATCGTCAAAGTAGATCCGCGTCAGCTGCGGACACTGGTCGCGGATTTCGAGCAGCTTGTCGACCTGCTCCTGGTCCTCGGCAAAGGCAAAGCGCACTTCCGCATTGTTGATGGGGAACACGCATTCGGCAGCGGCGGCATCCTGGTACAGCGGCACTGGAATGGCACCCAGTGACTGCACGGCCAGCATCGTGGCGTAGAGACGTGGACGGTTGGCCCCCACGACCACCATGTGCTCGCCCCGGCGCAGACCCGCCTGATGGAGGCCCGCTGCCAGTTGTTGAACCATGGCCAACAGATCGGCCCAGGACAGCGATTGCCAGATACCGTATTCCTTTTCACGCATGGCCGGCGCCGTTGGGCGCTCGGTGGCGTGCTTTTGAAGTAGCCTCGGAAAAGTCGTTTGCATTCCAGATCCTTGTCACCAATGTCCGAACCCGCTGCCACGCAACAGGACGGTGTATGGGCTCGAATATTAGTCTTGCATTTGACGTCAAGTTGTCGTTTCGACGACAATTCAAGCATTTCCGGGTAGGTGTTTTCCCTCTACTTTCTGCCAACTTACAGCGAACGCCACCATGTCAGCCGATTCCGCCCTCCATCAGCGCCGCCGTTCACTGACTCACGTTGAACTGGACGCCATTCCATGGATTCAACTGCTCTCCCCCCTGGAACGCGAACGGGCTATTGAAGACCTCAAAATTGCCGATGCCAGCGTGGGTGAATACATTTGCCGCATGGGTCGGCCGGTGACCTACTGGTTTGGCGTGGTGGACGGCTTGCTCAAAATGAGCAGCGATACCGCTGAAGGCCAGACCATGACCTTTACCGGGGTTCCACCCGGAGGCTGGTTTGGCGAGGGCACGGCCATGAAGCGCGAAACCTACCGTTACAACATACAAACCCTGCGCAAAAGCCGCGTGGCAGGCCTGCATGTGGACACGTTTCACTGGCTGCTGGACCACTCCATCGGTTTCAACCGCTTTGTGATGAACCAGCTCAATGAACGCCTGGGCCAGTTCATTGCCGCACGTGAGATCGACCGTATGACCAACCCGGACATCCGGGTCGCGCGCAGCCTGGCCTCCCTTTTCAACCCCGTGCTGTACCCGGGGGTGGGTGAAGTCCTGCGCATCACACAACAGGAGCTTGCCTATCTGGTGGGTCTGTCACGGCAGCGGGTCAACGAAGCTCTCAACGCGTTGCAGGCACAGCAATGCATCCGGGTGGAGTATGGCGGGCTGCGGGTATTGGACCTGCCAGCGCTGCGCACGCAGGTTTTTTCGCGTCCGGCAGGTAGCGAGACACCGCGCGACAGCGTCCAAGGAAATCGGGATCGCTGACACTCCATGACGCCATTCGCGGACAATATGGCATCCAGCCCTCGTTGAATCTAATTTTGCAGCTACAAAAACAATAGCACATGTCCGACTCAAAACCCTCGCCCACCGTATTTCGCCGTGCTCCCGCGCCTGCAAGCAAAACATCTGCAGGACGCAACGCCCCACCAGCCGGCCAGGCCAACACCGCGGCCCATGGCGCCAACGGAACGGTACGTCTGAACAAACGCATGGCCGAACTGGGGTTAGCGTCACGCCGCGAAGCAGACGACTGGATCGCCAAGGGCTGGGTCAAGGTCAACGGCAAGGTTGCCGAGATGGGCATGCAGGTGCTGCCCGATGTCCGCATCGAGGTGACCCAGCAAGCCAAGGGCGCACAGGCCAACCAGGTCACGATTTTGCTGAACAAGCCCATCGGCATCGTGAGCGGTCAGGCCGAAGACGGGCACGAGCCCGCCATCAAACTGATACAGCCCCAAAACCGCTGGGCGGACGACAACGCCCGCTTCTTCTTCCACGGCAGCCAGCTCAAGAGCCTGGTGCCGGCCGGCCGGCTGGACATTGATTCCACCGGCCTGCTGGTGCTGACGCAGGACGGCCGTGTGGCGCGCCAGCTGATCGGCGAAGACTCCGGCATGGAGAAGGAATACCTGGTGCGCGTGGTTTACACCGGCGTGGCCAACCCGGCGGCAGCCAACTCCCCTGCTGCCACCTACGGGGCACGCGTAGCTGCGCGCCCAGCTCCTCCCACACAACTGAGCCGCATAGACGATGACGACCCGGTCAGCACCGATGTGCAGTCCGTGTTCCCCGCCGAAAAGCTGCAACTGCTGCGCCACGGCCTGCGCCTGGATGATCAGGCACTCAAGCCCGCCAAGGTGGAATGGCAAAACCCCGAGCAGCTGCGCTTTGTGCTGGTGGAGGGCAAGAAGCGCCAGATCCGTCGCATGTGCGAGCTGGTGGGCCTGAAAGTGGTGGGCTTGAAGCGGGTGCGCGTGGGAAAGGTCATGCTGGGGAATTTGCCCGTCGGACAGTGGCGCTACTTGGCGCCACACGAGCGTTTCTGATTCTTGTCGGAGTTCCTCCATGACCCAACCGGCATCCGCACCTGCACCCGCACCTCCGGCCAAAAAGTCACCCCTGAAACACCTGCGCGCATCCGACCTGCGCGGCGTGACGCAGTTGGCCACCCAGGCCACCCGCAGCGTGACCACCATGGCGGAAGGAGTCCACCATGCCGTGCTGGGCACCATGGGCTTGGCGGGCAGCAAGGCCGGGCAGCAAACCAGCGGTATCACCGGTTTTGTCTACCGCACCGTGCACGGCGTTACCGAACTGGTTGGCAAAGGTCTGCAGGCAGCCTTCACCCAACTGGAGCCCACGCTGGCCGCGCTGGTGAATGCAACGCCCGATACGCCGCAGCGTGAAGCCGTGCTGGCCGCGCTGAATGGCGTGCTGGGCGACCAGCTGGAGCAAAGCCACAATCCGCTGGCCACCCCCATGACACTGCGCTATCAAGGCCGCGCACTGTCTCTGCAAGCTCCGCGATCAGCCGCCATTCCGGGCGCCACCGGCAAGGTCTTGTTGCTGATCCACGGCCTCTGTATGAACGAGCTGCAGTGGGCTCCCGGCCAGACTGCAGCCGATGGCAAGCCCACGGCCGACATCGGTGGCTCACTGGAGTCGGACTTGGGCTACACGCCCATTTACCTGCGCTACAACACCGGCCGGCACATCTCACAAAGCGGGAGCGAGCTGGCGGGCATGCTTGAGCAACTGATTGACCAATGGCCGGTGCCGGTGGAAGAACTCTCCATGGTGGTCCACAGCATGGGTGGCCTAGTCATCCGCAGTGCCATCCACTGCGCGCAGCAGGACAGCCGGCTCTGGCCCCAGCATCTCAAGGCCATCGTTTTCCTGGGCACACCCCACCACGGTGCCCCGCTGGAGCGCGCCGGCAACTGGATTGACGTGCTGCTGGGCGCCACGCCGTTTAGCAAACCCTTTGCCAAACTGGGGCAGTTGCGCAGCGCTGGCATCACCGACCTGCGTTATGGTTTCGTGCGCGAATCCGACTGGGCCAACCAGGATCGCTTCAAACGCAAACCGGACGGCCGCCAGCCCCTGCCGCTACCGCACAGCGTCGCCTGCTTCACTGTGGCCGCGACCCTGGCCAAGCCACGCAGCCTGCTGGCCGAGCGCCTGGTAGGTGACGGCCTGGTGCCGCTGCGCAGTGCCCTCGGTCAGCACGACAATCCAGAGCACAACCTGCACTTTGCCAAAGAACGGCAAACCGTGGTGTACCGCATGAACCACATGGAAATGCTGTGCAGTCCCGCGGTGCGGGACCAGGTGGTGGCCTGGCTCGGCGCAGCGTCCAGCTAGATCAGCAGCCACTTCAAGCCCTGCGCTGTGCGTCGTCCAGCGCCATCAGAAGGCTGGTGCGGCGCTCCCGCGACACGACCTGCCAGTGCTCCCCGGAGATCGCGCCCTCCAATGCCCACAGCAGGTTCAAGCTGACGTTGGCGTTGTCTTCCTTGACACGCACGTAGGCCCCGACTGCACCCAATCTGCACAGCTCGTCGTAGGTGTGTATGCCTGCGGCTTGCAGCAATTGGTTCGACTTGGGGCCTAAATTGGACAAAGTGGAGAAATCGGTCGGGCCGGGGTGTGAAGTCTGGGCCATGGCGCAATGCTAGCCAATACACGGGGGCTTGAAAACCAACCCATCACCCATAATTAAGGGTTTCCCGCGCGACGCACCGGGCGTAAAGCGGCACCTTTTTTGTCAAAAGTAACCGAAAGTTCGATTCCATCTATGAGCAAGCAAACCCTTTCCTTTCAGGCCGAAGTTGCCCAGCTACTGCACCTGGTCACCCACTCGCTGTATTCCAACAAGGAAATTTTCCTGCGCGAGCTGATCTCCAACGCGTCCGATGCCTGCGACAAGCTGCGTTTTGAGGCCATCAATGACGGCGGCCTGTATGAGAACGACTCCGAGCTGAAGGTCAAGGTCACCTTCGACAAGGATGCCAAGACGCTCACCATTACCGACAACGGCATCGGCATGAGCGCACAGGAAGCCATTGACAACCTGGGCACCATTGCCAAGAGCGGCACCAAGGACTTTGTGTCGAAGCTCAGCGGCGACCAGAAGACCGACTCGCAGCTCATCGGCCAGTTCGGCGTGGGCTTCTACTCCGGCTTCATCGTGGCAGACAAGATCACGGTCGAATCGCGCCGCGCCGGCATGCAGGAGACCGAGGGCGTTCGCTGGGTCAGTGACGGTGGTGCCAGCGGAGGCGGTGCCTTCGAGGTGGAGAACATCACGCGCGCGCAACGTGGCACCAGCGTGATCCTGCACCTGCGTGAGGACGCCCAGGACTACACCCAGACCTGGAAAGTCAAGAACATCATCAATAAGTATTCTGACCACATCAGCCTTCCCATCCAGATGGAAAAGGAAGAGTGGAAAGACGGCGAACTGATCAACCCCAACGACGAAAAAGGCGGCCGCCAGCCCGGAGCCATGGTCAAGACCGGCGAGTGGGAAACCGTCAACAAGGCCAGCGCCATCTGGACGCGCGCCAAGAAAGACATTGCCCAAGAACAGTACGACGAGTTCTACAAACAGATCAGCCACGACTTTGAGGCGCCGCTGGCCCACACCCACAACCGTGTGGAAGGCAGCACCGAATACACACAGCTCCTGTACCTGCCTGGCAAGGCTCCCATGGACCTGTGGAACCGCGAGAAAAAAGGCGGCCTGAAGCTCTATGTCAAGCGCGTTTTCATCATGGACGATGCCGAAGCGCTGCTGCCAACTTACCTGCGTTTCGTCAAGGGCGTTGTCGACTCGGCCGACCTGCCGCTCAACGTGAGCCGCGAATTGCTGCAGGAAAGCCGGGACGTCAAGGCCATCCGCGAGGGCTGCACCAAGCGCGTGCTGTCCATGCTGGAAGACCTGGCGGCGAATGACAAACTGCCTGAAGCCACCGCCGATGGCGTAACTGACGTTCTGAGCGCGGAAGAAAAGGCAGAAGCTGAAAAGAACGCGGGCAAATACACCAAGTTCTATGCCGAGTTCGGTGCCGTCCTGAAGGAAGGCCTGGGCGAGGACTTTGCCAACAAGGAACGCCTGTGCAAGCTGCTGCGCTTTGCCTCCACCAGTACCGACACCCCCAGCGTGGGCTTTGCCGACTACAAGGCCCGCATGAAGGAAGGCCAGGAGGCGATTTACTACATCACTGCCGACAACCTGGCGGCCGGCAAGAACAGCCCGCAACTGGAAGTGTTCAAGAAGAAGGGCATCGAAGTGCTGGTGATGACCGACCGCGTGGACGAGTGGGCACTGAACTTTGTGCATGAATTTGACGGCACCCCGCTGCAAAGCGTGGCCAAGGGTGCAGTGGACCTGGGCAAGCTGCAGGACGAAGCCGAGAAGAAGGCTGCAGAGGAAGCCGCCGAGACCTTCAAGCCCCTGCTGGCCAAGCTGAAAGAAGCCCTGAAGGACAAGGCCGAAGACGTGCGCGTCACCACCCGCCTGGTGGACAGCCCGGCCTGCCTGGTGGTGAAGGACGACGGCATGAGCACCCAGCTGGCACGCATGCTCAAGCAGGCCGGCCAGAGCGCACCGGAAGTCAAACCGGTGCTCGAAGTCAACGCCGAACACGCCCTGGTCAAGAAGCTGGACGGTTCGGTGCACTTCCACGACCTGGCCCACATCCTGTTTGACCAGGCGCTGCTAGCCGAAGGCGGCATGCCCGCAGACCCTGCGGCCTACGTGAAGCGGGTGAACGCGCTGCTGGTCTGACATTTGGATAAAAACGGGGGATAGACCCCGTAAATATTAGCTATGTCGCTATATAAAACATAGCTAGCCAGCAGACAAGAAACACTGCGCCCTCATCGGGTTGCAGTGTTTTTTTGCCTGGCTGGCTTACAGAACCGCCAGCAACGGCTGCAGCACACTGGCGCCCAGCCGCTTGGAGCGTGCGCCGCTCCACCCGGTGGCGGCATCGGGCAGCTGCGCGTTGTCCTTGAAGGGCATCTCGATGGTCAGGGCCAGGCAGCCAAATTGCTGGGCAATCCAGTTGGTGGCCAGGGTGGGGTTCGCTGTGCCGGGCTCGCTGCGGCCATAGTGGTGCTGGTCCTGAAAATCCGGGCAGTTGTCCATCCAGGCATTCTTGAAGACATCTTCCAGCGCAGCAACCTGCGGCGTGTAGCCGGGGTTCCCCTCTGAGCCCACACAGAAGTTGTACGGCAAGGCCTCGTCGCCATGCACGTCCAGGCACAGGTCCACCCCGGTTTCCAGCATCTTCTGGCGCACCAGGTAGACCTCGGGCGAGCGCTCCAGGGTGGGTGCGGCCCACTCGCGGTTCAGGTTGGCACCTGCGGCATTGGTGCGCAGATTGCCGCGCACGGCACCGTCCGGGTTCATGTTGGGAACTACATGGAAAACGCAGCGCTGCAAGAGCACCCGGCTTACCGCATCGTCCCCATCGAGCAGACGCTCCAGAAAACCTTCGATGAACCACTCCGCCATGGTCTCGCCCGGGTGCTGGCGGGCAATCAGCCAGACCCGCTTGCGCTCGGCTACCGGCAGACTGCCAGCGGGGGCGGTCATACGCAGCAGGCACATGTCGCGCCCTTCCAGCGTCTCCCCCAGACGCTCCTGCGTCACGTGCGGGGATTGCGCAGCGGATGCCAGCAGATCCAGATGCAGTTCCCAAGAATAGGGCTCAAAGTACGCAAAGTACATGCACTGGCCCGTAGGCGTTGCGCGAGCGGTCATCACCGTGCCATCAAAGGTGGTTTCGATGCGGAACCAGTTTTGCCGGTCGTGGCTGGCCACCACCTGGTAGCCCTCCCAGCCCTTGGGGTAAGCACAGGCACCGGCGTTCAGAAACCGCAACGTCACCGGCTGCCCTGGCGCGTCGTACAGGGCAAAGTGGAACCATTGCGCAAATGTACTGGCGTTGTCGGTGCGGATGTTCAGCTCGATATTGCGGTGGTCACTCAGGCTCACCACCTCGATGGCGCCAGAATCAAACTGGGTGGAAATGTGCAATGTGGTCATACAGAAGGCTTCAATGGAGTTCAATCACTTTAACGCTCTGGCCTGGCTTGGGTTCGCCACCTCCGTAAAAGCCGTTGATCAGACGCAGCTGCTGTTCGGGCCGCTCAACCGGCGAGGTTCGGGCCAGTTCGGCAAAGCCCCCTTTGGGGTAGGCCACGGTTTTGATGACCCAGGGTCTTGCCGCCGCTCGGTCCTGGGCGGACAGTGGGCGAAAGCTGCCTTCCGCCTCCAGCAGGGCCGCCTGCGCGCGTTGCAACGCGGAGGCATCTTTGGCGAGTGCCTGCAGCAGATACATGTTGTCGGCCGGGCCGCGCACCACGGTTGCGGCAAGGGTCTGGGTCTGACCCTGTGCGTCTTGGCGGGTCCCCAGGAAACGGGTGGCCTGCAGCCCGTTGATGGACAACGCCTGGCTTTGACCACTGGCCGGCTTGAGCAGGTCACGGATGATGGCCGCCGGGTCTTTACCCGCCGCGGCAGGCAACAGGCGCACAAACAGGGCCGCATCACGCGCCGGGTTCATCAGGCCGAGCTTGTCGGTGTCGTTCTGGATCTGCCACCCCACCGGTGCTGTGACCGCAATGCCCAGCGCGCCATGGTAGTAGTTGCGGCCCCGACTCAGACCCTGGTCGGCACTTTCGCCAAACGCCATGCCTGCAATCACTTTCTGGTAGCGCACCCGGCCCTCGTCCGCGTAGTTGCCCTTGTGTTGGGACGCGAGTTGGGTGATGGCGTTAAGACGCTGGTCATTGGAAGGATGCGAAGCCAGCCAGTCGCCCTGTGCCGGCGCGCTGCGGCCTTCGGAGCGGGCCACATCGGCGGCGAAGCGCTCCTGGTCTTTAAGTACGCGGATCACATCAATCATGTTGCGCGGATCAAAGGTGTTGCGCGCCAGGTATTCGGCACCCAGCGCATCGGCCTGCAACTCCTGGTCGCGCCCGTAGGAGGCGATATAGCCCGCAGCCACGGTCTGCGACATCTGCCCGGCCATCTGGCCGGCACCGCTGACGCCTCTCGCCTCCAGCACCGCACCCAGCACGCTAGCCGCCAGAACCCCCAGACCGGCGTTTTGCTGGCTTGTAGCGCGCTGCGCGCCGTGACGGGCGGTCACGTGGCCAATTTCATGGCCTATCACCCCGGCCAGGTCGGCCTCGCTGTCCATGTAAGCCATGATCCCGCGGGTCACATAGACATAGCCACCCAGTAGCGCAAAGGCGTTGATGGTGGGCGTGTCGAGCACGGTGAAGTGCCATTGCAGTTGCTTGCGGTGGGACTGGGCCGCCAGGCGCTGACCCAGCGCATTGACATAGGATTGCACCGCCGGGTTGTTGTACACACCGTATTCCTGCAGCACCTGCTGGTGGCCCTTGGCACCTTCGGCGATTTCGGTTCTCTCGTCCATGACCGACCGCTCGGCCTGTCCACTAACCGGGTTTACTACGGTGGTGCCGCATGCAGACAGCAGCAGCGATGCGAGCAGGAGACTGGGCAGCTTGATTTTCATGGTGGTCCCGTTTCTGGCGATGCTGCATTTTAGGGAGAGCTGTGGGATGGACTGCACTACAGTACTACCATCGTCCCACAGCGTTGGATCCCATGAATAACGTCTATCCATCATGAGGGCCCAAGCATTGCCCGCTTGCATGACTTCATCGACGCAAGATCCAGTCGCACCGGCAAGCACCACGAGATTTATTTGAGCGACATTCGCAAGGCGGCACCAGACAAATGGAAGACCATCATTCGGCAACCCATGCGTTCACTTGCGGTTGCGCCTTGATGAAAAACAATTCAAGCAATACCCTGACAGAGGAATTACCATGACCACCCCACGCGTTGCCAGTTTGCTGGAAGACATTCGTCGGCTCAGTGAAGACCGTTTTGCGCTGGTGCAAGCGCTGCGCCAGCTTGTGCTGGGCCTGGACCCGTGCGTTTCGGAAGAAGTCAAATACGGCGGCTTGCTGTTCTCGGCAGGCAAGCCCTTTTGCGGGGTCTTTGCTTACACCAAGCATGTGTCGCTTGAGTTTGGCGACGGTGCGGCGCTGCCTGACACATACAAAGTGCTTGAAGGCGATGGCAAACTGCGCCGCCACATCAAGCTCTCTGCCATCGACGACGTTGACCAAAAGCACGTGCAGCACTACCTGGCACAGGCGCTGCGTGCCGTCGAAATCAAGGCAGCGGGCGACTGAGCCCGCCGGCACGATGCATACCCTCACTGCCTTTGCTCTGGTCGATGACATTTTGCAAACACACGCCCTAGCGCTGGGGCATGACCTGCCGGCTTACCGAAACCATGTCACCCGCGTGCTGCACTTCGTCTTTGCGATTGCTCCGCAGTTACAAAGTACGGCGCAGCCGGTCCTGATCGCAGGTGCTTTCCATGATTTGGGCATCTGGACCGCCCATACGTTTGACTATCTCGACCCCTCATCACAGTTGGCGAATGACTACCTGAAGAAGCACGGACTTGAGTCGCTTTGGCCCGAGGTTGACCAGATCATCCAGCAGCATCACAAACTGCGTGCCTATACCGGACCATTTGAAGCATCTGTGGAAGCATTTCGCCGGGCCGATCTGGTAGACCTGTCGCTTGGGTTGATTCGTGCGGGTCTCCCGCCACAGTTCATCCAGGCTGTGCGCATGCAGTTTCCCAATGCGCACTTTCATGCGCGACTGGTGACTTTCACGGGCCAGCAGTTTTTGCGGACTCCATGGAACCCCTTGCCGATGATGCGGTGGTGAGCGCACTCACGTTACCGCTTGACCGCCTGCCAACGGACACGCCAGCGCAATTCTTGCTGCCAGTTGCTCCCGCAATTCGCGCAGTGCATCGATACGCAAGTCAATCTCCTTCAGCTTTTCACTGAGTACCTGAGCGATTGCCGGACCAGGATCCGCGGCGTCCCAAATATCAGGGTAATAGCTCGGCGAATACCGTTCTTGCGGAAGCCTGAGGTGGCGGGCAGTATGGGCAGCAGATGCACTCTATTGGAGGTGTGCACTTAACTGGCAGAGTGCACACCATGCAAGAGTCGAATTCCCCTGTCATCAACACCAGACGCAGGCACAGTGCTGCCTTCAAGAGCAAGATTCTCGAACTGGTCGAGCAGCCCGGCGCTTCAGTGGCCGCTGTTGCGCTCAAGAATGGCGTCAACGCAAACCTGGTCTTCAAATGGAGGCGAGCCAAGCTCGATCGCAAGCGCTTTGCGCAAGTGACCCACCAACCAGTTTTGCTGCCGGTGTCTGTTGATCCTCAAGTGCTGTTTCCAACCGTGCCGACATGTGGGCCCGACAAACCTGCACGTAAAGAGGGAGTCATCGAGATTGAGATGGGTGGTGCCCGCGTGTTGCTGCGCGGCAGCGTTGATGCGGCCGATGTGCGCAGCGTCCTGCTGGCACTGCGGGAGCGCGCATGATCGGATTGCCAGCGGGTACGCGGATCTGGCTGGCAGCCGGACTCACCGACATGCGCCGTGGATTTGATGGTCTGGCAGCCCTTGCGCAAAGCGCGTTGGAACTCGATCCCTTTAGCGGGCACGTCTTCGTATTTCGGGGGCGGCGCGGCGACATCATCAAACTACTGTGGTGGGATGGACAGGGCTTGTGTCTGTTTGCCAAGAGGTTGGAGAAAGGCCGCTTCATTTGGCCGCAGGCCTTGAGCGGTTCGGTGGTTCTGACGCCAGCGCAACTGTCCATGCTGCTTGAAGGAATTGACTGGCGAATGCCGGTTCGCACCACGCAACCGACGCTTGCAATGTAGGCGTTCTACGCTGCACGAATAGGCAGTTTGGTTGACAGTGAAAGTCCTCTGTTGCGCATAGGATTTCACTGGCAAAGTAGTGTCCCATGAGTTCAGATTCGCAGCTGCAAACCATCGAGATTCTCAAGCAGGATCTGACGCAGCGCGATCTGGAAATCCGGGCCCTGCGTCTGGCCATGGAAAAGATGAAACTTGAGCTCACCCACCTCAGGCGTATGCGTTACGGGCGCTCCAGCGAGAAGATGGATGCGGCCCAATCCCAACTGGAACTTCTGAGTGCAGCACTCGCACCACTGGTGCCTGTCAGTGGCCTGGGTGAGGACGCCAAGAACGCTGCAAGCGATAGCAATGTTGCCGACCTTGATAGTGAACGCAAAAAGCGCCGCACAAAATCCACCAAACCGGCGCAGCCTGGTTTGCCTGAGCATCTCCCACGCGAAGAGGTGGTCCACAGCGCCTGCGGCCCTGACTGCAAATGTGGTGCATGTGGAACAGGCCTGCAGCAAATTGGCCAGGACATCTCTGAAGTGCTGGACTACGAACCTGGCAGCTTCAAAGTGATTCGCCACATCCGTCCAAAGTTTGCCTGCTCCCAATGCCACACGGTTACCCAGGCTGCGGCGCCCAGCCGTCCAATTGACCGCTGCATGGCCGGCGCCGGATTGATTGCCCATGTGATGGTGAGCAAATACGCGGACCACTGCCCGCTGTATCGGCAGAGCCAGATTAGTGCACGCGAAGACGTGATCCTGTCTGCCTCCACCCTGTGTGGCTGGGTGGGAAATGGTGCAGCGCTGCTCACACCCCTGGCTCAGGCTCTGGGACGTTATGTGCTCAAGGGCTACAAGGTTCACAGCGATGACACCCCCACGCGCGCACTGGGAGGCGGTAAAGGACGCTCTCACCTGGGACGCCTGTGGACGTATGTGCGAGATGACCGCGCCAGTGGCGACGATGCAGCTGCGGCTGTATGGTTCCAGTATTCAGAGGACCGTCGGGGCGAACATCCCAGGAAACATCTCAAGGGCTTTAGCGGTGTGCTGCAGGTTGACGCGTACGCCGGATACAACTCGATTTTTAACGATGGCAGCGTGACAGAAGCCGCATGCTGGGCGCACGCGAGACGAAAGTACTTTGAAATCCATAAACAGCAGGAGCTTTTACCCGGCACGCTGGCGCATCAGGCGTTGCAACGGATTGCCAGAGTTTATGAGGTGGAGTCCGACATCCGAGGGCGCAGCGCTGAGTTGCGACGAAGTCAAAGGCAGCTGCGAACGCTGCCGGTGCTGGAGGAAATGCACGAATGGCTGCAGACAACACTGAATCAGATATCGGCCAAGTCACCCATGGCGCAGGCCATTGGTTACAGCCTGAGCAACTGGCGGGCGTTGACTCGTTTCCTTGACGATGGTCGCATTGAGGCGGACAACAACATAGCCGAGCGCTCCCTCAGAGGCTGTGCCCTTGGGCGCAAAAACTACTTGCACTTCGGATCTGATGGTGGTGGCCAGACGGCCGCCGTGATCTATTCGCTTATTGGCACGGCCAAGCTGAACGGCATCAACCCACAGGCTTACCTGCGCTATGTACTGGAGCGCATTGCCGACCACCCCATCAACCGGATCGATGAGTTGTTACCCTGGGCGGTGGCCAAGCATCTGGGGCGTAGTGTGGTGCAGCCCATGCCATTGGCGGCCTGAGAGCTGTCCCGGCATTGCCGGTGACGTGCCTCGAATGCGAGAATCAAACGCATGAGTGCACAGCTTTCTAAACTCCCTGCAAAGTCCAGATCGAGGTCCACGAAGTCCTATCAACTTCGGGTGGAACTCAAAGGTGTAAAGCCTGCCGTGTGGCGACGTATCGCCGTGCCCAGCACCATCAAGCTCTCTAAACTCCATCACATCCTGCTGGCGGTCATGGGCTGGCAAGGTGGGCACCTGCATGAATTCAACTTTGTTGATGCCATATATGGGCAGGCCGACGATGAACTGGGTCCCGAGGTCGAAGATGAGTCCCGCGTATCCCTGGTGAAGGCCTTGGGGGGCTCGGCTTCATTCACATGGGTTTATGACTTTGGCGACTACTGGGCGCACAAGGTTAAATTGGAGCGCATCGTGGATCTGGGTATGCCACTGGAAACTGCAATGTGTATCACCGGTAGAAACGCCTGTCCACCGGAGGACATTGGTGGTACCCCTGGCTATGAAGAATTCCTGGAAGCCATTCGCGATTCACAACACCCTGAACATCAGGCCACGCTCCAACGATGTGGGGGTGCATTCGACCCCGGCGAGTTTGACCCAATGCAAGCTCAGGATCGCCTGGACGCACTCAGCATCTGATTGCCGACGCCGTCAAGTACGGTATTCACCGAGCTATTAC
>JBPOIP010000192.1:0-9914 GCA_052034395.1 Pseudomonadota bacterium
CGCCGGTGCGTTTTTCGACTTCCTTGGCAAACGTGTCAATGGCCACACCCTGGTGGGAATTTTGCGCTACCGAGATGCTGATCCGCATATTGGTCTGCGCTGCTGCGCTGGCCACCAGGCCCGCAGCAAGTGACAGCCCCAAAAACAGTTTGCTCAATTTCATGTCGTGTCTCCTGTTGTTAAATGGCATAAAGTTGTATGACAACTTTTGCTTGGTGAATTTTTATCGAACTGGAAGCTTGACGGCATCGGTGTTTTCCCTGACGTACGCCCGCACGATGTCGTCAAAGCTGCTCTCGGGCATCAACCCAAGCCCAGCAGCGCGCAACGCGTGGATACGCGATGGCCAGGTTTTGACGATGTTGTGAACGGCGGGGTCTGCAGTCCAGTCAATCAGTGCGGTGGCCTGCGACCCGGCCACGCGCTCCAGCGCGGCGGCCATTTCTGCGGGGGTCGTGGTGATGGCCGGCAACGTCAGGGCCGTACGCGGGCCCCAGGCATCGTCAGGGGTTTGTGCGGCGCATATCAGGCCGGCTATGGTGCGCTGTGGCGACGACAACGCCACCGGCGTGTCGGGCGGAACCGGGCACCTGGCAGGCACACCGGCCAGCGGTTCGCGCAGCATGCCGCTCAGAAAGCTCGACGCCGCGCCGTTGGGTTTGCCGGGGCGCACACTGACCGTCATGAGGCGCACGCTTCGGCCCTGAATGAAGCCCTTGCGCGTGAAATCGGCCACCAGTTGCTCACCCATGAATTTCTGGATGCCATAGCTGCTCTGCGGCGTGGGCAGGGTGTTGTCTTCAATGGCCGGCGGCAGGGGCAGCCCCGGCGCATCGCCAAACACGGCCAGTGAACTGGCGAACACCACGATGGGTCGGGTCTTCAGCTGCCGGCAGGCCTCCAGCAGTGCCAGCGTGGCCGCAAAATTGCTGCGCATGCCCAGATCAAAATCGGCCTCGCACTCACCGCTCACCGCAGCAGCCAGATGAAAAACAATAGCAGTCTTTTCAGTAACCACGGGGGCTACAGACTCTTTTTGTTCCAAGAGTTGGTTCAAGTCCCCGGTCAGGGCAAGCACCCGCGGGTCGGACATCAGGTCGTCGGGCGGCACGGCGCGGTCCACCAGGGTGAGCCGCGAAATCGGGCGTGGCGCGCCACCGGCGCACGACAGACTTCCCTGTGCCAGCAGCGCACGCGCCAGGCGCACCCCCAGAAAGCCGGCACCGCCGGTAATCACAATCTGGCAGGATACACCGTCAGCGGCAGGTGGGTTCAACATCTTGGCTCTCCTCAAGTTGGCTTATTCGACTGGCTGTGATGGGACTTGATCCGCTGCAGGACCACCAGGACCTGCTGCGGATGGAACACAATGTACCGCAGCAGACACACCCACCTTGACACCTGCGCGCCATCGCGATGGCGTTGCCGCCATGTGGCACCCATCTTGCTTGATACTCTCATCCATTCAAACCCAAGGAAAACAAGAACATGCCATCACTCAATTTCATCGGCGGCGAAAAAGGCGGCGTCGGCAAATCGGTCGCAGCCCGCCTTCTGGCGCAGTATTTCATTGACCACGAGCAGCCCTTCACGGGCTTTGACACGGACCGCTCCCACACCTCGTTCACACGCTTTTATGCCGACTACGCGGCGCCGGTGATTGTGGACACCTATGAGGGCCTGGACCAGATTGCAGCCGTCTTTGAAGAGCCTGCGCTGGAAGGCAAACAAAAGAACGTCATCGTCGATCTGGCGGCACAAACCGCAGCACCGCTGTCGCGCTGGGTGCGCGACTCGGACCTGTTGTCGCTGCTGGCCGAGATGGGCGTGACCGTCAACTTCTGGCACATTGCCGATGCCGGAAAGGACTCGGTTGACCTGCTGGACAAATTGATCAACACCTTCGGCGCGGGTCCGAACTACATCGTCGTCAAAAACCTCGGGCGCGGCACCGATTTTTCTCTGCTGGACCAGTCCAACGCATTGAAAAAGGCGCTGGCGCTGGGTGCGCAGGTGATCAGCCTGGCCCAGTTGCACGAGGCCAGCATGCGCAAGATCGACCGCCAGAACGCCAGCTTCTGGGCCGCCATTCACACCACCTCCGGGCCCAACGCCCTGGGCATGCTCGAGCGCCAGCGCGTCAAGACCTGGATCCGGCATGCCTACACGACGCTGGATGCCTTGCCGCTGGCCTGATTTGTACCCCGCGAGCGCGGTTTGCTGACCGGTTTGCGGCATACTCGGTTGAGTGAAAAACGCCGAATCCATCTCCTCCTCCGCGCCCGCTGAAACACCCTCAGTGCTGGAGCAGGCTGCCCAGTCGCTGGCAGCGGCTCCCGGCCACTATGACGAGTTGCGCGGGCAGACCGCGCCGGGCGCATCCAACGCATCGGCGGCAACACCTTCGCAGGACGACGGCGCGGGCATGACCCGTGCCTGGAGCCAGTTTTTTCACAGTTGCTCGACCGATGGCCTTGGCCCCCTGGGCCAACGCTGTGCAACCCTGGCCCGCCAGATCCGCGACAACGGGGTCACGTACAACGTCTACGCCGACGAGGACGGACCGCAGCGCCCCTGGTCATTGGGTCTGTTTCCGCTGATCATCCCGCCGGCGACCTGGCAGCAGATTGAAGCCGGTATTTCGCAGCGTGTGCGCCTGTTGGACCGGCTCATGGCCGATGTCTATGGGGATCAGACGCTAGTCGCACAGGGGCTTCTGCCGCCCGCGCTGGTGCAGGGGCACCCCGGCTACCTGCGCGCCATGCACGGTGTGCAACCGGTGGGCGGCACGCACCTGCACATTGCCGCATTTGACCTTGCCCGGGGCCCGGATGGCAACTGGTGGGTGGTGTCCCAGCGCACCCAGGCGCCTTCTGGACTGGGTTATCTGCTGGAGAACCGGCTGGCCATTTCGCGCCTGTTTCCTCAGGCATTTGAAGGGCTTCAGGTCCAACGCCTTGCCGGAACCTACCGCGCACTGATGGACAGCATGAAGTCCATGAGTCCCGCCGGGGCCGATGCCCACATTGCCTTGCTGACGCCCGGACCCTACAACGAAACCTATTTCGAACATGCCTATCTGGCGCGCTACCTGGGCATCACGCTGGTCGAGGGAAATGATCTGATCGTGCGCGACCAGCATCTGTTTCTCAAGACCCTGCGCGGTCTGGTTCCGGTGCACGGCCTTCTCAAGCGCCTGGACGACCAGTTTCTGGACCCGCTGGAGTTGCGCGCCGACTCGACCCTGGGCGTGCCGGGTCTTCTGCAGGTCATTCGCGCAGGCAATGTGCTGGTGGCCAACGCACCGGGTTCGGCGTTTCTGGAGTCACCGGCCCTGCTGGGATTTTTGCCCGCTCTGTCCAAGCACTTGCTGGACGAGGAACTGATGATGCCGGCCCTGCCAACCTGGTGGTGCGGTGAGCGAACCGCACTGGAAGCAGTGCTGCCGCGCCTGCAGGAATACGCCATCAAGCCCACTTATCCGGGCTCGGCCATTCACGGGAATTTTGATTCCGTGCTAGGGCGCACACTCTCGCCGCGCGATCGCGACGAGTGGGCGCTGCGCATCCTGCGCCACAGCGACGAACACACCATACAGGCCTACCTGCCGCTGTCACAACTGCCCACCTGGCAGTCGGACACGTCAGAGGTGGTGCCGCGCTCGGTCATGTTGCGGGTGTTTGCGGTATCCACAGGACCCCAGTCATGGCGTGTTTTGCCGGGTGGGCTGGCGCGCGTGGCAGGCGGCAGCGCCGATGTGGCGTCAATGCAGTATGGCGGTAGCAGTGCGGATGTGTGGGCCATGACAACGGGCGAAGTCGACAAGACCACGATGCTGCAGCCTGCCCTTACGGCGTCCACCCTGGCGCACCGCAAGCGGCTGGTCACCAGCCGTGCGGCAGAGAATCTGTTCTGGTTGGGGCGATACACGGAGCGCGCGGAAAACTCGGTTCAGCTCGCGCGCCTGACGCTGGAGTGCCTGGGCGGTGAAGACCAGTCGTCTCAGCCGCTGCTCACCTGGCTTGGCCGCCTGGCAATCAACAACACGCTGGTTCTTCCCGGTGTGCCCGCGCTCACCCCTGTGGTGCAGGCCCGGCGCATCTTCGAGCGTGCGCTGATCGCCAGCCTGGGCAGCAACCAGCAGGCCACCAGTGTGGGGTACAACCTGCGGGCCGTGCGCCTGGCCGGTGCCGCCGTGCGTGAACGCCTGTCGCAGGAGCACTGGAGCCTGATGCAGCGCGTGGAAGACGAGTTTTTCCGCAGCTGTGGGGAGCACATGCAAAGCGCGGACTACTCCGCTGTGCAGGCACTGGCAACACTCAAGACCGCCAGCGATCACCTCGCCGCCATCACCGGATTGCAAACCGACCGCATGACGCGCGATGACGGCTGGCGACTTCTGAGCATTGGGCGCCACATCGAACGACTGGGTTTTCTCGCGGGTGCGTTGCGCAATGGTTTTACGACCGGCAGCGTGCACCAGACCGGCGGCTTTGAAGCCATGGTCAGTCTGTTTGACAGCACGATTACCTTTCATGCGCAATACCAGCAAAGTCGTGACATTGCCGCATTGGTGGACCTGCTGGTGCAGGACCGCGACAATCCGCGCTCCCTGGCCTGGGTGGCCCACACCCTGCGCGGACGGCTGGCCAAACTGGCGGGCAGCGAGCCCAACCAGCTCAGCCTTCTGTCGTTCAGCGTGCCCGATCCGGGCCAGTGGCAGCTCGAAAACCTGTGCGCCACCACGGATGCGGGTGATTACCTGAATTTGACGCAGCTGCTTTTTGACTGCAGCGATGCTGCCTTCCACGTGTCGGAGGAAATTAGCGCCACCTATTTCACACACTCGGGCGACTCCGGGCACAGTCTGGGGGCGTGAGCGAGACACACCATGCAACTGCGCATTACCCACGAAACCTGCTACGACTACGCGCCCGCGGTTGACATCGCCCAGCACGTGGCCTACCTGCAGCCCATCAATACGCTCAGCCAGCAACTGCTGAGCCATGGCCTGCGCATCACGCCACATCCCGCGCAGCAGATTGCCACGCGGGATGTGTATGGCAATACGCGGCTGTTCTTTTCGCTGCAGGCGGCACATACCCAGCTCACGGTGATTGCCACCAGCGTAGTGGCGACACAGACCCGCGCACTGCCCGAGAGCACCGTGCTGTGGGAGCAGGTGCGTGAGCGCTTTCGTTACTGTGCGTCCAAACCGTTCGATCGGGCAGCCGAGTTTGCCTTTGCATCGGCATATGTCCCCCGGCACAGCGACTTCGTGGCATATGCACGGCCCAGTTTTCAGCAGGGAACCCCCCTGGTGCTGGCTGCGCGCGACCTGATGCAGCGCATCCACCGCGACTTTACCTATGAGAGCCAGAGCACCCAGGTCAATACCCCGGCGCTGGAGGCCCTGGCACAACGCAAGGGGGTTTGCCAGGACTTCGCCCACATCATGATTGCCTGTCTGCGCGCCTATGGCATACCGGCCCGTTATGTGAGCGGCTACCTTCTGACGCACCCTGCACCAGGCCAGGAACGGCTGGTGGGCAGCGATGCATCCCATGCCTGGGTGTCGGTCTACCTTCCCGACCTGCCCGGCATGGAGGACCCCGCTGGCGGCTGCGGCATGGGTTCGCGCTGGTGTGACTTTGACCCGACCAACAACCGCGATGGGTGGGGCACGCCCGGCGAGGACTACGTGACCCTGGCCATTGGCCGCGACTACGCCGATGTATCACCGATTCGCGGCGTGATCCACGGTGGAGCCAACCACACGCTCACTGTGGGTGTGACGGTCGAGCCGAATGAAAGAGGCGCCTGGTCCGGCGCTTCGCAAAGTCAGAGCCAAAGTCAGAATCAGTCACAATCGTCATCGCAAAGCCAGTCCCAGTCGATGAACCCTATCATTTAGATAGCAAAACATGCCCAATCGACGCGGGCCAGTGCCACTTTTTATCCATCATTCATCTGGAAGTGACCATGAACATCTACGAAACGCTCACCCAACTTGGCATTGATCTGCCTCCGGTTGCCGTTCCCGCCGCGGCCTATGTGCCTTTTGTGCAAACCGGCAATCTGGTTTTTGTGAGTGGTCACATTGCGAAGAAGGACGGCAAGCCCTGGGTAGGCCAATTGGGCAAGAACATGGGCACCGACGAGGGCAAGGCGGCCGCAAGGGCCATCGCCATCGACCTGATGGGAACCCTGCACGCCGCCACGGGCGATCTGAACCGCATCAAGCGCATTGTGAAGCTGATGTCCCTGGTCAACTCCACGGGCGACTTTACCGAGCAGCATCTGGTAACCAACGGTGCCAGCGAACTCTTTGGACAGGTTTTTGGCGACACCGGCGCACATGCCCGCAGTGCCTTTGGTGTGGCCCAGATCCCCCTGGGTGCCTGCGTCGAAATCGAGCTGATCGCAGAAATCGACTGAGGCTGCTCAGACAACAGCCAGTGACGTGCCGGGCGCGCTCCCATGGTGGGGAGCCACCTGAAACACCGACACGGCTTCGCGCATCTGGTCGGCCTGCTCACGCAGGCTTTCTGCAGCGGCCGCGCTTTCCTCAACCAGTGCAGCATTCTGCTGCGTCATCTGGTCCAGATTTCCGATCGCCGCGTTCACTCCGGCGATGCCGGCGCTTTGTTCCGTCGCAGCGGCCGTAATCTCACCGATCACGTCTGCCACCCGCCGAACCGACTGGACAATTTCTTCCATGGTGGCGCCCGCATCCGTCACCAGACGCGTGCCGGACTCGACATTGCCAACGGATGTATTGATCAGGCCTTTGATCTCCTTGGCGGCTTCGGCACTGCGCTGCGCCAGGCTTCGCACTTCACTGGCGACCACGGCAAAACCGCGGCCCTGCTCGCCGGCACGCGCTGCTTCCACCGCGGCGTTCAAGGCGAGGATGTTGGTCTGGAACGCGATTCCGTCAATCACGCTGATGATGTCGGCAATTTTCTTGCTGCTGGCGTCGATTTCCTGCATGGTCGCAACCACCTGCGTCACGACCGTGCCACCGCGCAGCGCCACCGATGACGCGCTGGCCGCCAGCGCACTGGCCTGGCGGGCGTTTTCCGCGCTGTGCTGCACCGTTTCGGTCAGGGCATCCATGCTGGATGCAGTGGACTGCAGGTTGCTCGACGTCTGCTCGGTGCGGTGTGCCAGATCGCTATTACCCTGCGCTATCTCTGCGCTGGCCGTAGCAATGTTGTCCGTACTCTCTCGCACCTGCGAGACCATGTGCCCCAGGGATTCGTTCATGGCGGCCAACGATCGCAGCAAAGTCCCGAACTCATCCTGGCGCTCGGTACGAATAGTGGAGCTGAGATCTCCACCCGCAATGCGGGCCGCCAGTTCATTTGCCTGATCCAGCGGCTGGCGGATGGACTTCACCAGCCAGGCCGTTCCGAGTGAAATCAACAACACGACTACAACCAGGCCTGCCATGATCCCGAAACTGTTGGCCATGCGCCGGTTTTCCGTGCCGGCCTGCACATCGGCTACCCGCTGCTCCTGCATTTTCACCAGTTCCTTCTGTGCGCCTATGTAGGACGCCATGGCAGGCAGGTACTCGGCATTCAGGACTTGCATCGCGTCATCCTGCTTGTTGCCAGACTTGGCAGTGCGTGCCTTGTCGCGCAAGGCAATCATGGTCTTGCGCAGGTCGGCAATTTTTTTCAGCTGTAGTTTGTCGGTCTCGGTCAGCGGCAGCGCTTCGAGTTGTTGCTGCATCTCGGATATTTCCTTGGTCGTCGCCGCAATGGCATCCTTGAAGGTTGCATTGACCGACGCATCCGAACTCACAATGATGGCATGGGTGCGTGTGGCATTGGTCTCGGTCAGGCCATTCCAGCGCGTGGCAACCTGCACCATTTTGTAAGCGATCTCCTGCTGGGCACGGCCCTCGGCAAGAATCGCCGCACTGCGCGCCAAACCCACGCCAGCAATCGTGGTCAACAGCGCCAGTACCAGCACGATGAACACCCACAACTTGGTAGAAATTTTCAAACGATCAATGCCCATAGCGCTGTACCCCCAACATGTTTTCGACCACTGGCAAGCCGCCGGGGGATCAGAATAGCACTACTGCGGCTGGGTGACTAGCAGGGTTTCCATGGCCGAATGCAACTGTTGCGACAGATTGCGCGCTGCGCCTGCCATCAGCGCACTGGCCAGCGCACCCTGCCCGATGGCCAGTGTGTCCAACGCAGCAAGCGACAGGGCATACACCTCGGCGTCGGTCGTTGCAACCGCTTCCAGTGAAGGATCTTCCGCACGCAAGAAACCATTGCTGCACAACAGTTCACCGGGGCCTAGCTCGGCCAGCGTGATCGAACCTTTGTGCTGCATGGCAGTGTGTACCTGAATCAGACCACTGCGAATGAAGTACAGGCAGTCATCCTCGCCATGAAACTTGAACAGCTTCTTGCCGGCGCGCAACTTGCGGGTCTGAACCAACTCCTGCAATGCGTGCAGGCCGGCCTCACCCGTGTTGCCCAGCAGTGGCATGGCGGACAGATCCAACGTCACGGACGCCATGGGTTCAGTGCCCGTAGTCTGTGGCCGTTCGCGCTCCTCGACCCATTTCAATGCATCTTCCAACTGGCGAAAGGCAAAGGCCTTGTTCGTGGGCCGCACCACACCGGTTTCCTTGAGAAACCGCTTCATCTTCAGGCCACTGGGCAGGTCCTTGGGAATGTCACAAAACACCAGATACGCATCGTTCTTCTCTAGTTGGTCCTTGATCTGCTCCAGTACGTGGGTAGCGGTGACGTCGAGAGACTGCACGCGACGCATGCTCAGAATCACGTATTTGTGCGACGATGTTTCGGGTTCAAGCGCGGCATGCAGCTGGCTCGCGGTGCCAAAAAACAGACTGCCCTGCAATTCAAAAACCACTGCTTCGTGCGTTTTGGAGTCGGGCCAGGCCGAAGGGTTGCTGCCGCCATGGCGACGCGAAAAAATGTCGACGCCTTCGGTGCGTTTGCGCACCACTGAGCTGCGCGTCTGCTCGCGAATGAACAGCAGGATGGCCAGGGCAACGCCAACGCCCGATGCCGCAATCAGGTTGCCGAAAATGGCAACCAGAATGACCGAAAGAATGACCAGAAAATCCAGCCGCGTTGCCGGCGTGTAAAAGAACGCCAGGCTTTGGCGGTCAATCATGCGAAAGCCTGTCACGATCAAAATGCCTGCCAGTGCAGCCACAGGCACCCAGGCAATCAGTGGCGCCAGAAATGCCAATGCCAGCAACGATGCCACACCGGCGGCAAAGCCCGACATCCGGGTGGTTCCGCCACTGGAAATATTGATCAACGAAGCACCCATGGTGCCGGCGCCCGGAATGCCGCCAACCAGCGATGACGCCATATTGCCCACGCCCTGCCCAATCAGTTCGCGGTTGGCATCGTGGCCCGTGTTGGTCATGGCATCAATAACCAGACAGGTTTTCAGCGTGTCAATGGACAGCAGAACCGCCAGTGTCAGCGCCGGCAGTGCGACCTGCAGCAGGCTCGACAACGACAACAGATCCGCGCCAGGCAAGTGCACGCCCAGCGTATCCATCAGATTCGCACCACCCTCGGTCAGCGGCCCCACCAGCCGCGGGTTGTGCTCCAGAACCCGCAGGGATGGATCGAAAAACGCCAGCACGCCATAGCACGCAATGCCGCACACCACAGCCAGAATGGTGGCCGGAATCGCCTTGGTCAGGTAGGGCATCAACAGCATGGCCGCCACCACCACCAGTCCCACAACAGCGCTTTGCCAATCCCACAGTGCCGGATGGCTCAGCGTTGCGATCAGCCCTTCGGTACCCGCAACGCCCAAAAACTTGGGTATCTGGCTGCCGATGATGATCAGGCCAACCCCGCTCAGATACCCGCTGACCACCGGAAACGGAATGA
>JBPOIP010000216.1:0-17155 GCA_052034395.1 Pseudomonadota bacterium
CGCGATCATTGGCATTCTGGCCGCTGTGGCATTGCCGGCCTACCAGGACTATTCTGTGCGCGCCAAGGTTTCCGAAGTGATTTTGATGAGCTCCGCTGCGCGCGCTGCGGTGTCGGAAGCCTATGGAAATTTGGGAACCATGTCTGTCAGCATGGGCTCCATGGGCGTACAAACGCAAAGCTCAAAATATGTTGCGTCTGTTTCCTACACGGGTACGAGCGCAACGGTTGGCGACATCGTTTTGACAACGCAGGGTACGTCAAGCGGCCTGCCGACCCTGGCGGCGGGAAAGGCGATTATTTTGCGGGGCACTGCAATGACGACAACCGGGCAGGTACTGTGGACCTGTGGCGGAGGAGCGGACCCGGTCCCCGCAAGTTACCGGCCCAACAGTTGCAGGGACTTCTGAAACGCATCCGTCAACAAAACATCACGGCGAGTAGCGCTGCATCGTCAGCCCAGTTGGTCAGCGCATAGCCAGTCCAGCGATACATGATCGCCACGGTTTGCTCCACCAGATGTTCTATGCGTAGCGCTGTGTTCTCCATGTGCGGCGTCAGATTGCTTCCAACCGGCTGGAGAGTTCCAGCCAGCGGTCTTCCAACTGTGCCAGTTCATCATTGACACTCTTCAGATTGCGGCCAATTTCGGCAATTTCTGATGGATGCGGATTGGTCGACAGCCGGCTCTCCAGCGCGGCACCTTCTCCATTCAGTACGGCCATGCGCGATTCAAGCTCCAGCAACTCTTTCTTGGCCTTGGGAGATGTGTCGCCTTTGGACTTTGTATTGGGAGCGTTGACCACTGGGACAGGCTTAGCAGGTGCTTTGGCGGCCTCTTTGGCTTCCTCGCGCTGGCGTCTGGATTCTTCCAGCAGGTAACGCTGGTAGTCATCCAGGTCACCGTCAAAGGGCTCCACACCACCGCGCGAGACCATCCAGAACTCATCGCATACGGCACGCAGCAAGGCGCGGTCATGACTGACCAGCATCACGGTTCCTTCAAATTCGTTGAGCGCCATCGACAGGGCCTCACGCGTGGCAAGGTCAAGATGGTTGGTAGGCTCATCCAGCAGCAATAGGTTAGGGCGCTGCCAGACAATCATGCACAGCACCAGGCGCGCCTTTTCGCCACCACTCATGCTGCCCACGGCTTGCTTGACCATGTCACCACTGAAATTGAAGGTGCCCAAAAAACTGCGCAGGTCCTGCTCGCGGGTCGCCTGGCCGGCAATCTTGCCAACGGCCGTCAGCTCTTTAACCAGACGAATCATGTGTTCCAGCGGGGTATCCGCGGGCCGTAATACGTCAAGTTCCTGCTGGGCGAAATAGCCGATGTTCAGGCCCTTGCCCTCGGTGATTTCCCCGCCAATCGCCTTCAGATCGCGTGCTACCGTCTTCACCAATGTGGACTTGCCCTGTCCATTGGCACCCAGAATGCCAATGCGCTGGCCCGCCAGCACCGACTTGTTGACGTTGTGCACGATGATCGTGGGCGGGGTATTCTCTGGCGCGTCTGCTGGCGGCGGATAGCCGAAGCTCACACCGCTCATTGACAACATGGGGTTGGGCAGGTTGGCCGGCTCCTTGAACTCAAAGGTGAAATCCGCTTCACTCAGCAGGGGTGCAATCTTCTCCATCCGGTCCAGCGCCTTGACGCGACTCTGCGCCTGTTTCGCCTTGCTGGCCTTGGCTTTGAAGCGGGCAATGAACTTCTGCAGATGGGCGATCTTGTCCTGCTGTTTGGCAAAGGCATTTTGCTGAAGCTCCATTTGCTCGGCGCGCATGTCCTCAAACTTGCTGTAGTTTCCGCCGTACCGAACCAGTTTGGCCGCATCTATGTGCAGCGTGACACCGGTAACTGCGTCGAGAAACTCCCGGTCGTGGCTGATAACCACCATGGTTCCCTCGTAGCGTTTGAGCCAGGCTTCCAGCCACACCAGGGCATCCAGGTCCAGGTGGTTCGTTGGTTCGTCGAGCAGCAACAGGTCCGAGGGGCACATGAGGGCGCGGGCAAGTTGCAGGCGCATGCGCCATCCACCTGAAAAACTGTTGACCGGGTTGGTCAGTTCCGTGGTCTTGAACCCCAGTCCGAGAATCAGCGCCTGTGCCCGAGCGGGCGCATCGTGCTCTCCCGCATCGTGCAGTGCCATGTAGGCATGTGCCATCCGATCGTAATCTTCCGTGCTCTCGGCTGCCGCGACTTCCTGGCGTGCGGCCAGCAGCACGGTGTCACCTTCTACGACAAATTCAGTGGCACTTTGGTCCGTTTCCGGCATGTCCTGAGCGACTTGCCCCATGCGCCACTGGGTCGGGATGTAGTACTCGCCGCCGTCTTCATGCAAGCTTCCGTTGAGCAGGGCAAACAGCGAGGACTTTCCGGCCCCATTGCGGCCCACCAAACCGACTTTTTCACCGGGATTCAGGGTGACAGACGCGCCGTCGAGCAAGACCTTTGCGCCACGGCGCAAGACAACATTTTTTAGAGTGATCATTGAATGAGTGCTTCGCGCGTGACGACCAGAACCTGATCACAACCCGCGCTGGTTTCCAGCCATACCACTTCCAGGCGGGGAAAGGCGGCTTCAAAATGGTGGCGTTCGTTGCCAATTTCCAGCACCAGAACGGCTCCGGGTGCCATGCATTGCGGTGCCTGTTGGATGAGCGTACGAATGAAGTCCATGCCATCGCTACCACCCGACCGGTTTCCGTCCAGCGCCATCGCTGGCTCGGCCAGGTATTCCGGCGGCAACTGGGCCATGCTCTGTGCATTGACATAAGGCGGGTTGCACAGGATGAGGTCAAACGGCGCGCGCTCCTGCAGTTCGGCCGCGGCCAGTCCATCAGATGCCACCAGCGTAATGCGACCCTGCAGTTCGTGTGTATCCACATTGATCCGCGCTACCGCCAGGGCATCCCGCGACAGATCGGCACCCACCACGTCCATGTCCGGGTGGGAGAGGGCGGCCAGAATGGCCAGACTGCCGTTGCCGGTGCATAAATCAAGCACGGACCGGGCCGTTTCACGCAACCAATAGTCGATGCTGCCATCGGCCAGCAATTCCGCGATCAGTGAACGTGGAACGATGACGCGTTCATCGACATAGAAAGACACACCCTGCAACCAGGCTTCATGGGTGAGATAGGCCGCGGGCTTGCGCGTTTCGATGCGTGCTTCAAAAAGCATAGCGCATCGATCAATATCCATGGGGGCTATCGGCATATTTTGCATGGACTCCGCGCCGCCCAGCGCGGTATCGAGCGGCATGCCAAGGCACCATAGAACCAGCCAGGCAGACTCATCAAAGGCGTTGGTCGTGCCGTGCCCGAATGCCAGCTGTGCCCGGGTGAATTTCGCAGCGCCCGACTCGATCAGTTCGATCAGGGTCATGCGCAGGCCTGACGTTCCAGATTCTCAAGCGTGCGGCGGTAAATGTTCTTCAGCGGCTCGATATCGGCCACCCTGACATGCTCGTTGATCTTGTGAATGGTTGCATTGGGTGGCCCCAGCTCGATGACCTGGGGACAGATTTTCGCAATGAACCTGCCGTCGCTGGTCCCGCCTGACGTTGACAGTTGGGTTTGCAGGCCCGTCTCCGAATGGATGGCATCCTGAACGGCCTGCACCAGCGTACCCGGAGCGGTCAGAAAGGGCAGGCCCCCAATCGTCCAGGTCAGGTCGTACTCCAGTTCGTATTTTTCCAGCACGCGTGTCAGACGCTGTTGCAATGATTCGGGAGTCGACTCGGTCGAAAAACGGAAATTGAAATCAAGGACAACGGCGCCTGGAATGACATTGCTCGCACCCGTCCCGCCATGGATATTGCTGATCTGCCATGTCGTAGGTGGAAAAAATGCGTTGCCCTTGTCCCATTCGACATGGACCAGCTCTGCCAACGCGGGCGCGGCCAGATGGACAGGGTTTTTGGCCAGGTGCGGGTAGGCAATGTGACCCTGAACGCCCTTGACCGTCAATCGGCCACTCATGGTCCCACGACGACCGTTTTTGATCATGTCTCCGGTCCGCTCAACCGATGTGGGCTCTCCGATGATGCAGTAATCCAGTGACTCGCCTCGCGCCTGCAGCAGGTTGCAGACCGCGACAGTGCCGTCAACGGCCGGCCCCTCTTCGTCACTGGTAAGCAGCAGCGCCAGATTCAGGCTGGGATCAGGGGTTGCAGCCAGAAACTCTTCAATGGCCACGACAAACGCCGCTAGCGACACCTTCATGTCACTGCTGCCCCGGCCAAAAAGCTTGCCTTCACGCTGGCTCGGCGCGAACGGCGCGCTGTCCCATTCGCCGATCGGGCCGGTTGGAACGACATCGGTATGTCCCGCCAGCACCACGGTCCGGGTTCCGGGTTTGGGTCCGCTGGCAGCGCCGCTACTTGCGTCAACCGTTGATCGGGTCGACGTCCTTTTTGCCCACAGGTTGGTGACAGGCAGTTCTGCCGGTCCGCTGACAATGGTTTCGCAGACAAACCCTGCCGCCTTCAGGCGTTGGGCAATCAGGTCCTGGCATCCGGCGTCCAGCGGGGTGATGGAGGCGCGCGCAATGAGTTGTTCGGCCAAAAGCAGGGTTGCACTCATCAATGCTTGACATCCAGCGTGATTTCCGTGAACGAGGCTTCATCATGCTCATCGTCGCTGGCAGTCGGCTGCGAGGCTTTTGTGAAGTCGTTTTGCAGGCGCCACATCAGGTTGGTTGGAGAGTCCGCGTGGGCCAATCCCTCCTTACGGTCAATCACGCCCTCGACAATCAGACGCGCAAGATCGTATTCAAACGACTGTGACCCTTCAGCCATGGAGTTCTCCATGGCATCCTTGATCCCTGAAAAGTCACCTTTTTCGATCAGATCGGAAACCAGTTTGGTGTTCAACAACACCTCGACCGCAGGGATCCGTGTTCCCGCCACATTGCGCATCAGGCGTTGCGACACGATGGCCTTCATGGCTGCTGCGAGGTCGCCGAGCATGGTTTGACGGACTTCAACCGGGTAAAAACTCAGAATGCGGTTGAGCGCCTGGTAGCTGTTGTTGGCGTGCATCGTAGCCAGACACAGATGGCCCGACTGGGCGTACGCGATTGCCGCCGACATGGTTTCACGGTCCCGGATTTCGCCAATCTGGATGACATCGGGGGCCTGACGCAACGCATTTTTCAAGGCCACTTCCATGGACTTCGTGTCGGTTCCGACTTCCCGTTGGTTGATCAGCGACTTTTTGTTCTTGAAAAGAAACTCCACCGGGTCTTCAATGGTCAGGATGTGCCCCGAAGTGGTGGCATTGCGGTGATCAATCATCGACGCCAGTGTGGTGCTCTTGCCTGCTCCCGTCGCCCCGACCATCAGCAAAAGGCCCCGCTTTTCCATGATCAGGTCGGACAGAATGGGCGGCAGGAAGAGTTCCTCCAAGGACGGAACATCCACTGCGATAAACCGGAACACCGCAGCGATGCTGCCGCGCTGGCGCATGGCACTGAGACGAAAGCGCCCCAGGCCGGGAATGGGGACGCCAATGTTCAACTCGCCTTCGGCATCGAGCTCGGCCATGCGATCAGCCGGGAGGATTTCTGCCAGCAAATTTCTAGGCGCATCGAATGGAAGCGACTGGTTGTTGATCGGCACACACTGCCCATTGATCTTGATAAGCGCCGGCGAGTTGGCTGACAAGTACACATCGGACGCTTTCTTCTCCGCCATCAGGCGAAGAATCCGTTCCATGGTGCCGGAAGAATTTGTCGTTGCCATAGTGGTTCCGCCTTCGTTCGACGTCAGGGAGTCAGTCGCGCAAAAGATCGTTGAGCGATGTTTTTGCGCGGGTCTGCGCATCGACGCGCTTGACGATGATGACGGCATACAGGCTGTATTTGCCGCCGTCCTTGGGCAAACTGCCGCTGATGACCACCGAGCCCGAAGGGATGCGTCCGTAGCTCACTTCACCGGTAGCACGGTCATAGATCGGCGTGCTTTGCCCGATGTAAACACCCATGGAAATGACAGAGTTCTCTTCCACGATGACGCCTTCAACCACTTCCGAACGTGCGCCGATGAAGCAGTTGTCTTCAATGATGGTCGGGTTGGCCTGCATGGGCTCCAGCACACCGCCGATTCCAACGCCACCCGACAGGTGCACGTTCTTGCCGATTTGTGCGCATGACCCGACAGCCGCCCAGGTGTCGACCATGGTGCCGTCGTCTACATAGGCACCGATATTGACAAAGCTGGGCATCAAAATGGTCCCCTTGCCGACATAGCTGCCACGCCGCGCGACCGCAGGCGGCACCACCCGCACCCCTGTTGCGCGCATTTCCTCGGCAGAGAGATCCGTGAATTTGGTGGGCACCTTGTCGTAAAAGCCCAGGTGCCCCGCCTGGATGATTTCATTGTCGCGCAGGCGAAAGCTCAGCAGAACCGCCTTCTTGATCCACTGGTGGGTGGTCCATTGCCCCACACCGTCGCGCGTTGCCACGCGCAGGGTGCCCATGTCGAGTTCGTGCAGGACATGTTCAACGGCATCGCGTACTTCGGCCGTGGACGACTGGAACGAAATGTTGGAGCGGTCGTCCCACGCTGCGTCAATGGTGTTTTGCAATGCTTGGCTCATGGGGTATTTCCTTCATTAATCAGACGGGGCAGCACACACGACGGCACCCTAAGGGTTTCATTTGCGGGACTGGACAAATTCAACAATACGCTGTGCCGCTTCCACGCATTCCTGCGTTTCAGCGACTAGCGCCATGCGGATGCGGTTGGCACCGGGGTTAAAGCCCTGCGCCTCGCGCGCCAGAAAGGTGCCCGGCAAAACCGTGACATTGTAAAGAGCCAGCAATTCGCGCGCGAAGTCTGTGTCGCTGCCCGGAACTCTGGCCCACAGGTAGAAGCCGGCATCGGGTAGTGCAACGTCCAAGACCCGCTCCAGCATGGGCGTTACCTGCGCGAATTTGCTACGGTATTGCTCACGGTTGTCCCGCACGTGCTCTTCGTCGTCCCAGGCGGCGATGCTCGCTGCCTGCACCACGGTGCTCATGGCACTGCCATGGTAGGTGCGATAGAGCAGAAACTGCTTCACCAGCGCTGCGTCACCCGCACAGAAGCCGCTGCGCATCCCAGGCACATTGCTGCGTTTGGACAGGCTGGTCAGGATGAGCAGGTTTTTAAAGTCCGTGCGCCCCAGCTTGGCGGCCGCTTCAAGCCCGCCCAGTGGAGCTTCCTCGCGGAAATAAATCTCGCTGTAGCACTCGTCGGATGCAATGACAAACCCGAACCGGTCGCTCAGGTCAAACAGCTTCTTCCATTCCGCCAGGGGCATGACGGCACCGGTCGGGTTGCCTGGTGAGCAGACAAACAGCAATTGCGTGCGCTCCCACACGCTTGGCGGCACGCTGTCCCAGTCCTGGGCGAAGTTGCGCGCCGGGTCCGAGGCCACAAAATAGGGCTGTGCACCGGAGAGCAACGCGGCACCTTCGTAGATTTGGTAGAAAGGATTGGGACACACCACGTAGGTGGGGCCATCGGCCAAAGGACGTGCCGCCGGGTTGACAACGGTCTGCGCAAAGGCAAAGAGCGCTTCGCGCGACCCATTCACGGGCAGGATCTGGGTCTCCACGTCGAGCGTCAGTGCGTAGCGGCGTTGCAGCCATCGCCCGATTGCCTTTCGCAGACCCGGCACACCGGCGGTTGCCGGATATACCGCCAGCCCACCCTTAGGGTCATTGATTGCGTTGCAGTAGGCCCTTTTGACCAATTCCGGGGTGGCGTGTCGGGGTTCGCCGATTCCCAGGCTGATCGGGCTGTATGCGGGGTTGGGTGTTACCGTTGCAAACAACTGGCGCAGGCGCTCGAACGGGTAGGCCTGCAGGAGGGATAAATTCGGATTCATGGGCGGCCATTATCTCCGAGCACTTGATACACTGTGAATCCGGGGCGGTGGAAACACGCGTATTTTTCGTGAGTAGAAGGAGTCGTTCATGTCCGGCATATCCGCTAGCGATCAGGGTTGGGTCTATCTGGATCCGGATCGGGCGATCAGTCAGGTAGGTGATGCACAGTCCCTGCTTGCCATGTTGCCGATGTTGCAGGAGCTGCTTGCGCGGGACGTTCCGCAGATTGCCGGGTTTCTGGCCAATGACAACGTTCCTGCCGCCAACGCATTGCTGCATTCGCTCAAGGGTTGTATGCCCATATTCTGTGTACCGTCAATTTGTGAAGAAATCACCCGGGTCGAATACATGAGCAAGACGGGAGCAAGCCAGGAAGTCGGCGCTGCGTACGCCCTGCTGGACCCCAAGCTACGGCAACTGCAAGGTGAAGTTGACGCATACGTCATTCGAAACACATGAACCGGGTTACCGCGGAGAACTGAAGTGGATATCAAAAGAGCGCGTATCGTTGTGGTCGAGGATGAGGCTGTTATGAGCACGTTCATCCTCAACAACCTGCGCCGCATCGGCATTCTTGATTTGTTTGCTTTTACGGATGGGGCAAGTGCGATGAAGGAAATGGCGCGAATCAAGCCGGACCTGATCCTGACCGACATCCACATGCAGCCAGTCGGAGGCATCGAGTTCGTGCGCGAGTTGCGTTCACTGGCCGATAACCGCCTCAGCAATACCAAGGTCATTTTCCTGAGTGCCGACTCCAGCGCATCGACCGTCGGTGAGGTCCTGCCGCTGGGTGTTGCCGGGTACATGGTCAAGCCCCCGTCACTGACGGCACTGGCTTCCAAAATCGAGGCTGCGCTGCGCGATTGACGCCGTGCGGTGCCCGACTGCACGGTATCATTGCGGCACTTTGGCCTATGCAATTCGTGCTCTTTGGCCATTGAAATCAACTGCTGGTCTCTAGTCTTTTTTCTCCGTGCGCCTCAATTCCATCAAGTTATCCGGGTTCAAGTCCTTTGCTGAGCCAACCAACTTCCTGCTGCCGGGCCAGCTGGTGGGCGTCGTCGGCCCCAATGGCTGTGGAAAGTCCAACATCATGGACGCCGTGCGCTGGGTTTTGGGCGAAAGCAAGGCCAGTGAATTGCGTGGCGAGTCCATGCAGGATGTCATTTTTAATGGGACCAACACCCGCAAACCCGCCAGCCGCTCCAGCGTCGAGCTGATCTTTGACAACGCCGACCACCGTGCCGGAGGCCAGTGGGGGCAGTTTGGCGAGATCGCGGTCAAACGCGTGCTCACGCGCGACGGCACCTCCAGCTATTTCATCAACAACCAGCCGGTGCGCCGCCGTGATGTGCAGGATGTCTTTTTGGGAACCGGTCTTGGGCCGCGCGCCTACGCCATCATCGGACAGGGCACGATCAGCCGCATCATCGAGTCCAAACCCGAAGAGTTGCGGCTTTTTCTGGAAGAGGCTGCGGGCGTGTCCAAGTACAAGGAACGCCGCCGTGAGACAGAAAACCGGCTGTCGGACACGCGTGAAAACCTGACGCGTGTCGAAGACATCCTGCGGGAGCTCAATCTCAACCTCGAAAAGCTCGAAAAGCAGGCCGAAGTGGCACAAAAATACAACGCTTTGCAGGCGGATGTGACACTCAAGCAGCACCAGCAGTGGTTCCTCAAGCGCGCCGAGGCCCTGGCGGACCAGGCCCGGGTGCAAGCCGATGGATTGGGCGCAGTCAACGCGCTTGAGAGCCGAATGGCTGACCTGCGCAACGTGGAATCCGATCTGGAAACCGTGCGCCAGGCGCACTACGCTGCGGGGGATCAGGTCAACCAGGCGCAGGGCTTGTTATATGAGGCCAGCACCGACGTTGGCCGGCTGGAGGCGGAAATCCGCTTTGTGGTTGAAGGTCGCCAGCGTGCCGAGCAACGGCTGCAGACACTGCAGGAACAAATCGGGCAGTGGGCCGCACGCAAGGACGATGCACAGGCCGAGATGGAACGCTTGGCGGAACTGTCGCTGCTGGGTGATGAGCAGACAGAGTTGCTGTCGGCTCAGGTCGAAGAGCAGGCCCAGCAGTTGCCGGACCTTGAGGACGCGCTGACGGCAGCGCAGGCTGCGGCTAATGATCAGCGCGGCGCTGTGATGCAGGTGCAGCAGCAGATACAGGTGCTGGCCGCAGAGCAGCGCAGCATCGAAGAACAATTCCGCCTGGTCTCCAACCGCCAGGAGCGCCTGCAAGCGGATCGTGGCGCGCTGGCCGCACCGGATGACGTGCGTCTGCAGAATCTGGAGCAGCAGTTGGCGCAAGCGCAGGAAACGGCTGCAGTCTCGGAAGCGCGACTCCACGAACTTCAGGAGACACTCCCCCAGCGCGATGAGGCACGGCGTTCCCAACAGCAGGCACTCAATGGCGAATCGGCACGCCAGGCGGACCTTTCTGCCCGGCTCGATGCTTTGCGCGCGCTGCAGGAAAAGGTCAAGACCGATGGCAAGCTGCAACCCTGGCTTGCCCGCCATGGGCTGGACCACCTGCAGGGCTTGTGGACCCGCATCCACATTGAACAGGGGTGGGAAAACGCGCTGGAGGGCGCGCTGCGCGAGCGGCTGGCCGCCCTGCAGGTGTCACGGCTTGAGCTCGTGCGGGCTTTTGCCAGCGATGTGCCGCCGGTCAAACTTGCTTTTTTCAGTCCGCCCCTGGCGGCTGTGCCTCAAAGTGGTTCGGCTTTGCCGCGACTGACCGACCTGTTGCGCATCAGCGATGCCGGGCAAAACGCGGTGCTGGCCGACTGGCTTCAGGGGTGCTACACCGCTGCGTCCTTTGAAGACGCGCTGGCCCAGCGTGACAAACTGCAGCCCGGCGAAAGTATCTATGTGAAATCCGGCCACGTGGTCACCAGCCACAGCGTGAGCTTTTATGCCCAGGACTCCGAACAGGCGGGCTTGCTGGCCCGTGCCCAGGAAATCGAGAATCTGGAAAAGCATTTGCGCGCCCAGGTCATGATTGCCGATGAAGCCCGTGCGGGACTGGTCCGGGCTGAAGCCGCGTATGCGGACGCGTCACAGCGTCTAGCCAGCGTGCGCCGGGAAGCGGCCGACGCGCAGACACATGCCCACGGTTTGCAGGTGGAGGTGCTGCGTCTCTCGCAAATGGCCGAACAGGCACGCCTGCGCAGCCAGCAGATTGACACCGACATGGCCGAAGTCCAGGCGCAGCTGGATGACCTGCAGGAGCGTCGCGTCACCGCAGAAGGTCGTTTCGAGTCTCTGGACATGCAACTCGCCGACAGCCAGGAGCGCCATGCCCAGCTAGATGAGCGCGTGATCGAGTTGCAACGCAAGCTCAACCAGTGCCGGGAACAGCAGCGTAGTCTGGAGCGCCAGGCCCAGGAAGCCGTATTTGCCCAGCGCAGCTTGCAAGCCCGCAACGCCGAGCTGACCCGCACCATAGACACTGCCAACCAGCAGACCGATGCGGTACACGCCGAAGTGCAGCGCGCCCGTGACGAATTGACCCGGCTCACCGACGCTGCCGCGCAGGCCGGTCTGCAGAACGCGCTGGCCCTCAAGCTGGAGCGTGAACAGGCGCTGGGTGTGCGGCGCAGTGAATACGATGACCTGACCGCCAAATTGCGTGCCAGCGACGAGCGGCGCCTTCAACTGGAGCGCGAGCTGGAGCCGCTGCGCCAGCGCATCACGGAATTCCAGCTCAAGGAGCAGGCCGCGCGTCTGGGCTTTGAGCAGTATGCCCAGCAGCTGGCAGATGCGCAGGCTGATCTGGAGGCGGTTGAGCGTTCCATTCAGGAAAACCCGGTGCGCCTGGGCGGCCTGCAAGGCGAGATTGACCGCCTGCACCGCGAAATAGCCGTTCTGGGCGCAGTCAATCTGGCGGCGCTGGATGAACTGGCCGCCGCGCGGGAGCGCAAGCAGTTTCTGGATTCCCAGAATACCGACCTGGCCCAGGCCATGCAGACGCTCGAAGACGCCATTCGCAAGATTGACGCGGAAACGCGCGAAATGCTCTCTGGAACCTTTGATCAGGTCAACCAGCATTTCGGCCGCATGTTCCCCGAGCTTTTTGGTGGTGGCAATGCCCGCCTTGTCATCACGGGTGACGAGATTCTGGACTCGGGTGTCCAGGTCATCGCACAGCCACCGGGCAAGAAAAACCAGACTATTCATCTGCTGTCAGGTGGCGAAAAAGCCCTGACGGCAATTGCGCTGGTTTTTGCGATTTTCCAGCTCAACCCTGCGCCATTTTGTCTGCTTGACGAGGTGGATGCACCCCTGGACGATGCAAACACCGAGCGCTATGCGAAACTGGTTCGCAGCATGAGCAAAGAAACCCAATTCCTTTTCATCAGTCACAACAAGATCGCCATGGAGATGGCCGAGCAACTCATTGGCGTGACCATGCAGGAGCAGGGTGTCTCGCGGATCGTGGCGGTTGACATGGAATCCGCCGTTACATTGGCAGAGCTGGCCTGACAGACTATGAGCAATCTACAAATTGGTTTGGCAATAGCAGGGGGCGTTGTGCTTGCTGCTGTAGTGGCACACGGTGCCTGGAGTTCGCGCAAGAATGCGCCGCGACAGGCAGAGCCCGAACCCGGGGGCGAGACCCCCACCGACACTTGGCGCGAGCCGACACTGGGCGATCCGGAGCACGATGTGCCATCCATCGCGCCGACGCCTGCGCCGCGTCGCGCGGCGATGGATTCGCTGATCGACGTCATCGCCACCATTGCACTCGATGGCCCGACCATGGTAGTGTCCGGTGATGCCGCCATTGCGGCCATGCCCGCCACCCGGCGTGCAGGAACCAAGCCGTTTTCCATCGAAGGTTACAACCTGGCCAGTCTGACGTGGGAGCCGCCGGTGCCCGGACATCGTTATGGTGGTTTTCAGGCCGGTGTGCAGTTGGCCAACCGCTCGGGCGCGCTGAATGAAATCGAGTATTCGGAGTTTGTGGTCAAGACGCAGGCATTTGCCGATGCGATCAACGCCATACCCGACTTTCCGGAAATGCTCGAAGAAGTCGCGCGCGCCCGTGAGCTGGACCAGTTTGCCAGCGCACACGATGCCCAGCTGGGCTTTACCATCCGTGCGCGCAATGCTTCCTGGAGCCCGGGCTACGTGCAGCAAAATGCTGCGCGGCTGGGGTTTGTTGCCGGCGTCATTCCGGGTCGCATGGTACTGCCCGCCAGTACCGAAGGCTTGGCGCCGGTATTGGTGCTGGGCTTTGATTCGCAGGCCGCACTGGCGGAAGACCCTGCCCAATCGGCCATTCGCGACATCGCATTGCACCTCGATGTAGCGCAGGTGGATCGCAGCGAGCGACCCTTCGAGCGCATGCGCGAAATCGCTGCCGCGTTGGCCCAGACCATGGATGGCGTGGTGACCGATGACAACGGTCAGCCCTTGACGCCACAGACCATGGACGGCATCGGCGTCGAGCTGCAAAGCCTCTATGACACTCTGGAGCAGCGTGATCTGGCCGCCGGCTCCATGCTGGCCCGACGTCTGTTTGCCTGAAGTCTTGCGGGTCGCGCATGCCCCATCCGGACCTTTTCCATCAACCTGTGGCTGAGGACACCGACCGTCTGCGTATGCAGTCGCTGCGGCAGCAGTTGCATACCTACGCGCACCAGTATTACGTGCTCGATGCACCCCAGGTGCCGGACGCCGAGTACGACCGCCTGTTCCAGGAATTGCAGGCGCTGGAGTGCCATCACCCGGATTGGGTCACGCCCGATTCGCCCACCCAGCGCGTAGGCGCAGCCCCGCTGGCACAGTTCGCATCCGTGCGCCACGCCGTGCCCATGCTGAGCATCCGGACCGAAACCGACACACAGGGCAGTGGTGCCCTGAGCTTTGACGCCCGCGTGCGCAAGGAACTGGGTTTGAGCGAAACGGATCCGGCCGTCGAATACGTTGCCGAACCCAAATTTGATGGCCTGGCCATGAGTCTGCGCTATGAAGCGGGCATCCTGGTGCAGGCGGCTACGCGTGGCGACGGCGAGACTGGTGAGGACGTGACGCGCAACATCCGCACCATTGGTCAGATTCCGCTGCGTATCGCATCCCCTCTGACCGGCGGCGGGTCCTGCCCGCCGGTGCCGGCTGTCTTGGAGGTCCGCGGGGAGGTCTACATGCGCCGCGATGACTTTGAAGCCCTCAACGAACGCCAGCGCCAGCGCATTGCCGCCGGGGAAAAGGGTGAAAAGACCTTTGTGAACCCGCGCAACGCGGCTGCCGGTGCGGTGCGCCAGCTTGATCCGGGCATTGCCGCCCAGCGCCCCTTGAGTTTTTTTGCCTATGGTCTGGGTGAGGTCACTCCGGTGGAGCAGGGTGGTCCCGCCTTTGGCACACACTTTGACATGCTCCAGACTTTGAAGTTGTGGGGTTTTCCGGTCGCATCCCTCGTGGATATTGCCAATGGCGCTACTGAATTGATAGCTTATCACCAACGCATCGGTGCCGCGCGCGATCAGCTTCCCTACGATATTGACGGCGTGGTCTACAAGGTCAACCGCCTGGCGCTGCAAGCGCAGCTGGGATTCGTGACCCGCGAGCCACGCTGGGCCGTGGCGCACAAATACCCGGCCCAGGAGCAGTTGACCACAGTGCTCGACATCGAGGTGCAGGTCGGGCGCACGGGCAAGCTCACGCCGGTGGCCCGATTGGCCCCCGTGTTTGTGGGCGGGGTGACGGTCACCAATGCCACACTGCACAACGAGGATGAAGCGCAACGCAAGGATGTGCGCATCGGCGATACCGTTGTGGTGCGCCGTGCGGGTGATGTCATCCCGGAAGTGGTCAGCGTCGTGTTGCCCGCCCAAGGCGCCGTGCGCCGCGATGTTTTTTCCATGCCCACCTGTTGCCCGGTGTGTGGGTCGGCCGCTGTGCAGGAAGAAGGCGAGGCTGATTACCGTTGCACGGGTGGCCTGTTCTGCAGCGCCCAGCGAACGCAAGCTTTGGTCCATTACGCATCGCGTCAAGCTATGGATTTGGAAGGTTTCGGAGACGAGATCATTGAGCGTTTCGTGGAGAAGGAATTGTTGAAGACCGTAGTTGATTTCTATCAACTGAAGGTGGAGTCCCTGCTGGGCTTCGTTCTGCGAGAGGAACCGTTCCGATACAAAGGCGGAGAGGTCAGAATGAAGCAAGTGACGATTCAATCTGATTTGGCGGAGAAACTGTTGGCTTCTGCGAACAACACCCGCAATCGCCCGCTGTCACGGGTGATTTTTGGTCTTGGTATACGGCAGGTTGGGATATCAACGGCGAAGGACCTTGCCCGTTTTTTTGGTTCGTTAGAGGCACTTATGGAGGCGCCCATTGATCTGTTGTTACTCATAGAAAACTTAGGTCAAAAGACTGCTGAATCAATTGTTGAGTTTTTTGCCGAATCTCATAACAGACTGGTGGTGGTGGATCTTCTGAATGAAGTTTCGCCAGCGCCACCGGCAGTAACAGAACGGATTAAGGGGCTTCCTTTCATACAACTGCTTACATGCGTGAAGTTAAAAGGTGCTGGTGCGGTGGCATTGCAGCGTGTTTTGGAGAAATACAAAACTCCAGAGAGTCTGATTTATGCGGGAAGTACCAATCAATTGGAAGCGGGGGGAGTTGCATTCCATCTTTACGCAGAATTGTGCAAGGAGCGTTGGACAAATGTGCTTCGGCAAGTTGAGAGACTTGGTATTGCTTGGGTCGATGAGCGAGCAGGGAAAGGCGATCACAATTCACCCATAGCCGGAATGACGGTGGTTATCACCGGCTCACTTGAGCAATTTAGTCGTGATCGTGCCAAGGAGTTGGCAGAGAAGGCGGGTGCGAAAACTGCCGGATCGGTCTCGAGAAAAACACATCTTGTTGTTGCTGGCCCCGGCGCAGGTAGCAAGCGAGTTGAAGCTGAGAAGCTTGGAATCAAGATCATTAGTGAGGCTGAATTTATACAGCTGTTGCACGCATCAGGGGTAGATTTATGAAGAACTTGTCTTCTAGGGATGTGGCGACGAACGTGCGCCTAATGGGGAGAAGTTTTGAATCATTGTTAGGAATCGCCGCTGGAATCGTTGCTGATGGAGAGGTAAATAAGCAAGAAATTCAGTTTCTATCGACATGGCTTGCGGAGCATGGAGAGTTGGCCATGACGTGGCCAGGCGAAGTGATCTTTAAGCGTGTCCAACACATACTTTCAGATGGTGTGATAACGGAGGAAGAGTGTCTGTATATGCAGAAGACACTCACCGAACTAATTGGCGGATCTTTTTCCGACGACGGTGCTATTGCCTCAGGCACTATCGCACTACCAATAGATTTGGATGCTGCTATTTGTATTTCTCAATCCATTTTTTGTTTTACAGGGCAGTTCATTTATGGAACGCGCGCAGCGTGTGAAAGAGCCGTCAGTGACAGAGGCGGAATTGTTGGAGCTGTTAGTAGAAAACTTGATTACTTAGTCATTGGTTCTATGTCTAGCCGTGATTGGAAGAACACATCTTTTGGGACAAAGATCGAAATGGCTATGAATTTGAAGCAGAACGGTGCTTGTGTTGCGATCGTAACTGAGTCGCAGTGGGTTGCTGCGCTATAGGCTTTGATTCTCTCAAGTGCGTTCAATCGCATTGTTGACGTCAATGAGCATTACCTTAAACTGCCACCATGAATCGCGCCACTGCCATCCAAACTTTGTCTGAGCACAAAGCATTGCTCGTGCAGCGCTTTGGTGTTGCGACCCTTGCATTGTTTGGTTCCACCGCACGTGATGTGGCAAAACCGGATAGCGACGTCGATTTGCTGGTGAGCTTTGTCGGCCCTGCGACGTCTGCACAGTTTTTCGGGGTTCAGTTCTATCTTGAGGACTTGCTGGGCTGCCCGGTTGATTTGGTGACGGAGAAAGCGCTGCGTCCCGAGTTGCGGTTCTATGTCTTGAGGGATGCGGTGCATGTCTGAGCGGGAGTGGCGGTTTTATGTGCAGGACATGATTGCGTTCTGTGAAAAGGTTTTGGCATTTACGCAGGGTCAACAGCAAGACCAGTTTGTCGCAGACGCCATGCGTTTCGATGCAACGGTGCGCAATCTGGAACTGATTGGCGAAGCTGCAAGCCATATTCCTCAAAATGTACGGGATGCACATCCGGCTGTTCCCTGGCGCATGTTGATTGCCACCCGCAATCAGTTGATTCATGGCTATCTGGGTTTGGACAACGACATCCTGTGGAGCATTATCCAAACCGATGTGCCTGTGCTATTGCATCTTCT
>JBPOIP010000128.1:0-41496 GCA_052034395.1 Pseudomonadota bacterium
GTCAAAGTCGCTGCGGGTTACCAGACGGAATTTGCTTGGGCTCATGGGAGTTCCTTTATTTGCTGCAAACCGTTTCATCCTAACGCAAAACGGCAGGTTTTCTGCTGATCTGATCGGTATTTCCCCATCGTTTCAGCATTCAGACCGGGTAGCTGCCGGGTAGCAAAATACTTCGGTCCACGTTTTCAATGCGGGTCTTTCCACACAGGGCCATGGTGATGTCCATTTCCTTGCGGATGATTTCCAGTGCCTTGGTGACGCCTGCTTCCCCCATGGCGCCCAGACCATAGATGTAGGAGCGCCCAATGTAGACGCCTCTGGCGCCCAGTGCCACAGCCCGCAGTACGTCCTGGCCGCTGCGTATGCCCCCATCCATGTGCACCTCAATCTGCTTGCCTACGGCGTCCACGATGGGCGGCAGGGCATTGATGGAGGACTCGGCGCCGTCAAGCTGGCGCCCGCCGTGGTTGGACACAATCAGCGCATCGGCACCACTCTCCACGGCCAGTCGCGCATCCTCCACGTCCTGAATGCCCTTGAGGATCAGCTTGCCACCCCAGCGCTTCTTGATCCATTCCACATCGGCCCAATTGAGCGTAGGGTCAAACTGCTGGCTGGTCCAGGCCGAGAGGTTGCTGGGGTCGGTCACGCCATCCACGTGGCCGATGATGTTGCCAAAGCCGCGACGCGGTGTACCCAGCATGCCCATGCCCCAGCGCCACTTGGTTGCCAGGTTGATCAGGTTGGCCAGAGTCGGTTTGGGAGGGGCAGACAGCCCATTCTTGAGGTCCTTGTGGCGCTGGCCGATGATCTGCAGGTCCAGCGTCAGCACCAGGGCGGAACAATGGGCTGCGCGCGCCCGCTCAATCAGGCGTTCGATAAACCCCCGGTCCCGAATCACATAGACCTGGAACCAAAACGGGTGGTTGCCCGTACCCGCAGCCACATCTTCTATCGAGCAGATGCTCATGGTGGACAGCGTGTAGGGCACGCCAAAGGCCTTGGCCGCATTGGCCGCCTTGATCTCGCCATCGGCATGCTGCATGCCGGTCAGGCCCACCGGGGCCAACGCCACCGGCATGGATACCTTCTGACCGATCATGGTGCTGGCCGTGCTGCGGTTGTCCATGTTGATCGCCACCCTCTGGCGGAATTTGATCTTCTGGAAGTCGGATACGTTGGCGCGGTACGTGCCTTCAGTCCAGGAGCCGCTGTCCGCATAGTCGTAAAACATGCGCGGCACGCGCTTCTGGGCCAGAATGCGCAGGTCTTCAATATTGGTGATCACGGTCATGGCGGTGTCTCCTGATGGTGGAGATGATGTTAGCGGCCAGTCGGAGGCATTGGCATGAAAAGCGCGAAAGTGTGTTTGAAATAAATTAACGGTATGCATACCCTTGAACAACTGCAGTCAGGCGCATTGGATGGAATCCGGCGTCTGGACCTTTCGTGCGGATTGCGCGCCGTGCCGCCGGACGTGTTCCGGCTCGCAGATACGCTGGAGGTGCTGAACCTGTCGGGTAACCAGCTCACGAGCCTGCCGCCTGATTTGCCCCGATTGCATCGACTGAAAGTGATCTTCTGCTCGGACAATCCATTCACCGAATTGCCCACGGTGCTCGGCGATTGTGCTGCGCTCCAGGTGGTCGGATTCAAAGCGTGCCATATCGTTGACGTGCATGGGTCCGCCTTGCCCCGCGCGCTGCGCTGGTTAATCCTCACGGATAACGCCATTGCGCAGCTCCCAAGCGAATTGGGTCAGCGCCCTTCATTGCAAAAGTTGATGCTGGCGGGCAATCGTTTGTGCGCACTTCCTGCCGGGCTGGCCGATGCCCGAAATCTCGAGTTGATCCGGCTCGCTGCCAATCACCTGGCAGAGCTGCCAGACTGGTTGACCCAACTGCCACGGCTGGGCTGGCTGGCCCTGTCAGGCAACCCCATGGGATGGCAGCGGTCGTCAGCGACAGCACTGCCAACGGTTTCCTGGCCGCACCTGCGGGTTGAGGGGCTGCTGGGCGAGGGGGCGTCCGGGCGCATCTACCGCGTGCAGTGGCCGGGCACTCCGGGCCAAGCCGCGCTCAAGCTGTTCAAGGGTGCAGTCACCAGCGACGGGTTGCCCGCGCATGAGCTGGCCGCATGCGTTGCAGCCGGCCAGCACCCGTCACTGTGTACGCCACTGGCACAGTTGGTTGACCATCCACAGGGCGCACAGGGGTTGTTGTTTCCCTTGATTCCCCCGGAATTTATCAATCTGGCAGCAGCGCCCAGTCTGGACAGCTGCACGCGGGATGTCTATCCTGCGGGGCTTTGCATTCCCGTTCCAGTGGCAGTCCGATTGGTCCGGGACGTTGCCGCTGCGGTTGCCCATTTGCACCAGCGGGGCGTCGTCCACGGCGATCTCTACGCCCACAATATTTTGTGGAATCCGGTCAATGGCGAGGCTTTGCTGAGCGATTTTGGTGCAGCCACGCAGCTGCCTGCCGGGTGCGACACGTTGCAAGACTCACTGCAGGCACTGGAGGTTTGGGCTTTTGGTTGTCTGCTGGATGAAATTGCCACGTACGCAGCATCAGACCTGCTTTCGGATGAAGCGTATCCGGGTGTGCGGAACGCGCTGGCAACCCTGGCGCAGCACTGTATGAATCCCAAACCCGCCAACCGGCCACCCATGACCGCGGTGAAGCATCACCTTGAGGGTCTGTCAGAACAATTGGGAAATGCAAACCGGTAGCTTCACACATTTCAGTCTTGGGGTTGCACCTCTGCATTTTTCCTGCTGCGGGAGGGGCTTTTCAGGGGGGCTTTACACCGGCACCGCGTACGACAACATGCACTTCATCCATGATGTTTCCGCGCGGGCCCACAATCTGTATGGCATGGCGTCCCGGCCACGGCATCCATTGCACAGCAGGGCCGCTGCCTGCCGCTTTGCCGTTGATCTTCCAGCGCAGGTTCGAGCCATCCGCACGCAGGGTTAAACGCTGGTTCTTGGGTGGGATATCCGGGTCCAGTGCGATGACGGTTCCGCCAATGGGAGCAGTAATTTTGCCCCTGTCCCTTGCAGGATCTATGCTATTTGCTACTGTATGTATAGCAAAATCAGGCTGTTGTGTCCCTGCAATAAACCATTCCTTGCGGGACGCTTCCTGGGGTGCCTGCGTGGTGTCCCCGGTTGCTGTGAACTGAACGGGCAATTGAACCAGACCGGGCGGGGCTTTGGGTGCATGGCTGCCTTGCCTGGCGTGGAGGTAGTTCATCACGTCGACCCAGATCGGTGCGGCTCCTGTGGTTCCACTGACGTCCCACATGGGTGCGCCGCTTCCATTGCCGACCCAGACACCGACGGTGTAACGTTGCGACCAGCCGATTGTCCAGTTGTCGCGCATGTCCTTGCTTGTGCCGGTCTTCACAGCGGTCCAAAAGCGCGTGGCCAGGATGCTTTGCGGGCCAAATGTGCGGGTGCGGGCGGCCGGGTCGCTCAGGATATCGCCAATGATGTACGCCGCCCGCGGGTCCAGCGCAGTCTTCCAGACGGGTTTGCCAGCGGGTGTCAATGTGACCGCGCTCACGCGGCCCGCATTGGCCAGTGTGCGGTAGGCATTGGTCAGGTGCAGTAACGACACTTCAGCGCTGCCCAGCGCCAGGCTGAAGCCGAAGTAGTCACCACTTTCGCGCAGTGGCAACCCGACTTTGACCAGCTGCTTGTGAAAAGAGTCGGGCGACACCATGCCCAGGGTTCGAACGGCAGGCACGTTAAGTGAGGCGCCCAACGCGGTGCGGACGGAAACCCAGCCCTTGAACTGGTGGTCGTAGTTCTGGGGAATGTAGAGCCCGCTGGCGGTGGGTATTTGTGTGCCGGAGTCTTCTATCAGCGATGCTGCGGTCAGTCGTCGCTCGGCGATTGCCTGAGCGTACAGAAATGGCTTGAGCGTGGAGCCGGGTTGACGCAAAGCCGACACAAAGTCAACTTCGCCAGCGCGGCTGAGCTCACCGGTCGAGCCCACCCACGCCAGCACTTCTCCGGTGGGGTTGTCCAGCACCAGCACGGCCGCGTCTTCCACATGGCGTTGCGTCAGTTCCCGCAGGTGCTGGTGCAGGGTTTGCGAGGCAAAACGCTGAAGTGGCGCGCGCAGGGTGCTCCTGATGGTCGTTGCGTGCGCTGGCTTTTGGGTCATTTGCCGCGCCACATGCGCGGCAATGCCCTCACTGGCACTGTAACGGCGCTGCTGCAAGGCGTCGGATGCAAACAGATCCAGTGCGTCACACTCAACACGGCCGGTCTGGAGTTGCTTGAGAACGGAACAGGCACGTCGGCTGACTTGCGTCGGTCCGGCGTTGGGTGCGCGAACCATGGCGGCTGCCACAGCGGCTTCCGTTGCGTCCAGGCCATGGGCAGCTTTACCGAACAGGGTTGTGCTCATGGCATCAATGCCCACCAGCTCACCCCTGAAAGGCACCAGATTTAGGTAGGCTTCAAGGATCTGGTCTTTGCGCCAACTGCGTTCCAGCAGGCTTGCCGAAACCGTTTGCCCCAGTTTTTGCACGGCGCTGCGCCCGCCAGACCCACGCTTGAGGTCTTCATGCAGCAACCCCGCCAATTGCATGGTGATAGTGGACGCGCCGCGCGTCCGGGTATTCCACAGGTTGCCCCAGGCTGCGCTCGATACGGCCTGCCAGTCCACGCCGCTGTGCTCGTAAAAGCGCTTGTCCTCGCTCAGAACCAGTGCCGTGCGCAGGGCCGGTGAGATTTCGGTCAATGCAACCCATGTGCCCCGGCGCACGCTGGAGTCTGTCCGCAACCGATGCAACCACTCTCCATCGCGGTCGACGATCACAGTGTCCGATGGTCTGTAGCCCGCCTTTACTGCATCAAATGTGGCACCAGCCCTCGTAACATGGGCATACATAGCTATCAAAATAATAGCTAGAGTCTGACCGGCAATTCGAAGTCGGGAGTCGGCGCGCATGGATACGCAACTTTACGCCGATGCGGCGACCCCGTCCGATAAACGCAAGCCCACGACGCGGGATTGACCCGGTCGCCCGGGGCCTGCACGCCATTCAGGCGGCGAAGTTCCCGCTCGCGATCAACCGGTCAATCTCGGCTTCTGCGGCAATCCAGTCATCTTGCGGATCGGCGGCGGCAAAACCACGGCGCTCGGCAATGTAGAAGGCGGCGACCTCCACGTAGTGTTTGCGCTGCTCTTCGCTGATCACCGGTTTGGGTGATGCGGTTTTCTTTTTGGTGACAACGCGCTTTGCAGGTGCAGTCGTTGCGGTGTCGGCTGCCGCCACTTTGGCTGCCGTTTTGCGCTTGATCACAGCGTCCTTCGCAGGCAACGGCGCGGCAGCTGGCAACTTCTGTGCGGCGGATTTGGTCGCTGCAGGTTTGACGACGGCGCGCTTGGTGGCTGCTTCGGTGCTGGCTGCGGTGGCTTTCTTGGTAGTGACCATTGGCGGTTCCGGGAGTTGATAATGCTTTCAATAGTAGTAAGCAATATGCAGGCCAATTTGATCAAGGTCATGTATCCATGCATCAAATGGAATCTGGAGGTGCCTGCCTAATCCGGTTCAGTCAAACAGGGCGTCGAATCCATCGACCGGTTCAAACCGCTTGTTACGATAGACCAGACGGGTCGCTCCGGGCAGTGCTCGCGTTGCGACGGAATGGGCCGGGTCGCCGGGGTAGCACAGTACGCGCGTGCCAGCTTCGTCAAAGGTCTCCGGCAGAATGAGCGGCGGACGTTGCATGCGTGCTGCCTGCATCACGCTTTCCACGTCGGGATGGCGAGCCAGATGGGCCAGACTCATGATTTGCGGGGGGGCAAGTTCGATCTTGCGCTCCCAGTATTGCTCCAGCGCGGTGCGCGGGCGCAACCAGACACTTTCAGTGGCCTCATGGTTGTCGTGTGTGGCCTCCTGGTCGTGTGGCACGGCTGCCACAAAAAACCGGGTGTCAAATCGCTTGTTGGTAATGGAAGGCATACGGGGAGTAATCCAGCGACTCCACGGCAGCACGTGGCGCGTCTGCAAGCGCACGTTCAAGTCAGACAGCATCTGGTTGAAGGGTTTGTCTTTGCTTTGCAGCAGCGCGTTAAAGGCGCTGGAACGGTCATCGCTGAACAGCACGCGGGACTCTTCAAATGCTTCGCGCAGTGCCGCGACATACAAACCGGTTGCTGTGCTGATATCGATCTGGGGTTCGCCCAGCGCGGCGTGCAGATGCTGTGGCTCCTGGTCGAGATGGGCATTTGGGTCAAGCTGACAGTCACTCGCGTCGAGTTTTCCACCCGGAAAAACATAGGCACCACCCAGTACATCGGACAGGCCGTGGCGCTTGACCAGAAATACTTCCAGCCCGATCTGGCTGTCTCGCAGCAGGACCACGGTGGATGCATTGCGCGGAGGCGCGGTAGGGATTTCGGAGTTCAGTTCCATGATGGGTTGTAGGGGGCTGGTTGATTCAACGGGCAAGTTGCCATTGTGACGCGTGCCGGTCATGCAACGGATCGGGCAGGCATACGGTTGAATCCAGTGACGGTGCCGACTGGCCCCTGACTGGATAGGCTCATGCAGCCACCGGCGACCGGCGTGGCTTCATGGCACCTTTGAGCCATTCACACGGCAACGTTACCCCAGACGGTGGTGCCCGTGGTTTCCTGTTCAATGGCCAGAGACTGACGCTCGGCCTGGCCGATCAGGGTAGCCGCATCGGCGCTGTCCGTGGTCACGGAGACGATACCCAGTCCCAATCGCGGTGAGAACGTGTGGCTGGCGTTGTCAAGTCCCGTCACGGTCAGTGGTTTATGCATCAGATAACGCAGTCTTTGCACGATTTTCTCGACCAGCCGGGTTTCTTTGGCACTGGTTATCACCATGACAAAGCAACGTGGATGGTAGAGCCCCACGACATATTGAAACCCCAGTGTGCGCCGCAAGCGGGCGGTCATCGCCGACAGAATCTGTTGATCGGCATGGTGTCCGGCCCACTCGGCCAATTCGTACAGGTTGTGCAGGTGCAAACAGATGACGGTGCAATCCTGTCCTTTTCGAGCGCTGCGCCAGATGGCGTCATCAACTTTTGAAACCAGCAAGGAGCCTCTTGGCAGGCCGGTCACAGGATCATCGCTGTGGGCCTTGCTTACCAGCTTTTCCAGTCGTAGATGCAGGCGATCCCGTCGCAGAGCCAGGTAAACGGCGGCAGAAAAAAACAGTACAGTGGCCATGGCTGTCACAACCCAGACACCGATGCCAGGGTTTCCCCACTGCAAGCCACGCCAATACAGGCCGGTTACAACGATGGACATCAGAGCTGCAATGCCAACCATGCCCCATGCCGTGCGGTCGCCGAGCAGCACGGCCCGCACACTCACGATGGCCGACAGCAACAGTGAAAAACCATTGATCACGGCCGTAATCGCCAGCAGTTGGTTCCACTCGGACTCTGCGCTGCCCAGTGTCAGCAGTGCCATGACACCTGCGGCCACAGCCATCCCGATCGATCCGCTGTCAATCGTGAAACGCAGCAGCCTGTCTTCTGCCGCAACGCCCATCCAAAGCCCCAGATAGCGCAAAGCCAGACTGCTGCTCAAAAGGCCCAGACTGTTTTTCAGAACTTGAAAGAGTGTCGGGCTGTGATTGGGAAACAGTTCCTGCGGGAGACCGGTAAGCAGGGCGCACCCACTGCCGGCGACAGTCACGAACGCGAGCGCGCGCCACGATGCAATTCTGCGGCGGGTCAATGCATCGACCAGCGTGAACACTTCAATGGTGCAAAGCCCACCAAGCATGGCTGACCAGACGACGAGCTGAGGCGTATCCATGCACGATTATGGTTTCCGTAACCCGTCCGGCCAGCCGATGCACAAAACTTTTCCCTTTTTTGGCAATAGTTCACGGTGTGTGGTACCTTTGCGGCCCACAGGAAGTTGAAGGGCCAGTTGGCATGGACATTGATTTGAAGGCCTTGGAGGCACTCAGCCCGTCGCGGCTACGGGGCATCCGTCGCGGAATAGAGAAGGAAAGCCTGCGATCCACTTCCGGTGGTGCACTGGCCGCAACGCCGCATCCGGCCGGACTGGGGTCAGCTCTGACCCATCCGCACATCACCACCGATTTCAGTGAGTCACAACTGGAGCTGATTACCGGCGTGCACACGGACGTGCAGACCTGCCTCCAGGAATTGGTCCGGATTCAGCAAGTGACCCTGCATTCGATGGGTGATGAGATGCTGTGGGCTTCCAGCATGCCCTGTGGTCTTCCGCACGATGATGCCATTCCCCTGGGGCAGTATGGCAGCTCAAACCTTGGTCGCTCCAAAACGCTGTATCGCAATGGTCTGGGCTACCGTTATGGTCGGCGCATGCAGACCATTTCCGGCATCCACTACAACTGGTCCTTGCCGGATGTGACCAGTGAGCAGTATTTCGGGTTGATTCGCAACTTTCGTCGACACGCGTTTTTGCTGCTGTACCTGTTTGGCGCATCACCTGCGCTGTGTTCCACCTTTGTTGCCGGGCGGGCGCATCAACTTCAGGAGTTGACTGCCGGAACCCTGTATTTGCCCTACGCCACGTCGCTGCGCATGGGACGCCTGGGATACCAGAGCGATGCACAAGCCTCATTGGCAGTGAGCTACAACAGCCTGCAGGGCTATGCTGCATCGCTGCAGGACGCAATGACCCGGACCTACCCTGCCTATGAGGCCATTGGTCTGCGCGGTCCAGACGGCGAATACCGCCAGTTGGCAACAACCTTGCTGCAGATTGAAAACGAGTTTTACGGAACCATTCGCCCCAAGCGTGTGATCTTTCAGGGCGAACGACCTCTGCATGGGTTGCGTGAACGCGGTGTGGAGTACGTGGAAGTGCGTCTCATGGATCTGGATCCCTTTGAGCCGGTCGGCATCAACATGCAGACCATGCGGTTTCTGGATGTGTTCTTGCTGCACTGTCTGCTGCGCGACAGTCCCCCCGATACCCCGCAGGAAATTGTTGCGCTGGCGCACAACCAGCACTGCACGGCCGAGCGTGGACGCGAACCTGGTCTACGGCTCGAACGCGGTGGCACAACCATATCGCTGGTGGATTGGGGGCTGGAACTGGTGGACCAGTTGTTGCCAATTGCACGGCAACTGGACGCCACGCATGGTGGCACCGATTACACGGCCGCCGTCGAGTCGGCGCGCAACGGATTGCACCACCCGGACACCTTGCCGTCCGCACGCGTTCTGCGCGAGGTGAAGGAACACTATGGCGGCTCATTTGTCGCATTTGTGAAGGAACAGTCGATCAGGACCCGAAGTGACATGCTGGATGCAGAACTGCCCGAGTCCGTGCGCACGCATTTTGAGGAGCTGGCGCAAGCGTCGGCCGTTGATCAGCGCGGCATTGAAGCGGGTGACTCCATGCCGTTCGACATCTTCCTGCAGGAATATTTGTCGCCGCGGCGTTTGAGCCCGGCCAAGCCGCTTTGACCCGGGACGGATTGTCCAATTGAAAGGGGCTGACCGCATGGCGCGATCAGCCCCTTTCCGTGACACCATCAAGGTGTCGTGATGGCAATCAAGCAGCTTTGGGCGCGCGAACGGCCTTCTTGGCTACAACAGCTTTCTTGACCACAGCGCGCTTGGCGGTCGCAACCTTCGCTTTAACGGACTTGCCGGCAATCTTGCTGGCGAGCACGCCCGATTGGGCTTCGATCTTGGCGGCTACTTTGGTTACGACCTTGGCGGCTGGCATGGCAGCGGTAGCCAATGTGGTCAAAGCTGTTACGCCGGTGGACTTCTCAAAGCGCCCGGCGTTGGCAGCCACTTGAACAACCCCCTTGCCAGCCAGCTCAACGGCTTTGTCGATGACGATGTCGGCATTGGCGGACGTCATTGCTATGCCCTTTGTGTAGTAGGCAGTGATCTTCTTTTCCGTGGCAACGGCGTTGCGGCGGGTTTGTGTGCTCAGGCGCGCGCCGGCCTTGTTAAGTGCTGTCACGAAGCTTTGGTCCATGAATACGACTGCGCGCTCATTACCGATGCGGTATGCGTTGATCACGTTCTTGGCGGTGTTGCCGTAGGACTCGATCAGTTCATTGGTAACGGTTGCAAGTTTTTGGTGAGCCATGGAAATACTCCTGAAATGGGTTAATGGTTGAAGCGTTTTGTGCTTGCTGGAGTGAATTTTCCCGTTTCGTCCTAGTGCGGACACCTTAATTCCGGGTGTTTTCCTAGAGATGCCTGTCTAGGTTTAGCAGCGACTCCAAACTGGCCGACAATCCACGCTTCACCGCAGGTGGCCCGCATCTCGCGGCTGCAGTGAAACTCAATCGTATGAATTCCGAGGAAGACCATTCATGAAAATCGAAACACTCGCCGTACACGGTGGCTACGCACCGGACCCCACGACCAAGGCTGTGGCGGTGCCCATTTACCAGACCGTGGCCTATGCCTTTGATAACACGCAGCACGGTGCTGACCTGTTTGACCTGAAGGTTGCCGGCAATATCTACAGCCGCATCATGAACCCGACCAATGGCGTGCTGGAAGCCCGTGTGGCGGCGATGGAAGGCGGTATCGGTGCGCTGGCAGTGGCTTCCGGCATGGCGGCCATTGCCTATGCGATCCAGACCATCACCGAGGCGGGCGACAACATTGTGTCTGCGTCCACGCTGTATGGCGGAACTTACAACCTGTTTGCCCACACATTCCCGCAAATGGGCATTGAGGTGCGCTTTGCCGATGCAAAGGATCCTGCCTCGTTCGCCAGGCTGATTGATGACCGCACCAAGGCGGTGTACTGCGAGTCCGTTGGCAACCCGTTGGGCAATGTGACCGACATCGCAGCTCTGGCCGCCGTGGCCCATGCCGCCGGTGTGCCGCTGATTGTGGATAACACGGTGTCCAGCCCTTACCTGTGCCGCCCGTTTGAGCACGGTGCCGACATCGTCGTCCACTCGTTGACCAAGTATCTGGGCGGCCATGGAACGACGATTGGTGGTGCGATTGTGGACTCGGGCAAGTTCCCTTGGGCCGAACACAAGGCGCGCTTCAAGCGACTGAACGAGCCCGATGTCAGCTACCACGGCGTGGTCTACACCGAGGCTCTCGGAGCCGCCGCCTACATTGGCCGCGCCCGCGTGGTGCCGCTGCGCAACATGGGAGCGGCCCTGAGCCCCATGAACGCCTTCCAGATCCTCATGGGCATCGAAACCCTGGCCCTGCGCATGGACCGCATCTGCGAGAACGCACTGAAGGTTGCCAAGCATCTGCAATCCCACCCCAAGGTGGGCTGGATCAACTACGCCGGCCTGCCCGACCACCCGGACCACGCGCTGGTGGAGAAGTACATGGGCGGTCGTGCGTCGGGCCTGATCAGCTTTGGTCTGAAAGCCGCCGACAGTCTGGAGGCAGGCGCCCGCTTCCAGGATGCGCTGCAATTGTTCACCCGTCTGGTGAACATTGGTGATGCCAAGTCCCTGGCTTGCCACCCCGCCACCACGACGCACCGTCAGCTCAACGCCCAGGAATTGACCAAGGCCGGTGTCAAGCCGGACATGGTGCGTCTGTCGATTGGCATCGAGCACATCGATGACCTGATTGCTGATCTGGACCAGGCGCTGGCCATGGTTTAAGGCCGAAGCAGTTTGCAGAAAAGGAGTTGAGACAGGTATGGCCATCCAGTGGTTTCCGGGTCACATGCACCTGACGCGCAAGGCGATCGAAGAGCGCATCAAGGAGATTGATGTGGTCATCGAACTGCTGGACGCGCGCCTGCCCGGGTCGAGTGCCAACCCCATGCTGGCCAAACTCACGGCGGCAAAGCCATCGCTCAAGGTGCTCAACAAACAGGATCTCGCGGACACGGCGCGTACGCTGGAGTGGCTGGCACATTACAACGCCTTGCCGGGCACCCGTGCCCTGGGGCTCGATGCCAGTGTTGCGGCACCGGCGCGTGCGCTGATTGACGCCTGTTTTGCGCTGGCGCCTAGCCGCGGCATGAGCATGGCCAAGCCCATGCGGGTACTGATCTGCGGCATTCCCAATGTGGGCAAGTCCACGTTGATCAACACGCTGAAGGGCAAGCGCAGTACCAAGACCGGCGACGAAGCTGGCGTCACCAAGATTGAGCAGCGCATTGTGCTGCAGGACGCCTTTTACCTGTTCGATACGCCGGGCGTCCTGTGGCCGCGCATCATTGTTGCCAAGTCCGGCTATAACCTGGCGGCCAGCGGCGCTATCGGCAAGAACGCTTATGACGAGGAAGAGGTGGCGCTGGAACTGCTGGACTATCTGCGCCAGCATTACGCGCCGCTATTGGAGGCGCGTTACAAGTTGAGCGGTGTTGCACAGCAGACCGACGAACAGTTGCTGGAGGCCATCGGCCGCAAGCGCGGCGCGCTGCAAAGCGGCGGACGTGTCAACCGCACCAAGGCCGCTGAGGTCGTGATCCACGATTTCCGCGCTGCCGCCATGGGCCGCATGACGCTGGAGACACCCGCAGAGTTTGCCGAGTGGCTGGCCCACGGTCAGAAAATGGACGCCGAGCGGCAGGTGAAAAAGGATGCCATCGAACTGGATCGCGCCATCCGTTTCAAGAAAGTGCCTAGAACCGCCAAGACGCGGGCTGATGAGCAGGATCCTGTAGCCTGAATTGGCCCCTGAGCCTCGTGGAATAAGGTCATACAGCTCCTGATTTTGTAGCGTTCAAGCTTTGTTGCGTTCTGCGGCTGGCGCGTATGCTGCGTTGTGTCGCACTGCTCAGCGCGATCGGGTCACCGGTCCCGGTTGGGACAGGCCTTGGGCTGCCCGATTCAGCGATATGGCATCATGGTCGACGGTCGTTGCACCTCACAAGCTGTAACCAATCACAGCAGGCACGACCACTGAGGAGACGCGAATTGACAACGCAGACAGTGCAATCGGATGTCCTGGTTATCGGGGGTGGCCTCGCGGGTCTGGTGACGGCCATCGAATGCCTGCGCGCAGGGCAGGCGGTCACACTGGTGGACCGCGACACACCCGAGCGCCTGGGCGGGCTGGCCTTATGGGCCTTTGGCGGCATGGCGTTGGTGGACACACCGCTGCAGCGGCGCATGAAGCTCAGGGATTCGCCCGAAATTGCCCTGGCAGACTGGTTGCGCTTTGGCGAGTTGGGCGAGGGGGATGTTCTGCCACGCCAATGGGCTTCGCACTACGTGGAGCACTCGCGCGAGCAGGTTTACGAATGGGTCATTGCCAGCGGACTCAAGTTCATGCCGGCAGTGAACTGGGTCGAGCGTGGCATGCAGGGTGACGGCAACTCATTGCCGCGTTATCACATTGTCTGGGGTACCTCACGCCAACTGACCCGTCGCATGATCGAATTGATGCATGCTGCTGAAAAGGGTGGGCGTCTGACCCTGTTGAGTGGTCACCGTGTCACGGGGCTGGACTGCGAAGGTGGCTTGGTCCGTGGTGCCATGGCGGTGAATGAGGCCAATGGATCGGAGGTGAAATTGCGAGCGTCTGCCGTGGTGCTGGCCATGGGCGGTATCAACGGCAGCCATGAAGAAACCCGTGCCAACTGGGTGCCAGGCCGCCCCATGCCTGCCACTATGCTCAACGGTGCACACCCCTTTGCGGACGGCAAGCTGCACCATCTGGTAGCAGGCCTAGGCGGGCAAATCACCCACGCGGGGGAGATGTGGAATTACGCCGCAGGTTTTCCCCATCCACAGCCCCATTTCGAGGGACATGGCCTGTCGGCCATTCCCTGCAAGTCGGCCCTGTGGCTGGACCACACCGGGCGCCGCATCGGTCCCCAACCCCTGGTGACCGGCTTTGACACCCACGAGCTGTGTCAGCGGGTCGCCGCCCAAACCAAGCCCTACACGTGGCAGTTGCTGAACTGGCGGATTGCGGCCAAAGAGTTCGCCATTTCCGGCTCGGAACACAACCAACGCATTCGCGACATGCAGTTCCCGATGTTTCTGAAAGAGACCTTGCTGGGCAACCACCGGCTGGTCAGGCAGATGGCGGCCGAGAGCAAGCATTTTCTGGTGGACGACACCCTGGCGGGCCTGTGCGCCAAAATGAATGCGCTGACGGGCAGCCAGGACGTGAAACCGGATGTGTTGCAGGCCACGGTTGACGCGTTCGACGCCAATTTTTCCCGTGGCGACTCTGTGGTCAACGATGACCAGATACGCCGCATCGAGCAGGCACGCCACTGGGGTCCGGACAAACTTCGAACCTGCAAACCGGCCCCGCTGCAAAAACCTGGCGCTGGCCCCTTTATTGCCATCCAGATGCAGCTCATCACGCGCAAAAGCCTGGGTGGTCTGCAGACCGATCTGCAGAGCCGCGTTCTCAATGCGGCAGGCCAGCCGATGCAGGGACTGTACTGCGTGGGTGAGGCTGCCGGCTTTGGTGGTGGTGGTGCCAATGGCAAGCGTTCACTGGAGGGCACCTTCCTGCCAGGCTGCATTTTGACGGCACGCGCTGCCGCCCGTTCCATCACAGCAGGTCGTGGTCTCTGAACCACCGCCTGAAAGCGATTAACCGACCGGAGTTCTTTATGTCAAACGGCGCCAATGCCCTGATTCGCACACTGGTGGATGCCGGCATCACCACCTGCTTCACCAATCCCGGAACGTCCGAGATGCACTTTGTTGCTGCGCTCGATACGGTACCCGAAATGCGCGCGGTACTCGCCCTGTTTGAAGGGGTGGCCACGGGTGCAGCGGACGGCTATGCCCGCATGGCCGACAAGCCAGCTGCCACGCTGCTGCATTTGGGTTGTGGTCTGGGCAACGGGCTGGCCAATTTGCACAACGCGCGAAAGGGCAGGGTGCCCGTATTGAACATCGTGGGTGATCACGCAACCTACCATGTGCCGTTTGATGCACAACTGCAGTCTGACATCGAGACCGTTGCGCGCAATGTGTCGCCCTGGGTGCGAACCTCCCGCAGCACCCAGGACCTGTGCAAAGACGCTGCCGAGGCCATTGGTGTGTGCCAGGGGCCACCGGGGCAGGTAGCCACACTGATTCTGCCGGCTGATGTGTCGTGGAGCGAGGGTGGCGTGCCTGCAGCACCGCCTGTGATTCAAAAGCCTGTGGCGGCGGACGACGCCACCGTGGCCGCCATCGCCCAGGCACTGCAAGGTGAGGGCAAGAAGGCCATTTTGTTGGGTGGCCGGGCATTGCGTGCGCCCGCGTTGATGGCGGTTGCACGCATCGCCGCCAGAACCGGCGCCAAGCTGTTTGCCGAGGTTTTCCCCACCCGTTTGGAGCGCGGGGCCGGCTTGCCGCCGGTGGAGCGTATTGCGTATTTGGCCGAACTGGCGTCGGTGCAGTTAAGCGGGCTGGACCATCTGATCCTGATCGATGCCAAGGCGCCTGTGTCGTTTTTTGCCTATCCGGGGAAAGAGAGCTACCTGGTTCCCGATGGCTGTCAGCTGCATACGCTCGCGTCGTTCGCGCAGGACGTGACGGGCAGTCTTGACAAGCTGTCCGCCGCCGTGGGTGCGCAAGCGGCTGCTCCGGCGCTGCAGGCATCCAGGCGACCCGGATTGCCAAGTGGAAAATTCACTGCCGACAAGGTGTGCAAGGCGATTGGTCAACTGATGCCGGAGAACGCCATCATCGTCGACGAGGCGCAGACCTCAGGCATCATGCTTGCCATGTACACCGCCGGTGCGCCGCGCCACGATGTGATCACGCTGACGGGCGGCGCTATTGGTCAGGGTCTGCCCAACGCCGTGGGCGCGGCCATCGCCTGCCCCGCGCGCAAGGTCATTGCGCTGGTCGGTGACGGCTCTGCCATGTACACGATTCAGGCTCTTTGGACCATGGCACGTGAAAAGCTCGACGTCATCAACATCATTTTCAATAACCGTTCGTACGCCATTCTCAATGTGGAACTGCAACGCGTGGGGGCGGTTGGTGCGGGCGACCGGGCACGGGCACAGCTGGACCTTCGAAATCCGCCCATTGATTTCTGCCGCCTGGGCGAAAGCATGGGCGTAGTATCCAGGCGTGCCACCACGACGGCAGAATTCCTGGCTGCGCTGGAGCATGCACTACGCACCCCCGGTCCCCATCTCATTGAGGCGGTGGTACCCCCCAGCCTGACCGGCTTGAAGCTGCGGGTGTTGCCGCACGTTTTGCAGTCGCTGGCAAACTTGCCTGCGCCCATCGCGCGCGCGCTCAAGCGCAAGATTGCGCCTTGATGCGGGGATGGGGCGGTACAACTATTTGTTTTTATCCTTGCCGCGTGGAATCACGGCCGTCACCGGTGCCATCGGTCGGTCGGATGATGAGGTCTTGGGCTCAGAAGTATCTTTCTTGGGCTTCTTTGCCATTTTCTCTTTGCGCTGGTCACCTTTAGCCATAAGTCCTCCATAGTCAACCCCAACATGGGATTCGATAGTGCGATATTACGGCAGACCGCGGAACTTGGGTCTTGCGGTGGGCACAAATGCCTCTAAACTGACGTATGTCATGGAATGTTGGGGAACAACAGTCCAGCATACAGAGACACACTATTCATACCAAGAGGCAAATTCATGTTCAAACATATTCTTCTGGCAACCGATGGTTCAGCGGCATCCGAACACGCTGCCACACTTGCAGTCAGTCTGGCACGCACGCATGGTTCCCGGTTAACGGCTGTTTATGTCGTCGATCCCTATCCCTATATTGGCGTGGGCGAGATCAATCCGATGGGATTTCAGGCCTACACATCGGCAGCACAGGAGCAGGCTGCGCAGGCACATGCCCAGGTCGAGTCGCTTTGCAAAGAGGGCGACAACGCCGTTGCCTTGCAGGCACGTCTGGTGGAAGACGTTGGCGCGGCCAGCGGGATCGTGCAAACCGCTGAAACAGAGGGAGCAGATCTCATCGTGCTGGGGTCCCATGGCCGCTCCGGCATTGCGCGTCTGATGCTGGGCAGCGTATCGACCAAGGTGGTAGCCGAGTCCAAAGTGCCGGTTCTGGTGACCCGCTAGGTTGAAATTTGGGAGCATGGCTCCCAGTTAGAGCGTCTGTCAACCGCTTGGACTGGAGCGACTCCTTTGGCCTTTTTTCTGTTTTGTGGGCTGGCCCTGCTTTTGGCAGTGGGTTTTGCCGTTTATCCCCGCTGGCAATCCTGGAAGCGCAGCCGCGTACGTGCAGCAGCCTTTCCTGCAACGTGGCGGCGTATATTGCAGCGGCGCGTGCCTCTGGTGCGAAAACTGCCCGCTGACCTGCAACTTCAGCTCAAGAAGCACATGCAGGTTTTCATTGCCGAAAAATCATTTGTGGGGTGCGCTGGTTTGCAGATTACCCAGGAGATGCGGGTGGTGATTGCCGCGCAGGCCTGCCTGCTCATTTTGAACCGCGCGACCGATTACTTTGGCAATGTCCGCCAGATCCTGGTGTACCCCGGCGCTTTTGTGGTGCAGCGCACCCAGGTTGACGAAGCCGGTGTCCAGCAGGAACACCGGGAAGCGCTCTCTGGTGAATCCTGGTCGCAGGGTCAGGTCATCCTGTCGTGGCAGGACACGTTGGAAGGTGCTGCGGTGGCAGACGACGGCCGAAACGTGGTCATCCATGAGTTTGCGCACCAGCTGGACCAGGAAAATGGTGCCCCGCAGGGTGCGCCACCACCCGCTTGGGGCGATAGCCAGCACAATCCACAACGCTGGTCAGAGGTGTTTCGTGCGGCGTATGCCCACTTGCAGTCCGAGGCGCGACAAGGCGTAGAGGGACTGATCTCCCACTACGGTGCACAGGACCCGGCAGAATTCTTTGCCGTGGTGTCGGAGGTGTTTTTCGAACAACCGGGTGACCTCGCGCAGCAGTACCCTGCGCTGTACCGGGAGCTCAGTGGCTACTACAAGGTTGACCCGGTTGGCTGGTAGCCTGGTCGCACGGCTTACACGCCTTCGAGCATGACGATGGTGCGTCGCGCAGATTGCCTGCTGATGGGGAGAATTGCCTGGTACTCCGGTGAATCATAGAAGCGTGCGGCAGATTCGGCATCCGGAAAGCGGATCAGGACCAGACGTGTGGGCGACCACAGATCGGTTTCCTTGAGGGTCAGCTGGCCGCCACGTGCCAGGTATTCGCCACCGTATTTCTCGACCAGTGGTTTGGCCTGCCGTTTGTATTCCTCATATTGTTCGGGATGGTCGAGCAGGGTGTCAGCGATCAGATACGTTGCCATGGGTAGGGCTCCAGTGAATGGGCAGTGGTGCAGTCTAATGCCTGAACGGTCTCAATAGAGGGAGTGCACGCGCGCGTGCAAACGGCTCAGGCCCAGCAGTGCATCCGTGAATGGTGTGGCCACGCCTGTCAGCTCGCCCAACTCTTTCACTACGGTAACCAGCGCGTCGAGCTCCACAGCCTTGCCGGCTTCCACATCCTGCAACATCGACGTCTTGAACGCACCGAGTTTGAGGGTGACCTGGTGGCGGTCTGCCGGTTGCTGGTCAATGGGAATTCCAATGCGCGCGCCAATTTCCTTGGCTTCGAGCATCACAGAGGAAACAAAGTCGCGCACCAACGGGTCACCCAGAATGAGATCGGTGGTGGCGCCGGTCAGTGCGCTGATGGGGTTGATCGTCATATTCCCCCATAGCTTGTACCAGATGTCTTTTTGGATCTGTGGCGACACGGTGGCGGCAAAACCGGCTTGCACCAGCAAGCTCGCCAGCGCCCGCACGCGCGCGCTGGTTCCGCCGCACGGCTCGCCGACGATCAATCCGTTTCCAAAGTGGTGGCGGATCACGCCGGGCGCGTCCACCGAGCAGCTGGCATGGACCACACAGCCCAGCACGTGCGCGGGTGCAATGGCGTCGGCAATAGCGCCGGCAGGGTCGACCGCTTTCAACCGTGTGCCTTGCCGAGAGCCACCAAAGCCCTGAAAAAACCACCAGGGCACGCCATTCATGGCCGTCAGTACGACCGTTTCGGGGCCGATCAGGGGACCCGCCTGACGCGCCACCGCCAGCAGGGAAGGTGTTTTGACCGCGATGATCACCAGATCCTGAACACCCAGGTTCGCGGCATCGTCGCTGGCCACCACCGGGTGCACTGTGTCGCCTACACGCAGCCCGTGCTGTTGAAGCGCGGCCAGCGTGACGCCGCGGGCCAGCACACTGACGCGGCATCCTGCCTGATGCAGACCGCCACCCAACCAGCCGCCAATGGCTCCGGCACCCACGATGCAAACCTTGTTAAACATGTTTTCTCCCGTTCGACTGCAGACGCCATTGTGTCAGCGCAATGGCGGTGGTCATTTGCCGGGCACCCGACCAGGACCCAATGGTGGCGCGGCCTGTGCGGCTTGTAAACAGAGTTGTCCACAATGTGGTCCACAGAAAACGGGGGTAACTTGCGCCTTTCAGACCTTCCTCCTCACGCTGCGTCAGAGTATGGATTCTTGCTATCAGCGGCACCGCTATCATTGGAGAAATGCGTCAAATGGTCCCGGGTTAATCCTGATTTCTCGTCTGTTTCCTGACTGCGTGGACAGAGAATTTCAGCGATCAGACTGAGCTTGGGGTTGCAATGTTATCCACAGTTGACGGAATGAGTCAGTTTTTCGTAAGAATCCAGGTAAACCGCCTGCTGGTGCGGTCTGGAGGCTATCGCAACGCTAGCAACTTCAGTATCCGGGACGCAACACCACGTCCGAGCAGGGGTAGGCGACGCAAGGCAGAACGCAGCCCTCGGCCTGCTCTTCGGATGTCAATCCTGGCCATTCCATTTCGTAGCGCACCGTACCGCTGAGCAGCTGCCCGACGCAGGTACGGCAGTTTCCGGAACGGCACGAACTGAGCCAATGGCTGCCGCCCTGTTCCAGCGATAGCAGCAGTGGCTGGTCGGACGGCGCGTCAAATTGAAGGGCCTCAGGCTCGGTGTGACCTGTGAACAGGGTGGGTGTTTCGTTGGGATTCATATAGGGGAGTCAAGTCTACGGATGGACAGTGATCAATTCAGAAGCGTACGGACCTCATCGCCTTCGGCGGCCTGGCAGCCATCAGCAATCGGCTCCCAGCCACGGCGCAATACGAGGCGATCGCCCGTGTAGCACAGTTCGATACGCGTTGCCTGCGGATGGCGGGCCTGTGCGAAAGTTTCGATCGAGCGGGGCATACTGATCCGGAACTGCGCTTGCGCGATGTCTTCTGCGGGATGGTCGTCCTGCCGCAGCCATGGCAGCAGCGCGGCCACCCACATCAGGGGTTGCCAATGCAGTTTGATCACGCTGGGCTGATAGCTTTCGGTGCGCAGCCATTGTTGAGCCTGCTCTCGCGTGCGTGCTTCGTCAGGGTTGGATTGCCAGGCACTGGCGAGAAGTTCAGCAACCCACTGGTTGCAGTTCTGGTAGCGAGCACTGAAGGCATAGGCGTTGGCGCTGTAATTGGCCGCTAGCAGTTCCACAGCCTGACCATCATCCAGCGCAGTGCGCTCCAGTGCCACGCTGGCATCAGGCGGCAGCAGCACGATGCTGATATAGCCTTCTGCGGGGTCATGTGAGCCCATGACAAATCCTGTCATGCCCTGATCGAAGATGCGCGGACGCTGTTCGTCGCAGGCAAAGTACAGTTGGCGAACGGACCATGGGGTATGGGCGCTGTCGCGCAGGCTGACCCCCGCATGGGAGTACCGGTGGCCCAGATGCGCCAATGCCAGACCGGATCGGGAAATTAGCGCCAGACGGTGACCAGAGCGCCCCAGTTCGTCCTTGACCACGCTGGCGATCTGAATCAGACGGTCCTGCTCTGGCGCTGGCGGTTCAGCCAGACCCTGGCAGTAGCTAAGTGACCCAGCCAGCACGGCATTCCCCCATCCCAGCAGGGTCAGGCCCAGGACGCCTGCTAGCGCCATTCCGGGCCAGCGGCGGGCGCACCCAACGCCCACGCTAAATCACCACAGGGCGGCTCTCCAGTTCGCGGTACCAGACATCGTCCAGCACCAGGAAGAAGGGGCTGGTTTTGCCCCCGGTGTCGATGGTCGCAAAAGCTACCCCGTAGGGGCGGTGCTCGGCAGCAATGATGTGCCCCGCAGCCAGTTGCGCGCGCTCGGCCGCCTGGCGTGCCAGCAGCAGATCGAATGGCGCTGACGGTTCAGCGCCGCTGGCCGTCTCCAACGCCAGCACCGCCTGCAGACGCACGCGCAGCATGTCCGGGTTATCTGCCAGGGCGGCCACATCCAATACCTTGTAGTGCCCTTGCGCTACTTTTTCCTTTGCACTCGAACTGTTGCTGGACTTTTCGATGGATGTCGACGAACTGCCGATGGACGTCGATGATGCGCTCGATGCCGATGAGGTGCTGTCTGCAAGCGCCACGGCGCCCGACAGGGACAGCGTCAGTGTGGTGGCCAGGAGCAGTGCGGTTTTCAGAAATTTTTTCATACAAAAGTCTGCCGGTGAAGTGGATGCAACGTTGCATTACGGTAAGGCCTGAGGATAGCTGCATTTCCGTGCGTCAAGTCCGGCCACTAGAATCCGGCCTGCCGGTCTGACAGTCGTGTTTGAAAGCGCCTTCATGCAACTTCCTTTCTCTATATCCCCCCGGTGGGCGCGCCGCGCCCGCTGGCTTCTGGGCGGGTTGCTGTTGATCTGGACGTTGGCCTGGCTGCTGGTGCCGCCGTGGCTTAAGGGCATGATTCAGGAGAAAGCCAGTGCCGCGCTGGGTCGCCAGGTGACAGTTGGCTCGGTCGACTTTCGCCCCTGGTCGCTGGAACTCACGGTGCACGATCTGTCGGTGGCCACGGTGGACGGAAGCGCCAGGCAGTTCAGCGTTGCGCGGCTGTACCTGGATGGGGAACTGGAGTCGCTTCTGCGTCTGGCTCCGGTGGTTGATGCCATTGCCATTGACACACCCACACTGCACCTCACCCATCTGGGCGACGGTCATTACGATGTGGACGATATCCTGGCCACGCTTAACAAGGACAGCGCCGCAACGCCTGCCAAGCCCGCGCTGCCATTTGCGCTGTACAACATCACGCTGAACAATGGATCGGTGGACTTTGCCGACCACCTGGCCTCCGGCAATCGCCTTCACACGCTGCGTGCACTGCAGCTTGCCGTGCCCCTGCTGAGCACCTTCGATTCCCAGCGGGAGGTCAAGGTTCAGCCCCGCCTGGCATTTGAGCTCAATGGCAGTCATTTCGATACAGCGGCAGCAAGCACGCCGTTTGCGCAAACCCACCAGGGCGACGCCACCATCAAGATCGCCAACCTGGACCTGTCTCCCTATTTGCCGTACCTGCCAAAAAGCTTGCCCGTGCGCTTGAAAGGGGCGGTGGTTGATGCCGATGTTCGCCTCGGTTTTGCTCAGTCTGCCAAGCCGGCCGTCACGTTGCAGGGATCGGTCAAGGTATCGGCACTGACGGTTGACGATGCGGACGGAAAGCCGCTTCTGGCGGCCAAGACTATCGCCGCCGAGCTGGCCAGCGTGCGTCCACTTGAGCAGTTTGTGCATCTGGCGTCCCTCGAAATCACGGCTCCCGAATTGCGTGTCAGTCGCAACCGGGCAGGGCGCATCAACCTGGAGGGCGCACCAGCGAAGACTGTGCCGGTCGCTACAAAAAATGTAGCTAAAAAACCAGCACCTATGAGGGCTGACGGCAAGAAAGACTCCAAACTTCCGGCTGCGACCGGTGGTTGGACCCTGGAGGTTGACAACCTGCAGGTGCACCGCGGCGATGTGTCCTGGACCGACGACAGCCTGCAACCCCAGGCGCAGGTGACGCTGGCGCAGCTGGAGCTGCAAGCCAGATCGGTGCGTTGGCCCCTGGCTCAGAAACCCGCCACGTTTGAGGCTTCTGCCCGTTTGCCCCTGCGTGGCAATGCCGCGCAGTTGACCGTCAAGGGTGACGCCGCTGACGCAAAAGCCTCGGTGTACGCCACTGTGTCCAGTCTGGATATGGCCTGGGTGGCGCCGCATCTTGTGCCGCTCGTTGCACCGCAATTGTTGCCGGGCGTTCTGGGCATGCTCGACGCCCAACTCGATGTGCAACTGCAGGGTGACACACTGCAGCTGGCGGTGCCGCGCCTGAGCGTGCGGGACTTTGGTCTGGCCACGGCCCGGGAGTGGACCCCCGCTGCTGCCGCGGCTGCCACCAATGCCGAGCGTGCAGCCAACGAAATGCCCCGCATCGGGCTGCTCGAAGTAACCGATGCGCGCTTTGACATGGCCGCGCGCACTGGCACCGTGGGCAAGGTGGCCTTGCGCTCGCCCAGCGTGACCGTGCAGCGCAATGCCCAGGGACAGTGGATGTTTCAGCGCTGGATGCGCGCGGCGCCTTCAGACGCGCCCCCTGCAGGCCCGTTGGCGATTACTTCCGAAGCCCCCTTGGCAGCCACGAATGCCGCTTCGGACCCCGCGCAGCCCGCTGCATCACAACCTGCTGCAACCCAGCCCAAGGTGCCTGGTCCATGGCAGGTCGCATTGGGTGAGTTGCTCATTGCCGACGGCGCAGTCAAGCTCGATGACCGCAGCTTCGCGCGGGCTGCGCGGCTGGAAGTGTCAGCATTGCAATTGCAGCTCAAGGGCGCTGCGCTTGACGGCGCCAAGCCCGCACCCCTTACGTTCTCGGCTCGCGTCAAATCTGGCCGTGCTGAGCCCGGCAAGTTGAACTACCAGGGCACCGTGATGTGGGCACCGCTGGCTGCGCAGGGCAGTGTAGTGGGGGTGGATCTGCCGGTGCACGGTGTGGCGCCCTATTTTGCCGACCACCTCAACATTGCCATCCTGCGCGCCGATGCGAGCTACAAGGGGCAGGTGCAATACGCGACCGGTGCTGCTGGTGCAACATTGCAGCTGCAGGGCGATGCCGCGCTGGAAGACTTTCGCGCCAACAGTGTGGCTGGCACGGCTGCCGCAGGTGCCCTGGCGATTAGCAGTGGCTCAAAACCCGAGGCGGAAGATCTGGGCGTAGCCGAAGAGCTGCTGAGCTGGAAGTCGCTCAACGCACCCGGCATCACACTTAACATGGCTGCAGACACCGCCACGCGCGTGCAGGTGCGCGAGGCCACCCTGTCCGACTTTTACGCCCGCGTCATCGTCAACGCCGCAGGGCGTGTCAACCTGCAGGACCTGGTGAAGGCGGCGCCGGTGAATGCCGGGGACCCCGCTGCAACTGCCGCACCCGCCGCACCCGCCACAAACCCGGCAGTGGTTGCCATGGGCCCCATCACGCTGGTCAACGGCCGAGTGCTGTTTTCAGATCGCTTCATCCGTCCCAATTACTCTGCGGACCTGACCGAACTCCAGGGCAAGCTCAGCGCGTTCTCCACCCGTGCGCCGGACGGTAGCGTGCAAATGGCGGACCTGGTGCTGCAGGGACGTGCCGAGGGAACGGCGGCGTTGGAGATCAACGGAAAAATCAACCCGCTGGCCAAGCCGCTGGCCTTGGATATCAATGGCCGCGTGCGCGATCTCGACCTGCCTCCGCTCACCGCCTATGCCATCAAATACGCAGGCTATGGCATCGAACGTGGAAAGCTCAGCATGGACGTGAACTACACCGTGCAGCCAGACGGACAACTCACCGCCACCAACAATCTGGTGCTCAACCAGCTGAGTTTTGGCGACAAGGTGGAGGGTGCTCCCAACAGCCTGCCGGTCAAGCTGGCCGTGGCGCTGCTGGCGGATCGCCATGGCGTGATCGATATCAACCTGCCCATTAGCGGCTCGCTCAATGACCCGCAGTTCAGCATTGGCGCGGTCGTCTGGAAAGTTATCTCCAATCTGGTCGCCAAAGCCCTGACTGCGCCGTTCAGCCTGTTGGCCAATGCCTTTGGGGGTGCTGACAGCGAAGACTTCAGCACCGTCAGTTTTGCGCCCGGCAGCAGCACGCTGGCGAGCGACGTTGCCCTGGGTCTGGACAAGATTGCTGCTGCGCTGGCAGAGCGCCCGTCGCTTCACGTGACGGTGGTGGGCGCGGCCAATCTGGCGGTTGAGCGCGACGCTCTCAAGCGTGAGCGCCTCAAGGCGCTGCTGCTCGCCGAGAAGCGCCGCCGTGCGGCCATGGGAGGGCAGGATGCCACTGCGGTTGCGGTGTTGACCGAAGCCGAATACCCGGTGCTGCTCAAGGACGTTTACCGGCGTGCTGACATCGCCAAGCCGCGCAATCTGGTGGGCTTGGCCAAAGACCTGCCCGTGGCCGAGATGGAAGTGCTGCTTCTGGCCAGCATCCCGGTGCATGACGATGCCATGCGCACCCTTGCACAGCAGCGCGGTGTGGCGGTGAAGGACTACCTGGCCAGCCGCAAGATTGCCGTCGGGCGGCTGTTCCTCGGGGCACCCAAAACGACGCCTGCAGTTGATGCCACTGCGTCCGACACGGCTGCGTCACCCTGGAAACCACACGCCGAGTTGAGTGTGACCAACCGTTGACGCCCGAAAGCCGGCGCGAGAGCTGGCCCGGTTTGGCCGGAGCATTCGTTCGTCAACCAGTCATCAACAGGTCGTCAATACGGTTTGAAGTTCTGTGATGACGGGCTGGCGATGTTGTTTGCCAGGCGCGGGGCGTTAGCGCGGCGCTCCGGTCCGGGGGCCAGTCTTTGGGCTGCCGGGCGACGTGCCGCCGCTGTTGCCTGTTCCCCGGTCTTGAAGAATGCGACGCTCTGCTGCAACTGCTCCGCCTGGCCCGACAGTTCTTCGCTGGTCGCTGCGAGTTCTTCGGACGCGGAGGCGTTTTGTTGCGTCGCTTTGCTCAACTGGCCCATGGCTCCACCGATCTGCACCACCGATTCACTCTGTTCGGCACTGCCCGCAGCAATCTCCTGCACCAGTTCGGACGTTTTCTGGATGCTGGGCACGATTTCATCGAGCAGTTTGCCAGCCCGCTCGGCCGTGGACACACTGGAGCCTGCCAGCTCGCCGATTTCTCGTGCGGCCGCCTGACTGCGCTCGGCCAGTTTGCGCACTTCGGCTGCCACCACGGCAAAGCCTTTGCCATGCTCACCGGCCCGGGCTGCCTCAATGGCGGCATTCAAGGCCAGCAGGTTGGTCTGGTAGGCAATGTCGTCGACGATGCCTATCTTGGCTGCGATCTGCTTCATGGCCACCACGGTCTGGGTGACCGCGCTGCCGCCGTCTGTGGCCTCTTTGCTGGCCTTGGTGGCCATGCCATCGGTGACGCGGGCGTTGTCGCTGTTCTGGCTGATGCTGGCAGACATCACGTCAATTTGCGAGCTGGTTTGTTCCACACTGGCGGCCTGTTCGCTGGCGGCCTGGGACAGGGACTGCGCGGTGGCGCTGACCTGGTTGGCTGCGCCGGTGAGCGCATCGGCCGCGGAGCGCACTTCGTCCAGCACGCGGGTGAGCGACTCGGCCGTCGAGTTGGCGCTGTCCTTGACTTTGCCAAACAGGCCCTGGTAGTCACGCTCGATGCGTTTGGTGAGGTTGCCTTCAGCAAAAGCGGTCAGCACGTTGGCCACATCGGTCAAGCCGTGCTCGCTGGTCTCAATCAACTGATTCATGCCAGTCGTCAGTCCGACAAAAAAGCCGGTCTTGCCCAGCGGGTTCAGGCGCTGGCTGAAATCGCCGTGCGCGGCGGCTTCGACCACAGCGGCGACCTCACGCTCCACACCCACCTCGGCAGTGCGGTCGGTCCACTCCACAACGGTGCCCACACGTGCTCCTGCCGCATCAATGATGGGGTTGGCAATCAGGCCAAAGTGCAGGTTCCCGACCTGGATCTGCGTGCGGTAGGTGGACTGCAGGGCTGCCAGCATGTTGCGCTGGTGGGCCGGGTTCTTGTGGAACACATCGATGCTCTGGCCGATAAGTCTGCGTGCGTCAAAGTGGGGGAGCGACTTGCGCAGCTCGGCTTCGTTGCCCTGCATCATGGCCGCAACCGTTTCGTTCATGTAAATGATGGTGTTGCTGGCATCGGCAATCATCACATTGGTGCTGCACTTGTTGAGTGCATTGAGCACACGGACATTGAAGATGGATGCTTCAGCCGCTGCAGCAAGCTTGGCGCGCGTCTCGCGGGCCGTTTTGGTGATGCGGCGCTTCAGGCCGGGCAACTCCTCCATTTCGTCGTCGAATTGGCCCTGCGCGTAATGCTCAATCAGGTCCAGCAAACGCGACTGCACGTCCATTTGGGCCTTGACCAGATCGTTAATGGACTGGGCCATCTCGCCATAGGCGCCTGGCAATGTGCCCACGGGCATCACCGCGTCAATGGCTCCTGCGGCATGTGCCGCTGCCATGGTGGACTGGGCCGACTGAAAGTCGGCCAGCACGCCGTGCACGGAAATGAGCGAGGTCAGCACCTGCGCCGTCTCGTCGCTGCCAGCGGGTGGATGGGGGCGGTGGCTCAGGTCCCCGTCGGCCAGTTCCTGCAAATGGCGTTTGATGGACATCATGCCGCCGTTGGCGACCAGGAAAAAACTATAAAACAAATAACCGGCGACCAGCAGCAGAATGGCCACCAGCGCCACAGAAACGATCAACTTCTGTTTCAGGCCGTCGATGCGCGCGGCCAGTATGTCGTCCAGTGCGGGCAAGCCTTTGTCGTAGAACGACTGCAGCCGCATGACAGCCTTTTCACCCTTGCCATAGAACTGCGCTGCCGAGTCAGAGCCCTTGGCCACAACCTGCACGTCTTTTGCGAAATCCTGAAAAGCCCGCAGGTCGTCCAGCACAGACATGTCCAGCTTCGACTTGAGTGCGGGGTTGTAGGCAAATACTTTGTCCAGGTAGTCTGTGGATGTAGCCAACGACGATTTGGCACCTGCGGCCCAGACGGCGTAACGCAGCAGATCCTTCGGATCAAGATCTTTCTTGGTGGACTGGTGTATTGCTACCGCGTAGGTACCCCAACCCCAAAGCTGTCCCAGGTTTTCACCCAGCGACGAAAATCCATACAGGGTGCTGAACATGTAATAGCTGTCGATGTCAGGGTCCAGCGCGAGGTTGGACCCGTCGCCGATGTCGCCGATCAGCTTGTCCAGCGATGCCGCCAGCGGCCCAAAAACCGTGCGTCCTGCTTCGTCGACCCCATTGCGCGCCTTGATGGCGGTGGCCCATGCAGCCTTGAGCTTTTCAAAGTCGGCTTTGAGAGTCAGCGGGTCTCCCGACTCGGCCAGGTACTTGTCAAAACCCAGCAACGCCGCGTCGGTCTCCCCCTTGGCCGCTTCAAACTTGCTGGCGCCGTCAAAACCACCGAGCATTGCGCGCGTGGCGTTGCGGATCTTGAGCACACCGCCTGCAATGGGCTGGACACGCTGGAGCGCCTGCACACCAAGCCGTTCCTTGGCGCTGAAGGCCACCTGATCGTTTTGTGCGCTAACAAAAAAGTAGCCCAGCAACACAATGGGCAACAAAAACACCAGGCTGACAATCAGAGCCTTGGTGGGAAAGCTGATGTTGCCCATCAGCCGAACACCCGGACTCCAAAAAAAACCGGGACCTGATAGCGAACTTTGTTTCATAGCGACAACTCCAATTTCTTTGCCCGGACCACCGTTCATTCTCACTGAATTCCTGACTGGCTAGGGTGAATTCACCTGAAACGCGCACGCAGGCATTGATATCTGTCAACATGTCCCATTGACCGCCCCAAGGACATGCGATTTGGACAACGACAAAAATAGCGACCCCGACCCCACAAAGCATGCCGCCGCAGCCGCAATGGCTGTGCCCAGCGGGCGCGGTGCGCGGCTGATGCGCCTGGGCTGGATGGCCACCGGCATTGCGGGTGGTATGGTGGCCGAAGGTGCGCGCCAGCTCGCTCAGGGCAACCGGCCCAAGGTCAGTGACCTGCTGCTCACGCCTGCCAACGCCATGCGCGTTGCCGATCAGCTTGCCAGGATGCGCGGGGCTGCCATGAAGGTGGGTCAACTGCTATCCATGGAGTCGGTTGACTTTTTGCCGCCTGCGCTGGCCGACATCCTGGCACGCCTGCGCTCGGATGCGCGCGCCATGCCCAAGGCCCAGGTGATGGCCATGCTGGAGAGCCATTGGGGCAAGGGCTGGGAGAGGCAGTTCAAACACTTTGACTTCGCGCCGCTTGCCGCTGCATCCATTGGGCAAGTGCACCGTGCGCAGACCCGCGATGGCCGTGACCTTGCCATCAAAGTCCAGTATCCCGGCGTGCGCGAAAGCATTGACAGTGATGTGGACAACGTGGCGGGCCTGCTGCGCCTATCCGGGTTGCTGCCCCGGGAGATGGACTTCAAACCCCTGCTGCGCGATGCCAAGGCCCAGCTGCACGACGAGGCCGACTACCTGAAAGAAGGCAACTATCTGGCGCGCTATGGCGAACTGCTGGCCGACGCGCCCGAGTACCTGCTGCCTCGCCGGCACGCGGATCTGACCCGCACCAGCGTGCTGGCCATGGACTACGTGGGTGGCGTTGCCGTGGAATCCCTGGTGGACGCCACGCAGGACGAGCGCGACCATGTAATGACGCTGCTGTTTGCCCTGCTGTTGCGTGAGCTGCTGGAATTCAGGCTGGTGCAAACCGATCCCAACTTTGCCAACTACCGGTACGACAGTTCTGCGCAGCGGCTCATCTTGCTTGACTTTGGTGCAACCCGGCCTTATCGGGCCGCCATGTCACGTGACTTCAAGCACCTGATCCAGGGCGCCCTGGGTTCAGACCGCGAAGCCATGGCCCAGGCCTGCAGAGCCATCGGTTACTTTGACGAATCCAGCCAGGAGCGGCATTGCGATGCCGTGCTCGACATCGGGCAGCAGGCACTGGAGCCCTTCAGCCTCCCGGGCGTTTACGACTTCGGTTTGACCGATCTGCCACAGCGTATTCGGGCCATGGCGATGGACCTGGGCATGGACAGGGAGTTCTGGGTCATCCCGCCCACCGATGCCCTGCTATTGCACCGCAAGTTTGGCGGCCTGTATTTGCTGGCCATCCGGCTGAAGGCGCGGGTGGACGTGAATGCGCTGGCCCTGGCTGCGCTACAGCCCCGCCGGCGTGTATCACACGTAAAAACTGGCCTTTAGCCTCGTGAAATAAGTGTTTGTAACTATAAAAACCGTAGCAAATATCAGTCTACACGCGCACCGGACACCTTCACCACCTGCGCCCACTTTTTGTGTTCGCTTTCGATCAGGGCGGCGAATTGCGCCGGTGTGTTGCCGCTGGGGATCGCTCCTTGCGACAGCATCTTTTCGTTGATGGCCGGGTTGTTGAGGGCTTTGGCCACTTCCTGCTGCAGGCGGTTCACCACGTCGGCGGGTGTGCCGGCCGGGGCCAGCAGGCCAAACCAGCTGGTGGCCTCAAAGCCCTTGAGTCCCACCGCCTCTTCAATGGTGGGCACATCGGGCAAGGCGGCCGAGCGGGTGGTGCTGGTCACAGCCAGCGCCTTGAGTTTGCCGCCCTTGATGAGTTGCATGGCAGACGGCAGGTTGTCAAACATCACATCCACCTGTCCGCCCACCAGGTCCAGCAGGGCTGGGCCAGAGCCACGGTAGGGAATGTGGGTCATGAAGATGCCGGTCTGGCTCTTGAACAGCTCACCCGCCAGGTGAATGGAGGTACCGTTGCCGCTGGACCCCATGTTGAGTTTGCCGGGTTTGGATTTGGCCAGCTTGATGAAGTCCTGCGCGGTGTTGATGCCGTTGGCGCGCGCAGCCTCGGTGGGTACCACCATCACATTGGGTACGCTGGCCACCAGGGTGATGGGCGCAAAGTCCTTGAACGGGTCATAGGGCAGCTTGGGGTAGAGCGCGCGGTTGATGCCATGCGTGCCCACCGTTCCCATCAGCAGCGTGTAGCCATCACCCGGTGACTTGGCCACCACCTCGGCGCCCAGGTTGCCGCCGGCACCCGGCTTGTTTTCCACCACAAACTGCTGGCCAAAGGCTTTGGACAGTTCAGGGGCCACGGCACGCGCCAGAATGTCGGTGGTGCCACCGGGTGCAAACGGCACCACAATGCGCACCGGCTTGGCCGGCCACGTGGTTTGCGCGCTGGCGCAGGTGCCGGTCAGGGCCAGCAGCGCGGTGGCGCTGGCCAGCAGAAGTTGGCGTCTTGAATTCGCTGGGGTCATGGCTTGTCTCCTGTTGGTGTGGTTTGTGGATGATCATAGCGGTGTGGCGTCAGGTGCGATACACGTGCCAGCTGCTCAAAGCTGCATTAGCGAACTGAGTATCTGCCTCTGAAGGAATGCCCGTTACAGTTGGGAAATTCCAAAAAAATGGACTGGCTTCTGAAGTGTCCGAGCCAGCCAACAATTCAGGGACTTGTGTATGGATGACGTTTTCAACTTTCGCAATCGGCTTATTGGCGAGTACAGCTCGTTTTCGCGCAGCTTTTCAAAAGTTGCTGCGCCGGACATTCTGGTCAAAGTGGAAGAAGAATATGCCCGCGGTCGCTACTGGCCAGAGCCACTTATCCAGATTAACCCCAATTACAAGCGCAGCGGCACGGTTCAGCAGTTAGCAAAAGAAGGCGTGTTGCATACAGATTGCGCGCACATCTTCCAGGTGGGAAAAACTGAGGGAAAGTCTGCCGATTTGCACCTGTATGTCCATCAACTGCAGGCCTTGGCCAAGGCAATGAATCGGCAAAGTTTTGTCGTAACCACCGGCACCGGTTCTGGCAAGTCACTCTCATTCTTCATTCCCATCATTGACCGTATCGTCAAAGCAAAGGCGGCTGACCCTCAGAAACGTACGCGGGCCATCGTCATCTATCCTATGAACGCCCTGGCCAACAGCCAACTGGAGGAGCTCGACAAGTTCTTGCATGGGTATCCCGACGGCGGCGCACCATTTTCGGTAGCCCGTTACACGGGACAAGAGAACAAGACCGAGCGGCAAAAAATAGCCGACAACCCTCCCGATATCCTGCTCACCAACTTCATGATGCTGGAGCTGATCCTTACACGCTTTGAGGAGGTTGACCGCCAAGTGGTGGAGCACTGCCAGGGGCTTGAATTTCTGGTGTTGGATGAGCTGCACACTTATCGAGGTCGTCAGGGTGCCGATGTTGCACTGCTGGTGCGCCGTTTGCGCGAACGGCTCAAGGCAGATCAACTGGTATGCATTGGCACCTCGGCAACCATGTCGTCAACGGGTACGCAAGCCGACCGTAACCAAACGGTGGCCAGTGTCGCCAGCTTGTTGTTTGGGGCCTCCATCACCGAGAACGACGTAATTGGCGAAACCCTGCAACGGGTCACCAACCCCGCCAAAGATGTTCAGGCCATCAAGCCGCTGTTGAAGGCGGCACTGGTGAAGGAATCACATTTCTGGGTCGACTTCGACGTTTTCAGTGACGACCCCCTGGCTATTTGGGTGGAGCTCACATTGGGCATTGAGTTGCCTGCCGATGAACCACCCCGACGTGCAAAGCCCATTACGCTGAAAGATGCTGCCGGTCTGCTGGCTGCGGATGCGCAATGCACTCCAGATGAAGCCATGTCTGGCTTGCAGCGATTCTTGGTGGCAGCCAACGATGTCAAGACACCGCAGGGCCGTGCCCCCTTCGCTTTCAAATTGCACCAGTTCATTAGCGGCCCCGGCAAAGTGCTCGCTACGCTGGAGCCTGCTGGGGCGCGTCACATCACTTTGGATGCCCAGCGCTTTGCACCTGGCCGGCAGGAAGAGGGTGCACAGTTGTACCCTGTTCACTTTTGCCGTGATTGCGGGCAGGAATACCACCCGGTGTGGCGCTCAGGCGAGGCTGCACAGGAGTACACACCGCGTGAAATTGACGACATCTCGGGCGACGACGACGACAACGCCCGTTATGGTTTCTTGTGTCCGTCGAATCTGCGGCAGTCCTACAAGGGGAGCATTGAGGATTTGCCCGAGTCCTGGCTGGACCTCACCAAGGCCGAGCCAAAGGTCAAAAGTACCTTCAAAAACCATGTCCCTGAAGACGTTAAGGTCAGCCCGCAGGGCTGGCAGGGCAGCGGCGAGTCTTACTGGTACATCCCTGGCAAGTTCCGGTTTTGCCTGAATTGTGGCCAGACCCATGAGGTCCATGGCAAAGACATCAACCGCCTGGCCAGCTTGTCAGGGGAGGGACGCTCGTCGGCCACCACCATCCTCACACTCAGCGCGATCAGACAGCTCTTTGATGCCAAAGACATGCCGTCGGACCAGCCGGATCCGCGCAAGCTTTTGGGGTTCACAGACAACCGGCAAGATGCGGCCCTGCAGGCCGGACACTTCAACGACTTTGTATTTTTGCTCACCCTGCGCTCGGCGCTCATCGGTGCTTTGCAAAACAACCAGGGTGTTTTGACAGAAGAGACCCTGGCCGATGCCGTTTTCAAGGCACTGGGTTTTGACAAGACGGACTTTGGCACATTGGCCGAGTACTTGCGCACACCCAAGTTGATGGGACTGGCGCGCCAGGATGCGCAACGCACTTTGCGCTTCATCATCGGCTACCGCCTCCTGCGCGACCTGCGCCGTGGCTGGCGGTTCAACAACCCCAATCTGGACCAGCTGAACCTGCTTTCCATTGCCTACCGGGGCATTGATGAGTTCGCGGCGGAGGCATCGCTGTTCAACAGCAGCCCTGTGCTGTCCAAAATCACTCCTTCACAACGCACTGTGTTGGCCCGCATGTTGTTCGACAGCATGCGACGCAGCCTGTGCCTGGAGACCCGTTACCTCGATGCGGTGGAGCAAGACAAAGCGAAAACGACAGCGCACCAATACCTGAACGAGCGCTGGGCTTTTGCCTCGGACGAAAACCTGGAAACCAGCAAATACCTGATTCTCGCCAAGCGCCCTGAATACAAGGGCAAGCCCCGCGTTGACCTGGTTCCGGGCGGCTCTCGCTCTCGCCTCCTCAAGGACCTGAAGGTTGCCCCGTTCTGGAAAGACAGTGCCGCAGCCGGGCAAGTGGTGGGTTGGAAAGACCCGCAGTGGGTCGAGCTTATGGAGCAGTTGCTCCAGGCGGCATCCAATTACGGCTACGTTCAGAAGTTTGATGTGGACAGCCAGGTGATTGGCTGGCGACTCAATGCCTCCTCCATGGACTGGCTGTTGGTTGCCGAATCGCAAGCGCTGGAAGACGGCAAGCACAACCAATTCTTCCGCAACCTCTACCAGGCCGTCGCGCAGACCCTGCGTCAGCAAGGGCACCCCCTGTTTGACTTTGAGGCCCAGGAGCACACCGCACAAGTGGATTCAGCCCGCCGCCAACTGTTAGAGCAGCGCTTCCGTTACACCGAAAAGGACCGCAAAGACTGGCTCGACAACCCTGCCCATGAAGCCCCGCTGGAGCGCCTACCGGTCATGTTCTGCTCACCCACCATGGAGCTGGGCGTGGACATCTCGGCCCTCAATACGGTGTACCTGCGTAACGTGCCGCCGACACCGGCCAACTACGCCCAGCGCAGCGGCCGGGCTGGGCGCTCAGGGCAGCAGGCACTGGTCATCACGTACTGCGCGGCGCTCAGCCCGCACGACCAATGGTTTTTTCACCACGCCACCGAGATGGTTCACGGTATCGTCAAGCCCCCCACATTGGACTTGGCCAACCGCGATCTGATTGAAAGCCACCTGCACGCGGTGTGGCTTGCTTCGGCCCAAGTGCAGTTGGACACTAGCATTGCCCCTCTGCTGGATTTGGAGCAGCCCGACAAACCTTTGCAGCCGGCGCTGCGAGACAAGTTACTTGATCCGGCGGTCACGGCCCGTGCCTTGCAAAGCTCCCAGGGTTTCGTTGCCCAATTGGCGTCAGTTCTAAGCAAAAGTCCTTGGTTCACTCCAGACCATGTCTCCAACACCATTGAGCGGGCAGGCAAGGATTTCAATGCAGCGTTTGAGCGCTGGCGGGCCTTGGTCGATGCCACCCGCAAGCAGATGGACATGGCCGACCAGGTGGTCAAGAGCTACACCACTTCCCACGCAGAGAAGCAAAACGCCCAGCGCCGTTATGGCGATGCAGCCCGCCAGTACAGCGTGTTGCTCAAGTCGGGCAACGGTCAGAACTCAGACTTTTACACCTACAGGTACTTGGCCAGCCAGGGCTTTCTGCCTGGATACAACTTCCCGCGCTTGCCTCTGATGGCCTGGATTCCAGCCAAGGGCGGCACTTCGGCAAAAGGCAAAGATGACGAGGGCAGCATGGTCAGCCGTCCTCGCTTTTTGGCGCTGTCCGAGTTCGGCCCTCGCAGCCTCATCTACCACCAGGGGCGCATGTACCGGGTGGTGCGCGCCAAGCTCAACGTCGGCTCGGCAGACCACATTTCAGGCAACAGCACGCTCGCCACAGTGGCAAGCCGTGTCTGCAGCCAGTGCGGGTACGCCCACATGGGTGAGGAAGATGGCACCGAGCCGCACCAAAACTGCTGCGAAAACTGCGGCGCGTTGTTGACCGATCATGATTGGGTCCGAAACCTCTACCGCATTGAGACGGTGGAGACAATCCCAGTCGAGCGCATCTCCATCAACGACGAAGACCGGCAACGCCAGGGCTTCGAGTTACAAACCACCTACCGGTTTTTGCCGGGGCCGGACGGCAAGATCGCTCAGCACAAGTCCGTCATCAGCAGTGGCACTGGTGTCGAGCCGCAAGCCTTGGCAGCACTGACGTATTCCCCAGCCGCGCAAATTTGGCGTATCAATCGCGGTTGGCGTCGACGCAAAGACAAAGAACAGCTCGGCTTCTACATCAACCCCATCACCGGGCAGTGGAGCAAGAAAGACGAGCCTGGTGCCACCGACGATGGCTCCAGCAGTGACGACTTGCTCGACAAAGTGCCCAACCAGCAAATTGTTCCCTTTGTAGAAGATCACCGCAACATCCTCATCCTGGCTCCCACAGCACCGCTGGATCTGGAAGCCATGGCCACGCTCCAAGCCGCCCTTAAGCGCGGTATTGAAATGACCTTCCAGATCGAAGAGTCCGAGCTGGTGGCCGAGCCATTGCCCAAGCAAGACGAACGCCAAGCCCTGTTGTTTTACGAGGCCGCAGAGGGTGGCGCTGGTGTGCTGACGCGCCTGGCCACCGAGCCACTGGCTATGGCCCAGGTTGCTGCTGCTGCTCTGCGCGTCATGCACTACAGGGACCCCGCTGGCCATTGGTCGGTGGATGACTTGCCCGCACTGGAGCAAAAAACCGCCGACGGGCACAGCATTTGCGAAGCCGGTTGCTACCAGTGCTTGTTGTCGTATTTCAACCAGCCTGACCACGACCACATCAACCGCCGCAACTCACAGGCCATTGAATTGCTAATAGCTTTGGCCAATGCTCAGGTTGCATCGGCCAGCGCGGTGACCCAACAAGACAGCCCTTCGGTGTCTGCCACTGCCGCTCAGGACCCAGGTGATGAATTGTTTGAAAACTGGCGCAAGGCCCTGCTGGTCGGTGGTTTTCAGCCCCCGGATCAATACCAAGTACCCGCTTTGGGCGGAGCGCTGACTGTCGCTGGCTTATACAAGTCCACGCGCACTGCCGTGGTACTCGCAACACCGACTCCTGCGGAGACTTCGGCGATGCTGGACAAGGGCTACACGGTCATTGACATGTCCGACCCTGCGCTATGGAGCTTGCAATTCAGCCAGCACACACTTGTTTTCGGGTCAAAATATTGAGCGCAACGGCTCGATACGCTGAGGCGAGTCACACAATGGGTTCCAATGCATTCGTCCAAGGAGGTCAGCGTGCACCCGGTTAAAAGCAACCACATTTCCTTCGATGAGTCGGGGGTTTCCTATGAAGAGCGCAGCGGACTGATTCTCCTGGCTGAGGCAGAAGAAGCCTTGCGGGAGGTCCTTGCGGGCCAGCGCCTGCACTCGGCGGAGCTGGACCGTTTGCTGGCCGATTGACTCAGCGCCCTATCAAATTAAAAAACTACATATCGCTCCAATGACCACAGCCACCCATGACTTTCACCCCGGCAACCTGGTGCGCGCTCGCAACCGCGAATGGGTGGTGCAAGCCTCAGACAACCGGCAAAACGACGGCAGCAGTCTGCTGCGCTTACGCCCCTTGGGTGGCGCGGATGAAGACATCATCACCCTGATTCCTGAGCTGGAGTTTGCCCCTGTTGAGCCAGCTACCTTCGATTGGCCCAACCCCGACCAAGCGGGCAACCATGCCGCCGCCTTGCTCTTGCGGGATGCTTTGCGGCTGAAGCTGCGCGCAGGTGGCGGCCCCTTCCGCTCGTTCGGCAACATCGCCGTTGAGCCCCGCGCTTACCAGTTGGTACCCCTGCTCATGGCCTTGCGCCTGAGTACCGTGCGATTGTTGATTGCGGACGACGTCGGCGTTGGCAAGACCGTGGAGGCCGGCCTCATCGTGCGCGAGCTGATGGACCGTGGCGAAGTCACCCGCATGGCCGTTCTTTGCCCACCCCATCTGGTGGAACAGTGGCAGGCGGAATTGCTCAGCCGCTTCAACATGCAGGCGATTGCGCTCACGTCCGCCAGCGCCAACCGTGTGGAGCGTGATTTGCCCCATGGCGTGGGCCTGTTTGACCACTACCCCATCGTGGTGGTCAGCCTGGACTACATCAAGAGCGAACGCCACCGCGAGCACTTTTTGAGCATCGCCCCCGAATGCATCATCGTGGACGAAGCCCACACCTGTGCCAGCAGCGGGGCCGGCAAACAGCTGCGCTTTGAGCTGTTGCAACGCCTGGCCAAAGACCCGGAGCGCCACCTGCTGTTACTTACCGCCACACCGCACTCAGGCGACGAGGTTGCGTTTTACAACCTGCTTTCTCTTCTCGACCCGGCGTTCCTGGAACTGCAAAACAATACTTCAGCTGAACACCCGCTGCGCGACAAACTCGCCCGCCACTTTGTGCAGCGCCGCCGCAAAGACATTGTGGAATGGCAGGCGGAAACGCAAGACGGCCGGGGCTTTGCGCGCCGCATGAAAACCGAGCTCACGTACAAGCTAACGGGTGATTGGGGTGCATTTTTCGATGCAGTGCAGACGTATTGCCGTGAAATGGCCGAATCGGTGGAGCAAACCCAGTCAGGTAGTGCCCGCCTCATTTGGTACGCCACGCTGGCACTCTTGCGATGTGTCGCCTCCAGCCCGGCCGCCGCAGTCAAGGCGCTGACCACCCGGCTCGAAGGCAAGACCGAAGCCCTGGCGGCAGACGGTGACGAAGATTTGCTCGAAGACGACCGCTTGCACGACGGCCAAGCCGACGACCTGGGCGGCAGTGACCTGGAGCCCGCAGGCCAAATTGGCGACCGCCTGCAAGACGCCCAGCGCTTGCAAGCCCTCATCCTCGAAGCCCACCGCTTGTCCGGTAAAGCGGGTGACCCCAAACTGGCCACCCTCATTGCCCACATGGACGGTTTGGTGAAAGATGGCTTCGCACCCGTGGTGTTTTGCCGTTACGTGGCCACCGCGCACTACGTTGCCGCCGAGTTGAAAAAGCACTTTCCCAAAGTGATGGTGGACGTGGTCACCGGCGAGCTCAGCCCCGAAGAGCGGCGCAGCAAAATTGAAGATATGGAGGAGGGCGCAGAGTCCAGCGGTGGCCGCATCCTGGTCGCCACCGATTGCCTTTCTGAGGGTATCAACCTGCAGCATCTGTTTACCGCCGTAGTGCATTACGACCTAGCCTGGAACCCCACCCGCCACGAGCAGCGTGAGGGCCGGGTTGACCGCTTTGGCCAGCAAGCCCCGGAGGTGCGTTGCACCATGTTGTACGGCCAGGACAACCCGGTGGATGGCTTTGTGCTCAACGTCATTCTGCGCAAAGGCGAGGCCATCCAAAAAGAGCTGGGTGTGCTGGTGCCCATGCCAGAAGACAAGCTGCGCATCAATCAGGCCCTTGTCAAAGCCGCTTTGATGAAGCGCCACGCCACGCAATACACCCCCGACATGTTTGCCGATGCTGAAATTTTGCTGGCCCCCTTGCAGACCCAGTGGACGGACGCTTTGGAAAAAGCCAAGCTCAACCGCACCAAGTTCGCCCAGCGCCGCATCCGGCCCAACGAAGTGCTGCCCGAATGGCAAAAGCAGCAAACCGCTCTGGGCAGCAGTGCTGATGTTCAGCGCTTTGTGCAAAGTGCCTGTGCCCGCCTCAATGCCCCGCTGGAGCCGGCCCGCCGCCAGCAGTTCCGCCTGCCCACGCAGCACCTGCCCGAGGCCCTGCGCCAACGACTGGCCGATGAAGGCTTGGTGCCCGACAGTCGCAAACCTGTGCTGCAACTGGACTTTGCCGAGCTGCACCGCAGCCACCCGCTGGTCACCGTGCTGGCCGATCATTTGATTGAAAACGCCTTGCAGGGCCAAACCACACCCACCGGCGCCATCACCGCGCGCAGTGCCGCCACCATCACCGATGCCGTGGACGTGGTCACCACCGTGTATCTGCTGCGCTTGCGCCACCAGCTGGGCTACGTGCGTCGCCGCCAGCCCTATCAAATGATGGCCGAAGAGACTGTGGCACTGGCCGTCAAAGGCCGCAGTGCACCAGAGTGGCTTAGCATTGATGCAACCGCTGGGCTGCTGGAATGCCAGCCTACCGGCAATCTGCCGCGTGAGGCCATCCACCGGGAAGTGGTGCAGGCCTTGGCCTTTCTGCAAGCCCACCCAAAGCGCCTTGAAGCCTTGGCCCACGAGCGCGCCCAGGTCCTGCTGGCCGACCACCGCCGTGTGCGCGAGGCTGCCCGCGATGTGGGCCAGTACAGCGTGGCACCCTGTTTACCAGTCGATGTGATTGGCGTGGTTGTGCTGCTGCCCGATTCTTTATGATAAAAACAGCCTCTAGCCCTCGTGGATATTGCGCAAGAAGCTATAAATATAATAGCGTTTCGGGGGCGGAATTACTTGTTCCAGGGGTTAATCAGCCGCACCCCGGTACCCGCAAAGTCTGCGGTGTTGCGCGTCACCAGCGTCAAGTCGTGTTGCAGCGCCGTGGCGGCCAGCAGACTGTCCACTGCGGGCAAGGGTCGTCCCACACTGCCCAGCAGGCGACCCCAGCGGTCGGCAGTCTGGGCGTCAACCGCCAACAGACGGCCCAAAAAATAGTTGGGCAGCTCCACCTCCAGCCAGCCCAGCAAGGGCTGCTGGCGCACCGCGTCCAGCCTTTCAATGCCTTTGCGGATTTCCCCCAACGTGAGCACGCTGATATACAGCGTCTGGCGTGGCCTTTGGGCAAACCACGCCACCACTTCGGGCTGTGGCTGCTTGCGACGCAGCTCAGACAGCACATTGGTGTCCACCAGGTAGCTCAAAAGGCCACCTCGCGCGGCAAGCTGGAGTCGCGCTCCAATTCCAGGTCGTCTTGCCCGCACAGTGGTGACTGCTGCATGAAGTCAACCAGTGAATCGGGGTTGCCGCTCAGGCGGTCAAACAACTCGCGCGAAACCACCACCGCGACCGAGCGGCCATGGAGCGTGATGTCTTGCGGGCCGCTGTCTGCCGCATGTTTCACCAGCTCAGAAAACCGCGCCTTTGCCGCTTGCATTTGCCAAGTTTGCATGATGCACCTCCGTTTTTACAAAAGTCAGACTAGACAGGTCAGATTATGGCCTGAATCGCCCAGCTTTCCACTGAATAAGCCAAATAGGCCTGTAGCCCCCGTAGACATTGCGCAAGCAGCTCCTCTATTTATAGCGTCACTCAAAGTGCCTGGCCCATGAAACCCGTCCGCAAACACACCGCCACGCTCAATCTGCCCACCCTCAAGCTCGAAGGCGGCCTGTTCCTGCCCGACGTACTGGAGAAAGCCGCCCTGGGCCAAGCCCGCCTGCAAGCCGAGGCCGATTACGGCATCCCCAAGGGCTTGAAGCTGAAAGACGAGTACAGCCGCGCCTTCCAGATCGCCTGCGCACAGTGGCGCAGCTTTGCCCCGCTGCTGGAGCGCACCGACTTCGATGCCCAACGCGCCACCGCCACTTTCGTCACCGAACTGCTGCGCGATGCCTTTGGTTACGTCTCCGTGGGGGCCGTAAGCGGCATCGAATTGGGTGAGCGAGGCTACCCCATCACCCATCTTGCCAGCGCGCCGCATCAACCCCTTCATCCACAGCACCCCTTGCCCATCGTGGTGGCCCCGCACACTCTGGGCCTGGACGAAGCCGACACCCGCTTTGCCATTGCCGGCAGCGGCAGCCGGAAAAAGACCGCTTTCCAGCTGGCCCAGGAGCTGCTCAACGCCAGCCCGGACCACCAGTGGGCGCTGGTGACCAACGGCAAAACCATTCGCCTGCTGCGCGATGCCGCCACATTGACGCGCCCAAGCTACCTGGACATTGACCTCCAAGACCTGCTTAGCGGCCAGCGCTTTGCCGAATTTGCTTACGTTTGGCGTCTGTTGCACGCCAGCCGTGCGGGCCTGGTGGGTGGCACGGCGGATACACCCGCCCCAGTCGTGTGGGAGGCCTGGCGCGAAGCGGGCAAGGAGGAGGGCACCCGCGTGCGCGATGGCCTGCGCCTGGGCGTGACCGAAGCCCTCATCACCTTGGGCCAAGGCTTTGTGCAGCATCCTGCCAACGATGCCCTGCGCCAAGCCCTGCAGGATGGCAATCTGACCAAAGAGGCTTACTTTGCCCAACTGCTGCGCCTCATCTACCGCTTCATCTTTGTCTTCAGCGTGGAAGAGCG
>JBPOIP010000074.1:0-2758 GCA_052034395.1 Pseudomonadota bacterium
TGATGGACTGGCAGATGAACACCATCAATGGAGAATGTGACTTCCCTCAGTCACCCGGCATAGCCGTGAGCAGACCAAGAACCATTACCCGCTAAGGTTTGCAGCCACTCACATGCACCGGCATAGTTCCGGGAATGAGTAGCAATCCACCCAAGAAGTCAGCAAAACCGCCGCGCAATGCGGCCGAAGGTGTTGCTCCCGTGTCTGAGAAGAAGATCATAGATTGGGAAACCCTGTCGGTTCACTACCACGCCGGCATTCGCTCGTTGCGAGACATGGGTATTGAGTTCGGCGTATCGGACGCAGCGATCATCAAGAAAGCTCGCAAGGAAGGATGGACCCGAGACCTCAAGGGAAAGATAAAAGCCAAGGCCGACAAACTGGTTAGTGCCGCTATGGTTAGTGCCGAGGTTAGCGCGCAAACCAAAGTCACCGAAAAGCTAACTATTGAAGTCGAGGCGCAGGTTCGATCAAGGATCATCCTTAGTCACCGCCAGGACATTCCAGCCGCCAGAAAACTGGTTTCCAAGCTGTTTGCAGAGCTTGAGTTGCAGACAGACGGCATTGAACTGCTGCACAATCTTGGCAAGATCATGCGGGAACCAAACGAGAGCGGACAGGACAAGCGCAACGACCTATACAACAAGGTTATCAGTCTGTCGGGTCGCAGCACTACGCTGAAATCACTTGTGGACAGCCTTAAGGTAATGATTGCCCTGGAGCGCGAGGCTTTCAGTATTGATTCGGAACCAGAAGACACCGCAACAGCCGCCAGTCGCTACACCGACGCCGAGCGAGCCGTTAAGCTGGCCTACCTCATGTCGCAAGTTGAGGATGCACAGTGAGCACCGCCGTAGCGTTGGAGAAGATCAAGCGCATGACCAATGCGCAAAAGGCTGCATTTGATGCTGTGTTGGATACCATGCCGATGTGGGTTCCTCAACCTGGCCCACAGCGCATGGCCTATGAGTCCCAGGCCGACATCCTTTTCTATGGAGGTGCGGCTGGAGGCGGAAAAACCAGTTTGATGCTTGGGCTGTGTTTAACGGCGCATCAAAGGTCTATTGTCTTTCGACGGGAAGCTGTCCAGCTGACGGGTTTGGAAGAGGATATGAGCCGCATACTCGGCGGGCGCACCGGCTACAACTCGCAATCCGGTGTGTGGCGCTTGCCTGGCGGTCGTGTGATGGAGTTTGGATCAGTGGCACAGCCAGAGGATTGGACAAAGTACCAAGGCCGCGCGCATGACCTGAAATGCTTCGATGAGCTGGCACACTTTTTAGAGCCTCAGTTCAGGGCATTGATTGGCTGGCTGCGATCCGATGACCCAAATCAACGTCAACGTGTGGTTTGCGCAGGAAACCCACCTACATCGAGCGATGGGGCATGGGTAAAGCGGTTTTGGGCTGCATGGCTTGATCCAACACACCCAAACCCTGCGAAGCCAGGAGAATTGCGTTGGTATGTGACCAACGAATCCGGCGACGACACAGAGGTTCCAAGTGGAGATCCATACAAAGTCGGGCCTGACTATTTCATTCCAAAAAGCAGGACGTTCATTCCGTCCAGCGTTGATGACAATCTGTTCCTGAGTTCGACAGGATATAAGGCCACTCTTCAGAGCCTGCCAGAGCCACTTCGCAGTCAGATGCTGCGTGGAGACTTCAATGCTGGCGCAAGCGATCCAGCGTGGCAATTGATCCCTACTGAATGGGTAAAAGCGGCGCAGGCAAGATGGGCCAAGCGCGAAGCCAAAGGTCCGATGACTGCAATCGGTTTTGATCCAGCGCGCGGAGGATCAGACAAGAGCACGGCAGCAAGACGCCACGGGACTTGGTTCGATGAAATGGTTAGTGTCCCAGGAGCGATAACTGCCGACGGGCCGGCCGCCGCAGGATTTATCGTGCCTTTGATCCGCAATGGGGCTTGTGTTTGCGTAGACGCTATCGGCATTGGATCGAGCGCTCTGGACTTCATTCGTGGGCTAAATCTCAATGTTCTGCCTGTCGTTGGGTCGGCATCCAGCGGACTTGCGGATAAAGCTGGACAACTGAGATTCAGGAATAAGCGAGCCGAAATGTATTGGCTTATGCGCGAAGCACTCGACCCGACGAACCAAAATCCAATTGCGATTCCGCCCGACCAAGAGCTACTTGGAGACTTGTGCTCTGTCCGGTACAAGGTTGTCACCATGGGCAAGGTTGCTGCGATTCAGATACGGGACAAAGACGAGATTCGTGAAGCACTTGGAAGAAGCCCGGACAAAGGTGATGCAGTTGCCATGACGTTTGTTTCAGGCATTCCAGCACCAAATGCGATGCGAAACGACTACGCACCCCCACCCCCACCAGATTGGCGAATGTAATCATGATTCACTCACTTTCACCCGACACCATGACCGCAGCCAATCAACCAGGCGCGAACGGTCTTGACCTTCCGACATTCACCAAGTTCTTTCGAGAGATTCAGGACCAGCCAGCTTGGAGAGCGAAAGCCGACCGGGAAATGGACTACGTGGACGGTAATCAGCTTGATTCAGCCATCCTACAGGCACAGAAGGCCATTGGCATGCCCCCGGCCATCGAGCCGCTGATTGGCCCAGCCATTGAGGCCGTATTGGGATTGGAAGCGAAGACCCGCACCGACTGGCGAATCACGGCAGAAGGGATCGAAGGCGACCAGGTTGCCGAAGCCCTGAACCACAAGGTCAATCAGGCCGAACGCACATCAGGAGCCGACAAAGCCTGTTCCGACGCAT
>JBPOIP010000207.1:0-30361 GCA_052034395.1 Pseudomonadota bacterium
GTGAACCTGCGCCAGACCAGCGGCCCGGTGCTGGAAAAGCCCAAGGACCTGGCGGCGCTTCTGACCAATCTGGAAAAGAACGATGTGCTCTTCATCGACGAAATTCACCGCCTCTCGCCGGTGGTTGAGGAGATTTTGTATCCCGCGCTGGAAGACTACAAAATCGACATCATGATTGGCGAAGGCCCGGCCGCCCGCTCCATCAAGCTCGACCTGCAGCCATTTACCCTGGTGGGCGCCACCACGCGCGCTGGCATGCTGACCAACCCGCTGCGCGACCGCTTTGGCATCGTGGCGCGCCTGGAGTTTTATACCCCCGAAGAGCTGGCCCGCATCGTCAAGCGCAGTGCCGGCCTGCTCAATGCCCCCATGGATGCCGAAGGCGGTTTCGAGATTGCTCGCCGCTCGCGGGGCACGCCACGTATTGCCAACCGGCTGCTGCGCCGCGTGCGTGACTATGCGGATGTGAAAGGCACGGGGCATATCAGCCTGGATATTGCCAACCGCGCCCTGGCCATGCTGGATGTGGACCCACAGGGCTTTGACATCATGGACCGCAAGCTGCTCGAAGCGGTGATCCTGCGCTTTGACGGTGGACCGGTGGGGCTGGACAACATTGCCGCCAGCATTGGCGAAGAGCGCGAAACCATTGAAGACGTGATTGAACCCTATCTCATCCAGCAGGGCTACCTGCAGCGCACACCGCGCGGGCGCATCGCCACGCTGGCAGCCTACCGGCATCTGGGGGTTGCGCCCAAGAGCAGCGGCGAAGGTCTGTTTGCGGAGTGACTGACTCCACACCAGCGCAGCTGAATTACTGGCGAACGCATCAGGGCGGCGGCATCCTGCTGATCGTGCTGACCACACTGACCTTTGCCTCGCTCGACACCGCCACCAAGCACGCCACCACACTGGCGCCGGTGCTGATGCTGCTGTGGTTTCGCTACCTTTTTCAGGCCGTGGTGACGTTTGGCCTGCGCTTTCCGGTGCAGGGCAGGGAACTGCTGACAACGCCCAATCCGCGCTTTCAGGCACTGCGAGGTCTGCTATTGCTGGTGACCAGTTGCTGTTCGTTTTTCGGGCTTCAGTACCTCCCCGTAGGTGAGTTCACTGCGATGGTGATGCTGTCGCCGCTGGTGGCTGCGGCGCTGGCCGGCTGGGCGCTGAAAACCCGGGTTTCAGCCCGCCGCTGGCTGCTGATGGGAACCGGTTTCGCAGGTGTGCTGCTGATGGTACGCCCTGGTGGGCAAGTGTTCAGCTGGGCCTTGCTGTTTCCGGTGCTGCTGGTGGGCGCTTATTCTTCCTTCCAGGTGGTAACCAGCCGCCTCAGTGGCGAAGAAAACCCCTACACCACGCATTTTTACACCGGTCTGGTCGGTGCGGTGATCATGACGCCCATCGCCGCTGCGGTCTGGAACACATCGGCGCTGATGAACTTCTGGCCCTGGTTTGTGTTGATCGGCTTTCTGGGCACGTTTGGGCACCTGATGCTGATTCGTGCCTATATGCGAGCCTCTGCGGTGGTGCTGGCGCCGTTTCTCTACACGCAGATTGCCTTTGCCACCCTGTTGGGCTGGTTGGTTTTCAACCATGTGCCCGATGCCCTGGCGTGGGCGGGTATTGCCGTCATCGCGGCCAGCGGCGTGGCCAATGCGCTGCTGTCCGCACACGAAATGGCAAAAGTGCCCGTGCAGCGCTGAGTGAAGTTGCCGGCGCCGGCTGGCGCGCAATCAGTGGTCCGCGCTGGACACTTTGCCGCGCAGTTTCTTTACCTCGCCACGGGTTGACTTGGTGTCCAGACGCTTGAGTCTGGAGCTGCGCGTGGGTTTGGTTGCCTTGCGGGGTTTGGGCAGCACGGCGACGCTGTCCACCAGGGACTGCAGTCGTGCGATGGCGTCGAGCCGGTTCTGCTCCTGGCTGCGGGTGGTTTGCGCCTTGATGACGACCACGCCCTCCGCAGTAATGCGCTGGTCGTTCAGCGACAGCAGCCGCTGCTTGATCTCGTCGGGCAAGGACGACGTGGGGATTGAATAGCGCAGGTGGATGGCACTCGATACCTTGTTGACGTTTTGCCCACCCGCGCCCTGGGCCCGTATGGCCGTGCATTCGATCTCTTCCTGCGCTATCGGTACCAAGGTTTCGTTCATGCACGGATTTTCGGCCAAATGCGGCGCATACTGTTCCGATGGAATTCAAGGACTACTACAAAGCGCTTGGCATCGAGCGAACCGCCTCGGAAGAAGAGGTGCGCAAGGCCTATCGCAAACTGGCCCGCCAGTACCACCCGGACGTCAGCAAAGAGGCCGACGCTCAGGCACGCATGCGCGACATCAACGAGGCCAATGACGTGCTGCGTGACAAAGACAAGCGCGCTGCCTACGATGCACTGGCAGAGCGCGTGGCGCTTGGCGACCATCCGGGCGAGGGCAACTTCCAGCCGCCACCCGGATGGGATGAAGGGTTTGAATTCCACCGGGGCTCCGGTCAGGGTCCGGCGGATCACGCCGAGTTTAGCGAGTTCTTCTCGTCGGTGTTTGGCAGGGGCGAGCAGCGCGCGGCAAAGAGCCGCAACACGCGCTCGCGTGGCGAAGACCACCATGCGGCCATCGAAATCTCGGTGGAAGATGCCATTCACGGCGTCCAGCGCGAGATCACGCTGCGCGCCCTGGAAATGGACGCCCAGGGCAACCCCGCCTTTGTCAACCGCACCCTGAGTGTGAAGATCCCGGCTGGCGTTCACCCCGGTCAATTCATCCGTCTCACCGGCCACGGCATGCCGGGCCAGGGCGGTGAACCGGCCGGTGACCTGTATCTGGAGGTGCGCATTGCACTGCACTCGCTGTACCGCGTTGAGGGCCGCGACCTGTATCTGGCGTTACCCGTCACGCCAACCGAGGCAGCGCTGGGCGCACAGGTGCGGGTGCCCACCCCAAGCGGTGGCGTGGTGGAGGTGACCGTGCCGCCCAACGCGCGCGCTGGTCTCAAATTGCGCTTGAAAGACCGTGGACTGCCCGGCAAACCACCTGGGCATTTGTACCTGTTGCTGGAAGTTGCGCTGCCACCCGCCGACACAGAAGCCGTCCGCAAGGCCTATGAACAACTGGCGCAGGCGGCGTTGTTCAATCCAAGGCGCCACCTGGGCGTGGGGGAGCTGTGAATATGACAAGCTATACCACTGTGATGGTGCAGTCCATCGTCGCCATTGGAGACGAGAATCCGATCACGGCCCATGAACTGGCCCATGCCTGCGGTGCCACTATGGACTGGGTTGTGGAACTGGTGGATGTGGGAATCGTCAACGCAGCCCTTTCCACCACGGTGCCCGATGCGTGGCGCTTCTTCAGCTTCGACTTGCAGTGCGCACTGGAGGCGCGCCGCCTGGAGCGTGACTTTGGCGTGGGGCTGGATGCTGCCGCACTGATTCTGGATTTGCAGCATGAGGTGCGCAGACTCAAGGCGACGCTGCAGGTGCAGCGTCGCTAAGAGTAGGCCGGCAAGCGTCTGGCGGTCGCGCGACCCGGTGCGCTATTGTCCGGATTGCCCGTGTTGAAAAACCCGATGGACCGCTGGAGTTGCTCGGCTTGTTCCGTCAGCTCTTCGCTGGTCGCTGCCAGCAGTTCAGAAGCCGACGCATTCTGTTGCGTGGTTTTGCTCAGCTGTCCCATGGCACCGCCGATTTGAACCGTTGACTCAGCCTGTTCTGCGCTTGACGCCGCAATTTCCTGTACCAGCTCACTGGTCCGGGTGATGCCGGGCACTATTTCGTCCAGCAACTTGCCTGCGCGCTCGGCAGTGGCCACACTGCTTTGGGCCAGCGCACCAATTTCCCTGGCGGAGAGCTGGCTGCGCTCGGCGAGCTTTCGCACCTCGGCTGCAACCACCGCAAACCCCTTGCCATGCTCACCGGCGCGCGCCGCTTCAATGGCCGCATTGAGTGCCAGCAGATTGGTCTGGTAGGCAATGTCGTCAACGATGCCGATCTTGGTGGCGATTGCCTTCATCGCGACAAGGGTCTGGCCAACTGCGCTGGCACCCTCAACGGCCTCCCGGGATGTCTCTGCAGCCAGGCCATCGGTGACCTTGGCGTTCTCGCTGTTGTGGCTGATCGACGCAGACATGGCATCGACCTGTGATGTCGTCTGCTCGACGCTTGCGGCCTGTTCGCTGGAGGCCTGGGACAGTGTCTGGGCCGTGGTGTTGACCTGGTTGGCTGCCTGGGTCAGCGCATCTGCGGCGGTTCGGACCTCATTGAGTACGCGGGTCAGATTTTCTGCAGTGGTGTTGGCGCTGTCCCTGACGTCACCAAACAGGCCCGAATAGTCGCCGGTCATGCGTTGCGTCAGGTTGCCGTCTGCGAAGGCTGCCAGCACACCAGAAACGTCAGTCAGCCCCCGCTCACTGGTCTGAAGCAGGGTGTTCATGCTGTCAGACAGGCTGGCGAAAAACCCGCTCTTGCCTTGCACGTCGACACGTTTGCCAAAGTCGCCCCTGGCCGCCGATGCAACGATGGCGGCAATCTCGTCCTCAATCCGGACCTCGGCGGTGCGGTCGGCCCATTCGACAACCGTCCCTACGCGAGCGCCTTGCGCATCGACAATCGGATTGGCGCTCAGACCAAAGTGGAGATTGCCAACGGCTATCTGGGTCCGGTACACGGTCTTCAGGCTGGCCAGCATCGTGCGCTGGTGCGCGGCGTTGCGGTGAAACACATCCATATTGCTGCCAATCAGCTTGCGTGCATCGAATGCGGGCAGCACCCTGCGCAGCTCGGCTTCATTGCGCTGCATCATGTCCTGCACCGCTTCATTCAGGTAAACAATGTCGTGGCTGGCATTGGCAATCATCACGTTCGTCGTGCATTTGTCCAGGGCCTGACGGATGCGCAGGTTCATGCGTGCCGCAGTTGCCGATTCCTGCATCACAGCTTGCACCCGGTCCAGGGCTTCGGAAATGCGCGCCTTCTGGCCCGGCAGGCGGTCCATTGCAACGTCCAGCCGACCCTCCGAGTACCCGCTGACCACGTCGACAATCCGCGAGTTGGTGGCGATATGCGAGCGAACCATGTCGTTCACTGCAGCGGCCAGGTCGGCATAGGCACCCGGGAGCTCTTCGGGTGCCATGTAGTAGTCCAGGGCCCCTGCCTCGTGCTGTCGGGCCATTTCTGCCAGCGCCGATTGAAACTGCACCAGGACCGACTGCATGTCATGCATCGACTCCAGCAACCTGGCAACCTCGTCAGAGCCGTCTACCGCGATGGCGTCATCGAGCTTGCCGCGGGCAACGGATTCGGCCACCGTGACCGCCAAGCCCAAGGGCCGCGAGATGCTGCGTACCAGATACGTGCCAAACACCACGGAGAACAATAGTGCCCCTGCCAGTGCGCCGATCGATATGAACCGGGCGAACTGCGACTTTTCATGGAAGCTCTCGAAGTCTGCCTTGGCATCCGAATCGATGACGCCAATGAGGCTGTCCAGATGCGGCTTGGTGGCGTCATAGAGTGGGTCCATCTGTTCCACGACCACGCGGCGTGCCTCCTTGAGGTCCTTGCTCTTCAGGGCTGCCGTTGCCGGGTCCAGGCCATATTCGACAAAGACCTTGCGGTTGTCCAGAAAGTCCTGGGCATACTCCCCCTGCTTTTGCGACATCGGCACGGCGGAAAACACGCTCCACAGTGCACTGATGGCGGCAATGTTCTTTTCTACCTCGGCCGTCGTGCTGGATATTTTTTCGGGGATCGGGTCGAGTAGGGTATTGCTGATGAGCAGCCGATTTCGTGTCAACAGGTAGTTGATTTCCTCCAGTCGCTGGGCCTGGCGCATGTTCTCCTCATACATCATGCGCATGGCTTGGCTTGCCTGGTTGAAACCCAGGATGCCATTGATGCCGATACCGGCGATCAACAGCATCAAAACCGCCACCAGGATGACCAGGCGTTTGCCAATTTCCATGTTGTTCAGTTTCATTTCACAGCTCCAGTGTTTGGCAGCGCGAAGCGGCGATGCCGTGGCATCACCGGTCCCTGAAGGACGTTTTATTTGTGGCTGAGCGTTGCGCTCTGGACCACCATGTAGGTGGCCGCGTTACGCAGATCGGAGTCGCTCAGTTGCGTCAGGCCCGCACGCGACGGCATGCCTTTGTGGCCGGAGATGGCAGACTGCACCAGAGCGTCAATGCCCTTTTGCAAGCGCGGTTTCCATTCGGCGAAATTGCCAATGCGCGGTGCGCCATCGGTTCCATTGCCATGGCAATTCACACAGTGGCTGTTCGCCAGTTGCTCACCGGTGCCCGTTGCGGGTGATGCATAGGGCTTGCTGGGGTCTGCTGCCCGCCCGCCAGTGGCCATGAAGGCAATGGCGCGGCTGATTTCCAGATCGGTCAGGTTCGACTGGCCGCCGTGGGCCGGCATTTTGCCGGTGCCGGCAATCGCGTGTTCGGCGAGTTTGCCAAAACCGTTTTGCGCACGTTTGGCCCATGCCGCCAGGTCACCAATGGCGGGCGCGCCGTCTTTGCCAGCGGCATGGCATGTTGCGCACGTCTTTTCGACGACTTCGCGGCCGGTTCGGTCGGCGGCCAGCGCGTGGTTGGCCAGGGAAAGGATCAGGACGGCACTGCCAAGGAGAGTGGTGGAACGCATGGTATTTCCAATCTGGTTACGACGGGGTTTGTTGTTGTTGGGTCGGGCCGACACTATCTTACTTCGGGTCGGGCGTTGTGCACGATCAGCATTTGCGCGCAGTAGTAAGTCGCCAGAATCCACAACGAAGACAGCGCCACCGGCGTCACAAACTTGTTGATGGCAATCAGTGAGTCGCTCACCATGAATACACAGGCGCCCAGCGCGACCCAGCGCGCGGGTGCATTGCCAAGCACGGCTGCGCGGCCGATTGCCTGCGCCGTCATGAGCGAGATGATGGTGACATAGGCCGCCACGGCAATCTTCAATGCCGCATCGCCCAGCCCGCCCCAGACGATGCTGTACATGGTGGCACCCACCGCCAGCACGGCAGCCAGAGCCTGCCTGTTGGGAAACCATGACTGCCCCTGCCGAAGCAGCGCAATGTAAAACAGGTGCGCGACCAGGAAGGACGCCAGGCCCGGGATGAAATAGTTGCCCGGCAGCATCAGGAACACATCGCCCCCGAGTGAAAACACCAGCGCGGCGACAAGCAATTGGTCAAATCGGCCGAATCGGTCAATAGCCCCCGTTGAATATGCACGTGTAACTACAAAAACAATAGCAAATACCATCGTCAGGGGTTTGAAAAGCATGTAGCCGTCCAGCATGCCCAGTGCTGCCAGGGTCGACAGGGCTGCGCATTCCACGGTCAATACTTCGATCATGGAGAGGCTGCCCTGCATGAAGCGGCCGGTGGCCCATAAGCCCGCAGAGATGGCTGCTGCCCAGATACTGGCGGTTGCCAGTGGCATGGCGTCCACGTGCCACAGGTAGGCCAGCACCACGCCCATGGCCAGCACAAACTGCAGGGTAGCAAACCATTGCTGTGCGGGACTCAGCGGCGGGTTGAAGGTGACGACCGACTCCAGCGTAAATAGCCCCTTGGGGTTGCTGCGCGCCATTCCCGCACTCTGCCATCCCGGCGGCTTGAACCAGACCAGGAGCTTGTCACCCCAATGCGGCGTGTGCCAGGAATCCCGGGCCAGTGCCGCATAGACCTCCAGGTTGGCCCACAGCGGGTCCCAACTGTTGAGTGCGCCGCGCGTGCCGTAGACACAGGGCTCGTTGTCTTTTTCTTCCTGGAAGCTGCCAAACAGGTGGTCCCATAGCATCAGGATACCGCCGTAATTCTTGTCGATGTAACCGTCGTTCACCGCGTGATGCACCCGGTGGTTGCTGGGCGAGCAGAACACGCGGTCAAACCAGCCCAGCTTGCCGACCTGCTCAGTGTGCACCCAGAACTGGTAGAGCAGGTCGATGAGCAGCACGATGCCAAAGATGGTCGGCGGCACGCCCAGCACCGCCATGGGCAGGTAAAAAATCCAGCCAAACAGCAGCCCGCTGGAGGTCTGGCGCAGTGCTGTGGACAGGTTGTAGTGCTGGCTCTGGTGGTGCACCACATGCGCAGCCCAGAACAGCGCCACGACGTGGCCGGCGCGGTGCAGCCAGTAGTAGCAGAAGTCATACATCACCAGAGCCAGCAACACGCCCAGGGCGCTGTTCCAGAAGTCCGTGCGCGGGAACAGGGCCACCGACTCAAACACGGCAACGTAGATGCCAACGCTTAACACCCTGCCCAGCACACCTGCAACCTGGCTGAGCATGCCCAGGCTGATGCTGTTGATGGCGTCGCTCAGGCGAAAGGGGGTTTGCCCGGCTGTGCGGCTGGTGGCCCGGCGGCTCCAGATGAACTCCAGCGCAATCAGGAGGATGAAAACCGGGGTTGCGAAAACAATGACTTTGCTCATGCTGCAATTTTCGCTGAGCAGGTGCCTTGTTTCATGCGGGGCAACCCTATGGAAACTTGGCCGCGCATGCACCATACTGACAGCCGGGAGCTGTAAATACTGTTGCGGGGTGATGTCATGGGTTGCCAAAGGCTTTGCGCGATTCTCATCGTCGGACTGTTGGGTGGCATGCTGGGCGGTTGTGCGTTCACGCCCGTAGCCGCTTTGTCGCCCACCATCCTTTGGCAGGACGCCGCTTTCGACTACCAGCCACAGCGCGTGACCGAGACGCGTGAAACCCTGTTTGCGCTCGACCCGGAACTGGTAAAGACCCTGCGCGGCGGCGATGCCATGAACGCTCCAACGCACCGCCGGCTGGAGCGGCTTCTGGCAAGGCTCTACACGCGGGAAGGCATTTTGTTGACCTATTCCAGTGGCCACACCACAGGCGCCATGGAAACCTGGAACAACAAGCGTGGCGACTGTCTCTCTCTCAGCATCCTGGCGTACGCGGCCGCCAGATCGATGCGACTCGATGCACACATGCAGGAGGTTCCGGTTCCCATGCTGGTGGACCGGCGCAGCGGGCTGGACTACGTCAGCAGCCATGTCAACGTGTTTGTGACCACCGATTCAGAAATCGCTCTGCACGGGCAGGTGTATGGTGCGCACGGTTTTGTGATTGATTTTGAGCCCCAACCGGGCTCACGCCGAGCCGGTCAGTGGCTCACCGAGGGCGGCATTCTGGCACGCTACTTCAGCAACCGCGGCACCGAGTTCATGGTGGCACAAGACCCGGCGCAGGCCTATGCCTACTACCGCGCCGCCATCGTCGCTGCGCCAGACTATGCTCCGGCCTACGCAAATCTGGCTCACCTGTACGCCGCACGCGGGCTGCTCACCCATGCCGAGCAACTGTTGTTGCACGCCATAGCGCTGGGCGGTCCGTCGTATGCGCCACTGCGCTCGCTGCAGCGTTTGCTGGTGGCGCAAGGGCGTGCACAGGAGGCGCAGCACTATGCAGACCTGCTTGCACGCCGCCAGGACGAAGACCCCTACCACTGGTTCGGGCTGGGCGTTGCGGCCCTGGCCGAAGGGCAAAACGGTGCCGCAATCCGGGCGCTGGAGCGCGCGGCTTCGCTGACATCGGGTTTTGAGGAAATTCACTACAACCTGGGTCTGGCCTACTGGCGCAACGGGCAGCGCGATGCCGCCGGGAAACAACTGTCCATGCTCGAAGCCCTCAACAAGCGTGACCCCGGTGTTGCGGTGCTCAGCAAGAAGATGCAGCAACCCGCGCCGTCATAAAACGGCTGCCTGCAGCCTCCGCCAGAGCGCATTCGAGACCGCCGATTTGCTTAGGCGGTGGCCTCGTCCAGCACGGCTGCATCCAGGTGGCGGGTATCGGCCCAGCCCACCAGGGTCATGCCGTCAGGTGTCCACAGCAGGCGGTTGATGGCAGCGTTGCCCAGGTCCCAGGTGCGTGGGGACTCGATGTCCTGCCCGGTGGCAAGCCGGTAGAGTGCGTCCATGACGCCGCCGTGGGCCACCAGCACAATCTGCTCACCGACATGCGCACTGGCCAACGCATGCACCGTGTGCGTAACGCGCTCACGCAGTTGCGTGAGAGTCTCGCCCCCTTCGGGCGCAAAGTGCGGGTCGCGTTGACGCCAGCGACGTGACTCTTCAGGCCAGTCCAGACTGATCTGGGCATAGGTCTGGCCTTCAAATATGCCGAAACCGCGCTCGCGCAAGCCGGTATGCGCGTGCACTTTGCGTTCCGTCATGCTGTGGGTGTGGTCGGCAATGGCCTGGGCCGTCGCGTAGGCGCGCGACAGGTCACTGCTGTAAATCGCGGCAATGTCTTCCTCAGCGAGCGCCTGCGCAGCACGCACGGCCTGCCATTGGCCGCGGGGATTCAGGGCAACGTCCAGGTGGCCTTGCAGCCGTGTGTCCACATTCCAGGCGGTTTCGCCGTGACGGATGGCAATGATTCGGGTAGCACTCATGAGGCGATTTCCTTGGCGGGTACCTTGACGACCTGCAGACCTGGCAGGCTTGGGGTGGAAGGGAAGTCGTCCTCGTGGTCAAAGGCTTTGTCACCGTCTGCGTCGGGTACGCCGGTGATCTTGATGTTTTTGAAATCGTGTTTGCGGTGGTCCATCAAGTGCGATGGCACCACGTTCTGCAACGCCGTGAACATGGTTTCGGTGCGGCCCGGGTATTTTTTCTCCCACTCGCGCAGCATGTTGCCGATTTGCACGCGCTGCAGGTGCTGTTGGCTCCCGCACAGGTTGCACGGGATGATTGGGAACTGTCGGTGCTCCGCCCAGCGGATGAGGTCCTTCTCTGCCACATTGGCCAGCGGTCGGATCACGATGTGGCCGCCGTCGTCGCTGACGAGCTTCGGCGGCATGCCTTTGAGCTTCCCGCCAAAAAACATGTTCAGGAAAAAGGTCTGCAGCATGTCATCGCGGTGGTGTCCCAGGGCGATTTTTGTAATCTTCAACTCGTCTGCTACCCGGTACAGGATGCCCCTGCGCAGGCGGCTGCACAGGCTGCACATGGTTTTGCCTTCGGGGACGACCTTTTTGACGATGCTGTAGGTGTCCTGTGTCTCAATATGGAAGGGAACGCCCAGATTCTTGAGGTACTCCGGCAGGATGTGATCGGGAAAGCCTGGCTGTTTCTGGTCCAGATTGACGGCAATCAACTCAAAAGAGACCGGCGCACGGGCCTGCAGCTTGAGCAGAATGTCCAGCATGCCAAAGCTGTCTTTGCCACCGGAGAGGCAAACCATGACGCGGTCGCCTTCTTCGATCATGTTGAAATCGATGATGGCCTGGCCCACCTGGCGGCACAGGCGTTTTTCGAGCTTGTGCGTCTCGCGCTCGATTCTGGCCTCTTTGGCCTGTGTCACTTCATTTTCTGTCCAGACAGCGCTCATTCTTCAATGCTCCAGAAGCCGGGCGTTGCCAGGCTGGGTAAGTCGGGTATTTTCGGTGCGAATGGCCTTCGGGTTTGGAGGCGGCGCTCCAATCGCCCGGGCCGCACTACCACTGGCCCGCTTCGACGCGGATGGCCACTTCGCAATCGTCAAAGATCTCCAGCTTGGCGATCTTGACGCGCACGCCCAGTACACCGGGTAGCTGCATCAGACGGTGCGCCAGCTTGCCGATCAGGCTTTCCAGCAGGTTCACATGCTCGGCCGTGCATTCGTCGATGATGATCCTGCGCACCTTGCGGTAGTCGAGCACATGGTGGATGTCATCGTCGCGCGGAAGCAACGGTTGCAGGCCCAAACTGAGTTCGGCATCCACCTGAATCGGCTGTGGTGCCATCTTTTCGGACTCCAAAATGCCCAGGCTGGCATCAAAGCGCAGGCCGGTCAGCGTCAAGGTCTGGGTTCCCGTGGTGTGTTGCATAGGGTTTTGGGGCTTTCACATCAGGGAAAAGTCGCGCTCAAAGCGCATCAGGTGCTGGCCGCCGTCCACCAGCAGCGTCGTGCCGGTAATGGACTGGTTTTGCAGCGCAAACAGCACCGTGGAGGCCACATCCTGCGCGGTGGACGAACGCCCCAGCGGCGAGAGTTTGTGCAGGGCTTCAAATTTGGCGTCGCTGAGCAAATGGCTGGTCAGGGTGAGCCCGGGTGCTACGCCCACCACCCGCAATAACGGACTCAGTGACAGGGCCAGCATGGTGTTGGCGGCCTCCAGAGCAGCCTTGGACAGGGTGTAGCTGAAAAAATCGGGGTTCTGGTTCCACAGCTTCTGGTCCAACAGGTTGACCACGACTCCACGCCCCCCTGCTGCGTCGTTGCGCGCCGTGACATACGTGTGCAACGCCTGGGCCAGCAAAATGGCCGCACCAGTGTTGGAGCGCAGGTGTTTCTCCATGGCAGCAAAACTGAAGCTGGCGCAGGTGTCATGCTCAAACGTCGAGGCGCTGTTGACCACCGCATCCACATGGCCCATGGCTTGCACCACGTTGGGCAAAAGACTTCGCACGGCAGCTTCGTCGCCCAGATCAGCACGAAATATGGCAGAACCCCTTGTAGATGCTGAACAATCAGCTACTGTTTTTATAGCGTCTTGTTCCGAATCGCGGTAATGCACAGCAACCCGCCAGCCCGCTGCTGCCAGCGTCAGCGCAATCTCGCGGCCCAGACGACGCGCACCGCCCGTTACCAGAACGGTAGGCACAGTGGCACTGGGAGGGGAAGCAGGAGACATGGGACGACCGCAAGGCCCGAGTTGACGAATGACGGATTTTAGCGGTCGACGGGTTGTCGTCAGCCACAATACGCCAGCCGGTTGCCATGCAGCGTGGGCCGGCCTGATGAACCATGAATGCTTTCAATCTTCCCTCAACAACCAGCCCCGTCCTGCGATGGCTGGTGCACCTGGTCGCCCTGATGGCGCTGGGCGCGGTGGTGCTGGCGGCGTATGCCGTGCTGGTGCTGATGCCCGGTCTGCCCACGCTGGAGGCCGTGACCGACTACCGGCCCAAGCTGCCGCTGCGCGTTTACACGGCGGACAACGTACTGATTGGTGAGTTTGGCCAGGAGCGACGCGACTTTGTGCCGATTGCCGAGACACCAGCGGTGTTGAAAAACGCGCTACTCTCCATCGAGGACGCCCGTTTCTACAGCCATGGCGGTGTGGATTTCATCGGGCTGGCCCGGGCCTTCTCAGGCGGGCTCCGGGAGGGCGCATCCACCATCACCATGCAGGTGGCGCGCAATTTTTACTTGACGCAGGAGCGAACAGTGACTCGCAAGCTGCGCGAGGCGTTGCTCACCTACCGCATCGAAGACGCCCTGACCAAGGACCAGATTCTTGAACTCTACATGAACCAGATTTACCTGGGGCAGCGCAGCTATGGCTTCTCCAGCGCAGCGCGTACTTACTTTGGCAAGGCGTTGCCCGAGTTGACCCTGGCCCAGGCGGCGATGCTGGCGGGCGTGCCAAAAAATCCGCTACGCCACAACCCGGTTGCGAATTTCGAGCGGGCCAAACAACGACAGGTCGTGGTGCTCAGGAGCATGCTGCGTAATGACTACATCACGCAGGCAGAGTTTGAACAGGCCAGCGTTGAACCCATTCGAATCAACACCAGCGCCAGTGTCGAGCCCCATGGCGCCTATGTAGCGGAAATGGTGCGCCAGAGTGTGTTTTCGCAATACCAGGAAGCTGCCTACACCATGGGTCTGAAGGTGGTGACCACCATCAAACAGGCCGAACAGCTGGCAGCCTATGAGTCGGTGCGGCGCAACGTGCTGGCCTACGACCAGCGCCATGGCTACCGCGGGCCCGAGGCGCAGATTGACCTGCCCGCCGATGCCGCTGCGCGCGACGACGCCATCGATGCGCTGCTGCAAAAACACGCGCCCAGCGACGGCTTGTTGCCCGCTGTGGTGACGGAGGTGGTGGGCAAGTCGCTCAAGGCCGAGCTGGCGTCGGGCGAATCGATACAGATTAGCGGCGAAGGACTGGGTTTTGCAGCGCCAGCCCTGCTGCCCAACGCCAGCAAGGCGGTGCGCCTGCGCCCCGGTTCACTGATCCGTGTCGTGCAAACCCGCGCCATGAAGTGGGAGGTGTCGCAGTTGCCCGAAGTGGAGGCCGCCTATGTGTCACTCAATGCCCAAAGCGGCGCCTACCGCGCCATCGTGGGTGGCTTCGACTTCCGGCGCAAAAACTTCAACCACGTCACCAGCGCCTGGCGCCAACCGGGTTCATCCATCAAGCCCTTCATCTATTCGGCGGCGCTCGAGCGGGGTTTTGCGCCGGCCACGCTGATCAATGACGTGCAGTTGTCGGTCACCACCACCGAGAGCCTGAAATGGGATCCACGCAACGATGATGGCAAATATGACGGCCCCATCCGCATGCAGGATGCGCTGGCGCAGTCCAAAAACGTGGTCTCGGTGCGCATTCTCAAGGCCATTGGCGTGGGCTATGCGCGCGAATTTCTGCCCCGCTTCGGGTTTGATGCCGACAAGCATCCGCAGAACCTCACCATGGCATTGGGAACCGGGCAGGTCACACCCGTGCAACTGGCCGCCGCCTATGGTGTGTTTGCCAATGGGGGTTACCGCATCAACCCCTGGCTGATCCAGCGCGTGAGTGACGCCAAAGGCAAAGTGCTTTTTGAATCGGATAAGCCCGATACGCCGCCCGAGGACGCCCGCACGCTGGACGCGCGCAATGCTTTTGTCACCGACAGCATGTTGCGCGAAGTAACCCGATCGGGCACTGCCGCACAGGCCCGTATCAAGCTGGAGCGCAACGACCTGGCGGGCAAAACCGGTACCACCAGCGACGCGGTCGATGGCTGGTTTGCGGGCTATGCCAATGACATTGTTTCGGTGGCATGGATGGGCTATGACGACCCGCGTTCGCTGGGTACGCGCGAGTTTGGCTCCACGCTGGCGCTGCCAATCTGGATCGACGCCATGCGCCAGGCATTGGTCGGCACCTCTGCCCGCGAACCGGTGGTCCCCGAGCAGGTGTATTTCGTCGATGGCCGCTGGAATTTCACCGAGTTCGACAGCGATGCAGGTGTCAGAACGCTGGGGCTCGATGACGCGACAGCCGATTAACAGCGCATAGAGTCCTCCTGGCGGCTTGCAGGTAAGCCCCATTGACAGGCGATATTGATGCAGATCAAGATGCGGGACGATCATCACCAATTCCCGGGGGTCTCATGAGCAAGGCTGCAAAGTTCGCCCTTTCGATACTGGTCATCGCCAGTATGAAGGTGACTCTGGCCCAACCCGCAGGGTCTGTCGCGCGCGGCAAGTACCTGATGGAAGGCGTGGTTGCATGCGGAAATTGCCATGTGTCCCGCGGCGATAAAGGGCCGCCGCTGTTTGAAAAGGGGCTTTCTGGCGGCATGGTCTTTGATGAGCCGCCTTTCAAGGCCTTTGCCTCTAATATCACGCCGGACCGCGAAACCGGAATTGGAAAGTGGACCGATGCCCAACTGGCCAAGGCGATTCGGGAAGGTGTGCGGCCGGACAAGAGCATCATTGGCCCGCCCATGCCGATCGAGTTTTATCGCAAACTCTCCGATGCAGACCTTGCCTCCATCATTGCCTATATGCGGGCACAGCCACCGGTCAAAAACGAGGTTGCCAAGTCCAAGTACAACATGCCGTTGCCACCCAGTTATGGCCCTGCTGTCGGGCAGGTCAAGGCGCCGCCCGCTGGCGATAAAGTGAAATATGGCGAATACCTGGCCGACATTGGCCATTGCATGGAGTGCCACACCCCACGGGATGACAAGGGCCAGATTGAGCGCTCCCGGTTGGGGGCGGGCGGGCAGAAATTTCCGGGGCCATGGGGCGAGAGCGTGGCGCGCAATCTGACCCCGCACCAGACGGGACTGAAAGATTGGACGGACGAGCAGATTGCGAGCGCCATTCGCAAAGGGGTGGACCGCAGCGGGCAACACTACAAGCCTCCGATGGCGTTCGATTTTTACAGCCATATCCACGACGAAGACATGGCTGCCCTGATCGCCTATTTGCGTTCCCTGAAAGCGCAACCCTTTGCAGGAAAGAAAATGTAGCCACGGTTTTATCCGCGTTCCAGTGCCCTGCGCTGGCGCCCGGCCCGGGTGCGCAATTTCCATTCCGCCAGCTGGCTTTGCCGGTCCAGCGCGCCCATGCTGTCGCGCCGCGTTTCGCGCAGCAGCTTGTGGTAGTTCTTCAGGCGTTTGGGGTCAACCTGGGCGCGTACGGCGCAGTCCGGCTCGTCCTGGTGGCTGCAGTTGCGAAAGCGGCAGTGTGCAGCCAGTGCGCTCACGTCTTCAAACAACTGGCCCAATGTGTGAGGGTCTACGTCCGGGCGCAGGGTGCGCACGCCGGGCGTGTCGATGACGCAGGCGCCGCTGGGCAACAGGTGCAGCGAGCGCGCGGTGGTGGTGTGCTTGCCCCGGCTGTCATGTTCACGCACGGTGCCCGTGTCCTGCGTGGCTGCTTCCAGCAAACTGTTGGTCAGGGTGCTTTTGCCGGCGCCCGACGAGCCCAACAGCACCAGGGTCTGGCCTTCGCCGAGGTAGGGCGCAAGCACCTGGCGCGCATGGGCGCTGCGCGCATCCACCGCCACCACGTCCATGTGTTCGCCCACCCGCGCGCGCACCTGATCCACGCGCTGGCTCACGGTATCGGGCGATCCCTGGCTGGCGATGTCGGCCTTGGTCAATACCACCACGGGCTGCACGCCGCTGCTCACGACCAGAGCCAGGTAGCGCTCCAGACGCTGCAGGTTGAAGTCCAGGTCCAGCCCCATGACCAGCAGGGCGGTGTCGACGTTGCTGACCACGGTGTGGCGGCTGCCATCGCCGTCGCGCCGGACAATCTGGTTCAACGGGGGAATGCGGGCATGTACCCACGGCTGACCGTGTGTATCGTGGGCGCACAGCACCCAGTCGCCACAGGCCAGTTCCTGGTTGTCGGCCTGCAGGTCGCGGACCAGACGCGTGCTGCAGCGGGCGCTGTGCGTGGTCTCGCCATCGTGCACGTCCACGGTCTCGCGGTGCACGGCGGTTGCACGCATCCAGCGGGCGGCGGACGCGGTGCCTGGTGTGGGGTCAGACCACGCGAAGGTTGTCAAAGACTGCGCCATGGCGGGCGTGAGGCCCAGGCGGCGCAGCAATGGAAATGAAAAATCAATCATGGCTATCGGTGTCTTTGGAATGGCCCGAGCCGGCGATGGCCCCATAGGGCATCGCACGAAGAATCGGAACCAGAAAATGGAAAACGCAGGACCGGCTGGCGGCCCGACGAAGACAGAGCAGACATGAGGCCCCGCACGGCGGGGCAACAGACAGGCGACTACATCAAGGAAACGATGAAATGGGCAGTCGGTGTGGGCAACTCGGTTCTCAGGCGGCCAGCATGGAGGGAGTGGGTGTGCGAACAATCATGGCAGTACTCCTTCACAGTGGGGGCGGGAACAAATGAGACGGCAGGTAGCCGTCGGACTAGCCATTGTGTTGGCCACCTCGTGTGCTGTCAACGCGAAGTGCAGGTTCAGGGACATAGGCGTGCGCAAAATGCAACACCGGGCTTGGGCGACAATTCGCTCCGCCATGACAACCCACACGACTCCCACTGCGGCGCTGCCTTCGAACGGCATCGACACCGCGCCCATGCTGGTCCATCTGCGCAACCACATCCTGTCCAGGGGCGGCTGGATCGGGTTTGATGACTTCATGGAGCAGGCGCTGTACGCACCGGGTCTGGGTTACTACAGCGCCGGCCATACGGTTTTTGGTGTGATGCCCCAGGGCCTGCGCGAAGAAGGCGGACAGGTTGCCGGGGCTGGCAGCGACTTTGTGACGGCGCCGGAAATGACGCCGTTGTTTGGCCAGGCACTGGCGCGCCAGGTTGCCCAGGCGCTGCAAGCCACGGGGACCGATGAAGTCTGGGAGTTTGGCGCCGGAACGGGGGCCCTGGCGTTGCAGGTTCTGGATGCACTTCATGCGCTGGGCGTGGCCGTGCGGCGCTACACCATTGTGGATTTGTCCCAACCCCTCAAGCAGCGCCAGAAAGAGATTCTGCAGGCGCACGCCGGTATCGTCTGCTGGGCCGATGCATTGCCCCGGACCATGCAAGGTGTTGTGCTGGGCAACGAAGTACTGGACGCCATGCCGGTCAAACTGCTGTCGCGCGTGAGGGGCCTGTGGCATGAGCGTGGCGTGGCATGGCGGGAGGAGCGTGATGGCAACTTGGTTCTGGAGTGGCAGGACCGCCCCACACAGGCGCGACCGCCGCTGGACGTGCCCGGCGACCATGATTACGTGACAGAAATCCACCCGCAGGGCGAAGGCTTTATACGAACCCTGGCGGACCGTCTGCGCGCGGGCGCCATATTCCTGCTGGACTACGGTTTTCCGGAGCGCGAGTACTACCATGAGCAGCGCAGTATGGGCACCGTGATGTGTCACAAGGCCCACAAGGCCGATGGTGACCCCCTGACGGATGTGGGAAACAAGGACATCACGGCCCATGTCAACTTCACCGGCATTGCCGTGGCGGCGCAGGAGGCGGGGCTGGAAGTGCTGGGCTATACCTGCCAGGCACATTTCCTGATGAACTGCGGTCTGGTGGATGCGATGCAGGCCGCATCGGTGGCAGACCGCGCGGCGGGGCAAAAGCTCATTCTCGAGCATGAAATGGGCGAGTTTTTCAAGGTCATCGGGCTCACCACCGGTTCCCATTGGGATGCCATGGGATTTGCGCACGGCGACCGCACGCATCGCTTGTAGAGGATTCGGGGTTGGGCTATGCTTGCCAGCCCATTCATTTTTTGGAGCAACCCCATGTCCCAACCCAGCAGCCAGTTTGTTTGGTATGAACTCATGACCAGCGACGCCGCAGGCGCTGCTGCGTTTTACCGGTCAGTGGTGGGCTGGGAGACCAGGGACGCTGGCATGCCTGGCATGGACTACACCTTGTTGCTGGCGCAGGGCAAGGATGTGGCCGGGCTGATGACCCTGCCCGCAGAAGCTTGCGCCATGGGCGTGCCGCCCTGCTGGACCGGCTACGTCAGCGTGGATGACGTGGACGCGTATGCTGCCAAAGTCACAGCGGCTGGAGGGCAATTGGTGCGCCCGCCCGAGGATATTCTCGGCGTGGGCCGATTCGCGGTCGTGACCGACCCCTACGGAGCAGCCTTCAACCTGTTCAAGGACAGCAGCGCAATGGCGCCAGAGCCCAAAGTGCCCGAAACACCCGGACATATCGGCTGGCACGAGTTGCACGCCGGTGACGGAGTGGGCGCATTTGCGTTTTACAGTGGCCTCTTTGGCTGGACCAAGGCGCAGGCAATGGATATGGGACCCTTGGGTGTGTACCAGTTGTTTGCCATCGATGGCGTAGACAGTGGCGGCATGATGACCAAAATGCCCGAGACGCCGCAGCCGTTCTGGCTGTACTACATCAACGTGGCTGCGCTGGATGCGGCCGTGGCGAAGGTGACTGAAGGTGGTGGCAAGGTTGTGGTGGCACCGAACCAGGTGCCTGGGGGAAGCTGGGTCGCCAATTGCTGTGACCCGCAGGGTGCCTTTTTCGCACTGGTGGCACCCCGGCGTTGAGCCTGCCTGTCGTGTGGCCGGGTCTTGAATCCTGGCACCACGCGCCCATGTGTGAAAGCAGAAAGGCTACACCATGACCGAATCCCTGCACATCGTCTGCCCGCACTGCCATACCACCAACCGCGTGAAGGCGGTTGATCAGGTCAAGGCACCCGACTGTGGCAGTTGCCACCAACCGCTGTTTGCCGCACACACCACGGCGCTGGACGAAGTGGCGTTTGACAAGCACATTGCGCGCAACCAGATTCCGGTGCTGGTGGATTTCTGGGCGCCCTGGTGCGGCCCCTGCCGCCAGATGGCACCGGGACTGGAACAGGCTACGGCGCAACTCGAACCGCATGTGCGGGTGGCCAAAGTGGATACCCAGGAAGTCCAGTCACTGGGTGCGCGGTTCAATATCCGCAGCATCCCCACGCTGGCCCTGTTTGTGGGTGGGCGCGAGGTGGCGCGTCAGGCCGGCGCCATGGGTGCAGCCGACATTGTTCTCTGGACGCAGTCGCACCTGCGGGGCTAAGGCAATGTACGCTCGACGGCCTCGGCGCGGGCCCGGCTGATCCATTCGCCGATTTTTTGACCGGTAGCCCCTGCCAGCTGGGCCTTGGCAGCTATTGAATCTGTAGCGATGGATAGCGCTGACGCCAGTGCCGATGACAGCCGGCCCGCCTGCGGGTAAGGCGCATCCTGCCGTCCCAGGCGCCCGCGTGCATCGCATTCGCAGGCCATGAGGATGTCCGCAAAGCGCCCGGGTTTGCGGATGGCATCGCAGCGCTCCAGCAGGCGCACCGTGGCCGCTGCATTCAGGCTTTCGCAGCGGTGGATGTTGCCATGTTCGCGCGCCACCACATCGGCCAGTTCCTTGCACTCCACCGGCACGCGCAGTCGCTGGCACAGGCCCTTGAGCAGGCGCACACTGCGTTCCTCGTGGCCGATGTGGCGCGGCAACACGGTTGGAGGCGTGGTGCCCTTGCCCAGGTCGTGCGTCAGGCAGGCAAAGCGCACGGCAAGACGGGTGTTGAGCTGCGCGGCCAGATCCAGCACCAGCATCACATGCACGCCAGTGTCGATCTCGGGGTGGTGCTCGGCGCTTTGCGGCACACCCCACAGACGGTCGAGTTCGGGCAGCAGGCGAGCCAGCGCACCGCATTGGCGCAACACGTCAAACATGCGCGATGGCTGTTGCTCCATCAGGCCACGGGACACCTCCTGCCAGACACGCTCGGCCACCAGGTGGTCGACTTCGCCATCGCCGACCATCTGGCACATCAGCGCCATGGTTTCCGGGGCGACGGTGAAGTCGGCAAAGCGTGCCGCAAAGCGCGCCAACCGCAGGATGCGCACCGGGTCTTCACGAAAGGCGGGCGTGACATGGCGCAGCACCCTGTCGGTGATGTCCTGACGGCCGCCATACGGGTCAATCAGTTGGTCGCCAGGCACCCCGTGTGAGGCATTTGTGGAGTTCTCCACGAGAAAACTGCCGTTAGCCCTCGTGGCATCTACATGTATAGCTATTGAATTGATAGTGAGATCGCGCCGGGCAAGATCGTCTTCCAGTGTGACATCGGGTGCGGCGTGGATGGCAAAGCCACGGTAGCCGGGTGCCGTGTTGCGCTCGGTGCGCGCCAGGGCGTACTCCTCCTTGGTTACCGGGTGCAGAAACACCGGAAAGTCACGCCCCACGGGCATAAAATCCAGTTCCAGCATCTGCTGCGGCGTGGCGCCCACCACCACCCAGTCGCGGTCCTGCACGGCCAGGCCCATCAGGGCATCACGCACCGCACCGCCAACCAGGTAAGTTTCCATGCGCTACAAAAGCTGTTGGCAGGCGGACTGTTTCACCGCAGGGCCGCCCCAAGGTGTGGACTTGGGGTTTTGCCAAACGCTGCCCCCTCGGGGGGCAGCGACCCGCGCAGCGGCGGAGCGTGGGGGCCCATCCTGTACGGTTCTTCGAAGTCCAAGAAATCCTTTTCAGCCTTGGCCTGTGTGATCCATGCCTGCACACCAGGCAGCGCGAGCACGCGGTCAATGTAGGCAGCAATATCCGTTGGCACGGGCAGGCCATAGGTTGTGATGCGGGTGCAGACGGGCGCAAAGTAGGCATCGGCCACCGTGAAGTGGCCAAACAGCATGGGGCCACCATACTGCTGCAACAGGGCCCCCCACATTTCCACCAGGCGCTGCACGTCGGCACGCACTGCGGGCTTGTCGCGCCAGATCAGCGCTCCGGTTTCCACCAGGCTGGCTTCGATGTTCATGGGGCAGTTGCCGCGCAGGCCGGTAAAGCCGCTGTGCATTTCGGCGCAGATGCTGCGTGCGCGGGCTCGTGCTGCCCGGTCAGCGGGCCACAATTGTTTGTCCGCAAACTGTTCTGCCACATATTCCGCAATGGCCAGCGTGTCCCAGATCGTCAGGTCGCCGTCCAGCAGAACTGGCACCTTGCCCGCAGGGGTGATGGCGCGCAGCGATTGCTTGAAGGGCGACTGCCCGTAAGTGGCTTCATCGTTGAAATTGTCAAAGCGCAGCATCACCTCCTCAAATGCAATACCGGCCTGCGTCAGCAGCACCCAGGGCCGCATGGACCAGGAGGAGTAGTTCTTGTTGCCAATGGTGAGTTTCAGCATGGTTTTTCCTTGGTTGTCAGATCTTCATCTTAGGGCGGGGCGCGCGGGCGATTGATGAAGAATGCACGGGGTATTGATGCTCAGGGCAGATCGGCGCCAATCTCCGGGGTTGCTGCATCCTTGGGACCAACGGTGCCCAGGCGTGCCTTGAGCGACTGGGGCTGGCCGGTGATCAGTGCCGCGTAATTGGTGGTGTTGGCCAGCACTTTCTTGACGTAGTCCCGGGTTTCATTGAAGGGCACATTCTCGGCCCAGATGGCCGCTTCCAGCACCGCTGCACCGCTTTGGCCGCGCCAGGCGCGCGGCCGGCCGGGGCCGGCGTTGTAGGCCGCTGCAGCCATCGGAAGTGAGCCTTCAAAGCTGTCCAGCACCAGCTTGAGGTAACCGGTGCCAATGGCGATATTGGTGTCGCGGTCGGTAATGTGCTGGGGCTGAAACCCGTACATTCCCAGCTTCTTGGCCGTCCACTTTGCCGTGGCTGGCATCACCTGCATCAGGCCAGCGGCGCCCACGACGGACTTGGCATCCATGATGAAACGGCTTTCCTGACGGATCAGGCCGTAGACATAGGCTGGGTCCAGCCCGATCTGGCCCGCACGCGCAATGACTTCGGTTTTGAATGGCATGGGAAAGCGCTGCTCGAGATCCACCAGTGAGCGCGTGCGCTCGCTGGTGTTGATGCAGCGGTCCCACACCTCGTGGCGGCAGGCCATGTCCGCAGCGGCAAGCAGCGCGCGGTCATCCATTCCGCCCCGCACATGCAGATTTGTGGTGTAGTTCCACTCGCGCACGCCTTCCGGGCGCAAGCCGATGCTGATGGCATACAGCGCGCGGTTAAGCCCCGGGTTCAGGCGTGCCGCTTCTTTCTCTTCTGCTGTCAGCGGTGCAGGCTTGGCGGGCACGGTGATGCGTTGACCCAATTCCTCCAGCGCCAGTTGTTCGTAAAACCCTTTTGATCCGGCAATGCTTTCCAACAGGGTCAGGGCCTGCGCACGGGCACCTTCCGTGGCAAGCTGCATCAGGGCCCGGGCGCGCCAGTAGACCCACACGGCTTCATTGCGCTGGCTGTCACCCATGGCGGTGATGGCGCCCAGCACTTGCTGCCAGCGCTTTGCGCGCAGAGCCGCGCGCGCCTGCCAGGCCAGGTGATCATCATGCATGTCCGAAGCCTGGCCGCGTGCAAAATAGTCTGGCGCGTCACCCGACAGCTTCATGGCGGCGCGCTTGCCGATCACACCCCAGATCCAGTTGCGCTCTTCCGCAGTGAGCTGTGTCTTCCACCGAAGCTTGTCAATTTCAACGGCAGCCTCTTCGGGGTCCAGATAGGCCAGGCGAATCAGGGCCAGGGATACCAGCTCCCGTGTTTTTGGCTGCAGGGCCGTGAGCTTGTCGTTCAGGTATTTGCGCGGGTTTGCATAGAGGGTGTTGACCGTACTGACGGAATTCGGGCTGATGATGCCCACGGCCTGCGTGACAACACGCAGACGGTCATGCTCCATGCCCAGTCGGGCCCGCTGCCACACCATGGCATTGCGGGTTGTGTGGTCCTTGCGCAGCTGCTCGGCGGCGGCGGCGCAGCCCTCGTCGGCTTCTTTCAGGCCGAGCCAGAGATCCTTGACCTGTGCTGTGTTGTCCACTGCGCTGCTCAGGTGATCGGCCAAGAGCGCGTAACAGCGCACGGAGCGGTCGTCGTTCATGCGGTAAAGCGGGTATTCGCGGTTGAACGCCACCCAGTCGCGGTTGCGCCCCAATTGCAGCAGCCATTCGGCGCGCAGGCGGTCTTCCTGGTAGCTGCCCCTGAAGCGGGTCATGAAGTCCTGAATCTCTGCTGTGCTTGCCTCGTCCAGCCGCACCGACAGATCCCAATACGCAGCCCACGGCTCCAGCGGATGGCCGCGCACCTGGCCTAGCAGGCTGGCCAACCGCTTGCGGTCGCGTTGTTTGTAGGCCTGGGCCAGGTCCAGCATGGCGGAGTCGGCACGCGCGTTATCCCGGTTCTGGGCGTATGCTGGCGAAGGGATGGACAGCAGGGCTGCGCCTACGAGTGCTATCGATGTCAGAATGGCTGGTAATTGCATGTGGAGATTATGGACAAATCAGACGAATCAAAGTCAGCGGCCAAAAAGGCCCTGCGCAGGCAACTCCTTGAACGACGCCTGAATCTTCCGGATCGGTTGTTGCAGGCCGATTTGTTGCAGCAGGTGATGCGCATCTGGCTGGTGGGGCGACCCGACACCGTCATTGGCGCTTACTGGCCCATCAAGGGTGAGTTCGACCCCTTGCCCGCCCTGCACCGATGGAAAGAGGATGGCGAACTGCTGGATCAGCCGCAGCGCCGACGCATCGGCCTGCCCGTGGTGAACAAGGAACACAAGACCATGACGTTTCATGTCTGGTATCCGGGTTGCCCCATGGAAGAGGATGCGTATGGCATCCCCAAGCCAAAGGACACTGAAGTCATTGTGCCCACACTGCTGTTTGCGCCCTGCGTGGGCTATGGGCCAGGTGGTTACCGACTGGGTTATGGCGGGGGCTTTTATGACCGCATGATGGCCGCGTTGCATCCGAAACCGTTTACGGTGGGCCTGGGTTTTGGCGTGGGTTTTGTAGAAGACTTTGAACCGGAACCGCACGATGTGCCGCTGGACGCGATTCTGAATAACCACGGTGTGGTGTGGCCGGTTTGAGCCGCATTGCTGTTGATATTTGATATTGGTCAAGGTGCGATGTGCAGTCGCGCTTTAGCATGAAAAGCCGTGGCCCCGAAGGGGATACTTTTCATTGAATTTACACAGGAATTGGAATATGCCCGACACCCCCATCAAGACCGCAAAACCCGCTGCAGCCCGCAAGACTCCACGACCGGCCGCGCGCAAAGCTGTCCAGGGTGACATTGCGCCGTCCACCAGGAAACGCGCGCTGGGCAAGTTCATTGCAGGCGAGGCGGTCGATGCCGCACAAGGCAAGGCCATAGCGGCCGCGCTGGATCTGGTCCGGCCTGATGCCGCAGGCACGCCCGAGCAGCGCGCCAAGGGCTTGCGCGCCATGCTCGAAGGTGCGTCACCCGATGATGCGCGCGTGTTGCGCGAGGCCCTGACGGGTCGCCTCAAGGGCGAGTCGGGCAAAAAAGGCATCAACCCGGACGACGTGCTGTCGGACGACTGGCGCGATGGCGGCTACCCCTACCGCAATCTGATGCGGCGCAGCGCCTACGAGGAAACCAAGTTTCATCTGCAGGTGGAATTGCTCAAGCTGCAGGCATGGGTCAAGGAGACCGGTCAGCGCGTGGTCATCCTGTTTGAAGGGCGCGACGCAGCTGGCAAGGGCGGTGCCATCAAGCGGTTCATGGAGCACCTGAACCCACGAGGTGCACGCGTGGTGGCATTGGAGAAGCCCAGCGAAATGGAGCGTGGTCAGTGGTACTTTCAGCGTTATGTGCAACACCTGCCCACGCGTGGTGAAATTGTGCTGGCGGACCGCAGCTGGTACAACCGCGCCGGCGTGGAGCGCGTGATGGGCTTTTGCACCAACGAGGAATACGCCGAGTTCATGCGCCAGACACCGGAATTTGAGCGCCACCTGGTGCGCAGTGGCGTGCACCTGATCAAGTTCTGGTTCAGCGTCAGCCGCAAGGAGCAGCGTCGCCGCTTCAAGGAGCGCGAGAACCACCCGCTCAAGCAGTGGAAGCTGAGCCCGGTGGACCTGGCCTCGCTTGACAAATGGGAAGACTACACCCGCGCCAAGGAAAACATGTTCTTCGAGACCGATACGGCCGACTCACCCTGGACCGTGATCAAGAGTGACTGCAAAAAGCGTGCACGCCTGAACGCCATGCGATACGTGCTGCACAAGCTGCCCTACACCAACAAGGATCTTGCCCAGGTCGGCAAGCTCGACCCGCTGATTGTGGGGCGCGCTCACGTGGTGTATGAGCGCGGCGAGAATCCGAACGCAATTTTGTAAGGCGTAACCTCAACACTTCGGCCAGCGGTATCCCAGCACGGTACCTTTGGGGTAAAAATGTTCGCGCACCTGGTCCAGCTGGTTGCCACCGAGCAAATGGATGTACTCGTCATCCAGCCGCAAGAAGAAACCCACATGGCCCTTCCAGCCCGCAGGGTCATCGCGCGAGAGAACGGCTATGCACCCCGGCAGGGGCTCTTCCAGGGGTTCACCCCAATCCAGCCACGAGCGTGCCAGCGCGGATCCGGTACCCGCGATGCCCACCTGAGCCAGGGACCAGTTTACAAACGACGAACACCAGGAGGCTTTGTCGTCGTAGCCGGCGATGTTGGTACCTGCGTGGTACTCGGTTATCCGTGGGTTGCTTTTGCAAATGGAGTAGGTGGATACGCCGATTTCCTGGCGGGCTATGGTCATCCACGCGGTGTCTTGCATCCTGGGCTTTCCTCCTGGTTCGGGGGGGCGGCTTCCCCGATGGTTTCGCGTGTGGCTTGCGCCTGGCGTTGCAACCACGCGCAAAAGGCGGCAATTTCGGGGCGCTGGCCGCTGCGTGGCCCCACGATGAGCCAATAGGCCAGGGGCGACTCCAGTCGGGTGCCGGGCAGCACCTCGATGAGGCTGCCGTTGGCCAGGCTGTCGGCAATCAGCGGCATGCGGGCCAACGCCACGCCCTGGCCGGTCAGAGCAGCCTGCGCGATCTGGTGGGCATAGTTGAAATACAGCCACCGCTTGGGCTCGAAACCTTTCAGGCCCTGCGCATCCAGCCAGCGCTGCCAGGTCAGCCATTCCATGTGCTGGCGGCGGTAGGCGTCACCCGCTTCAATCAGTGCAAACCGGGCAAGGTCCTTTGCCTTTTTGAGGGTGGGGCCGCTGTTGATCAGCCAGGGGCTGGCCACCGGCGTGAGCTGCTCGCCAAACAGGCGCTGCGCGTGGGCAGGCACGGTGGTGGGCAGTGCGTAGCGCAGCACCAGATCGACGTCGGACGTTTCCAGATCCAACGTCGCGTCCGTGGCGTCGATGCGAATGTCGATATCGGGGTGTTCGCTCTGAAACGATTCCAGTCGGGGTATCAGCCACATGGAAGCAAACGAGGCCCAGGTGCTGATGGAGACAATCCTGCGCCCGGCGTTCTGACGGATCAGGCGCACCGCGCTGTCGATGCGTTCCAGAGAAGGCGAGACTGCGCGCAGCAGTTGCGTGCCTGCGCTGGTTAGCTCCACGGCCCGGGTGTGGCGCAAAAAGAGCGGAGCGCCGATCTCGCTCTCCAGCGTCTGGATCTGGCGGCTGACGGCGGACTGGGTCAGTGCCAGTTCGTCGGCGGCGGCGCGAAAGTTCAGGTGCTCGGCAACGGCCAAAAAGGTGCGCAGCGGGCCAACCGCAATGGCGCGGGTGCGCAGGGTGCTGTGAAGGTGCTGCATGCAGTTGCTCCCGGATCGCTCAACCCGCGGCCCGCGGCGTTTTTGCGCGGGTAGTTTTTTTGGCTGCCTTTTTGGGCATCTTCTTGCTGTTCTTGGCAATCAGCGCGGCCTGCAGTGCCATGCGGGCCCAGGGTTCCATGGCGTGGATGGAATCCATGGCGTCTTCGGGCGCGCTGTAGTAGTTCATGCCACGGGAAACGGTTTCCCCGCCCTTGCTGGATGTGTAGGTGAAGCGCTCGCAGCCTGCGGCTTCCCAGGTATGGCGGCTCGCATCATCGGATTTGAGCCACAGCTTTTCGCCGCCGCCCAGGTTGGCAATGATGGCGATGGTCAATCCGTCGGTGCTGATGCCCCAGCCGCCAAACATGCGCCGGGCGGTACAGGGGCCAGCGCTGGAGAGGATTTCGCAGCAGTAGACAGCAAAGTCAGAGGTGGCGTTTGGCATGGCTGGTTATAACGCGCTCGCGGTTGGGTCGGAGGAATTGTCATCCAGGCGCTCGGCAGCAAGGGCACGGGCATCGCTTTCATACCCCTTGAGGGCTTGAGCCAGTCGCGCGCGTTGCTCGGGGGTGCTGCTGTTGTGCAGGTTGGCCAGGGCGGCGCAATTTTCTGTGGTCAACTGGTCGATGTAGCGCCGGTAAGCTGGGTCCGGCGATTTGAACGTCTGCAACAACAATCGACGGATTTCTGCAGGCGCTTGGACTGCACTGTTCTCACCGGAGCGCATTTTCCGCAGCACGGCCAGAGACTCCTGATGGCGGCGCTGCATTTCCCGGAACTGCCGCATACCGTCAAACGTAGACTGGCCGATGTGGGTGCGCACCACCGCAATCTGCGCAGCCTCGAGTGGTCCGTAAAGCGACTCGGCCCGCTCCACAATCTGCTTGATGCGCCGCTCCGACCGCTCGGTCGCACTGCCATCGAGCCAGTCGTCACGCCATTTGCGTTCGCGCTTTTCGTATGCCCGGGCGATGTGTTCCAGCTGGGCATCCTGAAGTCCCGGTGCAATGGCTGCAATGCCGGGAGTGATCCGCTCCAGGGTCACTTGCAGCCGGGTCTGCAGTTCGCCCACGATGGTGCAAACCTGGTCGGCGCTCACTGGTTTGGGCGCCAGATTCTGCAGTTCCTTGAGCGTGTTGGCCAGAAGGGGCAGTTCGGTCTTGCGGTGCCAGTCATGTGCGGCCTGCAGGTCCCTGCGCATGCGCCGGGTTTGTCCGTCGTCAAAATCGAAGTAGCTGTCGAGCCACCAGTACATCAGCGAGGGTCCGTTGTTGTAACCCAGGCGCACGGCACTGCATCCGCCCAGCATCAGGGATGCCAAAAGCACACCGATAATGGATGCCGAAGCAACAAGAGAACGCCAATTCAAGCGCGTTGAAAGGGACATAACGATGACTTCCGAAATTCAGGTTCAAGACGCTGCGCTGGAGGGAACTCCTGTCGATGTGGTCATTATGGCGGCGGGCAAGGGAACGCGCATGAAGAGCCGGCTGCCCAAGGTCTTGCACCCCTTGGCGGGGCGCCCGCTGCTGAGGCATGTGCTGGATACGGCTCAAACCCTGCAGGCGCGCCAGGCAGTCGTCATCACCGGGCATGGTGCTATCGAAGTTGAAGCAGCATGTGCAATGGATTCGGGGGGGGTGGGCAAATTGGCCATAAGTTTTGTGCGCCAGGAGCCCCAGCTGGGTACGGGCCATGCGGTACAGCAGGCGGTGCCGGTGCTGGCCGATGATGGTGTAGTGGTGGTGCTCTCGGGTGATGTGCCGTTAACCCAGGCCTCCACCCTGTTTCACCTGATACAAGCCTGCGCCGGCGAGCATCTGGCGCTGTTGACGCTGGAAATGGACAACCCCGCAGGCTACGGGCGCATTGTGCGCACCGACGGTGCCGCGCAAGGGTCAGTCCAGGCCATTGTGGAGCACAAGGACGCCAGTGCCGAACAGCATGCCATCACCGAGATTTACAGCGGCATCATGGCTGTGCCGGCTGCGCAGCTCAAGCGCTGGCTTGCCCGGCTGGACAACAAGAATGTCCAGGGCGAGTTTTATCTGACCGATATTGTGAAGTTTGCCGTGGCCGATGGCGTGCGCGTGGTGGCACACAAGATTACAGACGCCGTGCAGGTGGCCGGGGTCAACAGCCCGGTGCAGCTGGCGCAGCTGGAGCGCGCCTATCAGTTGCAACAGGCGCATCGGCTGATGGAGGAGGGCGTGCGCCTAGCCGACCCGGCGCGGTTCGATGTGCGGGGCGACTTGTTGTGTGCGCACGGCGTAAGCATTGACGTGAACTGCATCTTTGAGGGGCAGGTCAACCTGGGTGAGGGCGTGGCTATCGGTGCGAACTGTGTCATTGCCAACGCGGTGATCGAAGCCGGGGCAGTCATTCACCCATTCACCCACATTGACGGCGAAAAGCAGGGTGTGACGGTGGGTGCGGGGGCGCTGGTCGGACCTTTTGCACGTTTGCGGCCTGGGGCGCAGCTGGGGCCTGAGGTGCACATCGGCAACTTTGTCGAAGTCAAGAATTCAAGTCTCGCCAGGGGTGCCAAAGCCAATCACCTGGCCTATCTGGGTGATGCGACGGTTGGCGAGCGGGTGAATTTTGGGGCGGGCAGCATCACCGCCAATTACGATGGAGCCAACAAGCACCGTACCGAAATTGAGGCCGATGTCCATGTGGGCAGCAATTGTGTGCTGGTGGCTCCGGTGACGCTGGGTGCCGGTGGAACCGTGGGTGGCGGCTCGACGATTACCAAGAGCACGCCAGCCGGTGCGCTCAGCGTGGCGCGGGGCAAGCAGGTCAGCATGGCGAACTGGTCCAGACCGCGCAAGACTCCCAAGCCCTGAGAGGAGC
>JBPOIP010000111.1:0-110698 GCA_052034395.1 Pseudomonadota bacterium
GAGGGACGCCGCAAATGAACACATGTTCATGCTCGAGAAATCACCCCAGCGCGTCCAGAGCTTCTTCCAAGACCCCAGAGTCAAATATGCGGCGGCTTGAAACTTCTTGGGGCCGGATCAATAAGAATACCGCCTTCAGCGCAAATTGCGCAACGATCGGATTTGTCAGATTCTTATCTTTTGCGGCATCATCGCCATTCTTAAAGGCGGCCGCTTTTTTTTCATTTAACTCTGTACTTACGAGTTTTTTTTCATCCATTCTTACCCCCAATACTCAGATCCCACCACGAACTCAGCCCGTTATTCTATCTGTCGAGGATTTTTTTACTATAGGAAATCACCCTAAAGACACCATGTTTGCAATAGAAACCCTCACAGGGTTGCTAATTTCAGCACACGCACAAACGTAAAAAAGACCCCCTCAGCCCAAAGGCCAAGGGGGTCCTAACCATCGCAATGATGGCCCGCTCAGGGAGGAAGCAGCGGGGGGCTCACCGCCCGCGCTCACTATATCAGCACCGCCTCCGCTTCGCGCCGCAGCACCAGGCCGCGCAACACGCGACCACCGCCACGGCTCCACTTGCGCAGCTCAGCAGGCACAGCATCCCAGTCGCCATCATTCACCCGCTTGCGCAACGTGCTGCCTTTGAGCGCACCAGCGCCCAGGTTGAACGTGAAGTCAATCAGAGCCGCCAGCCGCTGGGGGTTGTCCACAGCCGGGCACAGGCGCAATACGGATGGCAGATACACCGTGCGCACCATCCACAGCAGCAGCGCCTCAGCACGCGCCCGGGTGATTGGCGGGTCAGTCAGCTGCACACGCGATCCGTTTTCGTAATACGTTGCCCCGTATCCGATGGTGGCCACGCCCGCCGGGCAAAGGTACGGCGTCAAATACAGCCCTTCAAAACCCCGCGCCAAAGCAGCCGCAACGCCCACCGCTTGGTCAACCGCGCCGGCCACTTATTTCCCCCGCTTGAAAAGCGACCGGTCCGCCAGATAAATGCCCAGCGCTGCACCGCAGATCGACCATCCGTTATCGTCCAGCACCCAGCCTTTGCTGGCAAAGTGCAGTGTCAGCATCAAAACCGCCCACGTGGCCACGAACGGGCGAATCACGCCATTCCAGGCATCAATAAACCAAATGCCAACCGTGCGGGTGGTGCCGCGCACCGTTTCCAGCCAGCCTTCGGCCTCGATCTGCCCCAATGCCGCCTCAGAAGCCACCTGAATCGTCTTGATGCCCAGCTCCGACTGCAGCCGGATCACTGCCTGGTGGCGCTCGTGCTGCGCATTGTCCAGGTCGCCCTGCAGACGCATGCGCTCCACTTCAAAGCTGTGGTCCTGCTTTTTGTTGAGGTAGCTCACCACCTCGCCAAAGAGCATGCGGAACACGTTGCCTCCCAAAAATGCCAATAGTGCTGAAAACATGGTCTGTCTCTTTCAAAAAAAAGCCCACCAGGTGGCGGGCGTGGTTGATAAATTTGGTTGCCGTCAAACTTCAATGACTTCCAGCAAGAGCTCGGGGGCCGCGCCCTCGATCACGCCATTGCGCACAAACGCCAGGCCACCAGCAGCCACGTCAGTGCCGCGAACGCGCTGCACGCTGCCACCGGGCCAGGTCACGGTGCTGACCCCCTCTGCGGTATGCACGACGGTCACTGTGGCCACTTGCAATGGAGCCTCTGGCAGCAGATCGCGCAGTGCGCGGTACAGGTTGGTTGTCATAGGTGACGCTCCAGGGTGATGCTTTGGCGCAGGCTAGGTGACTTGGCATTGACGTTCACGGCCCGCACACGACCGCGCCATGGCACGGTGGCATTGATTTGCACCAGCTGCCCCACATCCAACACGCCAGGCTGACCCACACCGGTCAGCACGGGTAATTCCATTCGCACGCTGTATTGCGGTCCAGCGGCCCCCAGAATGGCCAGACCCCGCTGGCGGGCTGCAGCGGCCTGGGTGATCAATGCGTCAGTCACCATGGTGGCCAGCTTGTCGGCTGCGCTGCCAGTGCGTTTGACCTGGGCCAGCACACCCTGCGTGGTACCACTCACATACACGGCATTGATGTCGGCACCATCGCGACGCTCCAGGCCTTCGGTGATGATGGCGTCGGGCGCCAGCTCCACGTCTGCGGATCCAGTCATCCACCCCCACGGTGCGCCGGGGTTGTCTCCTGAGCGCTGGCTGTACGGGTGTCGGGCCAACAGCGTGGCTGCGCTGCGGTGACTCTGCAGATAGCCACCAGCCGCCTGGACAATCGCCTGCACAGCATCGAGCGGCGTGCCCTGGTGGCTCCAGGCCTGTGCGCTCACCAGCCAGTCGGTCAGGCCCCAATCCAGATCCACACCGCTGTATTCCAGCGCATCCAGTGCCAGCTGCTGCGCCAGACGCGGCTCGGTGTTGGTGCGGGTAGTGGCACGCAGGTAGGGAGCGCCGATCAGTGCCGTCACACTGCGCCCGGTGACGCTGACCCCGGTTTTGCCAAAGGCACTGGTGCGGCTCAGGGTGTCCACAGCAAACACCCACGGTATGCCATCGAGCGTCACGCGCAGCTGCACCGGCAGCCCATCCACGGGGGCCAGTTGTGCAAACAGGCTTTGCGGCCCGCTGGCAGACAGCGTCCAGCAGTAGCTGCCAGAGTCAGCCGACACCGTGGCGTCAAAGATGGGCACGTCCGCCAGATCGGGCAGGCGCTGGGCATAGATCGTATGGGCGGTCATGTAAAACCTCGCAGGGAGAATGACAAGCGTTGCACCAGGCACCGGCGTGGTGTGTCGCTCGCAAATAAAAACCAGATTCGGGATGCCCGATGCCAGGTCGGCAAAGACCAGGGCAGTGTTGGGCAGGTAGCACGGGTCCCACGGGGGTGTGATGACAGGCGGCACATACTGGCCAGCGGGTGGGCGCATGGCGGCTTGATACCGCGCACTGCGGCCAAAGTCGCGCACCGTCGCTTTGCCCGACGTGTCACGCAGGCCCACCAGGCGGTGGCGCAATGCCTCCTGCCACAGCGCGCGCACCTGAGGTCTGCGGTCGTGGTAACCGTCCTGGTGCGGCAGGTGCACTGCGCCGTTGCCAAGGCGCTGCGCTGCCTGGAACCCGGTTTGCCGACCGGGGCTGTACGTGCGGATCGCCTCCTGGTGTGGCGCTGTCGTGCGGTGTGTACCCAGGCGGCTCGCGCCGGCAAAGCGTGTCGACCGCACGGCACCATTGCGCACACCTTGCGCGTGCCCGGCATGCATCAGGGCACCCAGCGCGTCCGCTGCCGACCACGTGGCTGCGTTGATGGCACCGCTGGTCAGTGCCCCATCAATGGCAGACGCAACACCGGCGTCTTGATAACTCGCAATCTGATGCGGGGCCTGCACCCGGTTAACCGTGGGGCGCGAGGTGTTGCTGGCGTACAGCAGGTCCATGACCATCGTCATGCCGGGCAAGACGCCCGAGAGTGCCAGCGTGCGGTAGTCCCGCGCGTGCACGTGCAGTGCTGTGGGCAAGACCCCGGTCAGGGTCAGACTGGCTGGCGGTACGAAATCGGTGTCGGTATCCCCGAACACCAGCGCGTGCGATGGCCCTGCTTGCGCTACCTCAAAAAATACAAGGTCAACCGCAGCCATGCCGTGCCTGTCTGGTTAGGCCAGCACGCCGCTGGACAGCGACGTTTCGCCCCCTGCGTACAGGCTCAGTCCGCTGGTGCCACCGGCACTGAGTTGGATTTCACCCGTGCCACCCACCTCGCTCACATCGCAGTCCAGCACGCCGTCACCGTTGCCGTTGACCATGACGCCCCAGGCGCCGATCCCGGTGGACACATTGAACCCCGGCGCACCGGGCAGCAGTGTCATCACGCCAGACGAATCCACCGACGCGCTGGGCTTGAGCAGGGGAATCTCTACGATCAGTGCCACGCCTACGGCGTCTAGTGGGGATGCCCGACGGGGCGCTGGGTACACCCGCACACGCGCAACGGCCGTGCCCAGGTCCATGTAGGGCAGCAGCCCGGGGCCAGCGTTGCGGGCAGCGGTGGCAGACGGATGCATGATGATCATGGGATCGCCTCGGCAGTGATGTTGTCGGCCACGACGGCGCGGTAGTTGGTCGTGTAGTCGTATGCGACCACGGTGTACGGGATGTCCTGGCGCACGCCCCGAAACTCGTAGGCCCCGGTGGTGGCATCGCTCCAGGTCTCGCGGATGGCCAGCATGCTGCGCTCGTCCAGCAGCAGCACGCGGCGGTGCAGCGGTGTGTTGGCGGGCAGGTTCTTTTCCTTCACGGTGCCGTACACGATGCCCACACCGCCGTGGTAGGCGTCAAAGAAAGGCACCTCGCGCAGGTGACCGTGTGCGGACCCGTCGGGCATCGCGTCAGCCGGGGCAAACTTCAACTGTGTGGGCGGGGTGTTGCGCACGCGGTGCGGCGCAGGTGATGCAGTGGCGGCGACCGAGTACGCCAAATCAGGGAAAGCGCCCACGGTGTAGTTTGCCGAGTACCGGCCGACACCCTTGGTGATCCGCACCGCATCAATGTACCCGGGGAAATACCACACAGCAGGTGCCGACACGCGCCCGATCACCAGATCGGCACCTGTGGCATTGATGGTCACCGCAGCGATTGTGCTTTTCAGCACGCCGTCGATAAACATGTACACATACCCACCCACGCGTGCCACCGCCACGCGATACCAGGTGTTTATGGACAGTGCCTGGCTGGCGGATGCATACGCGACTCCGTTGACCACGAACAAGAATCCTGACATGTTTGCGTTGACCCGGAGCTCCCATGCCCACCCTGCCGCGTTTGACCACAGGGACACGACCACAGGCGCGTAAGTGGTTTCATTGCGGGTCAGGTAGACGGCTGCCTCAACGGTAAAGTCAGCAGCACCAAATGCAAAGTCGCTGTGATAAGGCGTCTGCACCGACGCACTGGCCCCGTCAAACAAGCCAGATGCCAACCCGTGGGCTGCCTGTGCCGTGCTGATCTTGGCGGGTGCCGTGACCGTGAACGTCTTGGGTGTGCGGCTGCTGTCGGTGAACACGGTGGCGTTGTTGGCCCCCTCAAACTGCAGCAGCAAAACCACGTTGGCGTAGTAGAAGTCTCCGACCATGCCTGCGGGTGATGCGGTCAGGGCGCGGTAGCCCGGGTATGTGAGCGCCACCACCTGCCAGTAGTAAGTCCAGGTGACGCCATCCGTTGACGACTGCACGATCAGGTCGACCGGGAATGTGTCCGCACTGTCACCCGAGCCAAACTGCAGGCTCGGAAATTCAACACCACCGCCCACACCAAAGTCCCAGGTGAGCGCGAATGTAGGCGCGCTGTGGCTCGCAAAGTCCCACGACACCACACTGGTTGTCACACCGTCGCGCAGATCGGCCAGCGCACCTGTGTCAGGCGCAAAGCTGCTTGTGAGCGTGGCAGACGCGTCGGCAAGCACGCCCGAGTCGTAAATGCGCGCCTCGCTCAACTCCAGCGGAGCGTTGGCTGCCGTGCAGATGCCGACGATGCGCCAGTAGCGTGATACAGCCATGCGTTACCGCCAGTCGCTCAGGGTGTCCATGAACACCACGCCCTGCGTTGTGCCTGCCGTGGGCGCTCCGGTCTTGATGGCAGTCACCGAGCGGCCCACCATGTCACCGCTGCCAGGGATCACGTCACCCGTGGCAAAGGCCGCGTTGACGATCTGCGGTGTCATATACACGCCGGGGTAATACCCCCGGATGCCGGACGCATTGAGCACCGACACCCTTGCAAGCATGAGGCCGTTGTCTACTGGCGACGGGTACGCGCTCCCGACCGCACCCGATGAAGCGCCAGCAGAGCCCGGGAACAGCAGCGCCGACGACTGGTACATGGGCTGCGCACCGCCAAGGGTGTTGGCTGCGCGGGCAATGTAAAGCCCTGATCCCAGGTAGTTGTAGTCGGAAAACGGTAGATCATCGGTGCCGGCAACGACACTGGCACTGCGATCTGCGCTGTTTGCCCGCAGCACGCAGGCATACGGGTCATTGGTCTTAAGCGAGAGGATGTCGCCAAAGTAGTACGCCTGGTACTCGCTGGCTGTATCGGCATTGCGCACAAACAAAAACACTCCACGGTCGTCCGCCACGACGCGCCAGGCACGCGCTGCCACGCTGGCCGCACTGGACTTGCTGACCCACAGGCCGGATGCAAACTGTGCCGCCGTAGGGAACGGCCCCGTGCCAGCACTGATGCCCGACATGGACTCATACCCCACGGCGCGTGCGGTGGTGGTGCCGGTGTCGTCCAGACGCAGGTAGCAAGCTGTGCCCAGCACGCTGGGTATCTTGTACGCGGCCAGGTTGGTGCCGCTGAAGGGCTTGGTCCACCCGGCTGCGGCCAGTTTGACCGTGATGGTGCCAGATGCGCTTTGGTCGCCCAGTGCGGTTGCAAAGCTGACCGTGTTGCCCACAACAGCGGTAACCCGCTGCTCGCCGTTCAAGCCGCTGGGTGTGGCACCTGCCACCAGGATGACCGAGCCCACCCGGGGTGCTGGTGTGCTGGGCAGCGTGGCGGTGGCCACCCCGCTTGCCACCACCAGGGCGCTTGCCGTTTGCAGGCCAAAGCCGTTGACCAGGCAGGCGTCCAGCACGGCGATCAGCGCACCGGCCGTGCCCGACAGCACCGGCGCACCGCTCATGCTGCTGTCAAATGATTTGGTTTTTGTACCCATGTGTGATGCTCCAGAGTGTTACGGGCGGTCCACGTCGCCACGGACGAGGACGGTGAAGGTGTCATTGACTACGGACTCAGGTCCCTGTTGAATCGTGCGCACCAGCCACACCGGAAACAGTGCGCCAATGGTGTTGAACCGCAGCACGTTGCCCACCGCCCAGCCGCTGCCCCAGCCTGTTGCGGGAACGCTGAAGTACGGCACGTTGGTGGCGGGGTTGATCGGTGCGCAGGTGGCACCCGTGGTGCCGGTGCCAATGTTGCCCACGTGCTCGCCAATGATGTCGAACGTGGTGGTGTTGGTGAACCGCAGCGACCAGCGCTCAGTCACCGTGCCCTGGTTGGTCAGCACGATGGGGTTGGCCGTGGCGTTGTAGGTGGCCGTAGCTGCCGAGCCGCTCAGGGTGTCAGACCAGGTGATGCCGTCCCAGGTGGACTGATCAAACAGATTCGACGTGCGGGTGCTGGTGTCGCCCAGCAGCAGCGCGCTGGACACATAGGTGCCGGTGGTGGGGTAATCGTGCGTCAGGGCTCGGGTCAGGCGCAACTCGCCGTTGATCTGTGCGTCCGCCACCAGGGCCATGTCCTCGATGCGGTGCTCGATGGTCACCGGCTGGCTGTAGCCGCTCACGTCGGTGAACGTGACGGTGCCTGCCTCCAGATCGGTGGTGTAGCCTGCGTTGATGACAGCGCCGTTGGCCCCCAGCACGCGCACGCGGCTCAGTCGCACCCGGGCGCAGTCGATTACCTGTGCGTTGGACACCGTGGCGGTGACGCTCTGTGTGTTGCCAATCACCACCACGCTGCCAGCGCGGATGATGGGCACGCGTCCGTCAGACGGCAGGCGCACGGGGTCCACACCGATGATGCTCACGTCCAGAGGCACATAGGTGTAGCTGACGGCGTTGTAGCGCAATGTGGACGCCAGCACGGTGTCCAGGTTGACCGTGGTCACCCCGGTGATGCCCATGTACGCCAGGTCAGCGGTGCCGATGCCGGTCGATGATGGGTTGCAGAAAATGCACTCGACCACGCCTGTCTCGTAGTTGATGCGGCCCTTGACCCGCGCATGGTTGATCTTGCCTGCCAGGTCGGCACTGGCGTTGATGGCCGTGCCGTCCGACATGGTGCCGATCAGGGTGAAGCTGCTCGGGCGGATGGGCGCCGTGGCGGTGCGCATGATCATCGAGATATTGCTGGACGCGTCACCCGTGCCCGACAACGGCGGTGCCTGGTGGCCACGCCACTGGCTGACCACGTTGCTGGTGCCTGCAGGCCACGTCTCCAGCGAGACCTCGCCCAGGGATGCGGCAACCGTGCCGACGGGTATTCCTACCCCCGTGGCGGGGTTGATGGCGGTGACCAGTGTGCCTGCCGGTGTGCCCACGTAGCGGCTGCCGCCCAGCATGAACTCTGCCCCCTGCAGCGTGTAGCCAGGTGCCATGTAGGCAGGCTTGAGGCACAGCCGCGCCAGCATAACGCTGATCGGGTCGCTGGCGGCAGCGTTCAGGCTGTAGGTCACATTGTCCAGGCCGACCACGCCGCTGGTGTAAATCTCGGCGGGCGACACGTTGGTGACGGTGATGCCCAGTTCTGCAGGTGTGCCCACGCGCCCGGGGCCGTACACGATGCCATCTGCACCCAGCCAATACTGGCCGGACTTGAGTAGCAGGCCCGTGGCCGCAAGCACTGCAGCAGGTGTTGTCAGCGTTCCGTCTACGGTCACAGAGCCGGTGGTGTAGTTGACCGTGCCAACGGTCAGCCCGGCCATGATCAGGTTGCCACTGGCATCGTCCGTGACGGTGACATAGCCGCCTGCATAGGCTGTCTGGTAGCCCGGTGGCGAGCCGTTGACCGTGGCTCTGACCACCACGTACGACGGGATGGTGACCGAGCCTGGGATCAGGTTTGGTGCCAGCACCGTGGTCTTGGCTGTGCCGGCCGTGCCGGACCACGTAAGCCCCGTAGCCACATGCGCCACGCCTGCTGTGACACCGATGTTGATCACCGTGTCGTCTGCTGGCAGCACGTTGGGCGCAAAGTAAATCACCCCACGCCCGTAGTCCACCAGGCCGGTGGCGTCACCCGTCAGCACACCCAGGCCGTTGTCGGTGGCGGTCTTGGTGCCACTGTGCGACCAGGTGAGCGACAGCGTGCTGGGGATGATCTTCTTTGGGCCAGCCGTGTCAGATATTGCACCAGCGGTGTTGATGGGTGCAAACAGCTTGCCGCCCAGCTTGAGCTCGGTTGGCGCTACCACGTTGTCCGACGGTGCCTCGGCCCACTGCAGGATGATGGCGCTGCCACTGTCGGGCAGAGCGCCCAGCGTGAGGCTCAGTGTGCCGGTGGTGAAGTTGAGCGTGCCCACACCGAACGCGATGTCAGATCCCGCCACCTTGCCGCTGCCGTCCTCATACAGCACATACCACCTGCCGCCCACCATGTAGCTCACACGCAGGCTGCGCCGCGCAGGCGGGTACAGCGTGACAACGTAGGACAGGCTGCGGTTGTTGATGGTGACGGGTATGCCCACGCTGCGCTCGACCACTTGCGCGGACGACGCGGGCAGGTAGGTCACGTCCTGTGTGCCTGCCCCCGTGCCAAACACGTTGGTGGACAGCGTGAGGATGCCGTTGTCGTAGTCCACCGTGCCCACCTGTGCAGAGCCCTGCAGCAGCACGCCACCGGCATCGGTGATCGTGATGCCCGCGCGCACTACTGTGAGGCTGCCCGGCAGGATGCACCCGCCCACGTACAGCGACTGTGTGGTCGTGAAGGCCAACGACAGGCTCTGGGTGATGACACCACCGGCAGGCAGCAGGGCTGCGCTGATCTGGTTGGTGCGTGCATCGGCAATCGGAGTCTCGATCTGCGCGCTGGGCACGATCTTGGTGTGGATTCCGCTGGCATGCACCACAAAGTCACCCATGTCGGCGGCTGCAGCCAGGGGCACGGCGCTGTAATAGCGTGCGGCATCGGCCACCACGCTCTCGAATACACCGGTGCGCGCCTTGCGCTCGGCTGTGGTGTAGTCAATGCGCCGGGGGTCAAAGCCGGGGAAGTCGGCACGCAGTGCATCACTGATGGCCGCCACCACAATACGCCGGGTGAAGTCGCCCTGGTCGTCGGTGAACACCCGCAGGCCAGATGCGTTGATGGCCGTCACACGACAAAACTGCGTGTACTCGTTGCCCGTGCCCTGGTACTTGATCAGGATGATGGTGTCGCCAATGTTGGGGATGGCGATGTCGGCCTTTTGCGCCAGGCTGATCGTGCGCTGCCCGGCGAGCATGTCGCCAAACACATGGCCCGCATACGCAGTGCCTGGTGCCAGGTACGCCTCGACGCGGGACTTGGCATCTGCGCGCGCGCTGAAAAACGAGTCCACCTGAATGATGGTGACCGACACATTGGGGTCGCTGGGCGGCTCGGCAATGATGACGTTGCTGCCGAGGTAGCTGTCGACGTTGGCCGTTTGCACATGCACAAAGGTCTTGCGCAGATTGACGCGGCCAATGGCACGGTCAAGCTCACTGATGTCGGGAAAGATGGCGTTGGAAACTGCGTCCTGAATGACATGGGACGTGGGGGCGCCACCGCCCTCGGTCACGTCAGCCATGACGGCGGATGCGACCAGTTTGATGTCGCCTGCGAGGATACTCATGGGGTTGTTACTCCGTAAGGTGTTGGGTTATCGCCCGCTTGCGGACGCAGCCAGGACGATGATCACGATGCTTGCGGCTGCGTAAATCAGGAAGGTCATTGCACAGCCTCCAGCAACCGGCTGACGGCCAGCAGCGTCTGCTGCATGGCAACCCAGATTGCAAAGCACAGGTTCTGCTCGTGCTTGCTCTTTGCCAGAAAGCTCGATGTCTGCATGTACTCGCTGAATGCTTTGGTTTTGGCCTTCAGCGCGTCGTGTTCGGCCACCAGGTCGGTGACTGTCACAGGCGCCACCATTCCCAGTGCCAGAGCATGATCCAGATTGCAAGCGGACTCATAGCGCCACCTGCGCAACTTCAAGCCCAAGGCGCTCAAGCACCGCCGCCCACGATTCCGCTTCGATCAGCGTGATGTCTGACTCTGCGCCTAGCAGCCACTCCGCCTGTGCAAGGTCAATGCCTGCTTCGTCAGCAAGCACTTGCGCGTCGGTGAGCAAAGGGACCAATTCCGTCGCAACCGCACCAGAGCCGCCGTACCACGTAGGCTGCGTACCTGCTGGTGAGCCGATGGGTACAAGCTGCACCGACAGCACGTTTGATACGCCCGTTTTGGCGGTCATCAGTTGCTCTGCCAGCGGGGTTGCAGTTGCGGTGACCAAAATATTCAGTTGAGTCCACATATCAGTACACCTTTCCCATTGCTGTGTTGACGCTGTTTTCAATAATTGCGATTTCGGCGTCGGTTATCAGCGCGGGGATCAGAGTGATAGATTGGATCGGTCCGTTGAACGGGAATGACGTGCCTGCGCGTTGCCCGATGTAAAGCGGATAGGCTGCTCCGAAATTTCCGCTTCCAGTATTGCCAGACCCGGTAAATGTCGCGGCTAGAGGGGCACCGTTTACTTTTAGCATTGGAACTTCTGCTGAGTAAGATGTGCCGCTTAAATCGTAAGCTACTGACGTAACGGACCTATACGTCCCTGTCGGCAATGTAGCGCTCGTGGCTTCTGCCCAAGCGGAGTTAGCGCGGTGGCCGAATTGAGCTTTGTTTGCAGACGTAACAAACTGATTAAATGACCCGTTGTTTATGTCGTATCTTGCCGAAAGCTCTAGCAAAATTGCATCGGCTGTTGGAATGGACATTGAATAACCGTACACCACCGTCACCTTGTCCGTCAACGACAGATCAAGCGTCGGCACCACGAGGCAGTCATCAACACCATCCCAAACTGCACGGACAGGAAAGCCAACGGTGTCGTAATCAGTGGCTGAAGTGACGCGCTGATAAGCTGGCAGGTTGGTTGGGCTGTTGGCGGGTCGGAGGTCTGGGTGCCAAATGTCAATCGCATCACCTGACGCCAAAAACTTGAACATCATGTACTGCGAGGTAACTGATGTGCCTGTCTTACTCAGTCTTTGCCACGATGATGTTAATGCCCAATCTTCATAGGCAGCCGAATTTGAATTGAATCCCTGAACCGCGCCGACACCTGTTCTACGGCGCATCCAACATGAACTCACACCTACCGTATTTGCAATTAACTGATAGAACAACCCGCCAGCGGCGGTGCTTGTTATTGTGATAGCAGTAGTACCGCCACGTGGGTCAGCAACCCCGGTTGCAAATGTTGTGTTTGTTTTCACCCACGCCGCATTCGAGAAATCCTCAGTCGCCGTGAACTGATTCACCCGCGCACTCAGCCTCGGCATTTTGAGCGAGTTGGATTGGCTGGCGTGTGCGCCGGTGATTTCGCGGATTTCGTAACCTTCAACAACTGCTTCCGTAGCGTAGCCATCGTTATAGATGCGAACATTTGTATCAGTTAAGCACTGCACAACAAATCGGTGTGTGCCAGAAGTTGCGAGGCTCGGGCCAAGGCCAGCTCCAAGTCTCACTTGTATTCTTCCTGCTGTGATTGTCCTTATGACTAGCGTCACTTGATAGGTTTTCAGCAAGACCAAAGGCTCACTGGCTGAAATCATCCCTCCAGTTGTTGCTGTGCCGCCAGTGAATGTAATAACGCCACCGCCGATAGATGCACCAGCGGCGGGACTAGCAACCGCCCATTGCGCAGGAGTATCGAGCGTGCCAGCAACGGATATGTTTGCCCCCAGCACCACAGCCCCAGTAGGCTGATCCAAGCACAGCCCCACCGGGTGCGTGATTGCATAGGCTGGCAGGGTGCCTGCTGCGTCTTGAAATAGGTTGTGGGTCGGGTAGGCTGCGAGGAATTCGGCGGCTGCGCTGGCGTACGCAATTTCTCTGATGCTGATGTTGTCGTAAGTCGTCGTTACACCAATCCCGATTCCGTTTCTAATGGCAACTTGCGTGCCGTTGGCGACCACGACTGCTCGGGCTTTACCGCCGCCTAAATCGGTAACGGTGTTCGTAACTGGCGTCCCAATAAACACATTCGCGTTGCCTGCGAAACTTACTGTCCCGCCATAGTTCCACTCTACAAGATACGTCTTGCCGGGGACAATAGCCGGAATGCTATACGTGATGTAGCAGGATGTTGATGCGTTTCCAGATGTCTGGAGAGCGCCACCAACCACAGCCAATGTCATTGCAGCATCGTAGGCTTTTCCCCACGCGCCTATCGTTCCTCCAGCGAAGTCGTAACTATCGCCAGTTACTAGATTCCCACTCAGATACACATTCGGGTAGCTGTTGCCGTAAGCAACCTTGTCGGCTGAAACACCAAAATCCCAATGATGAGAGCCACCGTATCGGGAGCAGACGGTGGATAAAGTAGAGCGCTTTTTCTTGCGCAAAACGATGGTCATGCCAGCGGCCTTGTCACGCAAACGATGGCGCGTGCAGCGCCCTGGTTGACCGGTGATGCGGTGGTGCCGCTGCGAAAACGGATGTAGCGCCAGGGCAGCATGGCAGTCATGTCGACGGCGTAGGCTGCGCTGGCCACCGGGGTGGCGATGCTGGACACGGCTGCAGGGGTGGTGTCGTATGGAGACGACCAGGTGGTGCCGTCGGGCGACACCTCGATGTTCAGCGCGGCGGTTGTCCACGCGGCTGGCATCACAAAGCCCAGCAGTGCGGTGCCGGTGAGGTCGACCGTGCCGCTGACGCTGGCTGCGTTGGCTATGGTTGCCGTAGCGGTCAGCCGCTCGGATGCGGGATACATGCCGAGGTTGCCTGCAGCGTCCGTTTTGACGTGGCGCTTGAGGCCATCGGCGTCCACACCGGACATGGACACGGGAGCATGTGCAGGCGCTGCACCGGCCGCTGCGCCGCCCGACACGGTGAGCGGCCCGGTGATAGATGCGCTGCCAGGGGCAACGGCCTGCCCGGTGGCGGGGTCCAGCAGCACAACGGCTTGTGGCTGCAACGGGCGGGTGCCGCCTGGCGGTGTGGGGGTGCTTACAAATTCCATGGCTTGGGTCCTTTTTAGTGGGCGGGTGGTCAGAGTTCAATGAAGCGCAGCGTGGGCACATACCAGTCGTCGCTGGCGATGGATCCGTCTGCATAGAAGATCAGGGGCAAGCCCTGCAGTGCGCCGCGTTCGTGGTCAAAGGTGACGCTGCGCGCCACACCACGCAGGGTGAGGGTGAGCACAATGTTGGCGGTGTTCGCCCAGGCGTGGAGCTGGTCCACCAAAGCGCGCGTGCACCAGGTGGAGTCGTCAGATCCTTCCAGGCTGATGGGGCGCCCGGCCTGCTTGACGCCTTCTTCAATGAGCAGCGCACCAGTGGTGGTGTAGCTTTTGGTTTGCTCAACCGGCGACCAGGTGTATTCGTCCGTCCAGTTGAGCGCATCAGGCAGGGTCAGCGTGGTGCTGCTGGGGGCGTGGGCAAGGGTGATGGACATGGTGCTGTGCTATCGGGTTAGCCGTTGGATGAGCGCTTGGCAGACTCCAGGCTGCGGATGACGGACACCAGGGCGTCCGAGTCGACGCTGTCTGCCACCCGCACCGCTGTGGTCTTGCCGCCAATGTCAAAGCGGTGGGTGATGGTGGTACTGGCTGCTTTTGCAACCTGCGATTCGGAACTGGTTTGTGCGGGCCCTCGATAGGTGCCAGGCGTTGCAGCAGCAGCTGCGGATGATGGTGTTTGTGCCAGTGTCTGCGCCAGTGTCTGCGTGGGCTGGGAACGTGACGCGGCAGCATCCCGGGCGTTGGCGAGAACCTGCGCGTCAATTGCTTTGTTCAACGCAGTGTTCCAATTTTCTCCATCCTGCGCACCAGAGCCGTTCCAACCGGCTTGCTGTCCGTTTTGGATGAATTGGCTGGCTATCTGTAGTGCTTGCGCGTCGGTCAAACCATTTTTCTTTGCGGCGTCGTAGACGGACCGCTCGCTTTCCTGATTCATCACAACGCGGTTGCCTGCGGTGTTCAGGCTAAATCCTTCTTTGTCGCGGTTCAGGCGCTTGTTTTCGAGGGCGATGGCACGCTCTGCAAGATCATTCGCTTTTTCCTGTGCCGCGATGGTCCGCTCCAGGGCGGCATTTTTGGCCTCAAGCGAGGCTGTCTCGCTGTTGTTGGCTTCGGCCAGCGCGCGAATCTTGGAAGCCAGAATGTCTGACTTTTGCCCTTCTATGTCTTTCAGATCAGCAGACCGGCGGCGGGCGGCTATGTCTTCTTTTACGGCATCGGTTAGCTGGCCGGTGGCTTTTGCCTCTTGTTCTTTTTTGTCTGCAGCATCACGAATGCCAGCGGCTTCGGCACGTGCAGCTTCCGCCGATGCCCTTGCCGATTTGATTTGCAACTCGGTTGCCTCGCTGGACAACTTGGTGGCCTCAGCACTGTTTCCCAATGCAGTGGCCACTTCTTGCGCCGCTTTGACGCGCTCCATGTCAACACTGATGGATGCCTGTTCGAGCTCGGCCTTTTGCTGTGTGACGGCAATGTTGCGCTCGGCTTTGGCCGTGGCGTCTGCCAGGGCATCACGGTACAGCAGGGTGGAAGCCGATAGCTTTGCACGGGCCTCGGATAATTGCGTGTCGGTGGCTTTGCCCTCTTTGTGCAATTGGCTGATGCGGGCTACTTCGACAGATGCGGCAGCCACAGCACCACGGTACTCATACACGCGGGCAGAATTGTCTTTAAGTGCCTGCGTCTGAGCAATGGTGGCTTCGGCCTCGATTCGCTTCGACTTGGCAAGTGCGTCAGTGCGTTCGAATTCAGTCTGCTTTGCAGCGGCGCTTTTCTGCGCTTCGTCAATTTGTTTCTTTGTGGCTTCGGTTACGTCTCCCGTAGCCTGCGCCTCTTCCTTGAGTTTCAGGACATACGAAGCGGCAATCAGTGACTCCGTATTGCGGGCAGCGGCAAGCTTTTCAGCCATAGCTGCTTGTGCCTGCGACACGCTAACTGCCACCTGGCGTTTTTCGGTCTCGGTACCGTATATGCCAACCAGCTGGGTAAGAACGGATGTCTCTGCATTGCGGGCAGCTACTTCTTTTTCAATTTGCAAAATGTAGTCGGCTGATCCTTTTGCAAGCTCGCCATACTTTTGCTTGACGGACAGAATGGTTTCGCCCGTGGAGACCAAAGACTTGTCGTACAGCTCCTGTTTGCTAGATGCCTCTTGCGCAGACTGGCCGGTGCCATTTTGTGCAGCCGTCAGCGCCTTTTGTGCGGCGGCGGCTTTTTCTGCAGCTGCAGCTTGCTCTACCGTTTGGATGCCGTATTTTTTGCCAAGCTCTTGTGAGGTGGTCAGACTGCCATTCCAACTGACAAGAGCGGCTGCGCCCTCGCCAATGGATGTGCCCAATATGTCGACGCCCAACGATGCGTATTTGGCAGCAGTGGCCAGGCCTGAGAGTCCCTTGGCAATGCCCTGACTGGCACCGCCCTCCCCGATCGCAATGGCTGTGTCGGTCAGCACGTTCTTGAATCGCGCCCATTCGCTGATGACAGTGTCTGGTGGCGCAGCCTTGCCATACAGGTCGTTCAGGCCTTTGGTGAGCGCGGGCAATATGTCTTTTGCCAGCACGCTGCCAGAGCTCACCATTTCCACCAGTTGCTCGGTGGTGATGCCGGCTCCGTCTGCAGCGGCCTTCATCGCGCCAGGAAGCGCCTCGCCCAGCTGGCCACGCAGCTCTTCCATGCTGGCGGTTCCCTTGCTGGCAATCTGACTGATGGCGGTCAGGGCGCGATCAGTCTCCTGGCTGCTCTTGCCCAAGGTGGACATGGCACGCGATACGGCTTCAAACACGTCGCGGGTGGCCTTGCCTTCCAGTACAGTGCCTTTGGTGCTGGCCGCCAGTGACTGGTATGACGCAGCCAACTGCAGGGTCTCAAGTCCCAGCTGATTGGCTGTGGTCTTGATGAACTCCATTTCCGTGCGGGCTTTGGCGGTAGATCCAAACACCTGCTCGTAACTGCGGCTGAGCGATTCAGCCGAAGTGATGGTGGACAAAAACGCCTGCGCACTGAAAGCACCGGCCATCAGTGGGCCCAACTGTCGCAGAATGCCTGCCACACTGGAACCCGCAGTGCCGACAGCAGTGACACCGCCCTCGAGCTGTTTGATTTTCGCTTGCGCCGCTTCCGTTGCAATCTTGATTTCGATCGGTGATTTGCTGCTGGCTTTGATAGCCTCTAGCGCGGCCTTGACCTTGGCTATTTCAACCTGTGTTTGCGCAAATGAACGGGTGCCCAGGGTAGACCATGCATCCTGGATCTGGCGGGCACTTTGCTGGCCTTCTGCACCCACGGCCTTAAAGGCGGGGATAGAGGTTTGCACGCTTGTCTTTAGCGCATCTACTGCAGCACTGGTTTTGCGCTGGGCTTCGATCAGGCGGTCACCTGTCAGGCCGTAGGACAGCAGCTCCTGGTTGGCAGCATGCAGCGCTTCTTTTTGACCCCCAAGCTTGGCCTGGTTGTTTTGCACTTCGGTATTGAGCCTGGCCAAAGCCGCGGCTTGTGCAGCGGTGGGCGGTCCAGCGGTGCCAATTTCGGTGGCAAAACTTTTGGCTGACTTTTGAGCCAGTGCCAGATCCTGCTCGGACTGCCTTACCTGAGCGGAAAGCTTGCCGAACGCGGCAATGGCCTCCTGCTGCTGGCCAAGTGCGCGCATTTCTGCAGCAGCGGCTTTGGCGGCAGGGCCCAAATCTCCGCCCATCACTTTGCCCATATCTTCCAGCCGCTGAGCCAGGGCCTGAATATCAGCAGCGCCGGAGACGGCTGCCTCTATGTCAAACTTGATTTTTGGATCTGCCATGGCGGTGAATGCGGAGGTGGATGGTGGAGGAGGTGAAAAGGCTTTTTTGGCTGTGCAGACGTATGCACACGCAAAAAAGCCCGCTCGGAGGCGGGCCTGGGCGTTGGGTGCCCTGGTGCTTGGTTACTTCAGGCGGATGACGTAGGGCTCGGTCTGGCCTGCTGGAACGACCAGGTAGCCGCTGAGCTCAATGCCGTTAAAGTCGTTGGCCAGGAAGTCGAAGCCTTTGCTGGAGGTGAGCACAGCTTCCCAGCATTCGGCTTCGATCTGTTGACCGTCGACCATGTTGATGCCTTCCCACTTGACGCGTGCACGCACCTGCGCCTGGGTACCGCCCCGGATCTGGCTGCCCGCAATGGCGAGGGCAGACGCGGATACTTTGAGCGACTGGTCTGCCGTAATGGCGCCGGTGGACAGGCACTTGATCTCGCCCGTGAAGTAGTTGACCAGGTAGTCCGTTCCCAGAACGTAGGTAGGCGTGCCCGATGTGTGCTTGACCAGCAGGTCGATGTCGCTGAGGTTACGCTTGGAGAGTTTGACCCACTTGTCGAGTTTGGCGATCAACACTTCATCGGCCAGGGTGGCTGCGCCTTGCGACCAGTCAGCCACTGTGCCCTGCATTTGCATAGCCAGGGCCTGGGTGGACATGGCCGAGAGGGTGATTGCGATCTTGGTGGGCTTGGCGTACGCCACAGCAGCAACCACCTGGCCATAGGCTTCCTTGGTCTTGCCAGTTTTCTGTTTGTTTTCGGAGTCGGGGGTGATCTCGAATTTGTCTGCACCAATGGGGTCTCCCATGCCCTGGTACGCCAGGAGGATGGGGTCGTAGTAGTCGATGCGGACACTACCGGCGCCGAGAATTGCTTGTGCTGTGTTCATGTTGGATGCTCCAGTGATCGATGTGCCCGCATTAGTGCGAGCGGGGTTTGATGTATTCCAGCGTCCAGGTGCTCAGGCACAGGGCGCCATCGATCTCAAGGCCGGCGGCCTCGAATTGCGTGTCGGTCTCTGACAGGTTCGTTACCACGCAGGCCTGCGTGAGCGTTGGCAGTGCGCCACGGAGTACACCGATAGCGGCTTCGTGCAATGCGTCGGCATCGCTGTCGGCTACGTCGGTGTGGGCTACCGTGCCCAGCAGAAACTGGATAGCACGCCGCTCGGTCTGCCCTGGCTTATTGACAAGGGTGTCGCGCTGGTCTTTCAAAAAGACCATGTGAGCACCTTGCGCTAAGCTTTTTGGGCTGCGCGGGTTGCGGATAACCGGCACGCCAGAGAGTGCGGGTGAAGCCTGCAGCGCTGCCAGCAGCGCTTGCATGACGCCCCAGCGTAGGCTGTTGGGCAGGTTGTTGACGGTAGACATTACACGGGCACCTTGCCGATTTGCACGAGGCTGGTCATGCCGTCTGCCGTGCGCTGCGGATCGCGCCGCACACGCCAGATAGCTGCCTTGCCAAGCTCTTGCAGTTGCTGGCCTTCCTGCAGGTCAACAGCGGTCGTGATGTAGCTGAGCTCGTGATCGCCTTCCAGGGCATAGCCCTGCAGGCCTTCCACGTCTTGCACACCCGCGATGGCCGCAAACTGCACCGCCACGCAACCCGCACCGGCCAGGCGAACCCAGTCGGATGCGAAGTCAGCGTTGAAGAACACGTGCATGTCGTCGTCAACAACGATCATGGCGGCGACTTAAAGGACCTTGGCTTTAAGCGTGGCGTTGATGCGGTGGGGCACCAGCAGCGGGGCACTTTGCATCAACAGATTGCGCACGCTTGGGTCTTCTTCAACCCAGGATTTCGAGAAGTATGGCACCGCTTGCAACATTTCGACATCCAGGATGGCGCCAAAGTGCTGCACACCCTCGACCAGGTCAGGCGCAGCAAGGCACAGCACTGTGCCTGCGTCCATGTAGGCTGTCTCAACGTTGGTGACAGGGTCTTGCGACCAGCCGCTGTAGGTGTAGATGTTGAATTGGTCCACCACACCTTGGAACACCAGGCCCTCGCGGTTGTGCGCGTTCTGCGTGAGGGTGGTGTCATTCCGAAAGCGATTGAGCTTTTGGAGGATGTCGTCTTTGTTGCGGAACACCTTCCAGACATCCACCGTCATGATCACGTCGGCAATTCCAACGCCCACTTTTTTGACCATCAGGTCTGACCAGTCCTGCAGGTCGTCCAGCGGCTTCTTTGCCGCATCGGACCATTTGTCGGCATTGGCGGATACAGTGATAGTGTGGGCGGATGCGCGGCCAAAATCCACCTCGACGGATGGGTAATCATCGCCCACAATGGTCACTTTTCCATCGACCAACGCTTTGACAGCCATCCACTCTAGGCGGCGGCTGATCATGTTCATTTGGTCTTGCATGTCTTCGACCAGCAAAGCCATCATGCGCTGTTCGGGCGACAGCTGTGAGGCACCAAGGCTCTCGCCCATCTTGCGTTTAAGGGCGCGATTGGCATGGAAAACACGCTTGTCTTTGACATAGGCAGGCTTGAAGGTGTTGGTTTCGTAACCCGCTGAACGGACCACTTTGCCCGCGACCAGCGGGCTCACAAACGGGCTCATGCGCCGGGGTTTGTTTTCAATGTCAAAACCAATTTTTTCAGCATCGGATGCAATGATGCTGGTGAAGTAGCGAGCGGCAAGGCCCTGCTGGGGCAAACGCAGGTCTTGCAAGATGCCAGCCAGCACGAGAGAGTCAAATAAGTTCATGGTTTTTAAACTCCGGTTTGTTCGGTGAACAAGAAAATTCCCGCATCTTTGAGCGCGGGGGCAATGCTGGCGACGGTATGCCCGGTGCCCAGGATCAGGCCACCCGACAAAAAGTCGCCACGGCTGTAGAACAGCATGGGCTTGTCGCCCAGAGTGGCATCGGTATCGTCTACCAGCACGCCAGCGGGCACTTGGCTACCATCGGTGGCGGCGGCCAGGCTCAACACATATTTGCCGCTGCCAGCCGCAACGGTGACCGGCACGGTGAAGGTGTCGCCCGGGGCGAAGTCTGTAGCGCCATCTGCAATGGTGAATTTGACCTGGCCGTCATAGGCAACGCCAACAGTTGCAACGCCGTCTTGTGTGCCATCAGGGCGCATGACGGCAAAGGTGCCGCTGTCGGTGGTTTTCTCAAGACAGACAACTGAGTAGTTGCCCGCTTTTGCGGCTGCAGAATAGGCTGTGCTGGCCTTGGTGCAAACGCCGTTGCCAGTGCCGGCAAAGGTCACTGTGCCGACAGCTATGGCGCCCAACAAAATCTTGCCCAGCACGGCGCCGCGCGCCAGGTTTTGGCCGGAAAGAAGTGTGCCAGCTTCGTGAAAAAGCAAGTCGGAGTTTGCGGCGATCAGCCCGGTATAAAGGTAAGCGGTGCTGGAGTAGCTTGCAGATTGGTTCATGGTTAGGCTCCTGTGGCGGCTTTGTGGGCAGCGATGGCGTTAGCGGCCATTTGCTGGGCGGTGGGCTTGGTGTCGGTCGGGGCCGCCGCGTGCGGCACAGCAGTTGGTGCATCTGCAGCATGGGCTGCGGCTGCACCAGCGATGCGTGCACGCTCTGCAGCCATGACGGCCATGGCGGCTTCGGGGCCGGTGGTTTTTCCGTCAAATGCGAGCGACTCGACCAGGGCTTCGTGACCTGGCAGGGCTTGGGCTCGCACAGCGGCAATGCGCTCGCGCTCGGCTGCAGCACCGGCAGCAGTTGCAGTAGCCGTGGCGGTTGCGGTGGCGGTTGCCGAAAATTCGGCTTGAAGTTGAGCAAACAGCGCGGGATGCTGCTGCTCCAGGGTTGCGCGATCCATATCAGATCCTTTCGTTTCAGGGTTGGAGTTTTCGAGCAGCACCGGCTCGGTTGGGTTTGCCAAAGCCTGCGCACCGGCAGGCTTAGGCGAGGGTCCGCCGTTTGCAAAGACTGCCTTGCGGCGCTTGGCAAACTTGGCAGGATTGGTGGCCATTTGCTCGACCATGGCGTCCACAGTGGACATGCCGTCCACGAGGCCCCGGTCTATGGCTTGCTGGCCAATGAACACGCGGCCATCGGCCATATGCTCAAGAACTGCGTCGGGTGTGGTGCCCCGGTTGGATGCAACGGCATCTACAAACACTTGGTAGAGGTGGTCTACCTGGCTTTGCATGTAGGCTTTGCCCTCTTCAGACAAGGGCCCTGTGGCACTGGCAATGCGCTTGTATTTGCCTGCCGTGATTTCGGTAGTGACACCGCGTGCGGCGGGGTCGTAATTGTGGCTGGCGACCACACCAATGGAGCCGACTTGCACGGTGGGGCCGCTGATGTAGACAGCGTTGGCACCGCTTCCAACCCAATAGGCAGCGCTGGCCAAAGTGGCCTCGCTGACGGTAACGATGGGTTTGACGGCGGCCATTTCCCGCACAGTGGCGCCCAGCTCGGGGGTGCCAAACACACTGCCGCCAGGGGAGTCGATAGCCAGCACCATTGCGGTTACGCGGGGGTCTGCCATGGCGCTTTCAATTTGCAAACCAGCCATTTGGGTGGATACGCCACCGCTGACACGCATGAAGAGGTTAGCCTTGGGCGCCATGACGCCATCGAGCGTGAGCACGGCTACACCGCCCTGGCGGATTTCGTAATCTTGCTGTTCGTTGGCCAGGGGTCGGCCCAAGCGGGCTTCAATGGCTTCAATGTCGATCTTGTCACCACGCAGGTGAGCGGCGTAGATGGCCTGGATCTCGCGCAGCTGGTCGGGCAGGATGGCCCATGCGGACATGAGGAGGTCAAGGAGTTTCATGGTGTGGCCTATTTCAGTTTGGTGAGCAGGACCAGCAGGGCGGAGCCCAAAATGGTGACGACTGCCCATATGCCCCAACCCCGATTGACCCACTTGTCAACCTTGGCATCGGTGACGGAAATGCGGGAGTCGGCGTGCTCGATGCGGCTTTCAACCACGGCCAGGCGGGCAGCCTGGGTGATCTGGCGCTCTTCGAGGAGGATGAGTTTGGAGACAGCGTCGTTAAGCTGGTCCAGCTTGCGCTCAAAACGCAGCAGGGTGGCCGCAGAAACATCGTGATCAGGAGTGGTCATGGTGTTGGTGGTGTCGGGTCGGTTGAGTCGGCCGGTGCGGCAGGGTCCGCCGGATCGGCGGGCTTGGTTTTGTCAGGCGCGGCTGCACCTGCTTTGGGTACAGGCAACATGCCAGCGGCTTTGAGCTGCTGAAATTCGGCCAACTTGGCGTCAAACTCTTCGTTGTAGTCGCTGCCAAACAGCTCCCACTGGGCGCGCTCGCGCGTCATCAGGCTTTGGTCGATGGCGGAGGCATAGGCGGCTACTTCGTCTTTGGGGTTGATGGAGCCCATGCTGTCGCCATGCCAACCGGCGCGGGTGTAGGCCCAGCGCATCAGAGGATCGGTAAAGAAGCCAGGGGCAATGATGCGGCCCGTGGCGACGGCCTCGGCAAGCCAGGTCTCGTAAACGGTTTGGCAAAAGCTGCGGGCCAGCCAGGTGCGCACGCTGCGGAAGTAGACCCACGCATCCAGCAGGGCAGCTTTGCTGGCCGAATAGCTGGTGTTGAACTGCTTGATCAGCAGCTCGCGCGGCAGGCCCAGCGCCATGCCGATCTGGGTGATGATGCCCAGGATGAAGGGCTCAAAATTGGGGTTGGGCCGCAAGGGGTTGGCAAAAGTGGCTTTCTCGCCTTTGGCCAGGCCCACCACGGCGCCCGGACCAAGGCCAATCTCGGCACCGGGGGTATCTGCGCCTTCCTCACCCGCAAACACCGGGGCGGGGTTGCCGCTATCGGACTCGATGAAGACGGTGAAGTAAGCACTGATGACGGCAGCGGAAATCTCGGCATTGGTGTACCGGCTGATTTGCTTGATGCTGTCCACAATGGGCGCCAGGTAGGGCACGCCGCGTGGCATGCCGGGGCGCAGTTTGCGGTAGTGGTGCAGGATGCGGCGGCGCCCGGATTTGCCCAAACGCTCGATCCATTGGCCTGCGTACATGCTGCCACCTGCAACATAGCCAGCGCCGGGGTGGCGGTCGTAGACATGGTAGGCCCTTGGTGCACCCGTAGCGCCAAAGCGCACGCCCGCAGCCATGTCTGCAGTGTCAAACCGGCCAAAGGGGTTGCCAATGCGGTCGGCTTCCAGCACCTGGATGCGCAGAGCGTACGGCTGGGTGGCGGTGCGCTGGCCGTCGGGCAGCAGGGTGAAGCAATCTCCGCTTTCAAGCGTGGCGCGCAGGACTATGCCTTGTTGCTCGTAAAAATTGTTTGTCTGCTCCTGGTCACATTCCACACTGTCGGCGAAGAGGCTGAATTCGGCCTGCGTCGTAGCCTTCCAGGCCAAGGCTTGTTCGATGGACCAGCCCAGGATTTTGCGGTTGGGTTGGGCGGACAGGGCCAGGCCGGTGCCCACGATACGGTCCACATTGGTGTTGATGGCACCGGCAGCAATCGGGCTGGTGCGGGCCAGGTCGCGGCTCTTGCCACGCTCAAGGCCCAGGGTGGGCAGGGTGTCGGACCGGGCATCACGGGCAAAAGGGTTCCAGCGGCGTGAGCCACCATTGGCAACACTGTTGCTGGGGCCGACGCTATCGCTGTCGCCTGCCAGGGCGCTGAAGCCTGCATCGGCCATAGCCTGCAGTGCACCGGCTTGTGCACGCGTATGCACGCGCGCCAGCGCCCACGCAGGGCTAACCACCGCAATGCTGCGGTCGATCAAGTTCATGGTCATCGCGGTGGGTTAAAAGTTGGGGCGCAGGTAGCGCACACGGCGCACGGAGCGGGCAGCTGTGTTGTCGGGGTGGGATGCGATCAGTGTGTTGAGCACCGCAATTTCGGAGCGCACTTCGGCCAGGTCAGCACGTCGGTTACGGCGAGCGGACCCGCCCTGCCCTACGGTGTACTCCTGGCTTTGCAATATGCGCTCTTCGGCCGCAAGGTAGGACGCCAGGCGCGTTTGGAGTTGCACCAGTGTGCTCATCGCTTGCCCTTTGCGCGCATCTCGTCGAAGGCGCGATTCATTTCAGTGCGGAAGTTTTCGTCACAGCACTTTTTGACAATTCCGTCAAAGTCCAACACTGCTTTGTAATTGGGATGTGTCGGCGTGAAGATGAACCAAGGGACTATGAATTGATTACCAAACATGCGCCGATATATGCCAGGTTGCATGGTCGATTTAACGACGCGGTATTCACCACCCGTGAAAAAACCCTTAAAAGGAGTCACTACAAAATACGGTGCATTCTTGGCATTCGCTTTTGAGCGCTTGCTGTTTGTTTTGTTTTGGTTCGGATCAAGGTTTGCTTTTAGGGAAGTCAATATGCGCTGAATTTCTCCGGCGGGAATATTGCCAAAATTATTCAGCAGTGCCTCTCGACCAGGGATAGCACGCCAACCTGGCGGAAGCATCCCCGCATAGCGCAGCGCCTTTTCAAATCCGGTTTCATGTCTGGCACCGCCAAAGACACTTGGGTACAAAAAATTCTCAGAAACGTTGCCGCTGCTGTACGTTCGATCTTTCACCATGACACGCGCACTGAGTGTTTCTTTCGTGGCGGGCTTAACAAACAGACTATTTCGCGTGTACGGGACTGCGCCTCCCTTGAACACGGATTGCATCGCGTCAGGCAACTCTTTGGTCGCCGCTATTTTTGCGGTCCGCGTGAGCGCTGTACTGGTGACATAGGGCATCAAGCGGTCAGGAATATCCCGCATGCTGGCGATCACGTCGGCGATGGAGCCGGTGGTGTTGCGTATGGTCAGCATAGATGGGTAGATAGGGTTACAAACGCGATGGCCCAAAGAAAAACCCCGGCCACTGGTTAACAGTGATCGGGGCCTGTTCGTTGGGCCAAAAATGAGGCGTTTTTTACATGGTTTTATGCGTTGATTTGTCTGAACGTGACTGAGGTACTAACATTTATTGGGTCAATATTAAGCTGGAGTGTCACCTATTGTCGAGAGCTATTTCGTCACATGTAGGGGTGACACTTTAGTGTTTGACAAACGGCGTTTATCTTTGTTACCCGCCGCGCGCGGCGTTGCCGATCACAAGCTGGCCCAGGTGCGTTACCTTGCCGAGATCGGCCCCCTTCTCGCGCAACTCGATGCTGGTCTTAGCGACCTTGATCTCGGCGTTCAGGCTGTTGCTAATCGAGTCCAGTCCCTTGCCCAGCGCCTCAAGATCGGTAGCGCTAATTTCTTTTCGGACCAGCGCCAGCATGCTGTTCGCCACGATGCGGCGCAAGTCGCCTTGCGTCGCTACCTCGCTCATGTCGGCGAGAGAATTAATGAGCGTGTTCGACGTTTTCATAAAGTGCTTTCTTGAGTTGTTTGGACAATCGAAGGATCGAAAGTTGCTCCTGCTTTAGTGCCAGCAGGTGTGGCGTTACTTCCTTGAGCTTCATTTTGAGGCTCTGGGCGATATAGCTTGGGCGAAGTTCCTTTCTGTATTTCCTTCCTAAACGACGATATGCCGCTTTTTCCTTCTCTGGGTTCGCTTTCCTGCATGCTTCGACGGCTGCCCTTGCCTTCTCCGGATTCGCTGCGTACCGTGCTCTGCTGGCCGCCCTTGCCTTCTCCGAGTTCGCTGCATACCGTGCCTTGTTGGCTTTCCTTACCTTCTCCGGATTCGCTTTCTGCCATGCTTTGGTGGCCTCGTTTGCGCAGCTTTTGCATATCGACCTAAAGCCATTGGTATGGCGTTTGTGTTTCGAGAATTCGCTTTCGGGCTTGTTCTCGTCGCACTTGCTACAGGTCTTCATTTCTTCCACTGCTACCAATTCAGACATGCGTGGCTCCTTGGGTTGGGGTGACTGGTCGGGCTTTGGCTGGGCGACCCCGCTTGCGTGGAGCTAGTTCACCCAGTAGATGGGTGCGGAAGGCCATGTACTTGTAATCCTGCCGGGCCTTGTAGGCGCAGTTCCAGGTCTTGCTCCACTCGCTGGACTTGCCTTGCACAAGTTCAGCCAGCTCGCGGGCATTCTCTTGAAACCGGTAAGTTATGTAGTCAATCCCTTTTACGGACATGTTGATTACCCAATAGTCACCATCTGCCCAGACGCTTTGCGGGCCTTTGATGCCGTCGGGGCGGCAGCGTTGCATCCAGTATTCGAACTTGCCTGCTTCCCAGCTTTGGCACTGGGTACGGTGCGGCCACTTGAAATCGTTTGGGATAAGACCCTCTGCAACGAGCTGGGCGCGAGTGCCACGGAAGCGGCAAACCCAGCGGGGGTTGATTTCAATGACGAGGTCGGATGCGATAAGGGCAGCGATGCCCGCAGTGATGAGTTGAGCCATGATGGCCTCCAGGTGGTGCAGTTGGTCAACTGCCACACCCGCTGTCAAACGAGGGTGGCAGCTCGAACGGGTTGACAGACCGGGCACCAGGCGGAGGCCTTTCACCGGCGAGCCTTGCGGCTCCCCATCCGAGCCGCCAAAAACTGGGGCACGAACAAAAAAGCCGCAAACCTGTGCGGTGTCGCGGCTTTGGGCCGCCTGATGCGTCGAGCTGTCAAACCCGATCAGCCCTTTTTTTGAGCTGACGGGCGGATGATAGCCGAAGGACTTGGCAGGCGTCAAATGCTTGTAGCCAGATTGGCACCTAGCCCTCGCAGAACGTGCGTGACTAGCTATGCTATGCATAGCGAATGGGGTGGGGTTGCCAGCCGGGTTTACGATGGGGTTCTCACACCAACCATCACCGAAAGGCAACCCCAAAATGCAAGGAACCGTCAAATGCCTGTCCGCCAACAGACAACGCGCAGCGGTGCTCACCGATAACGGGTACACCGTGTTCGACATCATTAGCGGCGAGGTGGAGCCAGAAGACATACTCAGCGGAGACCTAGCCAGCCACGGAGGCGTGGATTTAGCCAACCTAACAAGCGGACGAACAATATCCGTCTTTGTCGAGGCCATCCACGCAACGCAAGCAGCCGTTCGCTCTCTCCTGGGATAGGGTCGTCATAGAGGACGCAGGTAAAGAACAGGTATCTGTTTTTCTTGTGAAAGTGTTGTGGCTTTGGCCACGAGCATCCGTTAAGTTCCCATTCAAAGCGTTCTTTTTCTTCCTTTGTGAAAGGTCTGGCATTCATTGTGCTGGCTCCTGTGGGTTGAGTCGTTGCGGGTCATTGGGCAGCGCCTCGCGGGCGGCGCGGTTGTGCTGGGCGATGTCCCGGCTGACGGCGCGCACGCGGGTGCAAAAGGATTTCAGGAGTCGGTAGAAGTGCTGGCGGCTGATTCCTAGCGCGTCTGCAGATCGCTTGATGACAGCAGCGCGCTCCCCGTAGTACGCCCAGAACACTTGGGTATCGAGCGCATCGCGCGGCTGGCCCAGGATGGCCAGATGCAGCGCGGCCAGATCCATATTGCACTCGGCATCCGGCGGACCGCTTGAGAATGCCCGGGTTTTGCTGCTGAGCCTTCCCAGGATGGTTCCGGCTGGTGGCGGTGGGGCGAAGTAGCGGCGGGTGCGGCTCCAGCGGCTCCAGGCTTCAAACAGATCATGCAGATCCACGTCTTCAGCTGGCGGCGTGTCCGGGCCTTCGTCTGCGGGAAGGTCGATATCCATGCGGGCGGGAGCTGCAAGGCGCTTGGGGGTGGCGTTGTCGATCTTGGTCATGATATTCCTCTGCTGTAGATTCGGCGGGCGTTGCTGGTTTGGGGTGATGGGACGTAAGGTTTGGGTGCAAGTACTTGGACTGGGGGCGGTATAGCTGGCTGTGCAGACGTATGCACGGGACTTGATGCAACATCGGGCGTTGTCGCGTCGGGCTTTTGGACTGCCATCGGTTGAGAAGACTCTGCAAATGGCACTGGCTGCGACACCGCCGCCAGTGGCTGCTGCGCGAACAAGTCACGAGTAGGTGGTATCAGCTTGACGCGTAGCCGGTCCCAGTCGAGCTGGCTCCACTTGTGCAGGCCCAGGCGGTAGGCAATCGCCAAGTTGTAGACAGAGAGGTCAAGCGGCTCATTACGAGCGCCGTTTGGCTTGATCCATTCCCGAATGGATCGACCTTTGACATGGCGGGTGCGCGGCTGCTCGACCACTAGGCCAGCAAACCACTCCGGCGGCAACTGGCTGTGAAAGTGCATAGCGCCCGCACCTTCGGTTAGGTGCAGGCGATTGAAAAGGTAGTCCTTTGCCACATCCACGCCCACCATCCAACGCTCCACCCCGCCGGGGCGTTTGGTGCCACCCCAATCGATGTCCACCTTGGAAGGAATGCTGCTGATGATGGGTCGGTTGGGGCGCGGCGAGCCGCCCAGCACGGTGCAGCCCAGGTGCGCGCGGGCGGCGCCGTAGTTGTAAACATCTTGCGTATGGTGGCCGCCGGCGTCGATACCGTCGGCGCTGATGCGGACTGCGCGCCCGCTGGAATGCAGCAGGGGCGTGCTGCGAATTTCATCTAGCTTTGCCCAGACGCTGGTCGGGTCATCGGGAGATGCCGATGGGGAGCCTAGCAGAACGATGTAGTCAAGCACCCAGTGCTGCATGCCGGGTCCCCATGCTTCGATTTGGACCTCAAGACGGTTGTCTTGGGTGTCAGTTGCCATGGTTGCAACCAAAGCCTCATCCGGCAGCATGCGGGGCGCATAGGTCTCAGCACGGTCTTGCAGCTGCTTGGCCGTGGTGGTGGTATCGCTGTTTTCATAACTCAGGCCCAGGCGGGTGTTGTAAAACACCTGCATGCTGTCATGGTCACCACGTTTCTTGCGGTCGACCGCACGGGCATATTGCCGCGCCAGCGACAACCAGGTGATGGCACCGATGGGCATATAAAAAGCCGACAAGGTGAAGCTGATCGTCTCACCATCGCCGCTGGACGTAGCGACCCAGCGGGCCTGGCCGCCAGCATCCAGATCCGGCAGCATAGTGGTCTTGTGATATTCATCAATCTCGCAGCCGCATTCGGGGCAGACAAACCAGGCACGATCCATAAAGCCCGTATCGGGATCGCGCTGGTAGTGAAAGTTTTCCAGCTCCAACGGGTGCAGGTGGCCGCAGTGTGGGCAGGGGACGTGATAGACCTCCTGGGTGCCCATGGCGTACAACTCATCGATCTTGGAAAAGCCCTTGATAGCGGGCGAGCTGGTGTAAAAAAACTTGCAGTCATTAGCAAACTGGGTGGCTCGTGCCTCGGCCAGCTCGACGGGATCGCCCTCCTCGTCCACGTTGCGCTCCAGGCGGTCAATTTCATCGACGTAGATGTACGGCGCAGACACTTCGGCCAGGTTGGCGGCAGACCCAGCGGTGTTCATGTACAGGGTGGCGTCGCCCATGAAATCTTTGGCCTGCACAGTGTTGCGCGAATCGCGGCTCTTGGTAGCCGACACGCGTTCGCGCAGCACCGGCACGTTGCGGATCATGGTGGCCACCCGGGCGCTGAACCGTTTAACCAGGGTGTCGGTTGGCTCCAGCGCCAGGATGTTGCGAGGCTTGCGGTGGATGATGGAAGCAATCCAGTTCAGTGCAGTTTGAGTTTTGAACATTTGCGATGCCACCTTGGCCACCACTCTCTTGCAGGGGTGACCAGGCGATAACACCTGGTGCACACGCCGAGCTGGTGGGCTGCGATCAAAGCGGAAGGGGCCAGGCTGTGGTCCGCTTTTTGGCAACACCATGAACTCTTCCGCCCATTCGTCCACGTGCAGCTCGGGATCCGGGCGTGCAGCCTCAATTGCCGTGCGAAGGACCAGCGCGTAGCCGTCAGCGAAATTCATGCGCCATCCTCTTTGGGCAACAGGTCCAGCATGCGCTGCTCCCAGCCAACGAAGGCCTTACGCAACTCGTCACTGATCACCCGCTCAATGTCGCGGGCATCGCCTAGACCGATGCACTTGGGGGCGGCGCGCTGGGAAACCGCCATGGCCGCATCACGCAAAGCTCGGTAGCTGTCATATATTCCGCGCTTGACCTGAACGGTGTCCGCAAGTTTTCCGGCCTCCCGCATGTTTTCACGCTCGGCACGCTCGGCAGTTGCTTTTTCAGTACGGGTACGGAAGTCGGAGTAGTTTGGCTGGCCGTCTGATGCAGCTGCGTTCACCAAGGGCACCACGCCGCCAGCAGCGACATCAACACCAGCACCATCGGAAGGGCCAGCAGCCGCACCGGTTGCAAGGACTGCGCCAGAGCGCGTGCTATCGGCACGGGCACGGGTGTTTTTCTCCCATTGGATGTTGGCTACCTCCTCATCAATCATTCCATCAATCAGGCTTATGCGGCCCTCGGCCACCGCCTTTGCAACCGCAGACTTTGCTACGCCACGCCGACGGGCGTATTCGCTTTGCGTGATCAGTTTTGAGCGGCTGTTCACCGAACACCCCCCAGTTGTTCACCATTTCGTTCACTTTTCCCCAGCCCAGCCACTGGCGCGACCGCGGGGGTCGAATTACCCTCACGGATCCCGGTCGCAGGAGTACCTACTGGGGGGTGGGCAGCCTCCAGCGGCCAGACGATGCCGCACTCAACACCCCACCGCACCATATTGCCAGCCACTGAGTCCATGACTTCCGGGATATTGAACGGCGTCCCAACCTTTCGACCGCGTTCAAAAGCAAAGAAGCAATTCGGTTCACCTCGCAAGCCGCGCCTCACGAACGCATAGGCAGTCTTGCCGATAGCATCCGCTTTGTCCTTGATGCTCTGATACACCTCAGGCATGTGGGCCTTAATGTCTGCGATTTGCTGATCAACTGTCATTGCCGATCTCCTTGGTTTGTCTTGCCGTCCAGCCGTCCACTTAATACATGGATGACATCTGTGTGGGTGAATCGCTCGGGTGCGAGCGCGCGCGATGTGCACACATCACGTGCCCGCATTTATGGATCGCGCATTTGTCTTGGCAATGCAGCAGCTTCAACTGGGTGTATTGATCAATACGACCATGCTGTGTGCTCCATGCCAAGTGCTGGACGGCTGGACGGCTGTGACGTGATACACACCCGTGCAAACGCCTGCATGGCGCGATGGGTAGGGCTACGTCATGGGGGCATGCAATGACATCCCCGCTACCGCCCCACAGCACCTACTGCCAATCTTGCGTCTGGTAGGTGTTGTGTCGCAGCGCGTTTGTTGCGCGTTGACCTTTTCGGCCACACATGGCCCTCGCTGGTCAAAACGGCGCATCGTCATCGCCCTCGTTGTTTTGGCCCTGTGCGGAGCCCTCGTCGTCATTCAAGCCCACATTAGGGGCGTCATCCTCAATAATCACTGGCGGCCAGACTGGTGGTGGCACATAGCCATAGCCACGTGTGCCCGTACTCGCTCGCTTATAGATCCATTCGCGCGCCTCAAGCCATCCGCGAATCTGCCCTTCCAGTAGCGTGCTGGCCTTGCCCGGGTCAGTGCCCAGCGCGATCACCAAGCTGTGAATGGTCACAAACTTGGTCAGCACACTTAATTCCGCTGTGGCTTTACCCTCGCTACTCCCTGCGCCCTCGCGCGTCAATAGTTCGTACAAGCGGCTTTGCACCGATGTTTCAACCAGGCGCTTTTCTTGCTCTGGTACAAAGTACAAAGCTTCTTCTTCCAGTGACGGGAAGATACGGTCACCCGCCAAAAACATTGCCATGGCTTCCGCAAACAACTGCTCACGCCACTTGCGCAACCATTCCAAATTGATGGCGTTCTTGATCCAAAACGGCCAGAACCGGCGATTGCCCGTAGTGTCGTATAAATACTGTTTTTTATTCGTGCTGCAAAAGATCACCAGCTGGCGCGGATGGTCCTGCACATAGCGCCCATAGGCCCCCCGGAAGCGGTCCTTTTGCGAGCTGAAGAACTGCTTGACCTGCTCGGAGTCCGCCCGGCGCAGGGCCGTTAACTCGCTTAATTCGTAGGCCCACACGCCCGCAAATTGCTCCATTCCATCCTTGCCTTGCCCGATGTCGAAGTGGGTGTCGCTAAAGAATTCCTCCCCCACCAGCGCCTTGATAAAGGTCGACTTTCCAATACCGCCAGGCCCTTCCAGCACTGGGCTGTAATCAAACTTGCACCCAGGCTTCATCACCCGCGCCACCAGGCCCAACAGCATGTAGCGCCCCACCAACTCAAAATAGCGTTTGAGCTTTGGCGGTAGCGCCGTGGTGTCCGTTGGGTCCATGCCCAACACGTGGATCAGCCACTTATCCAAGCGCGGTTTCCCGTCATGTTTCAACCCACCCAGCCAATCCCGTACAGGATGAAACCGCTGGGCATCCGCCACCGTATCGATGGCCTCGGACAGCGCCGCGCGCGAGGCGGCCTTGAGGTGGTACGTGGTGCTAAGCCAATCGCCCAATGCCAAATCGTCCGAGTCGATCAGGGGCCCGGGCGCGGTGCGCCAAGGGAATGCCAGCCGCGTGGACGGAACATCCGTCAGCTCATTGAAGCCCAGGCAGTCCTTCAGCGCGGGCGCCTTGCGCAAGGCTGTGATCAGCAGCTTGCGCGTGACACCAATCTCGTGCGGTCCTTTGAGCTTGAGTGAATCGACGATGAAGTTCAAATGCTCCTGGAAGGCATCATCATCGTCACCCCCCCCGCCCCCCGCGTCAGCCGGCGGCGCGCCAAAATCACCACCCCCACCCACGCCAGAATGGCCCACAGGCTTGCCAGGACGGCCACCAGCAGCGCCATCACCGCCAGCGCAAGTCAAAGGCTGCGCGCGGCCGAAGAACGCTATAACGCGTTCGCCGTCCCAACCGTCTGTGGTGATGGCGTCCGCACAATCCCAGCCGTCCACCACTTCCAGCGGCTCGGGAATGGGCAGGATGGACACCGCGCACCCGTGGGCGTCACGCAGCTCAGCACCGATGCCCACCATGGCCTTCATACCAACTTGCTTATCAGCGGGCAGCAGCGGCTTGAGCGCCTGCGCGATGGCCATAGCGTCTTTGTCTAGGCAGGCATCACGCTCTTTTTTTGTCAGCACCTCGCGCTTACCATCACAATCCGGCCACAGCAGCACAGTGCAGCCTTTGAGCCATGCCCACTCGGCCTTGGCCCACGCCTTGGATCCACCTGGCCAGCTGACTACGATGTACACGCCCGGCGCGTAGGCCGTGAGCAGGTCTTGCAAGATGCAAGACTTTTTCTCGCCCTCCACCACCACAACTGTGGGTAAATACCCATCGACCACCTGCACAGTGAGCGGCGTCCGGCCCCCGGGAAAATACAGGGGCCGAGGCTCGTCAAATTGTTTCCAGTGCCACTTGTAGGCACCATCCTTGGTGCTCAGGCACCAGGTGTAGGGCAGCGTCTCTTTTACGCCGTCGCTGGTCAAAAACCGTACCACATAGCCCATCAACATGTCGTCAACCTGGTAGCGTGCCAGGTGGTCTATGGGATCTCGGTGATCGTCGCTATTGCGGTATTGGTGCCAAAACGTAGGTTCAGGTGCAAAGGTGGGCACCGGCATCACCGTGCGCCAGCCCTCGTCTGATCGGGGCTTGGCCTGCGCTGCCGCTGGTGCAACTGGCGGCGGTACTACCCGCTGTGGCGCAGCACCACCCGCCCCCGGCGTCGCCAGCATTACGCCCGCTACATCCTCCAGCCCATGCGCGCGGGCAAGCTCCACGGCCGCAGCGCCCATTGCCATACCATGGATAGCGGCATACAGGCTGGTCAAATCTCCGCCCACGGCGTCCCCACCATGATCGCGCCACTGCCCTGCCCGCTCGCCCGACATGCGCACGCTCAGGGATGGCGTCTTTTCAGACCGCCAAACACTATGCACGAAATATTCATGGTTTACAGTTTTGCCACCCGGCAACCAATTGGGCACCAGCGTATCGATACGCGACAACAACGCATCTGCCAGCGCTTTAAATTTGATCGGTGGCAATGGCGCCCGCTGGTGGCTAATGTGGTCTGTCATGTGCTAGGGGAAAGGAACTTATCGGGGCGTGTGCCCCATCACTCAGCGCGGGGTTTGCTCTCAACATTGCGCCGTGCCAGCGCCTCGCGCAAGGCATGAACACTGGCAACCAACTCGCCGCATTCACGATCAATGCGGCTCAGTTCGTTGTCACTGACGCGGCCGTCCGCCATACAGCCTGAGACCTCGCAGCACAACTCACCAAACTCACGCGCCGTGTCTGCCAATCGCAGCATGCAATCTTTTTCACTGCCCGGGCGCAAGGTATCAGGCAACGGCACCAGCATCTGACCGCAGTTCCCTGCAAAAGCCTCCAGAATCCGCAAATCACCCGTGAGCTGGGTTATTTTTTCCGCATCCAGCAGCCCCAACTTTGCAGCGCCCGTGCCATTCAGCTCATGGGCCAGAGTCGTTGCACTTTTCGCCATACGCGGAGCCAAAGAGGCGGCACCACCCGGGTAATCATGGACACAGTTGTAAGCGGTATCACGCAGGTGCATTACAGCCCCCTTCAATTGTTGTTACAGACAAAACGCCAGGCGCTACGCACACTGCAGCCATGGACACAAAAGAGAAAAATACCCACCGCCCCAGCGCACAAATCAGTGCCAGGGAGGAAAGCACTGCGGAAATGCGTGCGCAGGTTCAAATGGCAGTGGGTGGAAAAAACACGGGCAGCTACATTGCAGGCTTTCACACCCATCAACACAACGGAGCCACCTATGGCCGAAAAACAAACCTTTTTGATAACCGTATTCACACCACAGGAAAAAGACCCCAAACTGCCCAAAACGCAGGCGCTTGCCAAGCGGGTGCTTGCCAGCCTATTGACCGCATGCGAACAAGAGCCGCTTCCGGTGTACCCAGACATCACCAAACTGGTGTTCCTGGCACAAGGGGAATACGCCGCCATCGTCAAAGCCCTGGATGCTGCTTGCCAGCAGAACGACGAGCGCTGGCTGCTCGCTCAAGTCGGTACGCCTTGCGCAGCCAGCGGTCTATCCAAAGCTGTTGCTTGGATTCAGACTCGAAATGTGATGCGCTGAAAATATCCTCAAACATCACCAGCGTCTCAGCTGCAGAGCGACGGGTTTCCAGCCACGACATCCCCGCACACAACTGCCTGGGCCAGTCAAGCACTCTAGCCACAGGGTGCACCACAAACAGCAGCAACGCGAGCGTCATCCGGTCAGACATTGGCCACCCCCTGCGCTGCGTTTTCCGTAGCTGGTTGCGCAGGATTGGCGAGGGTGGGCTTGCCAGTCGGATTTACCATGGGGCTCTCACGCCGACCATTACCGAAAGACAAGCCCATGACAAACGACGACTTCAAAATACAGACGATCAAATCCATAAACGACCTTCACTCGTTAAACAAACAGCAGATGAACCGCCTGCTGGCCGTAGAGGGCTTGCTTCATGCACTACTGAATCGGGTTCAGCCGGAGGCTCTTTCCGGCCTTCTGGAGGAGTACGAGCAGGCGTGCGACAGATTGGCGACCCAACTCGATCCGAAGTTTCAGATGCCGCAGTACTGGCGGGAGTGGTCAACCGCGATAACAGACCTGCAAAAACATCATCAGCACAAATAGGTGAGGCGCGTCTCGCGAGATTGATTGCGCTGAAGGAGGAAAACGCGCCAGAAATGTCGGGGAATGAGGTCACGTTATGTACCTCCAATAGCTACTGTTTCAATAGCTGTGTTGGCAATCTCTGCATGGGCTTGGTCCATTTTTGGTTGATGCATATTCATAGAAAGTGTTTCCATGGAAGAAGACTCGAATTTCATCGTCAGTGCCACATTTACGCAGCGGGCCCGGGCTTGGTTGGATTTGCAGAACGGGCCAGCCAAACAATGTCTGGCTCCCGATTTATTACATCTACGACATGTGCAAACGGGCGATTTCCTCCGCATAGAGGGCATAACCGGGCTGTGGGTAGTGCAGCAACGGGTTTGGCATCTGATGACAGATCAGACGCAGTTGAAACTGGTGTTGGACGGACCAATCGACGAAGAAAGCTGAGCAGGAGGCCCATATCACACCCCCTGCGCTACGTCTGCAGCGACTGGTTGCGCTGGGTTGATTTCTGCCAAGCTCGTTTCTGGCACACCAACATCTCGCGCGAGTGCAATAAGTCTGACTGCGTCTTCTGCGCCCGCCGAAATTGCACCAGATTCCCAGCGCGATATCTTTGTTTGGTGGATGCTGGTGCGCCGCGCAATTTCAGTTTGAGACAACCTGAATGGTTCACTTCGGAGCAACTTGATGATTCTAAAAATCGTAGACATAGCAAGTATTATGCATTAACGAGTTATTTTTTTACACTCTTTGACGTTATGCATTCGTGCATATTTCGCAAATGATCGGAAAAAAGTTACTCAATGCACTGATGAAGGCGGCAAATGAGAACCCGAACTCTATTGCCGACAAACTGAAAAGGCGCAGCCTTCAAGCTCAACTTCAGAGATATTTGGCCGGCGAAACAAGAGAACCGCGCAGGACGACATTCGAACCAGTGGCTAAACATTACGGCGTCCCAGTCGACGCTTTTTACAACCAAGAGCTTGGTGAATTGATTTTGGAAAACCTGAGCTCAGGTAGGAAACCAATGGATGGACTAACAAATAGCGCCAAGTTTCCAATTCTTCAAAACTCTGTACAGCTTGCTGATGCGTTAGATCTGATTGCCGACCGGATCAATGCCATCGAGAACATTGATCACCGGGCAATCATTGCTCAGAGGCTTCAAACCCTGGCCAACGCTCCAGACAGCATGAAAGCCAGAAACGCAGTATTGGAAGCGCTGGCTTGGTCCGATGTTGTAAAGGTTACTCGGGCGGATAAGGCAAACCACCACCAAATTCCCGGCAACGCTATTCCACGAATCGCAAATGGGTGATCAGCCAGTCGACGCAAAGCTGCAATGTTGTGCTTGTGCGCAGGGCGTAGTGAACCCCACATTTGGGTGATACGTCAGAAAAATGGCACGCGACCTCACCAAGACTTTGCTGTATCACATCACTGATGTGCGCAATTTGGCATCCATCCTGCAGAACGCCGGGCTTCACTCTGATGCGGTCATGCGCGGCAAGGGTGGACCAACAGTTGCCATTGGCTATGACCACATCAAAGAGCGACGGCTGACAAAGTACAAAATTGCGTGTGTGGATGATCGTTTTGTAGGTGAGTTTGTGCCGTTTTACTACTGCCCGCGCTCACCCATGTTATTCGTCATCAACAACGGCCACACCAACCGGCCAGTGGGGTGCCAATCGAGCATCGTGCATCTGGTTACCACTGTCAAGCTGGCCACTGACCTCGAAAAAGCATGGGCCATCACTGATGGCAACGCTGGTTCAGACTACTTTGAAGCTTATAACAGTCTAAATGCTCTGGACCGACTCGATTGGGATGCCATTGAAACCGATGACTGGAAGGGACAGACCCAGCACTTCAAGATGGCAGAATTTTTGGTTGCCGATTTCTACCCATGGTCCAGCATCATTGGAATAGGTTGCCACAACAACCAGACAGCGGCACAGGTGGTTAAACTCATGGCTCAAACCGCCCACCAACCCAAAGTTGTTATTCGACCAAGCTGGTATTTTCGATGATTGAACCCACCCGCGGTAACTTGCTAGCGGCCAACGCCCAGGCGCTGGTCAACACTGTCAACACTGAAGGTGTGATGGGAAAAGGCATTGCGCTGCAGTTCAAGAATGCTTACCCACAAGTGTTTAAAGACTATGCGCAAGCCTGCAAGGCCGGGCAAGTGCGCCTGGGGCACATGGATGTGCACGACCTTGGCAGCATTGGTGGTGGAGCACGCTGGGTGATCAACTTTCCGACCAAAGGGCATTGGCGATCTGGCAGCAAACTGGCCGACATTGCCAGCGGACTGAATGACTTGGTAGCAACTGTAAAGAGGCTTGGAATAGAGTCCATCGCCATCCCACCATTGGGGTGCGGCAATGGTGGCCTGAACTGGTCTGACGTGCGCCCGCTGATTGACCGGGCTTTTGCAGACCTACCAGCGGTGAAGGTACTGATGTTTGAGCCTGCTGGGGCGCCTGCTGCTGCCGTAATGCCGGTTTCCACCAATAAACCAAAATTAACAACCGCATCTGCAACGTTGATTCTGCTGATGCATCGGTACCTGCAAGGTTTGCTGGATCCATTTGTAACGCTGCTGGAGGTGCACAAGCTGATGTACTTTATGCAGGAAGCAGGGCAACCGCTCAAACTGAAGTACGAAGCTGCACAGTATGGCCCCTATGCCACTAACCTTGGCCACATGCTCAAGCGGCTGGAGGGCCACTATGTGCTGGGCAATGGCGATGGCAACAGCGACCCCACCAAGCCACTGGAGCCGCTGGCTGATGGGGTTGATCAGGCATTCGACTTTTTGGCTCGTGATGACGAGACGAACAAACGGCTGGAACGCGTCACCAGGCTGATTGAAGGCTATGAGGATTCATACGGCATGGAGCTGCTGAGCACCGTGCTCTGGGTCATGGTGCACGACCCCGAGGCACGCAAGGACAGCCTGACCGCCATCCGACAGGTGCACGCATGGAGCGCACGCAAGCGTCAAACGCTTAAGCCAGAACACCTGGCCAAGGCATGGCTGCGACTCAAACAAGAAGAGTGGGACTTTACCACCCACAGCATCGAGATCACCCAATTATCACACTGACGCTCAATCCGCCCCGCACAGCCGCCCATTGAGGCGGTTTTTTTTGCCCATAGAAAAAATATTTCATTTTTTATACGTTTTTGTATTGCTTAAGTTACTCGTTATTGCATAATTCCTCATCCGCACTAACGCGGTCAAGGAGTGAAAAATGGAGTCAGTGCACGATCTTGTACGCAGCGAGCCTAGCCAGGCGATCAGCGTAGGCAGCCCAGTCAGCGGGCGAAGCGGTGGGGATACACCCATCGTTGTAAAAATATATGCGCTCGGGCGCGGTGTCTCCCTTGTAGGACAGGGCAGCGATCTGCCTGGCCGAGAGGGCACGTTTGAACTTGAAGCCCACGGGAAAGTCTTCGTATTTGACGTTGCCGGTGCTGTTGAAGCCAACGGGCTTGTAACGCCGGTTGAGGGCGACGTAACTGCCATCTTCCTGTCGATCCAGACAGTAGATCAGGAACACTTGACGAAATTCGGAAATGGTATCGGTCATGATGGCTCTCCCTTAAAAACCACCATTTTGAACCTTCCGCAAGGCTATGGGAAAACCAGCATCGGTCAGCAGCTGGCGGACAAACTGGGCTGCTCTGCGGTGGTGGATGACTGGACGGCCAGCGACCCACTGACACCCGGCGCACTGCATTTGACATGCTGCGACATTGATAACCAACGCGCGACACCCCCCCAGTCTGTAGCCCTAGGCACAATCCCCAGCATTCAACCTGGCGAATACTACGCTGGCATCATTCTCAACCACGAAGGCACGCCCACGCACCACCTGGTGCTGATGGCTGATCGCCTCACTGGCGAACTCAAATGGCAGGACGCCATGGACTGGGCTGCCACCATTCGCGGTTCTCTGCCCACCCGCCAGGAACAGTCCCTACTGTTCTCAAACTGCAAGCAGCACATCAAGCCTGATTGGTACTGGTCCTGCGAAGAGAACAGCGCTTCCTACGCCTGGGACTGCTACTTCGACGACGGCATCCAGATTAGCAGCCTTAAGGGCGACGAGGATTGTGCTGTTGCCGTCCGCAGATTTCCGATCGATCCTTTGACTGGCGGTGCAGCATGAGCACCACCCACACACCCCGCCGTCTAACCCGAGCTGAGCGCGACCACTACTGGTCCGTCATCTCGTACATGAAAGCCATTGCCAACGCCGCCATCCTGCGTGCGCTGAACGAGCGCCGCAAAAACTGCGACGCCACATGGGAAGCCCTGTGGGATGGCGAACACGCACTGCTGGCCAAGGCGAAAGACATGGCAGAACATGCCCGCAACTGCGGACAGCTGCTGTTCTGCTTTCCAGAGACTACCCTGTTGCAAGGCGGTGCCGCATGACCTACCGCCAAGCCTTCGACCGCTTGGGTAACCCCGTCTACCGCCGTGCCAGCGCACCCATTGGCCCCCGCATCGTCCAATGGGCCAGCCTTGTCTGCACGCTGATCCTCATGGCCTTGCTCTACCGGCCCTGACCATGAGCGACACACCCAAAACCAACCTGCGCCACCAGTACCCCACCGATTGGGACGACTGGCATGAGGAAGAGACCTGCACGGTCTGGGAATACCTGATCACCTGGCTGTGCATCCCTGCGATTGGCATTGCCATTGTGGTTGTTATTTCCATGGGTCTGGGCTACCCGTGGGGGATGCTGATATGACCGCCTCAGCATTCACCCCTTCCGTGCCAACCGGAATTTACACCGGAACCCTGCTAGACAACGCCCAAGCGCGTTTTGCCGTCATTGATGCCGAAGGCCACAGCGCCCCCGTGATTTGCATGGACGTGCTGATCGACTCCGTGTCGCAAAACCGCATGCATCTGGAGCAGCCATTCCCGTGCGGCCAGATCGATGCCGCCCGCGCTGCGGCTGCCCGCTACAAAAAAGGCATGCCCATCACCTTTCAAGTCGCCCTGACAGACGTCTCGCTGGTCGGGCGCAACGTGCTTCACATCCACCTTCACCACAGCCACTAAACCAGGAGAGCAACTCATGCCAAGCGTAACCATCATCCTCACCGACACATCGTCTGGCGGTGTGTCGGTCAAGACCGACTTCATTCCCGCCATCGGCAGTCCCTGCAGCGCCGCACAGGCCGCTGCACTGGACATCATCAACCGCACCCGCCATGCCTATGGTCTTGAACCCAAGGCCACGCCCAATACTGCAGTCGAAGGCATCCGCTGCAGCGCAGACGCAAGGCAATGATGCAGCCCACCATCCTCACCTCCACGGGGCGCTACTTCAATTTGTTGGCCCCAAGCCCAAACGACATATCGGTTGACGCCATAGCTCACGCATTGAGCCACATCTGCCGATTCACAGGCCATGTGCGCGAGTTTTACTCGGTTGCGCAGCACAGCTACCACGCCAGCTATCTGGTGCCACCAGAGCACGCCCTGGCTGCATTGCTGCATGACGCGGCTGAGGCTTATGTGGGTGACGTAGCCAGCCCGCTCAAGCACTTGTTGCCTGAATACAAATCCATTGAGGCGGGTGTCGAGGCAGCAGTGTGTGCGCATTTTGATATCAGCCTGCCGCTTGACCCCTGCGTCAAACACGCCGACCTGATCATGCTGGCCACCGAAAAGCGCGATTTGATGCCATGGATGCTGAGTGACAACTGGGACATCCTGGCCAACATTTCTCCACAGCCCAAGCCGCTGGTGCCCATGTCACCCCTGACAGCGCGCTACTACTTCCTTAGTCGGTTTGAAGAATTGACCAATTGAAAGATTGACATCATGCCAACACCCGGACAAATCGCACCCAAATCCCGCCGCGCACTGGAAAACATCGCCGTTGCGGGCCCCAGCACCGCTGCCGAGCTCAACAAGCTCGACCCCACTGCGCCTGACCACCGCCAGACCCTCAAGCAGCTGGAAAACGCCAAGTATGTGGTGGCCGAGTACAAGATCAACAACACCGGCCCCACCGCCTACAGCTTGACGCAAAAGGCCCGCAAGCTGCTGGCCGATCAGCCCATCGATGACACCACGCCAGCGCACCTGGCCAAGCCTGATGCCAGCAAGCCTGCAGCAGGTAAAGCCGCCACAAGCAAGCGCCGCTTTGCACTGCCAAAGCGCGCCAACGTGGCAGGCCCGGTGATCCACGGCAGCCTGAGCACAGGCCGCCTCACCCAAGCCTGCGCCGACATGCTTGCGCCCGCCGTGCGACCCGGTGCCGAGCAGTCCCTGCAGATACCCAGCAGGGTCAACGATGTTTTGCACTACCGCGACGGCCGCATTGTCCCCATTCACACCACAGCCTGATCATGACCACCACACCCCACCTCACACCCCACCTTACGTTTCGCGCCGACAGCCTGGCTGCCCGCGTGATCGGCTTCTTCCAGCACAACCCTGACGAAGAGCTTTACCTGGAAGACATCACCGAAAAGTTTGACGCCACCCGGGGCAACATCCACACCCTGCTCGCCCCCGCTACACAGGCCGGTGCCCTGCAGCGCACCCGCAACCAGGATGGCGACTACATCTACAAGGCAGGCAAGACACTGCCCGCACGCTCCCCAGTGCAGCCACCCGCAGCCGCTACAAAGATTGACACCAAAGCCGACACCAAGCCCGCCAAGAAAGCGCCCAGCGGCTACCAGTCACCCCGCCTCGAGATCGACTTCACTGCGCTGCAGGTGGATGAAGGCGTGCCTTTTGAGAGCACCTGCCGCAACAAGGGCGCGTCCAAGTGGGCGCCCCTGTTTGCCCGGCTCACCAAGCCCGGCCAAAGCATCGCCCTGCCAGGCCATGTGCGCGGTGCTGTGGGTGCGGCCATTGGCAAGATCAACCGCGAGAAAACGCACGGCACCTATCGCATTGCCATGACCGGAGCCGACAGCGCACGGATCTGGCGCGTGGCCTAACCCATCACTTCACCCATTCATCACCAAGGATTCACCATGTCTGAAAAAACACAACCTACCATTGTCTTCAAAGACCTGCCCGCTGTCGGCGCAGAGTTTGACGGCGGCACCTTTGCCGGCATCCTCACCCAGCAAGACGGCACCCACGTGGCCGTGGCGCTGCTCAGCGCCTGGTCCGAGGGCCTGACCTGGAAGAAGGCCATCACCTGGGCCAAGAAACAAGGCGGCGGGCTTCCTACCCGCCCCGTTGCCGCCCTGCTGTTTGCCAACCTTAAGCCAAAACTGCAGCCTCGCTGGCACTGGACCAGTGATGAAGAAGACGCCTCCTACGCCTGGCTCTGCGACTTCCTCTACGGCAGCCAGAGCCACGGCCGCAAGAGCTATGAGGGTTGTGCTGTTGCCGTCCGCTTGATTCCGCTCACCGCTTGATCCTTCAATCCTTTTTTCTCTGGAAACCAACCATGTCCCAAGTCACCCTAGAAGCCATCCAGGCCAAGCAAAACGAACTGGCAGCCATGATCCAGCAGCTGCAAACTCCACCTGTCCGCATCACGCTGATCGAGATCGAAAGCTGCAACATCGAACTGCAACCAGGCGAGCATTACGCCGGAACCATTCTGGATGAAAACGGCGAGCACCAGCACCACCTGATCCTGATGGCGCAGCGCCCCACCAGCAAGCTCAACTGGCAAGCGGCCACGGACTGGGCCAAGAGCGTGGGCGGCTACCTGCCCTTCCGCCAAGAGCAGGCCCTGCTGTTCGCCAACTGCAAACCCCACCTGAAGACCGACTGGCACTGGTCCGCCGAGACCTACGGTGACGACGCTTCCTACGCCTGGTACTGCAACTTCGGCGACGGCCTCCAGACCGGCGGCCGCAAGAGCTATGAGGGTTGTGCTGTTGCCGTCCGCAGATTCTGATCAATCCGTCAGTCCTTCAATCCTTTTGAATTGAGCCACCACATGGCCCTGCACACCGAACTCCCGATCTACCGCACCGGCGTGCGCCTGCTTGACCTGGCGGTCAAAGCCCAGGTGCAAATGCCGCGCACCGTCAAACGCGCCCTTGGTGAAAAGATCACCCAGCACTGCGTCGAGATACTGGACCTGATGGCTCTGGCCAATGCCAGCCAGCGCGGCGTGCGGGCCGGCCACATCGAGCAGCTGCTCACCCGCCAGCGTGCCATGACGGTGCTGCTGCGGGTCAGCCATGACGCCCGATACATATCCCCCAAACTCTGGGCTGATTCCATTGAGGTGCTGGGCAGTATCGGCAAGCAGGCCGGTGGCTGGCTCAAGACTGTGAACAGGGCGCCTGCTGTATGACGGTCAAGGCCCTCATGCCCGTGCGCAAAGTGAATCTGTGCACTCCTAGATTGATAGCTGCTCACGCATATTCCACGAGGGCTAGGTGCCGTTTTGACTATGAATCCTGCCTGTGCTACAGTTCCCCTCGTTCGAAAGAACACGGGATTGGCGTCCCGGTGCACCCTGCGGCAAGAGCCGCAACATTCGAGTCTGCGGCTTTTTGCTTTGTGGCCCCCTTTTGGCGGCCCATTCAGGGAGCCGCAAGGCTCGCCAGTTCCTGCTCCGCAGGGTGCCTGGTACGCCAACCTGTTTGGGCTGCCTCCTGCGATTGGCGTCGTGGGTGGCAGTTATCACAACTGCACCCTACGGAGGCCATCATGGCTCACATCATTCCGCATCCCCGCGCAGCCGCGTCTGTTGTCGTTCAAAAAAACGGCCCAGGACGCTATCCCAAGATGGTTCTGAAGCTCTGGCGCTTTCGCCGCGACCGCGATTGGGCCAAGCACAAAGCCGAACTCAAGCGCATGGAAATCGAGTCCTTTCGCAGGGCCATCGCAGCCACTGAGTTGGCGAAACATCAACTGAGCTATGACCTTGCCAAGGCCATTCAAGATGCTGCGAAGGGCCAATCATGAACCCGCTTGGAAATACCACACATGGCCAGCATGGGACGCTGACATATCGGCGCTGGAAGTCCATGCGCCAACGCGCCGCAAAACTGCACGGACCCTATGCCGCTATCGAATGCTGCGCCCGTTGGGCATCGTTTGAGGCATTTCTTGCCGACATGGGCGAGTGCCCGGAAGGCCACACGCTCGACCGCAAAGACAACCTGCGCGGCTATGAACCCGGCAATTGTCGCTGGGCAACTGTTGCCGCGCAAAACGGGAATCGCTCATCCGTGGTCATTCTCACCTATCAAGGTGTTAGCAAGTCCGTAGCGGATTGGGCACATGACATCGGCGTAAGCGCGAACTGTATTCGCCAACGCCTCTATCTCGGCTGGGATGCTGATCGAGCACTTTCCACGCCTGTTACGAAAACCTACCGGAGAAGCACGCCATGACCGAATTTGCCAACATCGCACTGGCCATCATTGAGCCCAGCCTGACCAACCCGCGCAAAAACTTCAACGCCGCCAAGCTGGCCGAACTGGCCGAGAGCATCAAGGCCACCGGCATCCACCAGCCGGTGCTGGTGCGCCCCCTGCCTGGCAGCCGGGTAGCAGACACACCACGCGGCGTGCAGTACGAGCTCGTATGTGGCGAGCGCCGCTACCGTGCCAGTGAAATGGCGGGCGTGGCCACCATACCAGCCATGGTGCGCGCCTTGACCGACGACCAGGTCATGGAAATCCAGCTGGTCGAAAACCTCCAGCGTGACGACCTGACCGATCTGGAGGAAGCCGAAGGCTATGACGCCCTGATGCAGCACGCCGGCCTCAACGCGGACCAGGTGGCAGCCAAGATCGGCAAGAGCCGCTCCTACGTGTTCGGGCGCCTCAAGTTGCTGGACCTGTGCCCAGATGCCCGCTCCAGCCTGCGCGAGGGCGCCATCGACTTCAGCCGCGCATTGTTGGTGGCACGCATACCGGACACCAAGCTGCAGATCAAGGCCATGAAAGAGATTGTGCATGGCCACTACGGCGGCGCTCCAGAGCCCATGACCTACCGTGTGGCAGCCCAACACGTCCAGCAGAACTACATGCTCAACCTGTCGGGCGCCAAGTTCAAGATCAAGGATGCCTCCCTGGTGGCCGCTGCAGGCGCCTGCAACGTCTGCCCCAAGCGCACCGGCCATGACCCCGACCTTTTCAGCGATGTGAAGGGTGCAGACGTATGCATTGACCCCGCCTGCTTCCACAAGAAAGAAGACGCCCACGCCGCCGCCCTGGTGGCCACCGCCAAAGAAAAGGGCCAGACCGTCATCGCGGGCAAAGAAGCCAAGGAGCTTGCCATATCCGGCTACGCGGGCACCAAGTTCAAGGGCTACAAGCGCCTGGACAGTGCCGAAGACAGCCCAACCGGTGCACCCCTGCGCAAGATCATTGGCGAGCAGATGAAGGCCGAGGGCATCAAGCCCGTGATGATCGCCAACCCCAACCAGAAGGGCGCCATGGAAGAGTGCCTGCCCAATGAGGTAGCCCTGCGCCTGCTCAAAACCGTCGAAGGCCAGGCCGCAGCCGCCAAGGCCGTCACCCAGGAAGTGAAAGACTTGGTCAAAGACAAGAAGGCCAAGGCAGATGCCAAAGCCAAGGCGCAGTTTGAACGCGAATGGCGTGCCACCCTGGTGGCAGATGCATGGACCACCATCCGTGATGACGCCGACGTGAAGCCATTCACTGTGGATGTGCACCGCTTCCTTGCCGTGCGGGCTGCCCGCAACCTCAGCACCGACCATGCTGCCCGGATCTGCGAGCTGCTCAACCTGGGCAAAGTCTCACCAACCAGCGCTGTGGCGGACTACGCCAGGGAGACGCCCGCGCCCGACATACTGCACCTGCTGATCATCATGCAGCAGGACTCTGAAACCGACACGCACACCTATGGTGGCCGCATACCCAACGAAGGACTGTTGCTGGTGGCGGGCAACGTGTTTGGCGAGCAGCTGCAGGACGTCATCAAAGAAATCAAGACCGAAGCGCTGGAGCGCGTCATGCCCAAGGTAGCCAAAAAAGCACCTGCCGCGACTACCCCCGCTGCGCGGCCCAAGGAGGGGCCGGGAGGAACGGGCGAAAAGCCCAAGGGCAAGCTGAAGCTGAGTGCCCAGGAGGCAACACAAGGCATCGCTTGCGCGCTGCAGGGCATTGAGGGGGCTGCTTCTGCGCCTGTGGGCGCAGTGGCGCAACCCGCTGAGCCAGTGGATGGGATTGACGCAGGCCAGTACACAACCGCCGTCAACATGGTGGTGGTGCAGCAAATGGCATCCATTTCGCGCCTCCAGCGCCTGCTGGGCATTGGCTACAACGCTGCAGCCCGGTTGCTGGACCGCATGGAGACCGATGGCATCGTCAGCGCCATGCAGGCGGATGGCTCACGCAAGGTGCTCAGGTCAGACCCAGGCTCACGCAAGGTCATCACCGGCCGCATCAAAGTGCTGGTGGGCAAATACAAGGGCAAAGAAGGCCTGGTGATTGAAGACCAGGGTGATGACAGCTACCGCGTCAAGATCGACCGTGTCAGTGTGGCCAGCAGCTTTATGGCAAACCAGATCGAGGCGGTGGCGGCATGAAATACATTCACCCCACAAATTCCCAGCTGGTATTGGCTGTAGTTCGCAAAGGCGACCGCTGCACAAATATGCGCATTCGTGAATGTACGGCAATTCCACCGCTCGCCCTCAACGGAACACTGGGCCATCTTTGCCGTGCGGGCAAGTTGGAACGGGTTGAAATCGATGGCGCAGTCTATTACCAGCGCCCTGCGGTGACCGCATGAGTGGCCGCAAACCACGGCGCGTGCGCTTCGCGCCATCCAACAACACTATTGCCATTGCCCTGCACAACACCTGCAAGCCAGATCGCACAGATGTGGGTGAACTGCTGGACGCAATCGAACACGCCTTCAAGTCTCTGCGCGAGGGCGTTGCGTCTGCGCGCCAATGGTCCATCCTGGCGGGCACGCTGGACGTTGCCTTGGCTGTGGAACGCCAGGGCGTAGTGCGCGGCCTGCATGGCCACCTGATAGCCGCAGAGCAGGCCCTGCAGGTCGTCTACAACCGCGCCATGCTCTCCACCGGGTGGAGGCCCACCGCCCTGCACTTTCACGAACTGGACGCCATCAGGGAGTTTGTGCAGCTGCACGCCTACCAGATCAAGCAGCTCAGCCGCTCCGAATACCTCGCCGCCATCCGCAGCGCCCAGGCTCGCAACCGCAACTTAAGAAACACCGTCACTGTGGTCAATGACCTAGAAAGGCTAGCAGCATGACCACCAACACCAATATTGAGTGGACCGACCACACATTTAACCCATGGTGGGGATGCCAAAAGGTGGGCCCAGGCTGTGACCACTGCTATGCCGAAACGCTGGACAAGCGCACGGGCGGACAGCATTGGGGACCAGGCGCCGAGCGCCGCCGTACTAGCGCGAAGAACTGGAACGATCCGGTGCGCTGGAACAAGCAGGCTGATGCATTCTTTGCCCAGCACGGGCGCCGCCAGCGCGTGTTCTGCGCCAGCATGGCTGATGTGTTCGACAACCAGGTGCCCGTTGAGTGGCGCATGGACCTGTTCCAGCTGATCGCCGACACCCCAAACCTTGATTGGCTGGTCCTGACCAAGCGTATCGGAAACGTTATGTCAATGTGTTCTGGCGACGGCATGATGTTCGACTTGATCTGTGATCGCGTCTGGCTTGGCGCCACCGTCGTCAACCAGGACGAAGCCGATCGGGACATTCCGAAGCTGTTGGCAGTGCCGGCCGCAAAACGATTCCTGAGCATGGAGCCGCTGCTGGGGCCAGTGGACATCTGTGCCGCATATATTCCTTGCGTAAACGCAGGTGACATCGTGATGGACCCAGAAACTGGGGCGCATGAGTGTTGCAAGCAATGCGACTACACAGGGGTTAGCAACAAGTTTGGCATTGACTGGGTGATCGTAGGCGGCGAAAGCGGCCACGGAGCCCGCCCAATGCACCCGGATTGGGCTCGCAGCCTTCGTGACCAGTGCGAGGCCGCTGGCGTGCCGTTCCTGTTTAAGCAATGGGGGGAGTGGCGTGAGCCTATGCCAGGAGAGAAATTCGATACATCCATGGGTATAGCCGCAAAACCGCCGGCGTTCATCATTTCTCACGCTGGTACGGTCAGGTGCTTCGACGATAACCGATTCCTAAATCCAAAGGTTGTGATCAGAGTTGGTAAGAAATCCGCAGGCCGCCTGCTCGACGATCGCACTTGGGATGGGTATCCAGCATGAATACAGCCTTTCTCCTTATGGCCCAATACGACGCTCAAGCGGTTATTCCGCTGGCCACGGTTGTCCGTGACTACTTCCCCCACTTGTCTACCGATAAATTCCTGCGCAAAGTTGCAATCGGAGAAATCAAAATTCCTCTGCTACGCATCGAGGCGGGGAGCCAAAAGGCCGCAAAGGGTGTCCACTTGACGGACCTCGCCCAGTACCTGGACGACCGCCGCGCGGCTGCCTTGAAAGAGGCAAAACAAATGGCCGGTGCAACATAAGTGCAACATGGCAAGAGTCCCAATCAGATAACGCGTTGATCTGATTGGGATTTTTTACTTCACTCAGTCCAATCCAGCATCGGGGCAATGGACAACCGGTGAACAACTTTGGTTTCATCAGGAAGCAGGAGTGTCAACAAAAAATCCTCGCTGGGTACGCAATAAATACAAGTTCGGCACGACCGGCCGCGATGAGCCTGCACGTGCGCTCGGACGACAGGAAGCTTAGGTGGCGCACCAAGGCGCAGTGTTGTGCGCCAATGCCATCCACAACGCCCATCCCGAACTGGCCGCCAGTGCAATTCCGGCCAAACGAACGCCCCATTGTCCGTCACCCAGGCGGACATGCGATCCATTGATACGAAGCAATAACCACGGACCGACAACCATGGTCAAGCTGGTGCCAATCGCAAACAAGGCCATGACCATGGCACCATTGGCGGGCGTACCCGCCAGTGCGGCAACCAACAATGCCGAGTAAAGGAGGCCGCAAGGTAGAAGTGCCCATAAAATTCCCAAGACAAACGGGGCTCCTCGACCTTGATTGGCAGCGAAAGATCGTGTCCGTGCCCAGACCTTACGCGCTGCGGATTCCAACCAGACCGGTTGTCGGGCCTGAACCAGAAGCATCATGCCCAAGATCAGCGCAGCGACGTGAAAAAGTGACCACACGGGGCGCAAGGCCGCCGACTGCACCGTCAGCCACCCCAAACCCTGCAGGGAAGCGGCAGACAGTCCTCCCAAAGCTGAATAGCCAGCGATACGTCCCAATTGAAAAACCCAAAGCGCACTGTTCCGGTGAGGACCCGCAGCTTGACTGATTCCCGCACAAGCAGCCCCACACATCGCAACACAGTGCGGCCCACCGGCAAGTCCCATGAGTAGCGCTGTCAGCGCCAAAGATGATTGCATCGTATGGTGATGCTAAATGATCTTTGAAAACTGTGCCCGCTTGAGGTCACTCTGCAAATAGCGATCAAACACCATGGCCACTGCACTCAAAAAGAAGCGCCCCCTTTCAGTGACCTGAACGGCAGATTCATCTTTGATCACCAAACCCGCATCCACCAGGGGTGCAAGCTCCTCCAGTTCCTTTTCGAAATAATTGTGACAGTCCACCAAGTAGGCAAGGTCGATGGATTCAAACTGAACCTGCCCATGGCACATCAGGGCCATGATTACAGCGCGACGAACAAGATCATCGCGAGACAATGCCAGACCCCGAATAACGGGAAACTGGCCATGATCCAGGTAGTCGAAGTATTCCTCCACAGTCTTGGCGTTCTGACTATAGGTGGCACCGATGCGCCCAATGGATGACACACCCAGGCCAATCACATCACAATCCGGCTGGGTGCTATACCCCTGAAAATTTCGATGCAGCCTTCCTTGGCGCCTTGAAACTGCCAGCGCATCCTGCGGCAATGCAAACTGATCCATGCCCACATGCACGTAACCTGCCGCCTGAAATGAGACCAAAGAACGGGTCAAAATCTCGACCTTGGCAGCCGCGCTGGGTAAATCGGATGCCTTGATACGGCGTTGTGGTTTGTAGCGCTGCGGCAAATGGGAATACGCATACAGCGCAATGCGGTCTGGCCGCAGTGCATTGATCTGCTTCAGCGTCCGGTCAAACGACTCCGCACTTTGACGAGGCAAGCCGTACATGATGTCCAAACTAATGGACTCAAACCCGACCGAACGGGCTTTGTCAACCAGTGCGAAGATATGTTCCGTGGGTTGCACACGATGCACCGCTGCTTGCACCAACGGATCAAAGTCTTGAACGCCCAGACTCAGGCGATTGAAACCCAATCGCACCATCGCATCCAGTCGCGATGCATCGACAGTTCTCGGATCAACTTCAATGGAGTAATCACCCCCGGGGGCAAAACTGAAGCTGCGCCGCAGCATCGCCATCAACTCGGCCAACTCAAGGTCGTTCAAAAATGTGGGGCTTCCTCCACCCAAGTGCAACTGACTGATGGTTTGCCCCATCCCAATCAATTGCGTATGCAGCTCGGTTTCACGCGAAAGATATCGCAAATAAGTAGTCGATCTCGCATGCTGCCTGGTAATCACTGTATTGCAAGCACAGTAGTAGCACACTGACTCGCAAAATGGCACGTGCACATAAAGGGACAACGGCAGGGATCGCGCGGCCAATCCACTACGGCGCTGTGTCAATGCCTGTGCATAATCAACCGCTGTAAACGCCTCGACAAAGCGATCCGCTGTCGGAAACGAGTTGTACCGCGGCCCTGGCCCATCAAACCGGAGCAACAAATCTTCAAATGCGGTATCAACAGCAACGTTCATGGACTCTCCGAGGCAAACGGGCCCAACTTTGCAGCAAGTTGACTTTCAATTGCTTGATATGCATCAAGGACTGCGAAAGTGGGTAAACTGGAGGCAATCGACTTTAGTGCACACCATGCTTGAACACCAATCCACACAGATTCACTGTCCTGAAGCCAACGCGATCAAGACGGGTCCAAAAATCGTCGGTGTGGCCGCACAAACCATCAAAGTCGCCTGCTCCAATTGCAACCTGCGCGAGTTGTGTATGCCAATGGGTTTGAGCCCCAGCGAATTGGACCGAATTGAGGATGTAGTCGCCAGTCGACGCAAAATCAAACGCGGAAGTACACTTTTTCGAAATGGTGACAAGTTCACCAGCCTTTACGCCATACGAACGGGCTTTTTCAAAACCTGTGTCGCATCAGAGGATGGGCGAGATCAGGTGACAGGATTTCAAATGGCTGGAGAAGTCATTGGGCTGGATGGCATCGTCAACGATAACCACACATGCGATGCGGTCGCTCTTGAGGATGCTGAAGTCTGCGTTATGCCCTTTGACCGAATTGAAGAGTTATCCCGCGAGGTTAACGCACTGCAGCGTCACGTTCATAAAATCATGAGCAGAGAAATCGTGCGTGAAAATGGCGTCATGCTTCTTCTCGGCAGCATGCGCGCTGAGGAGCGACTGGCTGCATTTCTGCTCAATCTGGTGCAACGCCTGCACGCACGCGGTTTTTCTCAATCTGAAGTCGTATTGCGCATGACACGCGAAGAAATCGGTAGTTACCTTGGCTTAAAGCTGGAAACTGTCAGCCGAACATTCTCGAAGTTCGTCGAAGATGGAATGATCGAGGTTAAACAGCGCCATGTGCGAATTCTCGACACCGAGGCGCTGCGTGAAATAGTCAACTCCAAGATCGGCAACTAGCACCCGCCGAACCGGTATTCGCGCCGGTTAGAGAATCGAAAATCAATCGTTCATACGATGGTTCTACTTGGGCGCTTTAACCCCTGTGGCAGCGTGATTCCGTGCTTGAGTCGCCGGCGCCAGACTTGCAGGGTTGTCTGACAGAGTTTTATTGATTTCAATGCCCTTGCGATAGTAGTCTTCATCGACCACAGGATCTTTTCCGGAGGCAGCCAGGTAAAAGGTAATGACGGACGCTATGACCACAACGGCTGGTCCAGCGACTACCAACCATACATGGCCGAACTTCCACCACGGCATTGGAGAGCTCAGGTTTGAGTTGGACATTTCTTGCATCCTTCACGAAAAAACAAAACGACCTCTCGGTCGCCTGATAAATGAAGCAGCCACTCGTCATCAAGCATTTGGCAGATGACCGTAACAACCCGCTCCATAAGAAACAGCGACCAAACGGGCTGTAATAAACACCAAATGAAATGGCCTGCCACAGCTCCGACGAAGCCGCTGCAGACCAACGAATCAGACGAAATCAAGACTTTGTGACTCCGCCACCAACTCAAGCACTACTTCTTGTTTGACAGTCCCCAAACATAGGAAGTCAGCACCTGAATCTGCCCAGCGGACAGACGCTCACCCTGTGCTGGCATCTGGTTGACTTTTCCATTGTTAACCATCGCAGTAATAGCTGCCTCGCCAGCACCATGCAGCCAAATGCTGTCGGTGAGGTTGGGGGCACCCAAAGCATGATTGCCCTTGCCATCCGGACCGTGACACGCTGCACAAACTCCGAATTTCTCCTTGCCCAAATTGGCACGCACTGAATCATGCGCACTATTGGAAAGGCTCAAAACATAGTTTGCAAGATTTTTCACATCGTCTGCTGTTCCCACGGCAGCAGCCATGGGAGGCATATTGCCGATGCGACCTGCAGTCAAAGTTTCCTGAATTTTGTCAGGCGTACCTCCGTGCAGCCAATCTCCGTCGGTCAAGTTTGGAAAACCCTTTGAACCGCGCGCATCAGAGCCATGGCATTGCGAACAATTGTTCATGAACAAGCGTTCACCAATCGCCATCGCCTTGGCGTCTTTCGAAATGTCTTCCGGCGTCATAGCAGCAAACTTGGCATAAAGTGGAGCGACTTCACGCTCTCCCTTTTCGACTTCTGCCTTGTATTGATCTGCCTGAGACCATCCCAGCTTACCGTTAAATGTACCCAAACCTGGGTACATCGCCAGATAGCCAAAACCAAACACAATGGTGATGACAAACAACCACACCCACCAGCGTGGCAGCGGATTGTTCATCTCACGCAAGTCGCCATCCCAAACATGGCCCGTTGTATTGTCGGACGCAGTCATGGCCTTGGCCTTGCCGCTGAACCACAGCAGTAACGCGCAGGCAATAATACTCGCCAATGTAATGCCGGCAACGTAAACCGACCAGAAGTTGCTTGTAAAGTCACTCATTTCAAATCCTTATTCTGGAGGTCAGTCCTGCTCAAATGGCAGGTTGGCAGCTTCGGAAAAATCGGCTTCACGCCGCTTGGACCATGCCCACCACACAATGCCTATGAACGCTAAAAAACTGGCCACCGTGGCCATCGACCGAAGGGTGTTGATATCGATATCCATATCTGACTCCTTCGCAATTATTTGAGTGCCAGGCCCAGCACCTGCAAGTAAGCGATCATCGCCTCAAGCTCAGTCTTGCCCTTGACCTCTTCCACCGACTTGGCAATCTGCTCATCGGTATAGGGAACACCGACGGTCCTCAAGGCCTTCATATGAGCAGGCATCGAAGCGGCATCAACCATGTTCTTCTCAAGCCAAGGATAGGCTGGCATATTGGATTCTGGTACCACGTCACGTGGATTGATCAGGTGCGTTTGATGCCAAACGTCACTGTACTTGCCGCCAACGCGCGCCAGATCCGGACCTGTACGCTTGCTGCCCCATTGAAACGGGTGGTCATACACCGACTCGCCCGCCACCGAATAGTGACCATAGCGCAACGTCTCCGCACGGAAGGGGCGAATCATTTGCGAGTGGCAGTTGTAGCAGCCTTCACGTTGGTAGATGTCACGACCAGCCAACTGCAGAGCGGTATAGGGTTGGATGCCCTTGATGGGCTCGGTAGTGGATTTTTGGAAAAACAGCGGAACGATTTCCACTAGCCCCCCAACCAGCAAGACCAACAGAATAAGGACGATCATCAGGAAGTTGTTCGTCTCGATCGCCGCATGCGACAGCCCAGAGTTTGTATTTTGGTTAGCCATGTTGATTTCCTCTTAAGCGTGTGCCGCAGCAGCCGGAATAGTGACATCCACAGCGCGACCAGCAGTAGCAGTCTTCAGTGTGTTCCACAGCATAATCACCATACCCGTGAGGTACAGCAGACCACCCGTCAGACGCAGTACGTAGAACGGATAAGTTGCCTTGACAGATTCAACAAAGGTGTACGTCAAGGTTCCATCTGCGTTAACAGCGCGCCACATCAGCCCCTGCATCACACCGGCAATCCACATGGCGGCAATATAGATCACGATACCAATGGTAGCGGTCCAGAAATGCACCTCGACGGCCTTGACGCTGTACATCTGTTTTTGACCAAACAAACGGGGGATCAAATAATAAAGCGAGCCCATGGACACCAAGCCCACCCAGCCCAACGCACCAGAGTGCACGTGACCCACAGTCCAGTCGGTGTAGTGGCTCAACGCGTTAACGGTCTTGATGGACATCATCGGACCTTCAAAGGTCGACATACCGTAGAAGGAGAGCGAAACGATCAGGAAGCGAAGGATAGGGTCGTCACGCAGCTTGTGCCATGCGCCGGACAAAGTCATGATGCCGTTGATCATGCCGCCCCAGCTTGGAGCAAGCAAAATAAGAGAAAACACCATGCCAACCGATTGCGTCCAGTCAGGCAATGCCGTGTAGTGCAGATGGTGAGGGCCCGCCCACATGTAGGTAAAAATCAGCGCCCAGAAGTGAACGATAGAAAGGCGATAGCTGTAAACAGGGCGACCTGCCTGCTTTGGGATGAAGTAATACATCATGCCCAGGAAGGCTGCCGTCAAAAAGAATCCGACTGCATTGTGGCCATACCACCATTGAATCATGGCGTCCTGCACACCCGCATACGCGGAATAGGATTTCATCGAGCCTGCCGGAATGGCTGCGCTGTTAACCAGATGCAGCAACGCCACCGCAATAATGAAGGCACCAAAGAACCAGTTGGCAACGTAGATGTGCTTGACCTTTCGGGTACCAACAGTACCAAAAAACACAACCGCGTAAGCCACCCACACCAGCGTTATCAGGATGTCAATCGGCCATTCCAGCTCAGCGTACTCCTTGGATTGGGTAAAACCCAGAGGCAAAGATAGTGCAGCGGCAACGATGACCACCTGCCAGCCCCAAAAGGTAAAGGCCGCCAGTTTGTCGCTGAACAAGCGAACCTGACAGGTCCGCTGGACAACGTAGTACACCGTTGCAAATAACGCACACCCACCGAACGCAAAAATCACTGCATTGGTGTGCAAGGGTCGCAATCGACCATAGGAGAGCCATGGAATACCCAGATTCAGTTCGGGCCACGCCAGCTGTGCGGCGATGATGACGCCAACCAGCATGCCAACCACACCCCAAACCACCGTCATAACGGCGAACTGACGCACAACCTTGTCGTTGTATACAGTCGCTTGTTGATTTGCAAATGCCATTTTTACCTCGTGTCTTATTAAACCCAGCCGGGAGTTTCCACGCCGAAACCGCGTCAGGGGTTGACCCATGTCAAACTCTGCCAAAAGTTCTTAAGATTAGTTAAGAATCTTTCAGTATTCTTTCGCCCTCAGCTTCGACATCTTCGAATTGTCCCCGATGAATGGCCCACCACAGGCCACCGAGGATAAAAAATACCAAGATCACTGAAAGCGGAATCAGCAAGTACAGGATATCCATCAAGTTTCCTTTTTAACATCGACCGCTTTTGTGAGTCGTAATGCATTAAGCACGACCAGCAATGAACTGCTTGCCATGCCGAGCCCGGCTAGCCAGGCTGGTAGCATGCCGATAACGGCCAACGGAACACACGCAGCGTTATACAGCAGCGCCCACCATAGATTTTGACGGACCACACGCACCGTTCTTCTGGACAATAGCAACGCCTGCACCACGCTGGTCAACTCTTCACCCAGTACAACAAAGTCAGCTTTGGCATGTGCCAGCGGCACACCCGACCCAAATGCAAAAGACACGTTGGCACCCGCAATCACAGGGCCATCATTGAGGCCATCTCCAACCATTCCAACACAATGCCCATCGGCTTGCAAAGCCCTTATATGGTCCAGTTTTTCATCAGGCGAACAACCACCACGCGCTTGAAGAATGCCCGCCTGCGAAGCTACGCGTGCAACCGAGTCGCTGGCGTCCCCAGACAGCATCTGTACAGTCACGCCGTTCTCAGCCAACTCGCGAACCATTGCCTGCGCGCAAGATCGCAGATCCTCTTTCAATTCGAACGTTGCAATCCATCCTTGGTCATCGCTCAGAAAGGCTCGCATTTCCCCCGAAACGGACGTTTCAACACCGCAAAAGCTCGCGGAACCCAGACGCATGGGCCGCGTGTCAAGGCCAGCTTCGCTTGCGACGTTCGTTGAAATGCCAGCTACACCCTTGCCTGCGTATTCGGTCACAGACTCGCATTGCCATGCTCTGTCGGCCGCCGTGTGACTTTCATTGCCAGAGTCCGCCAAATGCGCCACAGCAAGTGCCTTTGATACTGGATGCAGCGAGTGAGAAGCCAGTGCAGCAGCCATGGCCAATGCCTGCGGCGAGGATACTCCCGGGCGTACATCAATCGAGCCGAGAACCATTGCATCGCGCGTCAATGTGCCTGTCTTATCAAATACGAGAGTGTCAATGCCAGCGAGTGATTCGAGCGCCTGGAGTCTGCGCACAAGGACACCGCTACGCGCCAACGCGCCTGCAGACGCAAGCATGGCTGCTGGGGTTGCCAGTGACAGCGCACACGGGCAAGTCACAACCAGGACGGCAACAGCGACAATCAGTGCGTGACCAGGGTCACGACCCCACCACCACGCACATGCCCCGGCCGCCGCCAGTAAAACACCGATCAGAAAGGGTTTGGCTATTCGATCCGCAAGAATTGCGCCCTCAGGCTTTGTCGACGCCGCACTTTCCATAAGCGAAACGATCTGTGCAAACCGGGTTGATTCACCAACGCGTTCGACCCGAACCTGCACCGTGCTGCTGAGATTGTGGCTGCCTGACAGAACCGGCGCACCTACACCACGCGCCAACGGCCTTGACTCACCCGTGAGTAAAGCCTCGTCGACCAGTGTCTCTCCGTGAATCAAAACACCATCAGCTGCGAATGTCTGCGCAGGATGAACACGCAGAACGTCACCCACAACAAGCCTGCGCACCGCAACACGCTCAAAATTCCCGTCCGGCTTGAGCCTCTCGACACTGTCTGGCAATCGGTTCATCAGCGCTTCCAGTGAACCCGCCGTTCGGTCCCTCAAACGGAGTTCCAGCCAACGACCGGTCAACAGAAAAAATACAAACATGGTCAGCGAGTCAAAGTAGACCTCATGACCGAACGTGCCCCCAGGCTCAAAGGTTCCTGCCGTACTCATTACAAACGTTATGAGCATGCCCAGAGCCACCGGCAGATCCATGCTGACCCGCATCTGAACAATGTCGCGCCATGCATTGCGAAAAAAAGGCCCGCATGAAAAAAACATGACAGGCAACGTGAGCACCCAGGATGCCCATCGCAAAAGCTGCTCCATCTCGTCGGACAGGTCTCCAGGGTGTGCGACATACGCCGGGTAGGCGTACATCATGACCTGCATCATGCACAATCCCGCCACCAGCCAACGCCACAAGGCTTGGCGTGTTTCCAACTTGCGTCGCTCACTGGCAAATGCATCGTTGGCTGGAACGGCCCGGTAACCACTAACCTGCACAGCCTGCATCCAGACGGAAGGTCTGACTTGATCGGAGGACCAAATCACTTTGGCCCGGTGACTGGCTGCACCCACTTGCGCACTGATGACCCCAGGAATACGGGTCAACGCCTCCTCTACCGTCAATGAACATGCAGCGCAATGCATTCCCTCAATGACAACATTGGATTCCCAGCACCCCAGATCACTGGGCACCGGGCGGCTGAAGGCACTCCACTCCAGCGGGTCATCCAGAACCTGTAGCGATTCCTGACTGTATGGTTCCAAGGCACGCGATGCAGCGGGTGCGGACTCCGGTACGTCGGGATTAGACTGGGAATTACCGATGGGAGAGGAAGACACAGGGGGCGCAGAATGCATGGGCTGAGAGTGTGCAGGCGAAGCATCACAGGCAACTTGATGCAGATCAAGATCGAACAAGCTGTGTAGGTTAACCTGAAGTTCCATCCACTACAAGGAGCAAAGCGATGTACCAACGTATTCTGGTCGCTACTGACGGCTCAAACTTATCTAAAACGGCCGTCAAGACTGCTATCGACTTGGCCGCACTTTGTGGCGCCGAGTTGGTGGCAATCAAGGTGGTACCACGCTACCCCCAGAGCTATTTTGAGGGCGGAATCGCGCTCCAACCCGAAGAAGTGCGTCGTGTTGAAACCCAGTGGGCGGACGATGGTCAGGCAGTCGTTGATGCGGTGAAGAAAACTGCGCTATCAAAGGGAGTCACTGTCAAGGCGTTAACCGTGAAATCCGACGTGGTATCCGATGCACTGCTCGCCGCCGCAAAAAAACACCAATGCGACCTTATCGTCATGGCATCTCATGGCCGAAAGGGAATAAAACGTCTGCTTCTCGGTAGCGAAACACAGCACGTGCTAACCCATGCAACCATTCCGGTACTGATACTCAAGTGACGTATCCGTCGGTTTCCTTGTAGCGGTCCCGAATGTCCACCACTTCATCCCAAGCGTCAAGAAAGGATTGCACGCATTTGGGATCGAAGTGTTTTCCCGATCCGGCCACCAGAAAGTCGACCGCATCCTCAAGCGACCATGCTTTTTTGTAGGGCCTTTCCGACGTCAAAGCATCGAATACGTCGGCCACCGCAACGATTCGACTGAAGATCGGGATATCTGTGCCTGCCAGTCCCAGTGGGTAGCCTGAACCATCGAACTTTTCGTGATGTCCCTTGGCAATGTCAGCACCGACTTGCAACACGCGCGACGAACTTCCCTGCAACAACTCAAATCCATAAATCGCGTGGTGCTTCATGATCTCAAACTCTTCCTCATCCAAGCGCCCTGGTTTGAGAAGGATTTTGTCTGCAATGCCAACTTTTCCGATGTCATGCAAGGGCGCTGCCTCCAGCAGCAACTCTTGATCCTCCACGGACAGGCCCAGTCCACGCCCAATCAGTCGGGAGAAATGCGCCATTCGCAAAATGTGGGCGCCCGTCTCAGGGTCCCGGTACTCTGCCGCCTTGCACAGCCTGATAACCGTCTCACGCTCGCGCGCAATGATTTCCGCGGTCGCCTTACGCACTTCGTCCGCCAGCCAGGCTGCTCGGTCAGCCAGCTTTTTGCGCGCATCACTGACCAGCAACATATTTCGGCTACGCGCCAAAAATTCAACTTTGTCGACTGGTTTGGTCAAAAAATCATTGGCACCAATATCGAGTGCGCGATACCGTAGTTGCTTTTGGTCGTTCGCGGTAATCATGACAACCGGCACAGACTCCCGGCCAGGAATCTCCCGCATCAAACGAATGAATTCCAAGCCGTCGAGATCCGGCATCATGTAGTCCACAATGACAAGATCCGGAATATGGTCTTGTGACCACGACAGCGCGTCGCGGGCCCTCGCAAACGTGTGAGGAATGCAATCATCCAGCTTCTTCACCAGTGCCGCGAACAAAATAAGATTGATTTCAGTGTCGTCGATGATCAGCACGTCGTGAGCCACGGTAATCCAATCCTTCAAATAGTTGTGCTTGAAAAGCCTGGCTTGCCATCCAATGCAATTGCTGCAATGAGGTGGTCGAGTTCCTCGATCAACCCGGGCAACAAGGCTTCAATACCGGCAGCATCCGATCGCATCGCACACTGCTCCATCTTTGCAGCTATCTGGCTTGCTGGTACTGCACCAAAAAGGGATAGTGTGCCCTTGAGAGAATGTGCGATATGCAGAACCGAGGCCAGATCGCCGCAAGCGAGTCCTGAACGAATATTCTTGAGATCCACAGGCCATTGTTCGACAAATGCCTCTGCAATGATCTCGACAACTTCCCGGTCTGATTTTTCCAAAGCAGCAGTGTAATCAAAATGCGGTTCCGGGCCAGCCGGCGAGATCAACGGGGACGGCCGGGTATGCACCACAATGGAATGGGCAGATGAATAGCGCTGCAGCAATTGCCGAAGTTCCTGCGCCTTGATCGGTTTGGAAATGTAGTCGTCCATACCCGCAGCAATACACCTGTCGCGGTCCGATTCCATGGCATTGGCAGTCATCGCAATAATGGGCGTTCGGCGCGATGTTTCCAAAAGCCGGATGCGCCGAGTCGCCTCAATCCCGTCCATCACCGGCATCATCATGTCCATCAAGATAACATCAAATTGCTGTTGGGCCACCATATCTACAGCAATTTGCCCGTTGGCAGCGATTTCTACATGATGCCCCCAGCGCTCCAAAAGGGTGATGGCCAACCTTTGATTGATGGCGTGATCTTCCACCAACAGCAGATTCAAAAGTACCTGATCCTCACGAATGGAGTGACTGGTCACCAGCGCCTGCGGCTGATTCGACTGTAAATTGAGGACGCGGGCAATAACCTGGAGCAGCTCCTCCCGCGCAACAGGCTTGGTCAGATAACCCGAGATTCCTGCTTCACTGGCTCGCAGTGCATCGCCCTTCATTCCGGCGGATGACAACATAATCAGCGGAAGACCCTCGTATCCCGGCAGCTGCAAAATGGCGCGTGCGGCTGCGAAGCCACCCATTCCGGGCATTTGGGCATCCAGCAAAACCAAATCACATAAGGGTCCATCCGAACCGGTTTGCGATAGCCACTCCAGCGCCTCTGCCCCGGATGCAACCGCGTGCGTGATCGTACCTTCAGATTCCAGTGAGCGCGACAGCACCAGGCGGTTGACCTCATTGTCGTCCACTATCAATATTCGAAGCCCTTCAACGGCAACAACGGATGCCTTCGGATTGGCCCCGGAATGATCCAGATCCAGACGCACCGTAAAGTGAAAAGTGCTGCCTTTCCCCAATTGACTCTCTACCCAGATTCGCCCCCCCATTGCAGTCACCAGCCGCGCGCAGATGGTGAGCCCCAGACCGGTTCCCCCATATTTGCGCGTAATCGAACTATCTTCCTGGGAGAACGCATCAAAAATGGACCCTACCTTGTCAGCAGGAATGCCGATTCCGCTGTCGCTGATCGAGAACTGCAATTCAACACCGTCACGGTCAGACTGGAGGCGCGCGACCCGAAGAACGATCTCGCCCTTTTCGGTGAACTTGATGGCATTTCCTACGATATTGACAAGAACCTGCCGCAACCGTCCAGGGTCACCCAAAACGGCCAATGGAACATCAGTGGCCATGTCAAACACGAGCTCCAGGTCCTTTTCATTTGCCCGCAAGGCGACAGACTTTAAAGTCTCAGCGACCGAGTGACCCAAATCAAAAGGAATGTGCTCGATCAGCAATTTGCCTGCTTCAATCTTTGAAAAGTCCAGGATGTCATTGATGACTCTGAGCAAGGAGTCTGCTGACGACTTCACGATGCCCAAATACTCCCGCTGTTCCGAATCCATTTGTGTATCAAGCAGCAAATCGGTCATGCCGATCACGCCATTCATCGGCGTGCGAATTTCGTGACTCATGTTGGCCAAAAAGTCGGATTTGGCCTGACTTGCGGCTTCTGCGGCATCCTTGGCCTTTTGCAACTCCTCGGCAGCGTGCTTGGAAGCAGTGATATCGGTGAAATAACCATTCCATACCCAGCCACCATGCGAAAGTTGTTTTGGGTGTGCTTCGCCATGCACCCAAACGACCGCACCGGATTCCGAATGAACCATGCGAAAGTCCACTGACTGCGCCTTGGCGTGCGCATCGGCCGCGCCAAGTCGGTCGACAAACATCGCGCGATCATCGGGATGCACCCTCTCTACCAACAAGGGGGTATTCTCCAAAATGGCATCGGCCCTGACGCCGCAAATTTCAAGAATGGTGTCACTCATGAAAGTGATCTTGAAACGGGCTTGGGCATCTAGGTAATACTGAAACACCGCAACAGGTATGTTTTCAGTCACCTCGCGCAAACGGGCATCTGCCTCCTTGATGGCCGTGACATCCTGCCAGATACCCGTAAAGACCGTTGCGCCGTCTGAAGCAAGGTCAGACTCTGGATCAATTTCTGCCCGGATCCATCGCAAAGACTCGTTTGGGACAGCAACCCGGTACTCACCACGCCAAATGACACGCCGTCGCGCCGCTTCCAGAACGCCGCTGACGACACGCTGACGGTCTTCGGCAAAAATCTGGTCGGTTGCCAGCGATGCATCGTGCTTCAGTTCTTCTGGCGTAAAACCCAAAACATCACGAACCCTCTCGCTGACAAAAGTGAAGTGATAATGGAGCTTTTCAGGTGATACGTGCCACTGGAAAACAACGCCAGGAACCGTATTGGTGATATGTCGCAAGCGCGCTTCCGCTGCCTTGACGGTTCCTTCCATGCGCTTGCGCTCCGTGATGTCGGTACGGATCGCTATGTACATGCTGGGATTGCCGGCCTCGTCGGCCAACGGAACTATGGTGGCGTCAACCCAATACAAGTCGCCTGACTTGGTCCGGTTACAAATCTCGCCGTGCCAGACCATTCCGGCCGTAATCTGCTCCCACATGTCGTAAAAGAACGTGTCACTTTGAACGCCGGATTTGACCATCCGGTGGTTCTGGTTCAAAAGCTCGGCACGCGAATAACCACTGATTTCACAGAACTTGTCGTTCGCGTAAATGATGTCACCCGCCAGATTGGTCGTACTGACAATGGCATGCTGGTCCAGGGCAAACTTCTGATAGGCAAGATCGGTCAGGGCGGCATGCAGATCTCGCTGGCTTTCCTCATGCTGTCGGACCAATTCGCGCATCAGGGTGGACAGCGACTCCAGATTGTCGTCTTCTGTCAGCATCTGGTCCGTATCAATGGACGCCATCAGGTCACGCGCTGACGCACGCAGCGAGTCAATTGCCCGCATGCGACTGGACAAATCCTCGCGCAATCGCGCGTTGGTTTCAGATAACTCGACCGAACTCAATTCCAGGCTGCGGGTTTTGAGTTCTAGATCACGATCGTTCTGCTGGTAGGCTTCATCAATGCGCTGAAGAAACAACGGCAACCCTTTGACCAGTCTGGCAAGGTCGGGAGAGACCGCGCCAACTGCGGACATCGACGCCAATTCCTCCTGCAACGAGGAAAGCCGCTCCGGATCAATGTCCAAAGTCCGTCTGATCTGGCGCGCGAGTAACTTGTGCATGCAATAGTCCAACGGCTGTCGTCAGTTACTTTCAGCAATATAGGTGATCGTCATGGTCTGGTTGTGCAGCTTGCACTCGACCGCGGGACTGAATGGGCTGATTTCACCATAAGAATAGAAGCCAGCCAAGGTTGCGCCGCGCCCAAACACATCAGCCACAGCCTCGACTTCCTCATCAACGCGTCCGCCCATCACCAGCTTTCTGCCGACACAACTCACCAGGAGTGCAAGCCCCTGGTGATCACCCGATTGCATGGTCTTCGCAGCCTCGGCGGCCGCCTCGGCACCGTCGACCAGGGCATCGGTACTCGCATGCATCAGTCGCAGATATCCGTCAGATTCAATATCTCCGGCCAAAGTCAAACTACCCGACTGCTCATCCACCCCCAAAATCGTACGAATAAGGCCCACTTCAGCGTGGTCACTGCCCAGCATGGAAAACGGAAACAGCAAGCCCGAAGCTGGCAACCCGGCTGCATGTTCGCCCAAGTACCGCTTGTAAACCTGCAAAGCGGACTCTCCATCCAATTCATACAAAACGTTGTTCTCACAGCGCGTCACTTTGCGCGCCGGTCCAAATGGGGACCACCCCCCAAACGATCCATGCGAAAACTGCAACGCGTCACCATAGAGTCCGATACAGGTCAAGCGGTCGTTGCTGACGCCATCTTGGTCGAGCACCCAGGTCTGTGCAAAAGCCCCACCATCGCCAGCCAACCCACCGGTAATCGGTACCCGGGAACCCACAATGTCGGTCATGCCAGCCAGCACCGCACTGCCATTGATCTGAACACCTTGCCCAAATATCAATATGGCGCGCAATCCGACAACCAGCAGACCCGACGCCAGGCGCTTTCCGGCAGCGAAGGAGTCCTCCATGCCTTTGAGCACCGTGCTGACCTGCGCCACATGCGTTTGATCGAAATGCAGGGCGGTTACCACCAGGGTCCCGTCCTCCACACCCTCATCCGTGATTTCACCCGCAGTTGTGCACCCCGCCCGATGTGCACCCGGGAAGGACTGGGACAGCGCTTCAGCGCCTTGACGCAAGGCGTCCACAGAGCCAAAGACCAGCACCAGATGGGGTTCAATGGCAGCGAGATCTGCAAAATCGGATACGCCTGCCACACCTTGACGCACAGTTTTTTGTGAAACCTTCATGAAAATCTCCTGTTGGCCGCTAATTCGCGTATTGGGAACGCAAAACGTTCTTTTGTACTTTACCCATGGCGTTACGCGGCAAATCGGTCACCACATAGCAGCGCTTGGGCACCTTGAAGTTTGCCAGCATTGCCTTGAGTTTCTGCAGAATATTTGCAGGTTCCAGCTTGGCGCCTGGCTTCGGAATCACGATAGCAACTCCCACCTCGCCAAAGTCAGCATCTGGCACGCCGACTACAGCGCTTTCAGCCACGCCAGCGAAGGTATTGATCACTCCTTCGATTTCTGCCGGGTAGACGTTGTAGCCACCGCTGATGATCAGGTCCTTGCTGCGCCCCACGATGCTGACATAGCCATCCTCGTCCACCCGCCCCACGTCTCCGGTCTTGAAGTACCCATCCTCGGTGAATTCTTCCCGGGTTTTCTCCGGCATTTGCCAGTAGCCGCTAAACACATTGGGGCCTCTGACCTGAATACCGCCCACCTCGCCGGTACGCAGAGTCAGCCCATCGTCACTCTGGACGCGCAAACTGACTCCCGGCAACGGGAAGCCGACGGTACCGCCACGGCGCACGCTCTGATTGGCATGGCGCGGATCCGCAGCGTAGGGGTTGGAGGTGAGCATCACGGTCTCGCTCATGCCGTAGCGCTCCAGAATCGTGTGCCCGGTGCGTGCGATCCAATCGTTGAACGTCTCAATCAGCAAAGGAGCCGACCCGGCAATGAACAGACGCATGTTGCGCGCTGCGTTGCGGTCTAGCCCCGGTTCGGCCAGCAGGCGGACATACAGGGTGGGAACACCCATGAAGACGGTCGTCTGCGGCAATCGCTCTATGACGCGCTTGGGATCAAACCGGGCCATCCAGATCATCTTGCTGCCATTGAGCAGCGCACCGTGTACTGCCACGAACAAGCCATGGACATGGAAAATGGGCAATACGTGCATCAGCACATCACCCGGTTTCCAGCCCCAATAGTCTTTGAGCATCACGGCGTTGCTGAGCATATTGCCGTGCGACAGCATGGCCCCCTTGCTGCGACCGGTGGTACCGCTGGTATACAAAATCGCAGCCAGGTCATCAGCCCGGCGCTGTGCCGCCGTGTGCCGGTCACTGCAATGCACTGCGCGCTCCAGCAGGGAGCCTGTGCGATCATCCCCCAAAGTAAATACATGCCCGCTACCAGCCTTGAAAGCAATCTTGCTCACCCAGCCAAAGTTTTGCGGGGTACACACCACAACGGCGGGCTCGGCATTGCCAATGAAGTACTCGATCTCGGCACTCTGGTAGGCCGTATTGAGCGGCAAAAATACATAGCCGGCACGCAGCGTGGCCAGATAGAGCATCAACGCCTCAACCGACTTTTCCACTTGAACCGCCACGCGTGCACCAGCGGGCAGCTTCAGCGAGACCAGCAAATTGGCCATCATGGCCGTGGCGCGCTCCAGATCACGCCAGGAATAGTGCAAGCCGCTATCGGTCTCAATTGCCACACTGTCCAATTCAACGGGAAAAGCCGCACGCAGGGCAGCAAACAGGTTCTCATTCTTCATGGTTGCATCCATCAGAAAAAAAGGGGGGTGGCAACTCTCTCAGGGAATGAAGCGGGGCAGGCGCTTCTCGGTAAAGGCGGCAATGCCCTCGCGATGCTCGTATGAATCGGCATAGCGATAGGAAGTTGCTACAAAATCAGTAGCACGTTGTTCAATATCCACGAGGGATATAGCCCTAAAAGACTGTTTATTCAGGCGCGCGGCGCGCGGCGCCAACGACCGCATCCGTTGGGTAAAGGCATCAACAGCGCCATTAAGCGCATCGGTGTCGACCATCTGGTTCAAGAAACCGCGTTGCTTCATTTCACGGGCATCCAGAACCGCTGCCGACAACAGCATCTCACGGGCCGTCAACTCCCCCAGTGCGCGCGCAACCAATGCAGCCTCGCGCGGTGCCATCGGAAAACCCAGCTTGGCAATGGGCGCTCCAAATCGGGCTCTCTCGCTGGCGATGCGGATGTCGCAGCAACTGGCGATCTCCACACCTGCGCCCATGCAGTTTCCGTCAATTTTTGCAATGATGGGCACATCGCAGTCGAGCATCGCCTGCAGGCCACCCCACACGTCATTCTCGTGAAACTCACGCAGTGTGTCCTCCTGAAAGCGGAACTCCGCATATTCGGATATGTCGCCACCTGCGCAAAAGTGTGTCTGACCCGAAACGACCACAGCCTGAAACGATTCGTCAGCCTGTATTCTTTGAAAAGTGTCGCGCAATTCGCGCCACATGCTGCGTGACATGGCATTGAACCGCGCGGGGTTTTTGAGCGTGACGGTTGCCACCCCTTCCCGGTTTTGGAAATCGATATGTCCGGCCATGAATGACGGGCTTCTCAGTCGAGTTTGATACCAGCTGCTTTGACTACTGCGGCCCATCGCCTGATTTCTTCACTCACAAAATTGCCAAACTGGGCAGGAGACAGATTGCCAAACTCTGCTCCGTTACTGGCCCAGGCCGCCTTGAGCTCATCACTTGCGGCCGCCCGACGCAGTTCTTCGACAATGCGTTGTTGCACGTCTGGCGCAACCCCCTTGGGCGCCCACATCCCGTACCAGGTGGTGACCGTGTAGTCAGGAAGTCCCAGTTCCGCGGCACACGGTACATCGGGGAATGCTGGGTTACGCTTGGCGCCGGAAACCATCAGCGCTTTGATGCGTCCGCCCTTGATGTGCGCTGCCGAAGAACCCAGGCCATCGAACATCATGTCGACACTGCCACCGATCAGATCCTGCAGTGCCGGACCGGCACCCCGGTACGGTATGTGGGTAATGAAGGTTCTGGTTTGCTGCTTAAACAGTTCGCCCGCCAGATGGTGTGAGGTGCCGCTTCCGGCGGAGGCGTAGTTCATCTTTCCGGGCGCCTTGCGAACCTGGGCGAGGAAGGTATTGAAATCACCGGGAACCAGACGGGGGTTAACCACCAGTACCTGCGGCACGTTCGCCATCAGGGCCAGTGGAACAAAATCCTTCTCGATGTCGTAGTCCAGCTTTGGATACACGGACGGCGCAATGGCGTGGTGAACTGCGCCCATGAATAGCGTGTAGCCATCCGGCGCGGCCTTCGCAGCAATGCCGGCCCCCAGAGTACCGCCCGCACCACCCCGGTTGTCGATTACAAGTTGTCGCGAGGTCAGCTTCGAAAACTGTGCAGAAAGCGGTCTGGCAAAGGCGTCTGTACCACCTCCCGCCGGAAAGGGAACCACCAGGTTGACAGGCCTTGCAGGCCAGGCGCTCTGCCCGAACCCGGTCATCGGAACCGAAATTGCCGCTGCCACTGCTGCGCGAAGCGTGTCACGTCGGCTGCACAAAAAACCACCGTTGAACGTCATACATGTCTCCTCTTTGGCTAGCCGCATCCATACTGCTAGATTTTTTATAGCAAACTAAATCCGATCTGAAAGGGCCAATGGCACATTTAGCCATGAACACGGCTTTGTCGGAACCACCACCACAGAACCATGCCTCCCGCGATCATGGGCAAGCACAGCCACTGGCCCATGCTCATGCCAAGTGACAACAGTCCCAAATGCGCATCCGGCTCGCGAAAAAACTCGGCAATAAAGCGCATGACTCCGTATCCAAAGAGAAACGCGGCAGCAACCTGACCTCGCTTGGGAGCCGTGCGCGCGTACCACCACAATACGGCAAACAGCAGCAGACCTTCCAGCAAAAACTGGTAGACCTGAGATGGGTGGCGCGGCAGGTCGCCGGCACCCCGAAAAACCATGCCCCATGGCAGTGCGGGGTCCGCCAGACGACCCCACAACTCTCCATTCATGAAGTTGCCGACACGACCCGCTGCCAGGCCGGTTGGCACACAGGGCGCCACAAAATCGGCCACTTCCCAGAACGGTTTTTTCCGCGACACGCCGTACCAGACCATGGCCGCGATGACACCCAACATGCCGCCGTGAAAGCTCATGCCGCCCTGCCAGACATAAAAAACCTCAAGTGGGTGGGCAAGGTAGTAAGCGGGTTTGTAGAAAAGGCAATAGCCAATCCGACCGCCCAGAACCACGCCCATGACCCCCAGGAAAAGAATGTCTTCCACATCCCGGTAAGCCCATGCACTTGAGCCCTTCAGCGTTGCAAAGGGCGCGTGGCGCAAACGGCGATAGCCCAAAAACATGAACAGCGCAAACGCAACCAGGTAGGTCAGCCCGTACCAGTGAACGGCAACCGGGCCTAGCTGAAGGGCTACAGGATCAATTTGTGGATGAGTCAACATGGGCGATATTGTGCCCGGCCGCGTTCAGCGCCGCTTCTTGCTGCCAAGCATTCCCATTGCTTCGCGACTGCGATCAATCCGGAGCTTGCGCCGGGCGTCTTCGCGCTCCATGGCTTTTCGCTTGGTATACCCGGTGGCATCAGCCCACGTCCACCAGGCAACCGCCAATGCAAAGGGACTCAAAACAATCCACCATGCCCAGGCGGCGACGGGACCGATCTCCATAAACTTCAATGCCAATAGAACCAATCCCAAACCCACAAAATACATGATGGCCTCCTGTAGTCCCATTCCACTGTAACCCAAGCCACTTCGGTCAATGCAAATCAGCGTCAAGCAGATCGGCATAGGGGGCCTCCATTGTAGGAGGCGCCCCTGCCACACCACCCGGCATGCGGGTCCGCACCGGGCGGTTCGAGGGCTTGAGGTCATGAGAGTCGGGGAACTCCCAGACAGTCGAAATGCGCAATGATTAGCACCGTTTTGAGCAGCCGGTCACTGTTGCGCCACCAGCGTCGGCTATTCACCGCCACTTGCCTGGCCACGTTTTCCTTCGCTCCCAATGCGTTGAGTTCCCGATAGATCGTCTTGGGTCGTTTCCAGTGCTTGAGCTGAATCGCACGCAGGCGATGGCGCAGCCATTCGTCCAACTCTCGCCAGACCTTTGGGGTTTGCGCCAGCCCGAAGTATGCTTTCCAGCCCAAAACAAAGGGCCTGAGCTTTTCGACAACCTGCTCCAGGCTGCGCCCGCCCGAGCGACCGGTGAGCTGCCGGATGCGGGTCTTGAAGTTATCCAGCGCTTTGTAAGCGACTGCACATTTCACCTCTACACCCTTGGCAACCCACAGCTCGTATCCAAGGAACTTGCGCCCCAAGGCACTGCACACTGCACTTTTGGCTTCGTTGATTTGAAGCTTCAAAGCAGCGTACCGTCGTGCGAGCAACGCCATCACCCGCTCGCCCGCTCTCATGCTGCCCACATAGACGTTGCAGTCATCGGCATAGCGCGCAAAGCTGTAGCCTCGCGCCTCCAATACCTTATCCACATCGTCTAACAGCACGTTAGCCAGTAACGGGCTCAGTGGCCCGCCTTGCGGTGTGCCCATATGACGCTCACTCGCCACCCCAGCGTCCATAATCCCGGCGTTCAGGTACGCCCGAATCAGCCGGATCACTCCAGCATCATCTATGCGCTTTCTGAGTCGGCCGATCAGTATGTCGTGGTTGACCCGGTCAAAGAATTTGGTCAGGTCCACGTCCACCACTACACGTTTGCCCGATTGGACGTACTTGCGTGCGGCCTTTACCGCATCGTGCGCACGCCGCCCAGGACGAAACCCGTGGCTGTGTTCGCTGAAGGTAGGATCAATCAGGGGTTGCAGCACTTGCAACAAGGCTTGCTGGATCAGTCGATCCAGCACCGTGGGGATGCCCAGCTCGCGCTGGCTCCCATCGGGTTTAGGAATCATTACCTTGCGCACCGGACTGGGCCGGTACCTGCCTGCCAACAGCTCTTGGCGGATTTTGGGCCAACTCGTGCGTATGGCCTGGGCAGTTTGCTCGATGTCGAGTCCGTCCACCCCGGCTGCGCCTTTGTTGGCTTTGACCCGTTTCCATGCCACTTGCAGGTTCTGTCTCGTCAGCGCTCTCTCCAGCAGGCCACCGGTGCCCGCCTTGGACTTTGCCGACCCTGTGTCCGGGTGTTCATGCAACGTACTTCCGGTTTCGTCACTGGCAGTCTCTGGCCCGGCTTCACCGTGCCGCCTCCCTGCCCGCCCGGGTTGCCCCGGCATCTGACGCATGACCTTGCAGTTTTGCATGTCCTCAGTCACTCACTCTCGTTTGGTCCTTCGCTCTTTTGGCTACGCTTCATCAGCCACCGACTCGAACTACTACGACCTCTGCTGACTTCTCGCTCCGGCAGGACCGTCGGGCTTTCACCCACAAGGCGAGATCTCCCCAGGTAAGAACGCACTCCTTCATCGCACAACCGCCGCATCTACGCCACCTCGCCTTGGTCACAAGAGCTTTGCGGTTTCGCGCCCGCTCGCCCTGCTTGGCAACGCCTTCTATGCGGTTCTTGTCCATCGGCTCGCGACTCACGCTCCACGCTTCCTTCCCACACTCGGTCGCCCTCATGCAGTTGCGCTTCACTTCGCTCACTGTGACCAGCTCGCGGGAGGACTTGCATCTCCAGGAGTGCGCCCATGCTGGGCGCACGCAAAAAAAAACCCGCGATTGCGGGTTTTTCTCTGTTGGAGCCGAATCAGTAGGCTTGGCCCAACTGATCCAGAATCTGTGGATTTTCCAGGGTGGATGTGTCCTGGGTAATGGCTTCGCCTTTGGCGATGGAGCGCAGCAGGCGGCGCATGATCTTGCCCGAACGTGTCTTGGGCAGGTTCTCGCCAAAGCGGATGTCCTTGGGTTTGGCAATCGGTCCGATCTCTTTGCCCACATGGTCACGCAGTTGCTTGGCGATGGCCTTAGCCTCGTCTCCAGCCGGAAGCGGACGCTTGAGCACCACGAAAGCGCACACGGCCTCACCGGTGGTGTCGTCGGGACGGCCCACCACGGCAGCTTCTGCCACCAACTCGGTGCAGCTCACCAGAGCCGATTCGATTTCCATCGTGCCCATGCGGTGACCGGACACGTTCAGCACGTCGTCGATACGGCCGGTGATGGTGAAGTAACCGGTCTTCTCGTCACGGATGGCGCCGTCGCCAGCGAGGTAGTACTTGCCCTTGAAGTCTTCGGGGTAGTAGCTCTTCTTGAAGCGCTCGGGGTCACCCCAGATGTTGCGGATCATGGAGGGCCAGGGCTTCTTGCACACCAGAATACCGCCCTTGCCCCAGGGCATGTCATTGCCCACTTCGTCGACCACAGCGAACTGGATGCCCGGGAAGGGCAGCGTGCAGGAGCCGGGAACCATGGGTGTGGCGCCGGGCATGGGGGTGATCATGTGACCGCCGGTTTCGGTTTGCCAGAAGGTGTCCACAATAGGGCACTTGCTGCCGCCAACGTGCTTGTAGTACCACTCCCATGCGGCGGGATTGATAGGCTCGCCCACAGAACCCAGCAGACGCAGGCTGGAGAGGTCGTAGCTCTTGGGATGCACGGAGTCTTTGGCCTCAGCAGCCTTGATCAGGGAGCGGATAGCCGTCGGTGCGGTGTAGAACACGGTGCACTTGTGATCCTGAATCATCTTCCAGAAGCGGCCGGCGTCCGGGAATGTGGGTACGCCTTCAAACACGATTTCGGTGCCGCCCAATGCGAGCGGACCGTAGGTGATGTAGGTATGACCCGTCACCCAACCGATATCGGCCGTGCACCAGAACACGTCGTCAGCCTTCAGGTCAAAGGTCCACTTGGTCGTGAGTGCAGCATGCAACAGGTAGCCGCCGGTGGAGTGCTGCACACCCTTTGGCTTGCCGGTGGAACCGGATGTATACAACAGGAACAGGGGGTGTTCCGCCTCAACCCACTCTGGTTCGCAGGTGGTGGACTGGCCAGCTGTCACGTCTTCCATCCATTTGTCACGACCCGCAGTCATGGCAATTTCAGAACCGCTGCGCTTGACAACCAGCACGTTCTTGATGGAATCGCAGCCACCCAGTGTCAGCGCTTCGTCCACGATGGACTTCAGGGGCAACTGCTTGCCACCGCGCACCTGGTGGTCGGCGGTGATCACGGCGACAGCACCGGTATCTTCAATACGGTCGCGCAGGGACTGGGCCGAGAAGCCGCCAAATACCACCGAGTGGGTTGCACCAATACGGGCGCAGGCCTGCATAGCGGCCACGCCTTCGATGGACATGGAAATGTAGATGACTACGCGGTCACCCTTCTTGACGCCCAGGGATTTCAGGCCGTTGGCCATCTGGCTGGTCTTGGCAAGCAGGTCTTTGTAATTGATTTTGGTGACTTCGCCGCCGTCGGCTTCAAAAATGATGGCGGTCTTGTCACCCAGGCCTTTTTCGACGTTGCGGTCCAGGCAGTTGTAGGACGCATTGAGTTTGCCATCGGCAAACCATTTGAAGAATGGCGCGTTGCTCTCGTCGAGAACCTGGGTAAAAGGAACCTTCCAGCTGATCAGCTCTTTGGCCAGACGGCCCCAATAGCCTTCGTAATCGGTTTCGGCTTCCTTGCACAGTGCGTAATACGCGTCCATGCTGGGAATAGCGGCGTTCTTTACGAACTCAGCGCTAGGCAAATAAGTAGGCAATACGCTTGCGGTATCGGTCGTTGTGCTCATAGGGGTTGTCTCCTCTGTTAAATCAAAACTGGGCGAATATTGGTGCCAAGCACTTACAAATCACTGACTGGCTGGCACATTGGCGCCATAGCCTGTTCGGTGCGTGTGCGCCGAGCATTGAACGTCGGCATGGGCTTTTACAATGTCCATCTGTGTCACAAAACCCCACCCCACAATGAGCAATCCCAAGCCTGCCAAATCGAAAGCCCAGCCCATGACGCTTCTTGCCAAAGTCATCTTTTCGAGCCGCTGGTTGCAGTTGCCCCTGTACCTGGGCTTGATAGCCGCCCAGGCGGTGTACGTGTACCACTTCTGGGTAGAACTGCTCCATCTGATGGAGGCTGCATTCGGCAACCAGCATGCGCTGGAGTTGCTGGTGAAAAGCATCGGCTACAAGGACTCGGTGGAGGTGACCGGGTTGAACGAAACCATCATCATGCTGGTGGTGCTGGCGCTCATTGACGTGGTGATGATCTCCAACCTGCTCATCATGGTCATCGTAGGAGGATACGAAACCTTCGTCTCGCGCATGAATCTGGACGATCACCCTGACCAGCCCGAGTGGCTGGACCATGTGAATGCCTCGGTGCTGAAGGTCAAGTTGGCAACGGCCATCATCGGCATTAGTTCGATCCATCTGCTCAAGACCTTTATCAACGCGGCCAATTACGACGAGAAGGTATTGCTCTGGCAAACCCTCATCCACATTACGTTCCTGCTGTCAGCAGTCGCCATTGCCTTTACTGACAGGCTGATGTCGCATCCGCCAGCTGAAAAACATTGATCCAACCCACATCCACTTCAGAAAGTCCCATATGACTACCATCCGCCAGGCAGACCTGATTGAATCTGTTGCCGCAGCTCTGCAATACATCAGCTATTACCACCCAGCCGACTACATCGCCCACTTGGCCCGCGCTTACGGGCGCGAACAAAGCCCCGCTGCCAAAGACGCCATTGCGCAAATCCTGACCAATAGCAAGATGAGCGCAACCGGTCACCGCCCGATCTGCCAGGACACCGGCATCGTCAACGTGTTCCTGAAGGTCGGCATGGATGTGCGCTGGGGCGACTTCACCGGCAGCCTGGATGACGCCATCAATGAAGGCGTGCGCCAGGGCTACAACCACCCTGACAACACGCTGCGCGCCAGCGTGGTGGCTGACCCCGAATTCCTGCGCAAGAACACCAAGGACAACACCCCCGCGGTCATCTTTACTGAAATCGTGCCCGGCAATACGCTGGAAGTGACCGTGGCAGCCAAAGGCGGCGGCAGTGAAAACAAGAGCAAGATGTACATGCTCAATCCCGGCGACTCGGTGGTGGACTGGGTTCTGAAGACCGTGCCAACCATGGGCGCGGGCTGGTGCCCGCCTGGCATGCTGGGCATTGGCATTGGCGGCACGGCCGAAAAGGCCGTGCTGATGGCCAAGGAAAGTCTGATGGACGACCTGAACATGTACGAACTGCAGGCCAAGGCACAGTCCGGTGCACAGCTGGACAATGTGGAAAAACTGCGCCTTGAGCTGTTCGAAAAAGTCAACGCGCTGGGCATTGGTGCCCAGGGTCTGGGCGGACTGACCACGGTGCTGGACGTGAAAATCAAGATGTACCCAACCCATGCCGCCAGCAAACCGATTGCGATGATCCCCAACTGCGCCGCCACCCGCCACGCCCACTTTGTGATGGATGGCAATGGCCCGGTCTACCTGACTCCGCCTTCGCTGGACACCTGGCCCGACGTCGCCTGGACGCCCGACTACGTGAAGAGCAAGAAGGTCGACCTGAACACCCTGACACCGGCAGAGGTGGCCAGTTGGACACCGGGCCAAACCCTGCTGCTCAACGGCAAGATGCTGACCGGGCGGGACGCCGCCCACAAGCGCATCAAGGACATGCTGGCCAAGGGCGAGAAGCTACCGGTGGACTTTACGAACCGTGTCATCTACTACGTTGGCCCCGTTGATCCTGTGGCTGGCGAAGCGGTAGGTCCGGCCGGCCCGACAACCGCCACGCGCATGGATGGCTTTACCGAAGTGATGCTCGCCCAAACCGGCCTGATCAGCATGGTGGGCAAAGCCGAGCGTGGGCCAGTCGCCATCGAGGCGATCAAGAAGCACAAGAGTGCCTACCTGATGGCCGTGGGCGGCGCTGCTTACCTCGTATCCAAGGCGATCAAGGCCGCCAAAGTGGTGGGATTTGCCGACCTGGGCATGGAAGCCATTTACGAGTTCGACGTGGTCGATATGCCGGTAACTGTTGCCGTGGATTCGGGCGGTACCAGCGCGCACATCACCGGCCCAGCCGAATGGCAAAAAAAGATTGCGACGGGCGAGTTCAAGAACATCACCGTGACATCGCTCTGAGCGCTCATTGACAGCAGGCTGCATGGAAGCAATCACCACCGGCCTCGCGGCTGGTGACCGGTTTGTGGACGCCATTGGTGTTTTTGACAGCGGCGTTGGTGGCTTGAGCGTGTTGCGCGCTCTCCTCGCTGAGCTGCCGCTGGAGAGGTTTGTGTACGTCGCCGACAGCGGCCATGCACCCTATGGCGAACGCGACGACAGCCACATCATCGCCCGTTCACATGCCATAGCCCGCTACCTAGTGGCACAACACCATATCAAGGCATTGGTCGTTGCCTGCAACACCGCTACGGCCGCCGCAATCAAGTTGCTGCGACAGGATTTTCCCGACCTGCCAATTGTTGGCATAGAGCCCGCTCTGAAGCCCGCAGCGCTGTCGAGTCAGACCCGGCGCATTGGCGTGATGGCAACCCGCGGTACGCTCCATAGTGAAAAGTTTCAGACACTGTTGGCGTCGCTGCACGGCCATACAAGCTTTGTATTGCAGGCCTGCGATGGCTTGGCTGACGCCATCGAGCGCGGAGATGCTATGAAAATAATAGCTGACTGTACTTATTCCACAAGGGCTATCGGCCAGTTTGGTAAACATACAGGAGAGGTAGACACATTGGTACTCGGTTGTACACACTATCCGTTCGCTACCGAAACGCTACGCACGCTGGTTGGCGCCGACGTGGCTTTTCTGGAGGGCGGCGCCCCGGTGGCTCGCCAGACACGCCGCTTGCTGACTGAGCGCGGCTGGCTGGTATTGGCACCAGCCGATGAGGTACCCGTGGTACCGCCTGTTTTTTGCACTACGGGCGATGCCAATAACTTGCAACTCGCCGTGCAGCGCTGGCTGGATCTGAAGACAGAGGTGCAGTCGCTTGTAATTGAATCAAGCGCCCAGACTGCACCGTCGCTCCCATGAAGGCGCTCTTTCCCGTCATGCTCCTCCTGATCGGCACATCGGCGCTGGCCGGCTTGTGCGAAAGCGGACAGCGCCAATCCCCTATCGACATCCGGGAAACCACACGACAAACCCTGCCTGCACTGACCTTCCACTACGTACCAGCGCCGCTCAAACTGGCCGACGACGGACACACCGTGCGCGTGCGTTTCCCCAAGGGCAGCACGCTGCAGATCGGAAATGAGCGCTACACCCTTCAGCAGTTTCACTTGCATACGCCGGGGGGCGACAAAATCGCTGGCGAAGAATTCCCCATGGCAGCCCACTTGCTGCACAAGAGTGCTTCAGGGCAGTTGCTAGCCGTTGTCGTGCTGTTTCGTATCGGGCAGGAAAATGCTTTACTCAATACACTGCTGCCGCTCATTCCGGCGCGAGCAGACGGTGATCACCTACACGCGGATGTTTTGGTCAGCGCAAGCGCCCTGCTCCCGGCATCCCGCAGTTATTTCCGCTACACCGGGTCGGTCACAGGCCCGCCCTGCACGGAAGGCGTTGCATGGATTGTCCTGAAACAACCGATTCTGCTGTCGTCCGAACAGTTGGCCCGCTACCGAGCGCGGTTTGCCGACAATGCGCGTGCGGTGCAGCCCCTGCACCAGCGAACCGTGCTCGAAAGCCAGTAATTTGGCGCTGTCCGTGGTGCAGAACAACCGGTCCTTGCGACAGGTCAAGACGCAAAGAACCGGGAGACGGAAAAATGCCGCAAGTGCTGATTCAGCACCCCAATAGCAGCAAGGAATCAACGATGCACGTCTCCCCCACTCCATTCACTGGTCGCCTGAGCCGCTTGACCCTGGCCTGTCTGGTCACATTCAGCATGGCTCCATGGATGGCAACCGCTTCACCCGTTGCACCCAAATCGGAGAAGAAAACACCGTCGGCAGGCATCGAGGTCAAGGTAACCCCGGAAATGACCGGTGCCGGAATCGTGTCCAGTGGTGCCGTGTTACCGCCCATACCTCCGGTGACGGGGAGTCGCGCAAAAATGGTGCCTTCCTGGGGCAAACCCTTACCCTATCCCATCATGATCGCCGACAGGCGCAATAACCGTCTGATTGAAGTTGCTCCCGACAAAAGCATCATCTGGGAGTTTCCTTCACCCAATCTGAAGGTGTACCGGGGTAACGAGGATGTGAATTTCTCAGCCGATGGAAAGTTGCTGGCCGTCAGTGAGGAAGACAATTTCGACATCCACATTGTGGATTACGAAACGCGCGCGCTGACATGGACCTATGGCAAACCCGATCACCGAGGTAGTGGCCCGGGACTGATGAACTACCCGGACGATGCCCACCTTTTAGCCGACGGCAAGTTCATTACCGCCGACATCCGCAATTGCCGCGTTTTGATCGTCGACCCAAAAACCGATGCGGTCACCACCCAATGGGGTACACCCGGCAAGTGCAAGCACAACCCACCGAGTGAGCTTGCCTACCCCAACGGAGCGACTCCTCTCGAAAACGGGGACATTCTGGTCACTGAAATCACCGATGCCTGGATTTCCCGCATCACGCGTGACAGCAAGGTCCTCTGGAGTGTGAAAGCGCCTGGCCTGCACTACCCATCGGATGCGTTTCCTACGGTTGACGGCAAGCAGGTCATTGTGGCCGACTTCTGGAAACCTGGTCGCGTGATCATTTTTGATCCGGCGACCCGCAAAGTAAGCTGGGAATATTTCGTCAAGGAAGGTGACGGCATGCTGGACCATTCCTCCATCGCGCGGGAACTGCCCGATACCGGCGACATTCTCGTTGTGGATGACTTGAACGACCGTGTCATCGTCATCGACCGCAAGACCAAGGCGATCATCTGGCAATACGGCGAGAAAGGGAAAAAAGGGTTCACACCGGGCTTATTGAATTACCCTGATGGTGTTGATCTTGACGTGTACAGGGACTGGAAGGCTGCACTGAAAAAATAGGCTTTGGCCTGTCCGGAGGGGATCGAACCCCCGACCCTCAGCTTAGAAGGCTGATGCTCTATCCAACTGAGCTACGGACAGAAGGAAGGGTTCGTGCAACCCAAAAAGACAAACGGGAGAGAAACAATTCCCTGGCCGAATATGATGGTCGGGGCGAAAGGATTCGAACCTTCGACCCTCTGGTCCCAAACCAGATGCGCTACCAGGCTGCGCTACGCCCCGACAGCTGGTATTCTAACCGCATGAAACGCGGGTCTGACCCGCAACCCGATATTTGCAGGTCAATTCAACTCAAAAGCAGATCCATGCCAACGCAGCACATGCCTTTGCCCTGGTTGAAACCCGCTAGCACTTTCCCGGAAGTTGGCAACGCTTGGGGTCGTGACTCTGATGCACCGGGTCTTCTGGCCGCTGGCGGCGACCTGAGTGTGTCTAGCCTGCTGCGTGCCTACGGAAGCGGAATTTTCCCGTGGTTCAGCGAAGGACAGCCAATTCTGTGGTGGAGTCCGGACCCGCGCATGGTGTTGAAGACGTCCGATTTTCAAGTACGCCGCTCCCTGCGGCAGGCAATAAAGCGGTTTGTCGCCGATGAGCGCTGCGAGATTCGATTCGACACCGCATTTCAGGACGTGATTGTCGCGTGCGCCCAATCACCACGGCGCCAACAAAGCGGTACTTGGATCTTGCCAGCCATGGTGCAAGCGTATATTCAACTCCATCAGGCAGGACATGCGCACAGTGTGGAAACCTGGATTGATGATCGCTTGGTCGGTGGACTCTACTGCGTAGCCATTGGCAAGGCTGTATTTGGTGAGTCCATGTTCACACGGGTTTCCGACGGTTCGAAAATTGCGCTGGCTGCGCTCGTCGCCTTCTGCCGCGAAAACGGTATTGAATCTATCGATTGCCAGCAAAACACCGCTCACCTGGCCACTATGGGGGCGTCGGAGGAGCCGCGTTCGGCATTTCTGAATCACGTTGCGCACTCCAAAGGAGCGACTGCCGTCCAATGGAACTTCAACCCTCTATACTGGAATCACATTTTGTCTGCCTGATGCTTCCACTGTGACAGACCTTAAAGACTTGCCGATACATACGTTGCAGTTTTACGCAACGGCACCCTACGCGTGCAGCTATCTGCCCCATCAGCTGGCCCGCTCTCAAGTTGCAACGCCAAGCCACCTCGTCAATAGCGCAATTTACTCTGAACTGGTGGGCAAGGGATTCCGCAGAAGTGGCATGTTCACGTATCGTCCTTACTGCGATGGCTGCCAGGCGTGTATCCCGCTGCGGGTGATTGCGGATCAATTCAAGCCCAACCGCAGTCAGCGACGGGCCTGGTCCCGGCATCAGGCGCTTAGCGCACGGGTACTCGAGTTGGGCTTTGTACCGGAACACTATTCACTGTATCTGCGGTACCAGAGCCATCGACACGCCGGTGGCGGCATGGACGAAGACAGTGTGGACCAATACACCCAGTTTTTGCTCCAGAGTCGTGTCAACACCCACCTCGTTGAATTCCGCGAAACGCTTCCCGACGGGTCAGCCGGATCATTGAAGATGGTTTCCATACTCGACATGCTCGATGACGGCCTATCCGCTGTTTACACTTTTTTTGAGCCAGGTGTGCCAGCCAGTTTCGGAACATTCAATGTGCTCTGGCAAATCCAACAGGCAAGGCGATTGGGATTAGCCTATGTCTACCTGGGTTACTGGATTCACAACAGCCCCAAGATGCAATACAAAGCCCGATTTGCACCCATGCATCTGCTGATGGATGGCCAATGGGTCGAGCACACCGGGATGTCTCTACAAAATGGCCCTGATCCGGTCATAGTCACGCGATAAGATCGGGTATCACCAGACCACCATGACAAGAACCAACTCCGATACTCCTGCAAAACCGTCCGTACAGGTAATTGAACGGATGTTTACGCTCATCGATGTACTCGCTTCACGAGAGGAATCGATGAGCCTGAAAGACATTAGCGAGCGTGCAGGCCTGCATCCATCAACTGCACACCGCATACTCAATGATCTGGCAACCGGGCGCTTTGTCGACCGAACGCAACCGGGAAGCTACCGGTTGGGGATGAGACTGCTGGAATTGGGAAATCTTGTCAAAGGACGCCTGAATGTTCGAGATGCCGCAGTTGCGCCCATGCGTGAACTACACAAACTGACACAGCAGCCGGTCAACTTGAGCGTCCGTCAAGGAGACGAAATTGTCTATGTGGAACGCGCGTTTAGTGAGCGCTCAGGAATGCAGGTTGTCCGCGCGATCGGCGGACGAGCGCCGTTGCACCTCACTTCGGTTGGCAAGCTGTTTCTCGCCGCAGATGACGCACAAAGGATTCGTGCCTATGCCTCACGAACCAGTTTGCACGGCCATACCAAGAACAGCATCACACAACTGGACAATTTGGAACGCGAACTATCGAAAGTACGCCAAAGCGGTCAGGCAAGCGACAACGAGGAACTGGAATTGGGCGTACGATGCATGGCTGCCGGCATATACGATGACCAGGACCGACTCGTCGCCGGGCTGTCCATTTCTGCACCGTCAGGACGTCTCGACGAGAACTGGCTACCCAAACTCAAGGAAACCGCCCGACAAATTTCGGAGTCACTCGGTCACAAGCGCAGCGCAATTCCTTGATCAACTGATTCAGTTTGCAACTACTCGGTGGTCCGATGGAGCGCTGGCCAAAGGTGTTGCCTTGACAACAGGCGCCGGAATGGATTCCACCCAGCGCTTTACACGTTCTGCATCCGCAAGGCGACTGAATTTACCGGCAGAATCCAGAAAAACCATGATGAGCTTACGGCCCGCAACTTTCGCCTGCATGACCAGGCACTGACCCGCTTCTGATATGTAGCCCGTTTTCTGCAGGCCGATTTCCCACGCAGGATTCTTCACCAGACGGTTCGTATTGTTGTATTGCAAAGTGCGATGGCCAACAGCGACCTGATGTCCTGTAGAAGTCGAGAGCTCCCGCAGAGTGGCGTCACCAGATGCAAAATTCACCAGGGTTGCCAAATCACGGGCACTCGACTGATTCTTGCTAGACAGACCCGTCGGCTCGACGTAGCTGGTATCAGCCATTCCAAGCATTTTCGCCCGCGCATTCATCATGGACACAAATACCGGCAAACCACCCGGGTAACTGCGCCCCAGTGCATTGGCCGCACGATTTTCGCTGGACATCAGTGCAAGATGCAGCAACTCGCCACGGGTCAACTCCGTGCCCACCCGCAGACGCGAAGAACTTCCCTTCTCCATGTCGACATCATCTTGTGTGATGGCAATCAATTCATCCATGGGAAGTTTGGCTTCACTGATCAACAGTCCCGTCATGAGTTTGGTGATCGACGCAATGGGTAGAACCGCAAGCTCATTCTTGCGGAAAAGTACCTCCTGGGTGTCCTGATCCACCACCAGCGCGACACTGGACCGCAAATCCAACGCATCATGCGCACTGTGCAGACCGGCAAGTTGTCCAAACGATGGTGACTTTGGCGTTACAACCGCAGCGCGTGTGGATTTCTTCACGACCTTTGGTTTGGCCACGACACGCTTGGCATGCTGCTTTTGACCAGCCGATGCACGTTGACTGATTTCCGCTTGTACAGGCATCACGAGGAGCGCGTAAAAGACGGCAAAAATCCCCAACGGTCGAAAAATACGTTTCATGTTATGTCCCATAACCACTGCGCGGTGATCGAAAGAATTAGCCATATGGAAAATTCCATCAAACGGGAGTGTAATCAAAAATGTCCCGCAAGATCAACTACTTGCGGGACATACTTCATGAATGTTAAGACTCTAACCCTGCGCAGCAACCCGATCCGCTTTGCTGTGCAACTTATTGAGTGCACTCAGGTAGGCCTTGGCGGAAGCGACCACAATGTCGGGGTCGGACCCAACGCCATTGACAACCCGGCCACTATTTTGCAACCTGACTGTCACTTCGCCTTGGCTTTCAGTTGATCCGCTGATCGCATTGACCGAATAAAGCACCATTTCGGCGCCGCTTTTAACATGCATTTCAATGGATTTAAGCGATGCATCCACTGGACCATTTCCATCGGATGTTCCAGTCACCTCTTTTCCATCTACGGTGAAAACAATGCTGGCAGTTGGGCGCTCTCCGGTCTCGCTGCGCTGTGAAAGCGAAACAAAACTGTATTGCTCTTTCACATGCCCGATGTTCTCATCGCTCACGAGGGCAAGGATATCCTCGTCAAAAATCTCGCTCTTTCGATCCGCAAGCTCTTTGAACCGCGAAAAGGCGGAATTGATATCCGCTTCGCTATCCAGCTGGACACCCAGCTCCTGAAGCCGTTGTTTGAAAGCGTTGCGCCCACTCAGCTTACCCAGAACAATCTTGTTGGCTGTCCAACCAACATCCTCGGCACGCATGATTTCATAGGTATCACGTGCTTTCAATACACCATCCTGATGAATACCGGAAGCGTGGGCAAACGCATTGGCACCAACAACGGCCTTATTGGGTTGCACTACAAAACCCGTAGTCTGGCTCACCATGCGGCTGGCTGCAAGAATGTGCCGCGTATCAATACCCATCTCCAGGCCGAAATAGTCCTTACGCGTCTTAACCGCCATCACTATTTCCTCAAGACTGCAGTTGCCTGCGCGCTCGCCAAGCCCGTTGATCGTGCACTCCACCTGCCGCGCGCCACCAATCTTGACACCCGCCAGAGAATTCGCGACAGCCATGCCCAGATCGTTATGGCAGTGAACAGACCATATCGCCTTGTCCGAATTGGGAACGCGTTCCCGCAGTGTCCTGATGAAGTTGCCGTAAAGCTCGGGAATGGCGTATCCCACCGTATCTGGCACGTTGATGGTGGTCGCGCCTTCATGAATCACCGCTTCAATAACCCTGCACAGAAAGTCCACATCGCTTCGATAACCATCCTCGGGGCTGAACTCGATATCACCTACCAGATTTCGCGCAAAACGAACCGATTGCTTGGCTTGCTCAAAAACCTGGTCCGGCGTCATGCGCAATTTTTTCTCCATATGCAACGCCGATGTCGCAATGAAGGTATGAATACGCGCCCGGTTGGCCCCCTTGAGGGCTTCGGCTGCACGTGCAATGTCACGATCGTTAGCTCGGGACAGTGAGCAAATCGTCGAGTCTTTGATGTTGTTCGCGATCAGTTGGACTGCGTCAAAATCGCCGTTGGAGCTCGCTGCAAAACCGGCTTCGATCACATCAACTTTCAGTCTTTCCAGTTGCCGCGCAATGCGAAGCTTCTCGTCGCGTGTCATCGACGCTCCGGGAGACTGCTCGCCATCTCGCAAGGTCGTGTCAAAAATGATCAATTTGTCAGCCATCGAATACTCCTTTTTTATCTTCAATAACTCGCAACCTGAATTAGGTAGTCCAATACAAAAAGGCCCGTTGCGAGTGCTAACGGGCCTTGTTGGATTCAGTGCGTGCGCTACTTCTTCCGCCCGTAATGGCGTAGAAACGATAGCGATAGTGCAACGAAATTCATGAGTTCAATGTAACACAAAACTTCATCGCACTATGTCGTGCCGAGGCTACTTGTGCAGTCCTCGCTCTTCGGGTTCGTCCGTGGATGTGCTGATCACGCTGGTTCTGAGCCCATTGGCTCTGCGCCATCCGTAAATCACGTAGCCGCTAAGGCTGTACGCCACAAAAACACAAAACAAAACCGTAGGCGGATCGATATTGACAACCGCGATACCCAAGGCGATGGCCACCAGGACTGCAAAGGGCACACTACGCTTCATGTGCACCCCCTTGAAGCTGTAAAAAGGCACATTCGTTACCATGGTCAGACCGGCAAAAAGAGCAAGACCAAAGGTGATCCAGCGAACGTCAAAAATGCCAAGACGATCAGCACCACCGATTCCCAGATCGGTCATCAACCCGATAAAACCTATCACCAGAGCAGCAGCAGCCGGCGATGGCATCCCCTGAAAGAACCGCTTATCCACCACGGCTGTATTGACGTTGAATCGTGCCAAGCGCAAGGCTGCACAAGCGCAGTAGACAAAAGCGGCAATCCAGCCCCAACGCCCCAAACCTTTCAGCGTCCACAGATAGGCGATCAACGCTGGCGCCGCACCGAAGGAAACCATATCCGACAGCGAGTCCATCTGCTCGCCAAATGCGCTCTGGGTATTGGTCATACGCGCCACCCGGCCATCCAGGCTATCGAGCACCATTGCACAAAATATCCCAACGGTTGCCTGATCAAAACGCCCATCCATTGCCATCACGATCGCATAGAAGCCGCCAAACAATGCGGCCAGCGTAAAAAGATTGGGGAGTATGTAGATGCCTTTGCGGCGTTTCTTGGCCGCGACCATATCCGCGTCGCCTACGTCGAAATCGTCACCATCTTGCATAAATTGGCCTCCAGCCCTCTTGAGTATTGCGCAGCAAGCTACAGAAAGTATAGCAACTTCAAATCGGCGACATGACTCGACCACCGCTTGATGCCCGATGGTAGTCGGGAATCACCGCAGGCAACAAAAATGGCCACCGAAGTGGCCATCCCGTGCACGCTGCGATTTGCTTAGTTGCGGGTCTGATCCACTAACTTGTTCTTCGCAATCCAAGGCATCATAGCGCGCAACTGGGTGCCGACCTTCTCGATGGAATGGTCAGCCGTGTTGCGACGACGTGCGGTCATGCTTGGATAATTCAGACGTCCCTCCTGAATGAACATCTTGGCGTAGTCACCGTTCTGGATACGCTTCAAAGCATTGCGCATGGCCGCGCGGGATTGGTCATTGATGACTTCAGGTCCCGTCACGTATTCTCCATACTCCGCATTGTTGGAAATGGAGTAGTTCATGTTGGCAATGCCGCCTTCGTAGATCAGGTCAACAATGAGCTTCAACTCGTGCAGACACTCGAAGTACGCCATTTCAGGTGCATAGCCTGCTTCAGTCAGGGTCTCGTAGCCCATTTTGATCAACTCAACAGCACCACCGCACAACACGGCCTGCTCACCGAACAAATCGGTTTCGGTTTCTTCCTTGAAATTGGTCTCAATGATGCCAGCCTTGCCGCCGCCATTCGCCATAGCGTACGAAAGTGCCAGATCGCGTGCCTTGCCAGACTTGTCCTGATGAATGGCAACCAGATGGGGCACACCGCCCCCTTGGGTATAGGTGTTGCGAACCGTATGGCCCGGCGCTTTGGGAGCAACCATCCAGACATCAAGATCTGCACGGGGAACAACCTGATTGTAGTGCACGTTAAATCCGTGCGCAAACACGAGGGAAGCACCTTGCTTGATGTTGGGGGCCACATTATTGGTGTAAACCTCGCCAATTTGCTCGTCTGGCAGCAGGATCATCACAACGTCAGCGGACTTCACCGCATCGTTGACTTCCATCACTGTCAGACCAGCCTTGCCAACTTTGTCCCAGGATGCACCGCCCTTGCGCAAACCGACAACGACTTTGACGCCGCTGTCATTCAGGTTTTGCGCATGTGCATGACCCTGACTGCCGTAACCGATGATGGCGACGGTCTTGCCCTTAATCAAACTCAGGTCGCAATCCTTGTCGTAATAAACTTTCATTTGTTCTCCGTAATAAATAAAGGCGTCAGGCGCCTGGTTGCAAAAAATACCGCGACTCCTGGTCAGCGAAAAATACTGGACTCACACCCTCAGAATCCGCTCACCCCGCCCAATACCGCTAGAGCCAGTACGCACAGTTTCCAAAATGGCAGCACGCTCCAGCGCTTCGAGAAATGCATCATTCTTGGACTGATCACCGGTCAGCTCAATGGTGTAACTCTTGTCTGTCACATCGATGATCCTGCCACGGAAAATGTCCGCCATACGCTTCATTTCCTCGCGCTCCTTGCCAACGGCCCGCACCTTCACCATCATCAATTCACGTTCAATGTAGGAGCCTTCGGTCAAATCAACGACCTTGACCACTTCGATCAGCCGATTCAAATGTTTGGTGATTTGTTCAATGACATCGTCAGACCCGGTGGTTTGAATGGTCATTCGGGACAGACTGGGATCCTCAGTGGGCGCCACCGTCAAAGACTCAATGTTGTAGCCACGAGCGGAAAAAAGACCGACAACGCGGGAAAGAGCTCCTGGCTCGTTCTCCAGCAATACTGCAATGATGTGTTTCATAGCGATAGATTCCTCTTTTCGTTGCCCTCCCCCAACTGCGGTAACAGTCAGGCTCGGCAGACAATAGATTCGTCAAATAAAGTTTAAATCGATGCTTACAGGTCTTCCGACCCGAGGAGCATTTCGGTGAGCCCCTTGCCGGCCTGAACCATCGGGAACACATTTTCTGTGGGGTCGGTACGGAAATCCATGAAAACCGTACGGTCCTTGAGTTTGCGCGCCTCGCGCAGCGCCGGCTCAACGTCCTGAGGCTTCTCGATCAACATGCCGACATGCCCATAGGCCTCCGCCAATTTGACAAAGTTGGGGAGCGCGTCCATGTAACTGTGGCTGTACCGGCCCTCGTATTCCACCTCTTGCCACTGACGAACCATGCCCAGATATCGATTGTTGAGCGAGACGATCTTGATTGGCGTGTTGTACTGCAGGCAGGTCGAAAGTTCCTGGATACACATCTGCACGGAGCCTTCACCGGTGATGCAGAACACTTCACTCTCCGGTTTGGCAAGTTTGATGCCCATGGCGTAGGGAATGCCAACGCCCATGGTGCCGAGTCCACCCGAGTTGATCCATCGGCGGGGCTCATCAAATTTGTAATATTGCGCTGCCCACATCTGATGCTGCCCCACATCCGACGTGATGTAAGTGTCCGCGTCCTTGGTCATGTTCCAAAGCGTCTCCACGACATGCTGCGGCTTGATCACATCACCGTTGCCCATGCTGTATTTCATGCAGTCTCGGCTGCGCCAGGCGTCAATCGTTTCCCACCACGCACCCAGGGCATTGGCATCCGGCTTTACAGAGCCCTCCTTGATCATGGCAATCATTTCGCTCAGCACATCCTTGACATCACCCACGATGGGAATATCAACCTTGACGCGCTTGGAGATGCTGGACGGATCAATATCAATATGAATGATCTTGCGTTCATTCTGCGCGAAATGCTTGGGGTTGCCGATCACACGGTCATCGAAACGCGCACCCACTGCCAGCAACACATCGCAATTTTGCATCGCGCTGTTGGCTTCCACCGTTCCATGCATCCCAAGCATGCCCAGAAACTTCCGGTCACTTGCGGGGTAAGCACCAAGACCCATCAAAGTGTTGGTACACGGATAGCCCAGCATATCGACAAGAGTACGCAACTCAGTCGACGCATTGCTCAACAATACGCCGCCGCCAGTGTAAATGTAGGGTCGCTTGGCAGCGAGCAACAACTGGAGTGCCTTTCGAATCTGGCCGCCATGCCCTTTTCGAACCGGGTTATAGGATCGCATTTCGATCGCAGCGGGGTACCCGGTATATGGCACCTTCTTGAATGACACATCCTTTGGAATATCAACCAGAACCGGACCCGGCCGCCCGCTACGTGCAATGTGGAACGCCTTACGCAGCGTCAGTGCCAAATCTCGTGCATCCTTGACCAGAAAATTATGTTTGACAACGGGACGGGTTATGCCCACTGCGTCACACTCCTGAAAGGCATCCATTCCAATCGCGTGCGTAGGCACTTGACCAGAAATGATGACCATTGGAATGCTGTCCATATAGGCCGTCGCAATTCCGGTGACCGCGTTGGTGACACCTGGCCCCGAAGTGACCAGAGCAACGCCAACGTCACCTGTGGCGCGCGCGTATCCATCGGCGGCGTGAACGGCCGCCTGCTCATGGCGCACCAAAACATGTTGAATGGTGTCCTGTTTGTAAAATGCATCGTAAATGTGCAACACCGCACCGCCTGGGTAACCCCAGATGTACTTGACGCCTTCCGCCTGGAGTGCCTTGACGAGAACCTCGGCGCCACGCAATTCCTGCGAGGCTGGCGAAGAACCCGATCCCTTGTTTGAGGTAGATGCCGCAGATGCCGAAGCGATTTCAGCTTTTGAAATTTCCATGATGAACCTTTGTGATTTTCTCTAACGAAAAACCTTGGGTGCCCCTTCGCAAACACTTGTGGAGTCGCGTCGGGACTTAGGATTTAGGCCATGGGCACATTGAATGCTGCACCGGACCACAACCCGTTTGCCTTTTATTTGCAGCGCGCATTATCGCATTGCATGCGCGTTTTTTTCGTTCCAGCACAAGAATGTTCTTTCAGCGGGTGCGATAATCGAAGTCTGCTGACTTGAATGCACCACTCCTGCAGGGGCCCTTCCTGAGTCGGGCAATTCCACACAACTCACTTCACTTTTGACACTTGGCCTCTGAACGTGAACTTTCGGATTTTTTGAAAAGCGTGGAAAAGCGCGCTTTCAAACGGTCCGTTTACCACGTTAGAAACGACGAGTCTGCCCTGGACATTGTGCAGGACAGCATGATGAAACTGGCAGAGCATTACGGACACAAGCCGCCAGAAGAGCTGCCCATGCTCTTTCAGCGCATCCTGACCAACTGCACACTGGACTGGTTTCGACGCCAAAAAAGCCAGAAAGCACTGTTTTCCACCATGAGCGACTTCGAGTCACCAGGTGATGACGAACATTTTGATCTACTGGAAACCCTTATTGCAGCGCATAGCGGGGAACAAAATGAGAGTGCCGAGACTCAGACCGAACGGGCACAAACTTTGCATGAAATAGAAATTGAGGTCCAACAACTCCCGGCGCGTCAACGGGAAGCCTTTTTGATGCGTTACTGGGAGGATATGGATGTTGCTGAGACAGCAGCGGCCATGGGCTGTTCGCAGGGCAGTGTCAAAACGCACTGTTCCAGGGCAATCCAAGCTTTGGGTAAAGCCCTGAGCGCAAAAGGAATACGACTATGAAGACATTTGATTCAACACTAAGCGACGGTTTTCAGGACCAATTGGGACTCGCAATTGCGGCCCGCCTGTCTGAATCCGCTCAAAATCTGCCTAACGACATCTCCGAACGCCTTAAGGCTGCACGTATGCAAGCCGTGGCCAAGCGCAAAGTTGTCAAACTGCAGAGCGCATCCAGTGTCAACGCAGGTATGGGGACAGCAACGCTCACGGGCGGTGATTTGGGCAACAGTATCTGGACACGACTCGGTTCATTCCTTCCCTTGCTGGTACTGATTGCGGGACTCTTGACCATTGCGATCGTTCAGGAACAGAGGCGCGTGGACGAACTGGCCGCGGTCGATACTGAGCTGCTGGCCGATGATTTGCCACCCGCGGCGTATACCGACCCTGGTTTCCTCCATTTTCTGAACACAACCCGCCGCGAATAGTGCTTGCATCGGAAACTATGCAATTGGCCATCCTATCAACCCACAGCATGCATCGCGAACATGTGCGCCGCATGGCCACTGTCAGCAGTCTGAGTCTGGTATGTGCTTTGGCGCTGGTTGCCTGTTCTCCAAAGGCTGAGGACGCGGGTACTGCCGCTGTCAAACCGGAGGCAAAGGCCTCGTCGCCTGCAGGGGCCAACGTGTCTGCAGGTCCAAAGTGGCAGGATCTGACCAAGGCGCAGCGCTTGATCCTGCAACCTTTGGCCGCAAGCTGGGACAGCTTGGGCAGCATGCATAAAAGCAAATGGATCGCGGTAGCGCAAAGCTATCCATCGCGCGCCGAGGCAGATCAGAAAAAAATGCAGGAACGTATGGTCGAATGGGCTGCACTTACGCCTGCCGAACGCGAACGGGCCCGTTTGAATTTCGCTGAAACCAAGAAAATCTCGCCATCGAACCGGGCCGCGGAATGGGAGGCCTACCAGAGTCTGAGCGCCCAGGAGCGCGAGCGGCTTGCATCGAAAGGCAGCCCAAAACCTGCAGGCGCTGCGGTTGCTGTCACGCCAGTGGCGTCCGACAAACTGACGCCTGTTCCAGTAACGCGCCATACGTCTGTGCAAGATGGTGACACCAGCGCGGCAAAACCCAAAATAAACCCCAATACGCTGTTACCCGAGACATCCGTTGCGCCCGCATCTGCCCCGGCACCGGCTCCAGCCACACCGCCAGCTTCGCCTGACAGCGGCCCACCGGTCCCGTCACCCGAAAGCACGGCCTCTGCTGCCAGTGCGACCGCTGCAACCAACTGAACGCACCACATCCGGAAGCACTGGGCGCCGCGCAGGTTCGACAAGCAGCGCCCTACAATTCAGCGCGTTCAGCTTCCTCACCATGCAAACAGAATTGACAACACCAGGATTGTGGCGCCGCATGGCTTGCTGGCTGTATGAGGGCATGCTTCTGTTTGGAGTGGTCTTCATTGCCGGCTACCTCTTCGGCACCCTCAGCCAGACCCGCAATGCCATGGACAACCGGCACGCCCTGCAGGCCTTTGTTTTTGTCATTTTTGGCATTTACTTTGTCTGGTTCTGGGCAAAGGGCCAGACATTGGCCATGAAAACCTGGCATATCCGCGTTGTCGACCTGCGGGGCAATGCCATCACGCAGGCGCGGGCTCTGGCTCGCTACGCGCTCAGCTGGCTGTGGTTCATACCTCCCCTGATGGTGCTGTCCCTGTTTCAAGTCTCTGGCGGTGAGTCGGTGCTCATCTGCACCGGATGGGTGATCATCTGGGCGATCCTGAGCCGCTTTCACCCGCAAGGGCAGTTCTGGCATGACGCTCTCGCAGGCACGCGCCTGGTGAATTCACAACCCGTGCGCCGCTGAAGGTATTTGCCCTGTGCACCAAGAACCAAACGAAACACCGGTGAACCCCCAGAAGGGGCGCAAAGGTCTGAATCGAATGTGGCATGCCACCGGCTATTCCATGGCCGGACTGCGCACTGGTTGGGGTGAGACTGCATTCCGCCAAGAAGCGCTGGCGGCCATGTTGTTGGTACCGCTGGCGTTCTGGCTCGGACGCACTTGGCTGGAGACAGCGATTTTGTGTGCCAGCGTGGTGATGGTGATGGTTGTGGAACTGCTCAATACCGCCGTGGAAACTGCCATTGACCGCATTGGCCCGGAGTGGCATGACCTGTCCAAGCGCGCAAAGGACATGGGCAGTGCGGCAGTTCTGCTCAGCCTGCTGCTGTGCGCAGGCATCTGGGCGGCGGCGCTCTACCACCGCCTCTGATCAAACGGCGGATTCGTCCTGCTCTCCGGTGCGGATGCGCACCACCCGCTCCACACTGGTTACAAAAATCTTTCCGTCACCAATCTTGCCGGTGTGGGCGGCCTTGACGATCGCGTCCACGCAACGGTCCACGTCTTCAGTCTTTACGACCACTTCAACCTTGACCTTTGGCAAAAAATCGACCACGTACTCGGCTCCGCGATACAACTCCGTATGGCCTTTTTGACGGCCAAAGCCCTTGACTTCCGTGACCGTCAGGCCAGTCACCCCGCATTCAGCCAGCGCTTCACGCACTTCTTCGAGTTTGAACGGTTTGACGATGGCAGTAATTTGTTTCATAAAACTCCTAAAAAATCAGTTGCAGGCAACGCAAATCCTCACAGAACGGTGGCGCAAGCGGCTCAAGCCCTGAATCGGTTGGTTATAGGATAACGCCAATCCTTGCCAAAACTGCGATGGGTAACCCGAATTCCGACCGGTGCCTGGCGGCGTTTGTATTCATTGAGCTTGATCAGCCGGGTGACCTTCTCCACGTCGGCCCGCGCAAACCCGGCGGAAACGATGGTTTCTATGCTCTGGTCGTTTTCCATATAGCGGTCCACGATGGCGTCCAGCACCTCGTAGGGCGGCAGGCTGTCCTGATCCTTCTGGTCAGGCCGCAATTCGGCGCTGGGCGGGCGGGTGATGATGCGCTCAGGGATCGGACTGGCACCGGTAGCGTACGGATCGTTAGCATTGCGCCACTGCGCCATTTTGAACACCAGGGTCTTGGCCAGATCCTTGATCACGGCAAAACCACCCGCCATGTCGCCATAGAGCGTGCAATAACCGGTGGCCATTTCCGACTTGTTGCCCGTGGTCAGCACAATGCTGCCAAATTTGTTTGACAGCGCCATCAGCAGCGTGCCCCGGATGCGCGCCTGGATGTTTTCCTCAGTTGTATCCTCTGCCCGACCGGCAAACTCGCTGGCGAGTGACGCCTTGAAGGCCTCAAACTGGGGCACGATGGAAATTTCGTCGTAGCGCACGCCCATGCGCTGGGCCATCTCGCGCGCGTCCAGCCAACTGATGTCGGCGGTATACGGCGAAGGCATCATCACTGCACGCACCTTATCCGCCCCAAGAGCGTCCACAGCGATCGCCAGCACCAAGGCAGAATCGATACCGCCCGACAGGCCCAAAATCGCCCCCGGAAAGCCGTTCTTGCCAACGTAATCCCGCACACCCAGCACCAGCGCGTCCCACAGGTCCTGCTCGGGCGTGTGCATCGGCTCCACAGTTGCTACTATTTTTGTAGCAATCTGCGTAATATCCACGAGGGCTGGGAACATATTTTCTTTAAAACTGGGAGCGCGACCGGCCACAGCGCCGTCTGCGCTCAACACAAAGGAATGCCCCTCAAACACAACCTCGTCCTGTCCACCCACCAGATGGGCATATACCAGCGGCAGGCCTGTCTCCTGAACCCGCTGGCGCATCATTTCCTCGCGCTCATAGCCTTTGCCCACATGGAATGGCGACGCATTGATCACCGCCAGCATCTGCGCCCCGGCCTCATGTGCCAGCCTGGCGGGCTCTGCAAACCACGCGTCTTCGCAAATCAGCAGTCCAACCCGAATGCGCTGCCCGGGCTCGCCTGCCTCAAAAACACACACGCCGTCGCCAGGCGCAAAATAACGCCGTTCGTCAAACACCTGATAATTGGGAAGCTCGCGCTTGGCGTAGGTCGCCACCACCCGACCTTCCTGCAGCACACTGGCCGCGTTGAACCGCTTTTGGACCGCCACCGAGCGTGTGCGGCTGTCACCACCGCTCGGATGCCCCACCACCACTGACAGGTCCTTTAACCCGGCCAGCGCGTGGGCCACTGTTTTCACGGCATCATCACTGGCTCGGATGAATGCAGGACGCAGGAAAAGGTCTTCCGCGGCATAGCCGCAAATAGACAGCTCGGGGGTAAGCAACAGCCGTGCGCCATCTGCGTAGGCGTCCCTCGCAGCGGCAATGATCTTCTGGGCATTACCCTGCAGGTCACCCACAATGAAGTTGAGTTGCGCAACACACAATTTGAGAGTCATGAAACAGGAATTCTTCGTTAATCACGGACCTGCAGAGCCTGGGTCTGCGCATGGGGTACGCCTTGTCTGAGGATTATGTCATCCGGGTGGCCAACTCGCCGTTGGAGGTGGATGCCGCCGCGTGGGACGCCCTGCTGCAAGCCCAGGACAACCCCAGCCCTTTCATGCGCCACGCGTACCTGGCGGCATTGCACGCCAGTGCCAGTGCCTGCAACAAAACCGGGTGGACGCCCCATTTTGTTACGCTGTACATCGACGGCGAACTGCTTGCCGCCTGCGCCATCTACGAGAAAGCGCACTCCTACGGAGAGTACGTGTTCGACTGGGCCTGGGCCAATGCCTATACGCAGCACGGCCTGCCCTACTACCCCAAGGCGGTGGCTGCGGTGCCGTTTACGCCAGTCCCCGGCGCGCGACTCATGGCGCGCAGCGATGCTGCGCGCGCTGCACTGCTTCAAGCGCTTTTGCAATGGTGCACGCAAACGGGCATGTCATCGTTGCACCTGCTGTTTCTCAATGAAAACGATGCCGCTGCCTGCGCCCAGGCAGGCCTCATGCTGCGCCACACAGTTCAGTTTCACTGGACGAATAGTGCCCCCACGCTCCCCGCTTCGCGTGGTTCGCTGCCCCCAGAGGGGGCGCGTTTCGCCTTGGGACGGCCCGGCGACGAAACTTCTGCCCACACGCTCCCCGCTTCGCGCGGTTCGCTGCCCTTTCACGATTTCGATGCTTTTTTGATGTCCCTGTCGCAGGAAAAGCGCAAAAAAATTCGCCAGGAGCGTCGCAAGGTGTTTGACGCCGGTGTCACCTTCCGCTGGTCGCAGGGCCGCGACATCACTCACGCGGAGTGGGATTTCTTCTACCGCTGCTATGAGCGCACCTATCTGGAACACGGCAACGCGCCCTACCTGAACCGTGACTTCTTTCAGCGCATGGCCGACACCATGCCCGACCAGTGGCTGCTATTCACCGCGGAACGAAATGGTCGCCCGATTGCTACCAGTTTGATAGCGATCGATGCACGTTCTATGAGGGCTAGTGACCAACATGCTCCAGGAGATCGGGCGGAACCGTGTTTTGCGCAGATCAAGGAGGAGCCCGCAACGCGGGCGGGGGACACGGAGCAAAGCACGGTGCCGCACAATCGCACCAACGAAACCGTGAAAGTGGCCTATGGCCGGTACTGGGGTGCCTTGGAACGTGTGGATTGCCTGCATTTTGAGGCCTGCTACTACCAGCCCCTGCAGTGGTGCATAGAGCACGGCTACCACCGCTTTGAGGGCGGCGCCCAGGGCGAGCACAAAATGGCCCGCGCATTGCTGCCCGTCAAGACCACCAGCGCCCACTGGCTGGCGCATCCCTCGTTTGCCGATGCGGTTGCCAGGTTTCTGGAACGTGAGGGCGCGGGCATCGAAAACTACCTGGATGCCCTGGATCAACGCAGCCCGCTCAAGCGCACGGTGTGACAACATACTCATCGCCACCACCATTCAACCTGCCCACCAAACCAAATGAAATTCCTTGATTTTGTCAGCGGCATTTTCAGCGTGAAACCCAACCGGAAAAACGACACACACGCCAATGCCGGTACGGCCAGCCCGCCGTTTCTGCCATCGTTGACACGGCCAGATCCCAATGTGATTCCGGCGTTTTTCCATCCTTTGTTCTGGAGCAGCAAGGACCACGAAACCGTGACCGATTGCGCCAAGAAAATTGTCAGCCTGGGTGAGGGCGGCTACCACTTTGGCGACAATTTTCTTACCTGGGGCAAAAATATCTCCATGCTGGATGACCAGCACTTCGTTCAAGCCTGGGAGTCCAATGTGGAATGTGCCGCGGATGAAACGATTGGCTGGCGACGCTACGTCCTCGCGTGCGCTGCGCACCATTGCGTTCAGCTTGAGGGAGACTTTGTCGAATGTGGTGCGTACACGGGCGTTGGTATCAAGACCGTGATTGATTACCTGGGTGGAACCCAATTTCCCAAGACATTCTGGGGGTTCGACGCCTTTGAACACAGCGCTTCCATGCTGAACCACGCCATGCCTGAACATGGTCCAGAACTGTATGAGCGCGTCAAGAGCAAGTTCAAAGCCTACCCGCAGGTCAAAATAGTCAAGGGGTTGATTCCCGAAGTGTTCGAATCTGCCTGCCCGGATCGCATTGCCTACTTGCATATCGACATGAATCAGGCTGTCGCAGAGGTCGCTGCGTTGGACACTTTGTTTGAAAAAATCGTTCCCGGAGGCATCCTGATCCTTGACGACTACGAGTGGGCCGGCATCTACCGGGACCAAAAAATTGCAGAGGATCAATGGCTGCAGGAACGCGGATACCGGGTTATTCCCTTGCCAACCGGTCAAGGCCTCGTCATCAAGCGATAACCTGCATAGTGTGCCGGGTGGCTGGTGTCACCCCGCTTGTGCAGAAATTCTTTTCGCATCCGCCCACTTCGGTTTACGGCAATCCCGATAGCCCCTGCTGGCAAAATCGCCCCCATGCAAGCCGCACCGGACCATCCAGCGCCCATCACCCATTACGAAAACTTTCCGGTGGCGTCGTTCCTGTGCCCGGCGCATTTGCGCCGCCCCATCGCGGCCATTTACCACTTCGCCCGCACGGCCGATGACATAGCCGACGAGGGTGACGCCACGCCTGCCGAACGACTGGAGCAGTTGCAGGCCTACCGGCAGGCTCTCGTTGCTGCGTGTGCGGCGCACCCTGCCCAGCACAGCACCCTATTGACCGGCTCCGGATGGCCACACGTCTTTGGTCCGCTGCAGCAGGCAATGGCCACCTATCACCTGCCGCCCCAACTGTTGCACGACTTGCTGGACGCGTTCGCGCAGGACATCCGCAAGTCCGCCGCCGCTGAGGGCTACGCCTCCCACGCCGAGCTATTGGATTACTGCCAGCGCTCGGCCAACCCGGTCGGACGGCTGCTGCTGCACCTGTACGGCGTGGTCGATGCAACCGCGCTCCAGCGCAGCGACGCCATCTGCAGCGCCTTGCAGCTGATCAACTTCTGGCAGGACCTCAGTGTGGATATTCCCCGGGGCCGCTACTACCTGCCGCACGACGACTGCGCACGTTTTGGCCTGTCGCGGGAGGACATGCTGGCACAGCGTCAAACACCAAACGCTACGTTATTGATAGCACACTGCGTAGCAACTGCGAGGGCCAGCATGCAATTTGGCTCACAACTCGTGCACCAGGTCCCCGGACGTGCCGGATGGGAGCTGCGGCTGGTAGTGCAAGGCGGGCTGCGGATTCTGGACCGCATCGAGGCTTTGAACTATGCCACCCTGAGTCAGCGCCCTACCCTGCGCTGGTTTGATTTTCCGGTCATGCTGTGGCGCGCGCTGTGGATGTAACAATAAGCCCATGACCCCCGAGCAATACGTCCAGCAGAAAGCCGCTGCATCCGGCAGCAGCTTTTACTACGCCTTTCTGTTTTTGCCGGCGCCCAAGCGCGCTGCCATCACCGCCTTTTACGCCTTCTGCCGTGAAGTGGACGATGTGGTCGACGACATGGTGGACGCCAGCATCGCACACACCAAGCTGGCCTGGTGGAAGTCTGAAGTAGCAAAGGCATTTGCCGGGCAACCCACGCACCCGGTCACACAGGCGCTGATGCCGCTGACTGCCACGTTTGGCATCGAGCAGCGCCATCTTCAGGCCGTCATCGAGGGCTGCCAGATGGACCTGGAGCAGACCCGCTATCTGGACTTTACCGGCCTGCAGCGCTATTGCCACCTGGTCGCTGGCGAGGTGGGCGAAGTTGCCGCGCGCATTTTTGGCCAGACCCAGGCGCAAACCACCCAATACGCGCACACACTGGGGCAGGCACTGCAACTCACCAACATCATCCGCGATGTGGGTGAGGATGCCATGCGCGGTCGCATTTATCTGCCCGTGAACGAGCTCAAGCAGTTTGACGTGAAAGCGCAGGAAATTCTCAAGCGCACCTACTCCGAACGCTTCACCGCACTCATGCAGTTCCAGGCCCGGCGCGCACACGCGCTCTACGACGAAGCGCTGGCCCTGCTTCCTGCGCAGGACCGCAGGGCGCAAAAGCCCGGCCTGATGATGGCCAGCATTTACCGCGCCCTGCTGCGCGAGATCGAGGCGGACCAGTTCCAGGTGCTGCACCAGCGCATCCACCTCACGCCCCTGCGCAAGATGTGGCTGGCGTGGAAGGTGCAGGCTCTGGGCCGACTGTGAAGGTCGCCATCGTCGGAGCCGGCTGGGCCGGTATGGCCGCCGCAGTGGCGGCCTGTGAAAAGGGCCATGCGGTCACGGTGTTTGAAGCCGCGCGAACCCTGGGCGGACGGGCTCGCGCGTTGCCTGCCCTGCTACCCGATGGCACACCGGTCACGCTCGACAACGGCCAGCACATCCTCATTGGTGCCTACACCGAGGCCTTGCGCCTGATGCGCCATGTCGGCGTGGATACGGACGCCACACTGCGGCGCCTGCCGCTGGCACTGCCCTTTCCCGATGGCACCGGCCTGCAAACCCCGGCGCTGGCGATGCAATGGCCCGCACCGCTGGATGCCCTTGCCGCCATTGCCACCGCAGAGGGCTGGAGCTGGCATGAACGCCTGTCGCTGATCCGCACCTGCCTGGGCTGGCAATGGGCAGGTTTCTCTTGCGCACCACAAAGCTCGGTCGCACAGTTGTGCAGCAACCTGGCGCCGCGCGTGGTGGCGGAGTTGATCGAGCCGCTGTGCGTGTCGGCGCTCAACACCCCGGCAGCGCAGGCCAGCGCCAGCGTGTTTCTGCGGGTTCTGAAAGATGCCCTGTTTGGTGTACGCGGTGGCTCGCACCTGCTGCTCACGCGCACGGACCTCAGCGCGTTGTTTCCAGTGGCTGCCGCGCACTGGGTCACACAACGCGGCGGGGTCGTGCACATGGGGCAACGGATCAGCCAGTTGCGCCAGGGCGATAGCCAATGGCTGCTGGACGGCGCGGCCTTTGATCGGGTCATCTGGGCAAGCTCTGCATCCAATGCGGTGCAGGCCCTTATGGAATATCAGGAGTTTGCTCCTGATTCAATAGCATCTGACCTGCACAATTGGATCCGCACCACCCAAGCACTGCGCTATGAAGCCATAGGCACCGTCTACGCATGGGCCCCCCAGGCGCGACTGCCCCACGCGATGCTGGCCCTGCGCGCCAGCGCGCAAGCGCCTGCCCAGTTCGTCTTTGACCGCGGCCAGCTCGGCGGCCCCAAGGGCTTGCTGGCTTTTGTGGTGAGCGCCAGCACCGGCACCCAACAGGAATTGCAGGCTGCGGTGCTCGCCCAGGCCGCAGCCCAACTCGCACCGCTGGGTCTGGGCGACCTGCGGCCCGTAAAAACCGTGATCGAAAAGCACGCCACCTTTGCCTGCACACCCGGCCTGATACGCCCGGCCCAGAACATTGCACCCGGGCTGCTGGCGGCCGGTGACTATGTGGATGGGCCCTACCCCGCCACACTGGAGGGCGCCGTGCGTAGCGGCTGGGCTGCCGGATGCGTATGATGGGCGCTCCACAGGAGCCCCAAGTCCATGCATATCGCAGTGAAAATCGTCGCAGCAACCGTTGGTGCAGCACTCATCGCTGCCGCTGGTTTTGCCACCTGGCATATCCGAACCAAGCTTCCGGTGCGCGAAGGGACCATCGCCCTTAACCAGCTGAAAGCCCCGGTCACCGTGGCCTACGATGACCGCGGCGTGCCGCACATCCGAGCGGAAAACGAAATGGACATGTACCGCGCGCTGGGCTACGTGCATGCGCAGGACCGGTTGTTCCAGATGGAAATGATGCGTCGCCTGGCCAAGGGTGAGTTGGCCGAAATCCTCGGACCCAAACTGCTCGAAACCGACAAGCTGTTTCGCACGCTGGGCATACGCGCGCGCGCCGAAGTGGTTGCCGCGCAGGTGAACCCCGTACGCGCCAGCGACATGGCCCTGCTGTCCTACCTCGATGGCATCAACCAGTACCAGGCATCGCATCCGGCGCCTCTGGAATTTGACATCCTGAAAATCCCCATGCGGCCTTTCACACCCCAGGATACGTTTGCCGTATCGGGTTACTTGGCGTACAGCTTTGCGGCAGGCCTGCGAACCGACCCCCCCATGACCTACATCCGTGACAACCTGGGTCCGGACTACCTGCGCATCTTTGACCTGGAGTGGCACCCCGAAGGCGTTATTGACCAGGCCGCAACGTCAGGCGCCGCGCAGCGTCCTTCCTTGGCGCTCGGTGCCAAAGACTGGCAAAACCTGAACCAGCTGGCCGACCTCAGCCAGAGCGCGCTGCAGGCCGCAGGCGTGCCGGTCTTTGAGGGCAGCAACGCCTGGGCCATTTCCGGCAAGCGAACGGCCAGCGGCAAGCCCATGCTGGCAGGTGACCCGCATATTGCTTTCTCGGCCCCGTCGGTCTGGTACGAAGCCCACCTGACCGCACCGGGCTTTGACCTGTACGGACACTACCAGTCGCTCATTCCGGTAGCCATGCTGGGCCATAACGCCCGCTTTGGCTGGAGCCTGACCATGTTCGAGAACGACGACCTGGACCTGATCGCCGAACGGCAGAATCCGGCCAATGCCAACCAGGTTTGGGTGCGCGGCGCATGGGTGGATATGACCTCGCGGACAGAAACCATCAAGGTGAAGGACTCTGCCGACGTGCAGCTGACGCTGCGGCGCTCGCCGCATGGCCCCATCATCACCGACGTTTTCAAGGAAAACTTTGGCACCACGCCAGTAGCCATGTGGTGGGCGTTTCTGGAAACCGAAAACCCCATCCTGCAGGCCTTTTACGAACTCAACCGCGCCGACACCCGCGAAAAGGCGCGCGCCGCATCCGAAAAAATCCATTCCCCCGGCCTCAACGTGGTTTGGGCCAACGCTGCAGGTGATATCGGCTGGTGGGCCGCCGCCCGCCTGCCCATTCGTCCACCCGGCGTGAATCCGACCTTCCTGCTCGACGGCGGCACGGGCGAAGCCGAAAAGAACGGTTTTTACGCGTTCAACTTCAACCCCCAGGAAGAGAACCCCGCGCGGGGCTACATCGTCTCGGCCAATCACCAACCCCAGCCGGCCAGTGGTGTGCCGGTACCCGGCTATTACTGCCTGGCGGACCGCGCCCAACGCATTGATGGGGCTTTTCGTGACCCCGACCGCAAATGGGACACCGCAGCCTCGCAGAGCCTGCAACTCGACGGCGGCAACGGATACGGGCCTCGCATCCTCAAGGACATGATGCCCATTCTCAAGAGCGTCACCACCGACCCCTACGAAAAGGCGTTCCTGGAGCCTCTGGAACTATGGGATGGTGATTACAGCCGCGACAGCATGGCCGCACTGCTGTTCACCCAGCTCACCTACGAGCTTGCCCGGGCCGCACTGGCCGACGAAATGGGCGAGGTGCAGTTCAAGAACCTGCTAAAGACCTTTGCACTGGACAGCGCCCTGCCACGACTGGTCGTCGACGCCAACTCACCCTGGTGGGACAACATCAACACAAAATCGGTGGAGAACCGGTTCGAGACCGTGCGCATCGCCTGGGTGAATACGATCAAACACCTCGAGTCCATCTATGGCAAGGACCTGCTGCTATGGCGCTGGGGCAATGCGCACACGCTCACACACGTCCACCCCCTGGGCATGCAGAAGCCGCTGGACAAGGTTTTCAACGTCGGGCCGTTCAAGGTGGCAGGCGGACGCGAAACGCCCAACAACCTCAACGTCAACATGGGCCCGGGTCCCTGGCCAGTCAAGTCGGGCCCTTCAACCCGGCGCGTGATCGATTTCGCGCAGCCTGACAAGTCCATCGGCATCAATCCGGTGGGCCAGAGCGGCGTGCTGTTTGACAAGCACTATGACGACCAGGCCGCCCTGTTCTCCGAGGGCCTGTACATGCGCCAATACCTCAGTGCCGCCGATGTCAAGGCACAAACGAAAACCACATTGACCCTGCGACCCTGACCCGCGGAGCCGGTCGCAGAAAATACCCCCATGCCCTTTGAAAAAGAACCCCCCTATACCCACGGCCAACCCCCGCGTACGGCCGTTTTGCTGTGCAACCTGGGCACCCCCGATGCACCCACACCCACAGCGGTGCGCCGCTACCTGGCCGAGTTTTTGAGTGACCACCGGGTGGTGGAGATTCCGCGACTGCTGTGGTGGTTCATCCTGCACGGCATCATCCTGCGCTTTCGCCCCGCCAAGTCAGCTGCCAAATACGCCAGTGTCTGGACGCCCGAGGGCTCGCCCCTGAAGATCTGGACCGAAAAGCAGTCACGGCTGCTGCAGGGCTGGCTGGGTCAGCGCAACCATGCGGTCAAGGTGCGCTGGGCCATGCGCTATGGCAGCACCTCCATTGCTTCGCAGCTGGATGCCATGAAGGCGGACGGCGTGACCCGTGTGCTGGTGGTACCTGCCTACCCCCAATACAGTGCCACCACCACGGCCAGTGTCTTTGATGCCGTGTATGCCTGGGCGCAGCGCACACGCAGCCTGCCGGAGCTGCGATTCATCAACCACTACCACGACGACCGGGACTACATTTCGGCGCTGACCGCCAGCATCCAGCGCTACTGGAAAGACCATGGCCGACCCAACCAGCTGGTGATGAGCTTCCATGGCGTGCCCGCACGCACACTGGAGCTGGGCGACCCCTACCACTGCGAGTGCATGAAGACCGCGCGCCTGGTTGCCGAACGCCTGGGCATTGACAAGACCGAATACAAAGTCACCTTCCAGTCGCGCCTGGGCCGTGCCAAATGGCTTGAGCCCTATACCGAGCCGACCCTGATTGCGCTGGCCAAGTCCGGTGTCAAGCGGGTGGACGTTGTGTGCCCCGGCTTCACCAGCGACTGCCTGGAAACGCTGGAAGAAATTGACATGGAGGGCCGCGCCGCCTTCCTGCTGGCCGGCGGCAAGGCCTTCCATTACATCCCGTGCCTGAATGACGACCCGGAGTGGATCACCGCACTGTGCAACATCAGCGAGCGCCACCTGGGTGGGTGGGATACACAGAAGGCACCTAACGCACTGGACTTCGCCGAGTCACGCAAGGAGGCATTGGCACTGGGAGCCAAACAATGACAACCGCCTTGCTCGTTATCGACGTCCAACAGGCGCTGTGCGCGGGTGAATGGGCCGTGTTTGACGCGGCACGCGTCATTGACCGCATCAACCAGGTCACGGCACTGGCCCGTGATGCCGGGGCACCGGTGGTGTACATCCAGCATGAAGAGCCCGAAGGTCCAATGGTCTGCGGGCAGGATGGGTGGCAGCTGGACACCCGGTTGCACGCGCTGGCGTCCGATCTGTATGTGCGCAAGACCACCTGCGACTCCTTTCACAACACGGATCTGCAAGCACTTTTGCAAGCCCGTGGTGTCACGGAACTGGTGGCCTGCGGCCTGCAAAGCGAGTTTTGCGTGGACAGCTCGGTGCGCCGCGCGCTGGCCCTGGGTTACCCGGTGACCCTGGTGGCAGACGGCCACTCCACGCTGGACAGCGGGGGCCTCACCGCTGCGCAGATCACGGCCCACCACAACACCACGCTGGCCAACATGCAGAGCTTTGGGCCACGGGTACAGGTTATTCCGGCGGACCGGGTGCACATCACCGCATGAAGCCCACACAGCTCTGCATTGCCCGCCACGGAGAGACCGACTGGAACAAGAGTGGCATCCTGCAGGGCTGGTTTGACGTGCCCCTCAATGACCTGGGGCGCAGCCAGGCGCAGGCGCTGGCAGCCAAACTGGCAAACGCCGGGTTTGACGCCATCTGGGCCAGCCCGCTGGCACGTGCGCACGAGACGGCAGACATCGTTGCCGCCGTGCTGGGCTTGCCCCCACCCACCAGCCACGACGGCCTGAAGGAAAAACACTTTGGGGCCATTCAGGGCATTCCGAAAAGCGAGCTGGCCGAACTCAACCCCGCTCTGCTGGAGCAGATTTTGCGGCGTAACCCGGCGGCCGAATTTGTGGGTGGCGAAGGCCTGGACGAGTTTGTGGACCGCGTGCTGACAGCGCTAGATGACATTGGCGCGCGACACGCGGGTGAGCGGGTGCTGGTCGTCACCCACGGCTGGGTCCTGGACGTGGTCACACGCATCGTCAGCGGGCACAGCCGAAGTACCGTGCTGCACCTGAAGCCCCAGAACGGTGAATGCCTGTGGGTGGAACTGACACAGCAACAACTGCGCAAGCTGGAACCAGCGCCCATTTAGCTACGCTATTGATAGCTACATACACAATATCCACGAGGCCTGGAGGCACTTTATGACCCAAGAAACCCTGGCAAGGCTCCGCGCAGCGACGCCCCAGCTCTGGATCAACCCGCTGCGCAACGTCGCTCGGGCAAACGCAGCAGACCCACTGCGATTTCCACGCGCGGGCATGCACGCCGCACGGGACCGCTTCACACGGTTTGCTCCCCTGCTGGTCCAGCTTTTTCCGGAACTGGCCGAAAACCGAGGACAGATTGAGTCCGCCCTGCTGCCCGTGCCCGCGCTGCAAAAAGCGTTGGACCTGCCCGACAGCCAGGGGCGGCTATGGGTCAAGGCAGACCACAGCCTGCCGGTGGCGGGCTCCATCAAGGCGCGCGGCGGCTTCCATGAAGTGCTGGAGGTTGCCGAGCAGTTGGCGCTGAAAAATGGCCTTCTGCAAACCGCCTCTGACTACCGGGCACTGGCGGGCACCGATGCGCGCGCCCTGTTTGCCAAGCACCAGATTGCCGTGGGTTCGACCGGCAATCTGGGCATGGCCATTGGCGTGCTGGCAGCGGCTCTGGGATTTCGCTCCGTGGTGCACATGTCAACCGAGGCCAAGGAGTGGAAGAAGCAGCGCCTGCGCCAGCGCGGCGTGGACGTCATCGAGCACGCAGGGGACTACGAGCAGGCAGTGGCCAGCGGCCGCACGCTGGCACTGGCCGACCCGCTGTGCCACTTTGTGGATGACGAGCGATCGCTCTCGCTCTTCATGGGCTACAGCACAGCGGCCTTGTACTTGCAGGCGCAACTGCAGGCGCAAGGCGTGCAGGTGGATGCACAGCATCCCTTGCTCGTGTACCTTCCCTGCGGCGTAGGCGGTGCACCGGCGGGCATCGCCTGGGGGCTGCACCAGCTGTTTGGCGAGAACGTGCACTGTTTTTTTGCCGAGCCGGTGCAGTCGCCCTGTTTTCTGGTGCACATGCTGGCGCCAGAGGGCAGCAGAGCGTGCATCTATGACTTTGGCCTGACCAACCAGACCGAAGCCGATGGCCTGGCCGTGCCGCGCGCCTCGCAACTGGCAGCCGATGTCATGCGCGAACGGCTGGCCGGTGTCTTTACGGTTGAAGACCAGACCCTGTTCGACCATCTGGCGTTGGCCATGGCTACTGAAGGCCTGCGCATGGAGCCATCAGCCGCGGCCGGTTTCAGCGGCCCAGGGCATTTGTGCGGTAGCGCGCTGGCGTGTCCGGGTGCCAGTCACGTGGTGTGGACCACGGGCGGGCTGCTGGTGCCGCTGGAACAGTACCAGGCGTTTTTGCAGCGTGCGGCTAATGGACCGGCGAAGACGCGGCAATAAAGTCGCTAACGGGATTCAACTGTTCAGACACGTTCAACGCCGGGGCGTGCCCGCAATGGGGCACTTCCAGCACCTGCAACCGCCCGTCCAGTCCTGGGCCACGGTGGCGCATCAAGGCGATGGTCTCGTCCAGCACCAGGTCGGATTCGACACCGTGCAGACACAGAACCGGGATTTTCAGGGCATCGTAATGGGGCCAGATGTCGTAGTCGGTGGGGTGGCAGATGAACTGCTGCACCATGGCCGGATCGTAATGGGGCGTCACGCGCCCATCGGGCAGGCGACGTGTGGATGTCTCGGTCAGCCGACGCCACTGTGCATCACTCATCCAGCCATACGGTTTATAAACCTGCCGGAAAAATGCTTCCAGTTCCGGCACTGTCTCAAAAGCCGGCGGGTTACCAGCATAGTCACGGATGCGCGCAATGGCTGACGATGCCAGGGACGGCGCGTTGTCATTGAGCGTGAGACTCAGGATCCGCGCGGGCATGGACGGCTCAAACAGCCCCGACGCGCATACCGTGCCAATGGCACCGCCCATGGAGGTGCCAACCCAATGCGCGCGCTCAATCCCGAGCTGGTCAAAAAACTGCGCCGCGATACGGGCGTAGAAAGCCAGACAATATTCCTGCTCAGGACGCTTGCTCCACTGGCTCAGGCCCCGGCCGATCATGTCGGGGCACAACACGCGGTAGCGTGGGCTCAGGTGTTCGGCCAACTCATCCATGTCGCGCCCGGTGCGCGCAAGCCCATGCCATGCGACCACCACGGGCGCATCGGGTGCACCCCACTCGGTGTAATGAATCTCCAGACCGGCACAGGTGACATAGTGGGAACTTGGGGACATAGTGCAATGCTCCATCATCAAGAATGCAAACTCCGCGCGCGCAGCCTACCCACTACCCCGGAAGGGAAATAGTAGACCGACAGGACGAATAGCACACCCAGCCACAACAGCCACCGGTCGGGAGACAACAGGGCCGAGAGCCAGGGCAAGGCGCTGGCGGCTTCACTGCCCAGACGCAGCAAGTCCTGCAGATAGCTTTGCGCCACCAGAAACAGGGAGGCACCGACGATCGCGCCATACATGGTGCCCATGCCGCCAATCACGACGATCAGCAGTACGTCCATCATGATTTCAAACGACAGCGACGTATCCGGCCCGTTGTAGCGCAACCAGAGGGCCAGCATGGCTCCTGCCAGACAGGCAAACAGCGCCGACAGAATGGCCGATGTGGTGCGGTACACCACCACCCGGTAGCCAATGGCTTCGGCGCGAAACTCGTTCTCGCGAATCGCCTGCAACACCCGGCCAAACGGCGAATTCACGATGCGCAGCAGCGCCAGAAACAGCACCAAGCCCGTCACAAAAAGCAGGTAGTAGCACAGCAGGCGACCGTCCAGCGAGACACCCAGGAAGGGCTGCTCGCTGAACTCGTAACTGGGCGACAGGATCTCGGGTACCTTGAACGAAATACCGTCCTCGCCACCGGTGATTTCGTGCAGCTGCGAGGCCAGTGTCAGAAAAGCCGAAGCCACCGCCAGCGTGATCATGGCAAAAAAGATGGCTCGCACCCGCAGCGAAAACAGCCCTACGAGCAGCGCCAGCACAAACGACAGCACCAGACTACCGCCGAGTCCCACCGCCAGAGCCTCCCAGGTTGGTCCCATTCGGGTTGTGGCAATTGCGATTCCGTAGGCGCCGATACCAAAAAACATGGTGTGCGCAAAGCTGACGATACCGGTGTAGCCCAGCAGCAGGTCAAAGCTGGCCACCAGCACCACAAATACCAGCACCTTGGCCGCCACGTTGAGCGCCTTGACGCCCGGAAAGATGAAGGGCGTCAGGGCCAATGCCAGCACCAGCAGCACCAGCAACCCCGCCAGCCAGCGGCTGCGCGGCATGTCATGGGAGAGGAGTCGTTGCAACATGTCAATGCGCCTTATCGGTTCGCGACGGGGTAAACACCCTGCGGACGCCATAGCAATATCGCCACCATGAGTGCAATATTGGAGAACAGCGCCACCTTGGGCGCCAGAAAACCGGTGTAGTTGGCCATCAGCCCCACCAGCAAAGAACCAATCAGCGCACCCCCGGTGGAACCCAGCCCGCCGATGATGATGACGATGAAGATCAGCACATTGACCTGCGCGCCCATCTGCGGAGTAACCGTCTGCTGGTACAGCCCCCACATCACGCCACCCAGACCGGCCAGCGCACTGCCCACCACAAACACGCCCACAAACAATCGTTTGATGCGGTAACCCAGCGACTCCACCATCTCGCGGTCCTGCACGCCGGCGCGAATCAACAGCCCGATCTTGGTACGCCCGAGCACCCAGGCCAAAGTGGCGAACACCGCCAGGCCGACCACCACGGCCATCAGGCGGTATTTTTCGATGGCAGCATCACCCAGGTAGAGCGAGCCACGCATGGCATCGGGCAGGGGCAGTGCCAGCTGGGCCGGCCCCCAGATGACCTTGATCAACTCTTCGCCAATGATCATGCCGCCCATGGTGATGAGGATCTGCTTGAGGTGCTGGCCATAAACCGGCCGCACGATAAACCGCTCAAATGCCAAACCCACTGCACCCGCCACGGCCATGGCAACCAGCATGGCGGGGAACACTGCCACCAGATTACGCCAGAGTTCGTCGGAGCCGGTCCAATCGCCCATGGCACCCAAAACCGACGTCGCCACAAACGCACCCAGCGCGATGAAAACCCCGTGGCCGAAGTTCAGCACATCCATCAATCCGAACACCAGGGTCAGACCCGAGGCAATGATGAAGATGATCATGCCCATGGCCAGGCCAGCCACCGTCAAAGTAACCCAGCTGGAGGTGGAGCCGATGAACGGCATCACCAGCAGCGCCAGCATGGGAACCAGCACCAGAGGCTTCCAGTCGAAATCAAAATTTTTCATAGTGTTGTTGCCCTCACACTTGTCGCCAGGCGTACTGCGCTGCCCCTCAAGGGGGCCCTGACGCCTTGGAGCGATCCAGCGGCGCTCATATTGCCAACCCCAGCAAGGCGTGCTGCATGTCTTCGTTGTCTGCCAGTTCTTTCATGGTGCCGGCATGCACGACGCGGCCGTTGTCCATGACGGCCACCTGATCGCCCAGTCGCTTGGCAAAACTGATGTTCTGCTCCACCAGCAAAATGGTGGTGCCGGTCTGCTTGAGCTGCGCGAACGCATCAATCATGTTGTTGATGATGGCCGGGGCCAGACCCTTGCTGGGCTCGTCCACGATGAGCAGCTTGCGCGGCTCCACGATGGCGCGTGCCACAGCCAGCATCTGCTTCTGTCCGCCCGAGAGCTTGCCTGCAGGATGGTTCCAGAACTTCTGCACCGCCGGAAAGAGCGTGAATATCCACTCCAGCCGTTTGACGTCCATCTGATCGGCCCGCTTGGCGCCGCGCGCTGCCAGCAGCATGTTTTCCTTGACGGTTAAATCGGAAAAGATGCCCATGTTTTCCGGCACATAGGCGATGTCCAGGCTTGCGATGGCGGGGGTTTCTGTGGCGGTAATGGGTTTGCCATCAAACACCACCGATCCCTGCGACGCATGCCACAGGCCCATGATGGTGCGAAGGGTTGTGGTCTTGCCCGCACCGTTGCGACCGAGCAGCATGGTGAGCTGGCCACGTGCAACAACAAGGTCAACGCCATGCAGGATGTGGTACGCACCGATATGGGTGTGCACGCCATTGAGTTCGAGAAGATGCTGGCTCATGGGGTATTACTCCTTACCCCTTGAGGGGGAAGGCTGGGATGGGGGGGAGCCACATCTTGCGCAGAGGCGGCTTGGGGGGAAACCCCCAAGTAAGCCTCCTGCACCACGGGCGAAGCGATTACCGTGGCAGGGTCGCCATCGGCCACCAGGGTTCCGTTGTGCAGCACGATGATGCGGTCTGCCAGTTCCCGCACCACATCCATCTTGTGCTCGACCAGCAAAATGGTCTTGCGCTTGTCTTCCTTGAGTTTGCGGATCAGGTTGAGAATGACAGGTGCTTCGTCCGCCGACATGCCCGCCGTGGGTTCGTCAAACATGAACACGTCGGGCTCCAGCGCCATCAGCAGAGCGACTTCGAGTTTGCGCTGGTCACCGTGCGGCAAACTGGCCACCGTTGCGGCCCGCTTGTCATTCATGGCAACGGCCTCCAGAACCTCTTCAGCCAGTTGGGTCAGAGCCTTATGGTCGCTCCAGATGCTCCACAGATTCAGACCGCGCAGATGCTTGCCTGCGCGTGCCGCCTGCACCGCAAGCCGAATGTTCTCCAGCACAGTGAGGTTGGGAAACAGGTTGGTGAGCTGGAATGCCCGACCCAGGCCAGCGCGCGTACGCGCCGAGGGGCTCAGACCAGCCAGGCTATTGCCATTGAGATACACCTCACCGCTGCTGGCTTTGAGCTGCCCGGAGATGAGATTGAAATAGGTGGTCTTGCCAGCGCCGTTGGGGCCAACAATGGCAGTGAGCGTACCGGGCTTGAATGTGCAGCTGACAGCATTCACCGCCACGTGCCCGCCGAAGCGGATCGTGAGTTCTTTGGTTTCAAGCATATGTGTGGTTCCCGGAAAGGGTGGGAACGGTGTGGCGAGCGGGTCGATCACCTGCCTGGGCGGCAGGGCGTTCTGTGCAGGTAAAGGAGGAGCCCCGCACAGCGGGCGGGGGACTCGGAGCAGAACGCTCTGCTGATCAGGCTCTTAACGCTTGTTGCGGATCGGAATATTCATCTCTTCCGGCTTGATCTCACGTACCAATTCGGGAAC